>NZ_JAIUIL010000021.1:0-7668 GCF_020165595.1 Mesorhizobium sp. BR-1-1-10 | reverse complement strand
CCTACTAACGCGGCGGGGGCCCGGGCCCGCGCCTCTTGCATTCAGGCTCTGGAATCAATCCTTCTCGAAGACACGCGCCTTGGCGACGACGCCGGCAATGGCGCCGCCGATCAGCGGTGCGACGATGAACAACCAGAGCTGGCTGAGTGCGGCACCGCCGGTAAACAGCGCCGGGCCGATCGAGCGCGCCGGATTGACCGAGGTACCGGTGACCGGGATCATGGCGAAGTGAATGCCCGCTAGCGTCAGGCCGATGACCAGGCCGGCAAACGCCGTCGAGTGTTTTTCAGCGGTAACGCCAAGGATCACCGTGACGAAGGTGAAGGTGCCGATCAGCTCCCACAGGAACGCCGAGCTCATGCCCCATTTCGTCTCGTCCCAGCCATTGGCGCCGAAGCCGCCGGTATGGCCGCCGGTCTGGCCGGAAACGATGATCCACAACGCCAGCGAGGCGATGATGGCACCGATGATCTGCGCGATCCAATAGGGGATGACGTCCTTGGCCGGCAGCCGGCCAGCCAGGAACACGCCGAGCGTCACCGCCGGATTGAGATGCGCGCCCGAAATCGGGCCGATCGCATAGGCCGCCGCGATGAGGCCGATGCCGAATGCCAGACCGATGCCTTCCTGGCCAAGCGGCAGCGCGCCGCCGAAGCCCCCCGTCACCACGGACGCCGTACCGATGAACACCAACAGAAATGTGCCTAGAACTTCCGCCAGATAAATCTTCATTGCCCTCTCCTCGTGACGATCCGCCGGTCCACGTTTTCCGCGCCGCGAATCATGACGGCAAGAGTATTCCCAACCGAAAAACTTGGAAAGCAGAGCTGTAGCGCCACACGCCGTCCTTCCGGCCGCCAGTTAAGAACATTAGAGATCTTGTATCTACTAGTCCGCCTGCTTCTAACCGCCGCGAAGATTTACCGGTCGGACAGGTTTCGCCGATCACCGCCAGCTTGCGCTCGCGGCGAAGCCGGGCGGGGTTCAATCCGGACGTGAAAGGCTTTAAGAGCAGACCGGATAATGTGCTCGATTGATGGAATGACGAATGCGACTGGGCGGACGGCTGGCTGCGGCCATTGAAGTGCTGGAGGACATTGGTCGGCGTCACCGGCCGGTGGCCGACGCGCTGAAGGATTGGGGCCTGTCCCATCGCTTCGCCGGCGGTGGGGATCGCGCCGCGATCGGCAACATCGTCTACGACGCGCTGCGCCGCAAGCGCTCCGCCGGCTGGTTGCTGGGCGAAGACACGCCGCGTGCCATCGGCTTCGGGGCGCTGCTGCTCGAATGGAGCCAGACGGCGCAGTCGCTCAACGCAGCGCTCGAAGGTGACAAATTCGCGCCGCCGCTGCTGAGCGCCACGGAACTCCAGGCAATGGCGGAACGCCGGCTTGCCGACGCGCCGCCCGCTGTTCGCGCCGACATTCCCGATTGGTGCGAACCGCTTTTCGAGCGAGCCTTCGGCGAGACATGGGTCGAGGAGGGCGCGGCGCTCGCCACACGTCCGCCGCTCGACATCCGGGTCAACACGCTGCAGGCCAATCGCGCCAAGGTGTTGGCCGAACTCGCGCAGACCGGTGCCAGTGCCGCACGGATCGCACCCTACGGCATCCGCATCCCGCCGATCGACGGTGACGGCCGGCATCCGAACGTGCAAGCCGAGCCGGCCTTTCAGAAAGGCTGGTTCGAGGTCCAGGACGAGGGGTCGCAAATTGCGGCGGCGCTTGCCGGCGCGACGGCTGGCATGCAGGTGCTCGATTTCTGCGCCGGCGCAGGCGGCAAGACGCTGGCGTTGTCGGCGGCGATGGACAACCACGGTCAAATCTTCGCTCACGATGCCGAAAAGGCGCGGCTGGCGCCAATCTTCGACCGCATTCGCCGCTCGGAAAACCGCAATGTGCAGGTCACCACCAAGCCGGCCGAGCTTGCCCCATTGACCGGCCACATGGACATCGTGCTGGTCGACGCGCCCTGCACCGGCAGCGGCACCTGGCGGCGGCGTCCCGACGCCAAATGGCGGCTGACGCAGAGACAGCTTGATGCCCGCAAGGGCGAGCAGGCGACGATCCTCGATGCCGCCAGAACCTACGTCAAACCCGGTGGCCTGCTGGTCTACGTAACCTGCTCCGTGTTCGACGAGGAGAACGGTGAACAAATCGCCGCGTTTCGCGAGCGGCACGGCGGCTTTGCCCCGGTCGATCATCGCCAGCTCTGGGACAGCCGTTTTCCCGGCCATACCGCCGCGATGCGGATCGGTGCCCTGGGTGGCATTTCGCTCTCGCCGGCGTTGAGCGGCACAGACGGATTTTATTTTTGCGCCTTGCGCCGGGCGAACTGACGCTGTCGTTGACAGCTGCCCGCAGCGCCCCAATTGCAGATGCGCGGCGTTGCGCCGCCACAGGGTGAGTGCTTGCAAAGATATCTGTCGCTTCTGCTGTTCCTCGTCCTGGTGCTGGGCGGAGGCCTGCTGATCGGTTTCGCCACCTTGCCAGGTGCCTGGTATGCATCGCTGGCCAAGCCTTCCTTCAATCCGCCCAACTGGATTTTCGCGCCTGCCTGGACACTGCTCTATGTGCTGATCGCCGTGGCCGGCTGGCGGACATGGTTGCGGGACCCGGCCGGCACCGCGATGAAGATCTGGGGCGCTCAGCTCGTCCTGAATTTCGTGTGGTCGCCAATCTTCTTCGGCGCAAAAATGATGGGGCCTGCTCTGGTCATCATCGTGCTTCTTCTGGCCGTCATCGCGCTGTTTATCGCAAGCGTCTGGACCCGCGATCGGCTCGCCGCCTGGCTTTTCGTGCCCTACGCGGCGTGGGTGGCGTTCGCCACCTTGCTCAACGCCTCGCTTCTTTGGCTGAACTAGGTGGCGTTCGATGCGGTTTGCTGCAGTGCAGCAAAAGCATTTGCCTGCCGCTCATGCCTCTGCGATAAGCTTTCCCGTCAAACGTGAAGGCAACGGCGATGGCAGCAAAGATCGTACCGGCTCCGGACTATGAGGATCGCGTCAGGGCGTCCTTCGCCCGCCAGCAGGCGATGGCGACGATCGGCGCCGAACTGACATTGGTGACCCCCGGCATCATCGAGATCGAGATGCCTTATTCGGCGGCGCTGACCCAGCAGCATGGGTTCCTGCATGCCGGCGTCATTTCGACGGCGCTGGACTCGGCTTGCGGCTATGCGGCGTTCTCGCTCATGCCGGAGAATTCCGGCGTGCTGACCATCGAATTCAAGGTCAACCTTCTGGCGCCGGGCCGGGGCGAGCGTTTTTTGTTCCGCGGTTCGGTGACCAAACCCGGCCGTACCATCATCGTTGCCGACGGCCAGGCCTATGCCTTCGCCGCCGACGGCGAGGCCAAGCTGATCGCCACCATGACCGGGACGATGATGACGGTGCTAGGCCGCGATGGTATCGCTGGGTGAGTGGCCGGTTCGCCGCGGGCGAATTTAATCGTGCCGGCGGCACGGAGCTGCCGCCGGCAGCGGCCATGCCGTTGGCCATAATGTAGCGCAAGCAGGAGGATCGCCATGACTGGCAACGTCGTGCGCATTGGCGGCAAGGATGTCCTCTTCGTCATGGCGGCGCGGGCCGAATATGGCCAGCATCTGCAGCGACTGTTCACGCCGCTGATGACGGGTGTGGGCCCGGTCGAGGCCGGCGTCAGGCTGGGCGCCGAACTGTCCTGGTTGAAGTCGGACAAGGCATTGCCCGATCTGGTGGTATCGCTCGGCTCTGCTGGCAGCCGGACCCTGGAGCAGACCGAAATCTACCAGGCCGTCTCCGTCAGCTATCGCGACATCGATGCCTCGCCGCTGGGCTTCGAAAAAGGCGCGACGCCGTTTCTCGACCTGCCGGTGATCGTACCGTTGCCGTTGCGTATTCCCGAAATCAAGGAGGCGACACTGTCGACCGGCGGCGCCGTCATTACCGGCGCGGCGTACGAAGCGATCGCCGCCGACATGGTCGACATGGAGACCTTCGCCTGCTTGCGCGCCTGTCAGCTTTTCGACATCCCGCTCATCGGGCTGCGCGGTATTTCCGACGGCGCGGCTGATCTCAGGCACGTCGGCGACTGGACCGAATATCTGCACGTCATCGATGAAAAGCTGGCCGACGCCGTCATGCGGCTCGAACAGGCGATCGGTTCGGGCTTGCTCCGGCCGGATTCACCTGGTGACGAGGCGATACCGCTCTGAAAGTCAGGCGACGCAACCCATTGCGCAGACTCGTTTCTTTCTCTAAAGGCTCGCCATGACGACAGCCAATCACACCGACACCGTCCTGATTGTCGATTTCGGCAGCCAGTTTACGCAGCTCATCGCCCGCCGCATCCGCGAGGCCGGCGTGTTTTCCGAGATCGTGCCGTTCCAGTCGGCCGAGGCGGCATTCAAGCGCATCAACCCGAAAGCGGTCATCCTGTCCGGCGGCCCGGCTTCGACGTCCGATATCGGCAGCCCGCGCGCGCCGCAGATCGTCTTCGATGCCGGCGTGCCTGTGCTTGGCATCTGCTATGGCCAGATGGCCATGTGCGTGCAGATGGGTGGCGTCGCCGAAAGCTCCAACCATCGCGAATTCGGCCGCGCCTTTGTCGAGATCGAGAAGGACAGCCCGCTATTCGAGGGCCTGTGGGCCACAGGCCAGCGCCATCAGGTGTGGATGAGTCATGGCGATCGCGTCATCGCCCTGCCGCCTGGCTTCGAGGTGTTCGGCAAATCGGAAAGCTCGCCCTTCGCCATCTTCGGCAATGTCGAACGCAGGATGTACGGCATCATGTTCCATCCCGAGGTGGTGCATACGCCGGATGGTGCGAGGCTGCTCAGGAACTTCGTCCACAACATCGCCGGCATCGAAGGCGACTGGACGATGCGCGCCTATCGCGAGCACGCGGTCGAGGCGATCCGCAAGCAGGTCGGCAAGGGCAAGGTCATCTGCGCGCTGTCGGGCGGCGTGGATTCCTCGGTGGCGGCGCTGCTCATCCACGAGGCGGTCGGCGACCAGCTGACCTGCATCCTCGTCGACCATGGCCTGATGCGCAAGGACGAGGCCGCTGGTGTGGTGGCGATGTTCCGCCAGCACTACAATCTGCCTTTGATCCTGGTCGACGCCTCGGAAAAATTCATCTCTGCCATGGAAGGCGAGTCCGACCCGGAAAAGAAGCGCAAGACCATTGGCCGGTTGTTCATCGAAGTGTTCGAGGACGAGGCCAAGAAGCTCGGCGGCGCCGATTTCCTGGCGCAAGGCACGCTCTATCCCGACGTCATCGAGAGCGTCTCCTTCACCGGCGGCCCCTCCGTCACCATCAAGTCCCACCACAATGTCGGCGGCCTGCCCGAGCGCATGAACATGCAACTGGTCGAGCCGTTGCGCGAACTGTTCAAGGACGAGGTGAGGGCGCTGGGCAAGGAACTCGGCCTGCCCGAAAGCTTCATCGGACGCCATCCGTTCCCTGGCCCCGGCCTCGCCATCCGCTGCCCGGGCGGCATCACGCGGGAAAAGCTGGAGATCCTGCGCGAGGCCGATGCAATCTATCTCGACGAAATCCGCAAGGCCGGCCTCTATGACGCGATCTGGCAGGCCTTCGCCGTGCTGCTGCCGGTGCAGACTGTCGGCGTCATGGGCGACGGTCGCACCTACGAATTCGTCTGCGCGCTACGCGCCGTGACCTCCGTCGACGGCATGACGGCTGACTTCTACCACTACGACATGGCCTTCCTGGGCGCCGCCGCCACCCGCATCATCAATGAAGTCCGCGGCATCAACCGCGTGGTGTATGACGTCACGTCGAAGCCGCCTGGCACAATCGAGTGGGAATGAAGGAGCGGCAATCGCGTAGATTCGGCGGCGATTTTCGCCATCGAGAATTGTTCTCGTGTCGTATCTCACTTTCGCTGAACTGGTATCTTCATCTCCAATCTGGCAAGTCCGATCTGCCCAAGTCCCTTACGAGGTAAAGACCTTTAAGAAGGGGGCTACGGCGTAAAACGGCGTGCACAAAGGCAAGATCTGCTTCGCGCCTTGTCATCCTTGGAGTGATCTGCGTTGGAGCGTGAGGCTTCCGGATGTCCGGCTCGCCCGTGGCAGCGGTCAAGGTCCAGCGTTAGTGCGCTGGCGGGCTCTCGTTACCCTGCCCCGCATCTTCTGCCGCGCTGGCTCATATTAGGCGTGCGCTCGTTCGATCTCACAAGCCGATCCGGGTGGCTGCAGCTCCTTCATGTTGAATATTAACCGTTCGCCCAAGTTGGACGTTGACGCTTCCTCCCCAGTAGAGTTAATAATCTCCTAATATAAGCATTGTCTAAAATCTCTTGATCGGAAACCGGCGATTTAGGCGATGCAATTGGGTTGGGAGACGTAGCGCTGCGACAACGCCGTCGCAGCCGCCATCATGCGATCATCATCCGCTAGCTCCAGCCGGCACTGCTTGTCCGGCAGGCTCGCTGATGATGCGCCGCACTCGCTTTCAACCCAGCTGTGTGGCGACTTTGGGATCGATGCTCGGACAGAGCGTGGTCGTACAGGACTATTAACAAACAGGCGTTGGGGCGTCTGCTACAGAAACAGGGGTTGAAAATGGCTACTCAGGTCACCGGTGCCGGCGGCACCACGGCGTCATTCTCCAATACACCGCAGGCAAAGGACGACCTGTTCACCAGCAGCACCACCGGGCTTAATGAGGATAGTTCTCAGCCCATCTTCCTGAATGTGATGGCCAACGATCTCGGCGGGAACGCCAAGACGCTTTGGTCGGTCGACAACGGGATCAACAATACAGGCGCGATGAGTGGATACTCCGCTGCTGATTTGTTGACACAAGACTCGGCGCGGAGCGAAATCGGCAGCTCCGACACAAGTTCTAACGGCGCGAAAATCTGGATCACATCCGACGGACTCGTTGGATACGACGCGGCTACCTTAACAGCGGCTTTCAAGACGCAATTACAAAACTTGAATGCAGGGCAATACCTGACTGACACGTTTATCTATTCAATTCGGCTCGGCAATGGAACGCTCAGTTGGGCAACCGCCACGGTACAGTTCGCCGGAACCAACGACGCGGCCGTGATTTCCGGAGTCTCTACGGGCGCAGTGATCGAGGCGGGTGGCGTCGGCAATGGAGTTCCTGGGACGCCGACGGCGAGCGGCACGCTCACCGACACCGACGTCGACAACACACCCAATACATTCCAGGCCGTCGCGGCCGGACATGCAAGTGACCATGGCTACGGCACGTATCAGATGACCACGGGTGGCGTCTGGACCTATACGCTCGACAACGGCAACGCCACGGTCCAGGCGCTCAATGTCGGCGACACGACCACCGACACCTTCACCGCTCATACCGCCGACGGCACCGCCCAGGTGGTGACGATCACCATCCACGGCACCAACGACGCGGCCGTCATCACCGGCACGGCGAACGGCGCAGTGACCGAGGCCGGCGGCGTGGCCAACGCCATTCCCGGGACGCCGACGGCGAGCGGCGATCTCAACGACACCGATGTCGACAATGCGACCGACAGCTGGCAGACGGCTCCCGCCGGCACGGCAAGCACCGGCGGCCTCGGCACCTATCAGCTCGGCGCCGACGGCCAGTGGACCTATACGCTCGACAACGGCAACGCCACGGTCCAGGCGCTCAATGTCGGCGACACGACCACCGACACCTTCAC
>NZ_JAIUIL010000020.1:0-55609 GCF_020165595.1 Mesorhizobium sp. BR-1-1-10 | reverse complement strand
GTAGGGCAGTAGGGCAGTAGGGCAGTAGGGCAGTAGGGCAGTAGGGCAGTAGGGCAGTAGGGCAGTAGGAATGGTTCCCTAGCCAATCTTTTCCCCCTACTCCCTTACTGCCCTACTCCCCTACTGCCTTCTCTTCTAATGCGCTTCGCGCCGGTAGATCCAAAGCTGCGTCGGGGGGATGTTGCGGAAGATGAAGTCGAAATGCTTCACCGTGTAGTCGCCGCGGCCGGCCGGGATCGGCGACATCGGACCATAGGTCAGCTGCACGATCGGCCGGCCGACCGGAATGCGATCGAGCAGGCTCTCGATATAGGCGATGCGCTGGGCGACCGGGAAATTGAGCAGCGGCACGCCGGAAACGACGCTGTCGAAGATCATCCCGCTCCTCTCGCCAAGCGTGGCGTTGAGGTTGAAGGCATCGCCCTCGATGACGTTGACGCCGGGGTAGATCTGGCGCAGGTGGCGCACGAAATCGGTGGAATATTCGACCGCGTAGAGGTTTTCGGGCCGCACGCCCTGGGCGAGGATGGCGCGGGTGATGACACCGGTGCCGGGGCCGACCTCGAGCACCGGCAGGCCGGACTTCGGATTGACGATCGAGGCCATCTTGCGCGCGGTGATCGAACTGGTCGGAACGATCGAGCCGACTGTCTTCGGCTTGTCGATCCAGCCCTTGAAGAATTTGAGTTCGTCGTCGAACTTCTCGGCAAACGCCTTCCGCAGTCCGTGACCACGTGCCATGCAAGCTCTCCTCAGCGCGCCCCTTGAAACTACTTAACATCTGGATGACGCAAGGCAAGGCGCGGCCTTGCCTATGGCGTGGATAAGATAGTTTTCGTCGCGTCTCAATGCTCGCCGAAAGACTCGAAAAAGTCCTTCATGCGGGCGAAAAAGCCGCTCGATTGGGGCGAATTGTCCTGCGAGGAAAGCTGTTCGAACTCTTCCAGCAATTCGCGCTGGCGGCGCGACAGGTTCTGCGGCGTCTCGACCGCGGTCTGGATGTAGAGGTCGCCGACATTGGGCTGGCGCAGCACCGGCATGCCCTTGCCCTTGAGCCTGAACTGGCGTCCGTTCTGCGTACCTTCGGTCACCTTCACCTTGGTCTGCGTGCCGTCGAGCGTCGTCACCTCGAAGGAGCCGCCAAGTGCGGCGGTGGTCATCGAGATCGGCACCTTGCAATAAAGATCGGCGCCGTCGCGCTGGAAGAATTCGTGCGGCTTGACCGCCAGAAAGATATAGAGGTCGCCCGATGGCCCGCCGCGCAGCCCGGCCTCACCCTCATTGGCCAAGCGGATGCGGGTACCGTCCTCGATGCCGGCCGGGATGTTGACCGACAGCGAACGCTCCTCGGTGACACGGCCCTGGCCGGCGCATTTCGGGCAGGGATCCTTGATTGTCTGGCCACGGCCCTGGCATTGCGGGCAGGTCCGCTCGATCGAGAAAAACCCTTGCGTGGCGCGCACCTTGCCGTGGCCGTTGCACATCGAGCAGGTGACCGGCTGGGTGCCCGGCTTGGCGCCGCTGCCGGAGCATTCGGTGCAGGAGATCGAAGCCGGCACGCGGATTTGCGCGGTCTTTCCCGCGAAGGCTTCCTCCAGCGAGATTTCCATGTTGTAGCGCAGGTCGGCGCCGCGCTCGCGGCCACCGGAAGAGCGGCGCTGGCGGCCGCCCATCATGTCGCCGAAAATGTCCTCGAAGATGTCGGCGAAGCCGCCGGCGCCAAAGCCCTGCGCGCCATTCATCCCACCCTGCTCGAAGGCGGCATGGCCGAAACGGTCATAGGCCGCGCGCTTCTGCGGGTCCTTCAGCGTCTCGTAGGCTTCGTTGATTTCCTTGAACTTGTGCTCGCAGGAATGATCGCCGGGGTTGCGGTCGGGATGGAATTGCATGGCCAGCTTGCGAAAAGCGCTCTTGAGCTCCTTCTCGTCGGCGCCCTTCTGCACGCCCAGCGTTTCGTAGAAATCAGCTTTCATTTTTTCCCGCAGTCCGGATATTCAACGTCTTGATGCAATGTTGCGTCGGTTGCCGGCACGTTGTTTCGATTTAGGAGCGGTGCTGCCCGTATGCTAGGGCCGGCGCGAACTTGTCCGTGGTTTTCAGTGATTTTTTCGGCAGTGCTCGCACTTTTTCAGCGAGGGTTGCAAAAAAGCCCGGCCTTGCGCCGGGCTTTTCGCATTGTCTTGCCGTCAAGCCGCTCAGGCCGACTTCTTCTTGTCGTCATCTTCGTCGATTTCTTCGAAATCGGCGTCGACCACGTCAGAGTCCTTGGCGGCATCCGCCTTGGCGTCGGCTTCCGCCGCTTCCTTCTGCGAGGCCTCGTACATGGCCTGGCCAAGCTTCATGGAAGCTTCGGCAAGCACCTGGCTCTTGGCCTCGATGTCGGCCGGATCGTCGCCCTCGGCAGCGGCCTTCAGCGCCGCGATCGCGTCCGAAATCGCCGTGCGCTCGGTCTCCGAGACCTTGTCGCCATATTCCTTCAGCGACTTCTCCGACGAATGCACCAGCGCTTCGGCCTGATTGCGGGCCTCGACGACGGCGCGACGCTTCTTGTCGGTATCGGCATTGGCCTCGGCATCCTTGACCATCTTCTCGATGTCGGCGTCGGAAAGTCCACCCGACGCCTGGATGCGGATTTGGTGCTCCTTGCCGGTGCCTTTGTCCTTGGCCGAGACGTTGACGATGCCGTTGGCGTCGATGTCGAACGTGACCTCGATCTGCGGCACGCCGCGCGGCGCCGGCGGAATGCCGACCAGGTCGAACTGGCCAAGCGCCTTGTTGTCGGCGGCCATTTCACGCTCGCCTTGGAAGACGCGGATGGTCACGGCGGACTGGCTGTCTTCGGCCGTCGAGAACACCTGGCTCTTCTTGGTCGGGATCGTCGTGTTGCGCTCGATCAGCCGGGTGAACACGCCGCCCAGCGTCTCGATGCCGAGCGACAGCGGCGTCACGTCGAGCAACAGCACGTCCTTGACGTCGCCCTGCAGCACGCCGGCCTGGATGGCGGCACCGAGTGCGACGACCTCATCCGGGTTGACGCCCTTGTGCGGCTCCTTGCCGAAGAACTGCTTCACGATCTCCTGGATCTTGGGCATGCGGGTCATGCCGCCGACCAGGACCACTTCGTCGATCTCGCCAGCCTTCAGGCCGGCATCCTTGAGCGCCGCCTTGCACGGCTCGATGGTGCGCTGGACGAGGTCTTCGACCAGGCTTTCGAACTTGGCGCGCGTCAGCTTCAGCGTCAGGTGCTTCGGTCCGGTCGCGTCGGCGGTGATGAAGGGCAGGTTGATTTCGGTCTGCGTCGTCGACGACAGCTCGATCTTGGCCTTTTCAGCCGCCTCCTTGAGGCGCTGCAGGGCGAGCTTGTCGTTCTTCAGGTCGATGCCCTGTTCCTTCTTGAACTCGGCCGCCAGATATTCGACCAGGCGCATGTCGAAATCCTCGCCGCCGAGGAAGGTGTCGCCATTGGTCGACTTCACCTCGAACACGCCGTCGCCGATTTCGAGCACCGAAATGTCGAACGTGCCGCCGCCAAGGTCATAGACGGCAATGGTCTTGCCTTCCTTCTTGTCAAGGCCATAGGCGAGCGCTGCCGCTGTCGGCTCGTTGATGATGCGCAGCACTTCCAGGCCGGCGATCTTGCCGGCGTCCTTGGTGGCCTGGCGCTGGGCGTCGTTGAAATAGGCCGGAACGGTGATGACCGCCTTCTCGACCTTCTCGCCGAGATAGGCCTCCGCCGTTTCCTTCATCTTCTGCAGGATCATGGCCGAGATCTGCGAGGGCGACTGCTTCTTGCCGCCGGCCTCGACCCAGGCATCGCCATTGTCGCCCTTGACGATCTTGTAGGGGACAAGCTTCTTGTCCTTCTCCGTCACCGGATCGTCATAGCGGCGGCCGATCAGGCGCTTGACCGCGAAGATGGTGTTTTCAGGATTGGTGACCGCCTGGCGCTTGGCTGGCTGGCCAACGAGACGTTCGCCGTCGCCCGAGATGGCGACGATGGAAGGCGTCGTGCGCGCGCCTTCCGCATTCTCGATTACCTTCGGCTCCTTGCCATCCATGATGGCGATGCACGAATTGGTGGTGCCGAGATCGATACCGATTACTTTTGCCATTTTTCTAGTCTCTCCGCTAAGCAGGCTCTCAGGACCCGGTAAGGCGTTCCGACGAAAGCCCCTGTTCACAAGAAATACCGTCCATCCACCGGTTCTCCGGCGCCGCACGGCTTGGCGCGTATATAAGAACAGGCGGCATCGCGCGCAAGCATTCTGCGCAACGCTTCCGTGAACCTTTCCGCGCCGGCCCGCGACTGATGTCCAGGTGCCGCATGGTGCGGCCCCGGAAAGGAAGCCCCCATGACCAGCAACCCAGAGACTCCATGGTCTCCGGGACCAACAGGAGCTCGGCGCGACCACCGCCTTCGGGACGGGGTCGATGCGCTGGGCTTCCCGCTGATTCCGTTGACCCTGCGCAGGAGCAGGCGTATCGTCACTATGAGGAAAGCAGACAATTCGATCAGGGAAGAACGAGCCGGACCACCGCGCCTTGCCCTGATTTGCGCGGCAAGTCCGGACGTCTCTCCCCTGGACTACGGGGGTAGTGTCATGTCTCGCATCCGCGGCGCGTTCGTGCCTTTTCTTGAGTTCGACAACCGCTTGCGCGGTGCATTGCAGGCCGCCGGCCTGCTGGCTCTGGCGCTTGCCGCCAGCCTGTGGCTGGGCGCGGCCGCCCAAGCGCAGGAAACCCAGATTATCTATCCAGGCTCGATGGCGGTCACCGGCTTTCCCGGCACCATCATCCCCAATGTCGATGAGGGGTTGCCGCCCGGCGTCGATCCGGTCGACGAGACCTTCATCGACATCTCGCGCGCCACCTTGCGCGTCTTCGACGTTTCACACCTGGGTGGTCCGGCCTCGGGCCAGCTCGTTTTCACGCCGCCGCCTTTCGAGGTGACAGCAGGCCAGATCGGCGAGGTGTTCGGCCTCACCTATGATGACGGCGTGCGCGACGGTGTGCCCTCTGGCGTTCCCAACCTCTATGCCGCCGCCACCTCGCTGCATGGCATTGAGATCGTCACGCCGGACGCAGACAAGGACGGCAGGCCGGAGCGGCAGCGCCGCGGCACGGCGGGCGCCATCTTCATGGAGGGCCAGTTCGGCACCGAAAACGGCGGCGGACCGGGCACCATCTGGAAGATCGACGGCATCACCGGCCAGGTCGCCAAATTCGCCGACATCGACACCAACAGCGGACCTGGCATCGGCAATATCACCTTCGATCCCGCCCACCGGCAGTTCTTTGCCTCCGATCTCGACACCGGCCTGATCCATCGCATCGACGCCGGCGGCAGACTGGTCGACACGTTCGACCATGGCGTCGCCGGCCGGCCGGCGCATGGGCTGGCCCCGGTCGCCGACGATGGCGCGGTGATGGACGTACAGGGCGCGGCCTTCGACACCGAGGACCCCGACAGCTGGGGCTACACCCAGGACGAGCGTCGCGTCTGGGCCGTCTCCTATCATGGCGGCCGGCTCTATTATTCGGTTGGCGAAAAGTCGGAAATCTGGTCGGTGGGCATTGCCCGAGACGGCACCTTCGCCGGCGATCCCCGCTGGGAACTGACTGTGAAGGCCGACAAGGACTACGCCGTCACCGACATCGCTTTCGACAACAGCGGCTTCATGTATCTCGCCCAGCGCGGCCCGATCGAAAACCGCTATGATTACAGCCGCTTCGCCGATTCCGGCAAAGGCGAGGTCATCCGCTACTTCAGGGAAAATCCCGACGATCCCTCGACGGAATCGGTCTGGGTGGAAGCGCCGCAGGAATATGCGGTCGGCTTCCCGCAAGGCAACAGGCAGTCGGCCGGCGGCCTCGATCTGCAATATGGCTACGATGCCGACGGCAATCTCGACACCTCGGTCTGCACCCAGACCTTGGTCAGCACAGGCGACAAATTGCGCGACAACCCCGAGTTCGCCGAAAAGCTCGCCGAGGGCGGGCCGCTTGCCGTGCACGGCGTGCAGATCACGTCCAAGGAGCTGGTCAAGCCGGCCAACGTGCCGCCCTTCGGCTCCTGGTTCGTCGATTTCGACGGCTATTTCGAGGATCCCGAAGTGGAAGGCCATGTCGGCGACGTCGCCGTCTGGCATCCCTGCGAGGGCCGTGCCGGCTATTATCAGGAAATACCGGGCGGTTATGAGCCCCCCTTCTACCCGCCGGATTTCCCGCCGCCGGGCAATCTGCCTCCCTGTCTCGATGTCGAGAACGTGCAGTATTACTGCACGCCGCGCGGTCTCGAGGCCGATCTCTATCTCCATGACCATGCCGGCTTCGGCGGTGATTCGATCAAGGCCCAATCCAGGACGCCAGGCGTCGCGGTGACCTCACCTATGTCACATGCGCCGGGCAAGCCTTACACGATCGACATCACCGGCCACTATCCGGGCGACAGAGTGGATGTTGGACTCTGCTTCTACAGGAAGTCCGACAAGGACAAGGGTGGCTACTACCCTTGCTGCAAGATGACCTTGCCGCTCCGGACCCCAGCCGTCAGCTGCGAACGTTGAGGAGGCAAAGATGAACAGTCTTGCCCCATCCCCGCTCGCGGCCAAATCCCCAAAAACCGTCATGGAGACGATCATGAAACCCCTGTCACTCGCCAGGCGCGGCGCGCGCTGGCTGATGGCGGCCGGGATCGCGGTCGCCCTTGCGCCCGCACTGCCGGCATCCGCCGCCCAGACCGTCCAGGCTGTCACCAGCCAGGATGTACAGCCGCTGCAGCTCGACAATCCGCGCATCATCAACCCGGAACCCGGACGTGTCGTGCCGTTCTTCACCAAGACCGGTGGCCAGCGCAGTTGCGACTATGTCTACTATACCTTGACCTTCGGACTGCGCGGCAATCCGCAAGGCTTTGCCAATCCTGCCCTCGAGGCGGCGCTGAAGAAAGCCAAGCTCGACTTCAAGGACCAGCTTCCGCACGGTCTTTCGATCGTCAATGTGACCGTCTCCGGCGACGGCACCGATGCATCGGGTGGGGCCTTGCCGGGCGCTGTCGTAAGCAATTCGGCCGGCCCCAACGACACGGCAACGGTTTCCGATTTCCGGATTTCCGCCAGCGATCTCGATGGCTCGGGCGCACTGAACGAACGCGTCATCACCTTCCGCATCACCGCCAAGATCGACCACGCCGCGTTTCCAGCGCCGGTCAACGTCGACAACCAGGGCACGATCAAGGTCACCGGCGGCACCGGCGCGGGCACCATCATCCCGTCGCAGGATCCGGGCAAGCCGGACGACGGCAACATCGCGACCGGGGAAAAGACCTCGATCCGGATCGACCTCACCAAATGCGACAAGCAACCTCCACCTCCAACCGACCATGAGTGTTTCAAGGTCGAACGCGGCACGGTCGACTGCGTGCCCGGCGGTGGCGCCTTCATCTACCACATGCCTGTCGGCCCCGAGATGGGCGGCAAATGGGTGCAGGTGTCGACGACCTCGCCAGGCATCAGCATCATCCCTGACACCCAGAAGGTGCCGGCGGGCGGCGGCGTGCTCAACTGGAAGATCGTCGGCGCGTCACCCGGCGACGTCATCCACCTCATCGTCACCGGTATCGAGACCTATGCAGGACCGAAGGAGGGCTGGGGCCTGTGCTGCACGCAAACCATCGACATCGTCATCCCGCGTGACCAGAGGTGCCCACCCAGGGATAAGGAACCGGACCTCAAGGTCGAAAAGCATGCCGACGTCACACGCTGCACGATGGGCGGCGGCTGCGACTTCACCATCCGGGTCACCAATGTCGGCACAGCGCCTTACAACGGTAAGATCGTGCTCGACGAGGTGACGCTGCCGGCCGGCTCGACGCTGAGTTCAGGGCCCAATCCGCCCTGGATCTGCGCGCCGGGAACCACCCCGATGACGTGCACCTACCCGGGGACCACGCTCGCTCCGGGAGCCTTTGTCGACCTCAAGCTCGGCTTCAAGCCGGCCGGAGGCTGGCAAGGCAGCGTGCTGCGCAACTGCGCCACCTACAATTACGGCGCCAGCGGCAAGCCGCTGTTCGGCAGTCAGGCCAATGACCGGGGCTGCGCGTCGATCCCGATCTGCCGGCGCGGCGACCGCAATCCGGATTGCCAGCCGCCGGTCGAGAAGAAGGTCGACCTGATCCTCAAGAAGCGTGCCCGCACCGAAGTCTGCACCGCCGACGGCGTCTGCACCTTCATCATCGACATCATCAACAACGGCACATCGACCTACAATGGGCCGCTGACGGTGATCGACAACTACCCCGGCGGCGCGCCGGCGTCCTCCACCTTCGGCCCGAGCCCGCCCTGGACATGCGGCCCCAACGGCCCCGGCCAGTTCCGCTGCGACAATGCCGGCATCTCGCTGCCCGCGGGCGCCTCGACACCGATCTTCGTCAAGGCGGTCATGCCGGCCGGCTACCGGTCCGACACGGTCGAGAACTGCGCCGAGGTGAAGGCCATCCCCGGGGAGGTCGATCTCACCAACAACAAGGCCTGCGCCAAGGAACGCATCCGCCATCCCAACAGCGGCCAGCCGGCCTTGCGCATCACCAAGGTGTGCAACGGCTCGCTGGCCGGCGCGGCGCTGGTTTCCTGCCGCATCACCGTCGCCAACGTCGGCACGGCTGCCCCCACCGGTCCGGTGCGGGTCAACGATGCCGCCACGCTGGTGTCGGGCGGAGCGCCTGTCCAGATCCAGACCGTAACCCCTGACGGCGCGGAATGGGCATGCGGACCGGTTCCGGCCAATGCGTTGTCGTGCCAGATACCAGGCGCCGTCATGACGCCCGGAACCTCCAGGCACTTCGACGTGACGGTTTCGGCCAATGGCGAATTCGAGAACTGCGCGCGCGGCTCCTATGGGCCGGCGCAGGGCGACGACGTCGTCTATCCGATCGGCCAGGCCTGCGCCAAGGGCGGCGGCTCCTCGACCATCCGTGTCGAGAAGACCGGCGACCGCGAATGCAGGCTGGGCCAGCCCTGCTCGTTCGACATCACCATCACCAATGACGGGACGAGCCCCTTCTCGGGCCCGGTCCGCATCGGCGACGCGATCGGCGTCGATGGGCTTGGCCGGCTGGAAGGCGTCGCGATCACTTCGATCGAGCCGCCCTTCGGCTGTTCGCCGGAACCGACGACCTTGCCGGCCTCCTGCATCGCCAACCTGACGCTCGGCGCCGGCGAAAGCCGCTCGCACCGTGTGACCGTGGTCATCCCCGACGATGGGCGTCTTGCCAACCTGCAGGGCAACGTCAACGGCCGGAACTGCGTTGGCGTGCTCTCTCCCGACACACGGGTGCAGGGCGGCGGCGACGTGCTGTCCAACGACGCGACCAACGTGCAGGGCGATCGCGGCAGGGCCTATGCGTGCCATCCCTTCATCATCACGCATGAGGTGAAGAACCAGTGCTCGCCGGGCTTCGTCATGAACGATGCCGGCCGCTGCGTCTGCCCGGAAGGCACCACCTTCCGCAACGGGCAATGCACCAACCTTCTGCCGCTGCCACCTCCGCCGCGCTGCGTGCTGCTCGAAGGCCAGATCCGCACCGAGGACGGACATTGCGTCTGCCCGCGCGGCACGGAGCTGGAGAACGGAAAATGCGTCGGGACCGACAAGCCCGAGCAGTGCACCATCCGTGGTCAGGTCCACAATGCGGACGGGGACTGTGTCTGCCCGCAAGGCACCGAGGTGCGAGACCGGGCCTGCCGCCAGATCCGGCCAAAGCCGCAGCAGTGCCGCATTCCTGGCCAGGTCCGCAATGCCGATGGCGATTGCGTCTGCCCGCAAGGCACCGAGATGCGCAATGGCGCCTGCCGTCCGGTCCGGCCGAAGCCCGAGCAGTGCACCATCCGTGGCCAGGTCCACAATGCGGACGGGGACTGCGTCTGCCCGCAAGGCACAGAGGTGCGAGACCGGGCCTGCCGGCCGATCAGGCCGAAGCCTGACCAGTGCACCATCCGTGGCCAGGTCCATGACTCCGACGGCAATTGCGTTTGCCCGAGGGGTACCGAGGTGCAAGGCAATGCCTGTCGGCGCAAGCAGCCGCAGTTGGAGCAGTGCGACATACGCGGCCAGGTCCACAACAAGCGCGGCGAATGCGTCTGCCCGCGTGGGACCGAGGTGATCGACGGCGCATGCCGCAAGCCCAGGCAAGAGAGCGAATGCGCGCCGGGCTCGCAGATGGTCAACGGCCAGTGCCAGCCGATCTTCACGCGGCACTGTCCGGAAGGCATGGTCGGGCGGTATCCGAACTGCCGGCCGATGCGCGGGCAGCCATCGCTGGAAATCGATCCGGGCCAGTTGCTGCAATTGCTGCCGCGGCGCAGGCAGCCGATCGACCAGCAGCAGGACCCGGTGCCAAACAGGGTGCTGAAGCTTCAGCAGCAATAGGCACCCGCGCGACGCCAAACGAAGACCCGCTGGAGCAATCCGGCGGGTCTTTCTTCATGATCCAGGCAGGCGGAGGTTGGCGGCGACAGGATAGGGAACGCCGCGACGTTACCCCTGCCTGTGGAACCGCTGTACTGGCGCCCTCGACAAGTCCGCGGGAGCGCTTTAGGCAGTCGGTACGCAGCGATCGTATCAAAAGGGCGCCCGGAAAGGCCGCGACATGAGCAAAAAAACCTTGATCGCACCGTCGGTGCTGGCATCGGATTTCTCGAAGCTCGGTGACGAGGTCGAGGCGGTGGCGGCGGCCGGTGCCGACTGGATCCATCTCGACGTGATGGATGGGCATTTCGTGCCAAACATCACCTTCGGCCCGCCTGTCATCAAGGCGATCCGCAATCGCACCAAGGCCTTTTTCGACTGCCACCTGATGATCGCGCCAGCCGATCCCTACCTCGCCGCCTTTGCCGAAGCCGGCTGCGACGGCATGACGGTGCATGCCGAGGCCGGGCCGCATCTCGACCGCTCGTTGCAGACAATCAGGAACCTCGGCAAGAAGGCGGGCGTCTCGCTCAATCCGGCGACGCCGGAAACGGCGATCGAATATGTGCTCGACCGGCTCGACCTGATCCTGATCATGACCGTCAATCCGGGTTTCGGCGGGCAGGCCTTCATCCCGGCGATGGTCGACAAGGTGAGAAGGATCAAGGCGCTGATCGGTGACCGGCCGATCCGCATCGAGATCGACGGAGGCGTCTCGCCGGAAACCGCCCCCTTGGTCACCACTGCCGGCGCCGACGTGCTGGTGGCCGGTGCTGCCATTTTCAGGGGTGGCAGTGTCGAGGCTTACCGCGCCAACATCGAAGCGATCAGGGCGGCGGCCGACAAGGCCGCCGGCTGACACAGCGCGGTCATTCCGGCACCAATTGCTACGGATCGGCGTCGTTGTACATCCGAATCAGGTTGCGCGACGATCTGATTCGGGCAGTCGTCCGCTGTCTTTGCGCGCGACAGAAAAGATGCTCGCATGGGAGCACAAGAAACAGATGATCCTGCGTGCATACAAAACACGTTAAACTTCTGCTGGTTGTAGAAATATTCGAATTCTCGCGATCGGCCCCGCGGATTGGGTATATTCCATTGTCCTAAAGTACAATAGCGCGATCTTCTGCTTGAGTGCCGGAAGCGTCACGCTATATGGTACGCGTACGGAGAGAGAATCTCGGACTCGAATTGCCCAAGACGACAGTAAGGGGACAAGGAGTCGCTTTTGACATACGGAGCTGCCAATCTGAACGACGACGGCACAGGAGCCAAGAGCACGCTTGCCAGCACGGTCTATCACCAATTGCGTGATGATCTTCTCAGCGGCGCTCTTGAAACCGAAAGCAAGCTGCGCGTCGAGTGGGTCGTTTCCAAGTATGGCGCCGGTGCCTCTCCGGTTCGTGAAGCCCTCAATCGCCTTGCCTCCGAAGGTCTCCTTGGCCGCCATGACCAGCGTGGCTTTTTCATCATGCCGGTCAGCGCGACGGAACTCGAGGAACTGACGCGCACGCGCTGCTGGCTCGAGGAGCGGGCGCTGCGCGAATCCATTGCCCACCGCACCGCCGAATGGGAAGAACAATTGGTGCTGGCGCTGCATCGCCTGGGGCGGGCCTCACGGCTCTCGCCGCAAAGTAGCTCGTCGCTCAATCCGGAGTGGGAGAAAGTGCATCGCACTTTTCATCGGGTGCTGATCTCGGCGTGCCGGTCGCACTGGCTGGTTGGTTTCTGCGACCAGCTTTCCGATCACGCCTACCGCTACAGGCAAATGGCCAATGACGGGGAGAGCATCCAGCGCGACGATTTCGCCGAACACCGGCTGATTGCTGAAAATGCGCTGGACGGCAATGCGGATGGTGCCGTCCAGGCCCTGATCGATCACTACCAGCTGACCGCCGCCATGTGCATGGAACGCTTCAGGCAAGGCGAGGCACCCGCCGGTCCGGGTAAGCGCGCCCAGCGTTGACGGCTGTTTGGTCGGCGCCCTCTGCCGTCCCATCCCTCGGACCTTTTCGGTGGACGCCGGGCAGCCGGCTGCGGCCTTGACGGCGGGGCTGGGAAACGCGAACTCTTCGTCGCGTGCCGCCCAAGATCGCGGCCGGCGTCACCTGGGAAGATTTCATGAGCAATCATCTGTTCGATGCGTTCCGGTCCCGGATGCCGGCGCTTGGGCGTCTGTTGATGGAAACCGATGATGGATGCTCGCTCACCTATGGCGACATGCTGGCACGGTCGGCGCAGCTTGCGCATGCGCTCCTGCAAATGGATGTCGCGCCCGGCGACCGGGTTGCCGTGCAGGTCGAGAAGAGCCCGGAGATGGTTTTGCTCTATCTCGCCTGCGTGCGCGCCGGCGCCGTCTTCCTGCCGCTCAACACCGCCTATACGCTGGCCGAGCTCGGCTATTTCTTTGGGGATGCCGCACCTCGGGTGATCGTCTGCGATCCGGCACGGTCGGCGGACATCCGTGGGGTCGAGCCGTCCGGTGCCGTCGTGGTCACGCTCGACCGCGGTGGCCAGGGATCCCTCGCGGACCAGGCATCGCGTCAGTCTTCCGAGTTCCACGATGTGGAGCGCGGCGCCGACGACCTTGCGGCGATCCTCTACACGTCGGGAACGACCGGCCGTTCGAAAGGCGCCATGCTCAGCCATGAGAATCTCGCCTCGAACGCGCGGGTGCTGGTCGAGCAATGGCGTTTCAGCAGGGATGACGTGCTGATCCACGCGCTGCCGATTTTCCACACGCACGGCCTGTTCGTCGCCACCAACGTCACCCTGATGGCCGGCGCCTCGATGCTGTTCGAGCAGAAATTCGACGCGAGCCGCATCGTCTCGCTGCTGCCGCGCGCCACCGCGCTGATGGGCGTGCCGACCTTCTATACCAGGCTGCTGCAGCAGGACGGGCTGGATCGCGAGGCGGCGAAAAACATCCGGCTGTTCGTGTCTGGTTCGGCGCCGCTGCTGGCCGAAACGCACAAGGCCTGGCGTGAGCGCACCGGCCACGCCATCCTCGAGCGCTATGGCATGACCGAGACCAACATGAACACCTCCAACCCCTATGAGGGCGAGCGGCGCGCCGGCACGGTCGGCTTTCCCTTGCCCGGCGTGTCGCTGCGCATCGCCGATCCCGATTCCGGCAAGCCGCTCGCCCAGGGCGAGGTCGGCATGATCGAGGTCAAGGGTCCGAACGTGTTCGGCGGCTACTGGCGCATGCCGGAAAAGACCAAGGCGGAATTCCGCGCCGACGGCTTCTTCATCACCGGCGACCTCGGCATGATCGACGCCGACGGCTATGTCCACATTGTCGGTCGCGGCAAGGACCTGATCATCTCAGGCGGCTACAACGTCTATCCGAAGGAGCTCGAAAGCGAGATCGACGCGCTCGACGGCGTCCTGGAAAGCGCCGTCATCGGCCTTGCCCATCCGGACTTCGGCGAAGGCGTCACCGCGGTCGTCGTACGCTCGCCCGCGTCGCGGATCAGCGCGGCCGAGATTCTCGACGCCATCACCGGCCGCATGGCGAAGTACAAGCATCCCAAACGGGTGATCTTCGTCGACGACCTGCCGCGCAACACGATGGGCAAGGTACAGAAGAACCTTTTGCGCGACAGCTACAAGGATCTCTACGTCTCAAATAAAGCCGGCTAAGCAGATGTCGCGCTCCGGCGCGCGCGAACGCTGGCTCAGGTCGGGTACAACAGTTCGGCGACATGGTCGGCGATCGCCAGGCTCGCCGTCAGACCGGGGCTCTCGATGCCGAACAGATTGACGATCCGGCCCACGCCGTGATCGGCCGGTCCCTGAATCACGAAGTCCGCCGCTGGCTGTCCGGGGCCCGAGAGCTTCGGCCGGATGCCGGCATAGGCCGGCTGCAGGGCGCCATCCGCGAGATCGGGCCAATAGCGGCGGATCGCCTCGTAGAAGACGGCGCTTCGGCTGGGATCGACAGTGTAATCCACGCTGTCGATCCATTCGACATCGGGGCCAAAGCGCGCATTGCCGGCGAGGTCGAGCGTCAGGTGGACGCCGAGGCCCCCTTCGACCGGAACCGGATAGATCAGCCGCGAAAACGGCGACCGCCCGGGAAGCGCGAAATAATTGCCACGCGCCAGCCACTGCCGGGGGATGAGATCCCTTGGGAAACCCTCGATCCGACTGGCCACGGCCTGCGCATCGAGGCCGGCTGCATTGACGAAAGCGCTGGCCTCTACGGCGAAGGTCTCGCCATTGGCGTCGCGCGTGTCGATCCGGATCCCATCGGCTTCGATCGTCGCCCCGGCAACGCAGGTGAGGAAAGCGAAGGACACGCCTGCGGCTTCAGCGTCACCGCGCAGCGACAGCATCAGCGCGTGGCTGTCGACAATGCCGGTTGATGGCGACAGCAGCGCGCCGGCGCATCTCAGCGCCGGCTCCAGGCTTTCGGCCTCGGCGCGTGTCAAAAGCTGGAGATCGTCGACCCCGCAGCGTTTCGCATTGGCCTCGATCGCCCGCAGCCCGCCCGTCTGGCCGGGTTCGCTGGCGACGATCAGCTTGCCGGCGCGGCGATGGCCGACAGTGTGTTCGGCGCAGTATGCATAGAGCTGCCGGCGCCCTTCGACGCACAGCCGGGCCTTCAGGCTGCCGGGCGCATAATAGAGCCCGGCATGGATGACTTCGGAATTGCGCGAGCTGGTGACGGTGCCGATCGCGTCGGCCTTTTCGATCACCACCACCTCGCGGCCCGACAAGGCAAGCGCCCTGGCGACGGCAAGCCCGACGACGCCTGCTCCGGCGACGACACAATCGATTGTCTGCATGGCCTCGCTCTCAGCGCGGAGCGACAGCCTCGAACACCTTGTCGCCGTCGATCCAGACGCTTCCTATGTCAAGATCGTCCGACAGCGCAACGATGTCCGCCGCCGTGCCATTGGCGAAGCGGCCAAGCCGGTGCGACTGGCCGATCGCCTGGGCCGGGTAGAGCGAGGCCATGCGCAAGACTTCGGACAGCTCGAGCCCGACAGTGCGGTGCATGAACCGGATGGCCGAGATCATGTCGAGGTCGGCACCGGCCAGCGTCCCGTCGGCAAGCCTGAGGCTGCCATCCCTGCGGTAGATGGTGCGGCCGTTGAGCGTGAACGAACTCATCTCGGTGCCGATCGTCGCCATCGCGTCGGTGACCAGCACGATCCTGCCCGGTCCCTGCTTGGCGTCGAGCGCGATCCTGATCGTGGCGGGGTGGACATGGATGCCGTCGGCGATCAGCCCCGCCGACAAGGCGCCGATGTCGATCGCGGCGCCCGCCAGCCCGGGCTCGCGGTTGCCGATCTGGCTCATCGCGTTGAACAGGTGCGTGACGACGCTGGCGCCGGCCTCGGCAAAGGCTTTAGCCGTGGCATGGCCAGTGTCGGAATGGCCGAGGCTGACGATGACCCCGGCCTTGGCCAAGTCCTTGACGCGGGCAGGATCGACGGATTCGGGCGCGATCGTGGTGAGCAGCACCGGCAGCTTCTGTCGCGCCGCGATCAGCATGGCCTGGTCGGCGTCCGTCATCGGCCGGATCAGCGCCGGATCATGCGCACCCTTGCGGGCAATCGACAGATGCGGACCTTCCAGATGCAGGCCGAGGAAACCCGGCACTTTTTGCAGCGCTGCCGCTTCGCCGGCGGCAATCGCGGCGGCCGTGATTGCGGGCGTGTCGGTGATCAGCGTCGGCAGCAGCGCCGTCGTGCCGAACGGCGCATGCGCGCGGCAGATGGTCTCGATCGAGGCGACATCGGGATGATCGTTGAGCATCACACCGCCGCCGCCATTGACCTGGATGTCGACGAAGCCCGGCACCAGCATGCCGCCGCCGGTGTCGACGGCACGGATATCCCCGGGCAGCGCGCCTTGCGGCAGCATGGCTTCGACGAGGCCGTCGCGCACGACAAGGGCCGCGCCTTCGTGCCAGTCGTCGCCGTCGAAGATGCGGGCGCCGGTCAGGGCAAAACGGTCGCTCATACGGTCTCCGTCACCTTGCGAAGGTTGCGCGGCGCGTCCGGATCGAGGCCGCGATGGCGGGCAAAGGCCTCGACGAACATGTAGAAGGAAACGATCAGCGTCAGCGGATCGGTCAGCGGGTGACCGGTGGCGACATGCGGCAGGCGCGTGGCGCGATTGGCGAGCGCCGAGGTGACGAAAACCGGCGCGCCCTTGGCCGCCAGGCTGTCGGCGGCGTCGGCCACTGAGGGCTCGGACGCGTCGCGAGCGGCCAGCGCCAGCACCGGAAAGTCGGGGCCGATCAGCGCCAGCGGGCCATGCATGACTTCGGCCGCGCTATAGGCCTCGGCATGCATGCCGCAGGTCTCCTTGAACTTCAGCGCCGCCTCGTTTGCCATCGCCGCCGACGGACCGCGGCCGAGAATGAACAGGGACTTCTGCTTCTCGATCGTCTCGGCCAGCACGCTCATCCAGTCGCAGGCGATCGCCTTGCCGAAATGCTCGGGCAGGCGGGCCAGGGCCGCGAGAAGCGCGTCGTCGCCGGTCGAATGCGCCATCAGGGCAAGACCGGCAACGGCGGAATTGATGAAGGTCTTGGTTGCCGCGACGCTGCGCTCCGGCCCGGCGAGTATGTCTATCGCATAGTCCGAGGCGCGCGCGAGCGGCGAATCGGCGGTGTTGGTGACGGCAATGGTCAGCGCGCCGCCGGCTCGTGCGGTTTCGGCCATCGCGACAATGTCGGGGCTCTTGCCCGACTGCGAGATCGCCAGGCAGGCCGAGCCGTCAAGCCGGAGCTTGCGGCCATAGATCGAGGCGATCGACGGTCCGACCGAGGCGACGGCAAGGCCCGCGGTCAATTCGACGGCATATTTCATGAAGGTGGCGGCATGATCGGACGAGCCTCGCGCCACGGTGACGACGAAATGCGGGTCGCGCTCCTTGATGCCGCGCCCTGCTTCGGCCAGCACGGCACCGGAGCCGTCGAGCAGGCGGGCGACGGCTTGCGGGATCTCCTCGATCTCGCGCTGCATATGCGTGGTGTTGGCAATCATGATCGGCCCTCTTCGCTCGGCCCTGTCAGCCGCAGTTCGGCGACGAAATCATAGGCGTCGCCCCGGTAGATGGAGCGGGTGAACTCGATCACCTTGCCGCTCGCCAGGTAGGAAATACGCTCGATATGCAGGCCGGCAATGCCCGGTGGCACTTCGAGCAGGCGCGCATCGCCCTCGCCGAGATTGGCGGCGGAGATGCGCTGCACCGCGCGCACCGGCCTGTTGCCGGTCAATTCCAGCGCCGCGTAGAGCGAGGAGCCAATTCCAGCCGGGTCCGGCAGCACGCTGGCCGACAGCGAAGCGCGTTCGATCGCCAGCGGCGTGTCGTTGGCGATGCGCAGGCGCGCCACGCGCGCCACCAGTTCGCTCGACGACAGGCCAAGCACCATCATCTCGTCGGGCGAGGGCGCGTAAAGGCCACGGTCGAGCCAGGCCGAGCGCACCGCCATGCCGCGCCGCGCCATGTCTTCGGTGAAGGAGGTCAGCCGCGACAGCGACTGCTCGACGCGCTCCATGCGCGGCGCCACGAAGGTGCCCGAGCCATGGCGCTGCACCAATATGCCGCCCTTGACCAGGTCTTGCACCGCCTTGCGCACGGTGACGCGCGAAATGTCGGCCTTGGTGGCGATGTCGCGCTCGGAAGGCAGCGCGTCGCCCGGGCCGATCAGGCCGCGGTTGACGGCGTCCTCGATGCTTTTCCTGAGCTGCAGGTAAAGCGGCGCGCCGCTTTGCGAGGATTGTTTGAGCGTGGCGAAGATCTGGTCGGCGGCATCGCTCATCGCGCAGCCTCCGCGCGTCCAGCGAAAAGGCGTGCCGCCATCTGCACGGCACCGCCTAGCGCATCGTCGAGCGGTTCCTTCAGCAGGGCGCGGTAGCGCGCCGACAGGCGCGGCGTATAAAGCGGCGCCAGCCCGCCGAGCAGGCAGAGCGGTGCTCCGGCGGCGAGGTCGAGCGCGCCAAGCGAGGCCTCGACATCGGCGACCGCCTTGTCGAGGATCCAGTTGGCGACAATGTCGCCTTTTTGCGCGTGCTCGAACACTTTCGGCGCGAAGCCGCCAAAATCGCCGGGCTTGGCGTTGGTGGTGAACTCGACGACGTCCTCGGGATTGTTGCGGAAAACGGCCATCATGCTGTCGGTCAGCGGCGAGGCCTGGCGCACGCCATCATGCGCGAGCAGGGTCTGCTCCAGCAGGTCGCGGCCGATGCGGGCGCCGCTGCCCTGGTCGCCGACCTGGAATCCCCAGCCGCCGATGGCGCGCGATTTACCATCCCTGCGCGCCATATAGGCGGTGCCGGTGCCCAGGATCGCCATCGCGCCGTCACCGGAACCGACCGCGCCTTCGAGCGCGATCTCCGCATCGGTCTCCACGCGGCTGGTGCTGAACGGCAGGATCGCCTCGAGCTGCTGCCGGTAAGTGCCGACATTGGCGCCAGCAAGGCCAAGGATGGCGGGTGTTTGCGGGATCAGGTCCGGATCTTGCCCGGCGGCGATGAAAGCCTGCCGCGCCGCATCGACGATGTTCGAGCGGGCGCCGGTGAGGTCGGTGCGGATATTGGCGGCGCCGCTTTTGGCGCGGCCGACAACAGCGCCGTCCGCCGTTGCCAGTGCGGCCCTGCAGCTGGTGCCGCCGCCATCGATACCGAGCACGAATTTCACGCGATTTTCTCCTCCGGCAGGATAATACCAATAAAATACCAATAGCCAAGAGTTAATTTCCGTTTCAAAAAGATTAAGCCGTATTTTATTGAAAAGCTTCCGCAATTCGTCGGCTTAGCGATTTCCTGACCGCGAATTCGTTAATGCATGTGGACAAGTGGTATTTTTTTGGTATTGTTTTGTGGATCGGAGGAACTGGGATGGCCGAAACGCGCACCGAAGCGCTGCATGGGAATGCCGAGGGGCTGGATATCCAGGCTCCCGAAGTCATCCTTGCTTCGCTGGCCGATGCGCAAGTCGAGGCCGCCAAAGCGGTCCGCAACGCCATTCCCTCCATCGCCAAGGCGGCCGAGATCATTGCCGGTCGCCTGAGCGGCGGCGGCAAGCTTGCCTATGCCGCGGCCGGCAGCTCCGGCCTGATGGCGCTGGCCGATGCGCTGGAATTGCCGGGCACGTTCGGCATCCAGCGCGACCGCATCGCCATCCTGATCGCCGGCGGCGACGACGCCTTGAGGACACTGGCCGGCGGGCCCGAGGACGACGCCGAGGAGGCCACGACGGCGGTTGCCAATGCGGGTGTCGGCGTGGGCGATTGCCTGATCTCCCTTTCCGCCAGCGGCACGACGCCCTATGCGGTGGGCGCCGTCGAGGAGGCGCGGCGCCGGGGTGCCGCCACCATCGGCATCGCCAACAACAGGGGTTCGGCTCTGCTCCAGCAGGCCGACACCGCCATCCTGCTCGAGACACCGCCGGAAGTCATCGCCGGCTCGACGCGCATGGGCGCCGGAACGGCGCAGAAGATCGCGCTCAACATGCTGTCTACGCTGACCGCGGTTCATCTTGGCCATGTCCATGACGGCTACATGGTCAACCTCATGGCCGACAACATGAAGCTGCGCGACCGGGCGGCACGCATCGTCGCCGCCGTCAGCGGCCGCGGCCAGGAAGAGGCCGCCAGCCTGCTCGAGAAGAGCGGCGGCGCGGTCAAGACAGCCATTCTGCTCGCCGCCGGCGCCGACAGCGCCGATGCGGCGCGCAAGATACTGGAACGGACAGGCCAGAAGCTGCGGCCAGCCCTTTCCGCGCTGGGGCATGATCCCGAAAAGTGGAAACCGCTTTTCGGAAAAGATCATGCTCGAACAAGGAAATAGGCCAGTTTCATTCCCGATTCCCATCGGGGTGAAACGGGCTTGCGAGGGGAACAAGGGCTCCAAAGCCCAGGTTCTCATCAAAACCGAACCTGAAAAAGGTCAACAGGGAGACTGAGCATGACAACGAAACTACTGACGGCACTGCTTCTGGGCACCAGCATTCTCGGCTCGGCCGGATTGGCTCACGCCGAGGACGTAACGCTCAACATCGAAAGCTGGCGCGGCGACGACCTTGCCATCTGGAAGGATAAGCTGATCCCGGCCTTCGAAGCCAAGAACCCCGGCATCAAGGTGGTGTTCGCCCCATCGGCCCCGACCGAATATGACGCCGCCCTCGGCGCCAAGCTCGCCGCCGGTTCGGCGGGCGACCTGATCACCTGCCGCCCGTTCGACAAGTCGCTTGAACTCTACAAGAAGGGCAACCTTGCCGACCTGTCGGCGCTGCCCGGCATGGAAAACTTCTCGCCGGTCGCCAAGTCCGCCTGGCAGACCGATGACGGCAAGGCGAGCTTCTGCGTGCCGATGGCATCCGTCATCCACGGCTTCATCTACAACAAGGACGCCTTCGACAAGCTCGGCATAAAGGTGCCCCAGACCCGTGACGAGTTCTTCGCCGCGCTCGACAAGATCAAGGCCGACGGCACCTATATCCCGATGGCGATGGGCACCAAGGACCTCTGGGAAGCCGCGACCATGGGCTACCAGAACATCGGCCCCAACTACTGGAAGGGCGAGGACGGCCGCAAGGCGTTGATCAAGGGCGATCAGAAGCTGACCGACAAGGACTGGGTCGCGCCGTATGAGGAACTGGCCAAGTGGAAGCCTTATCTGGGCGACGGCTTCGAGGCCCAGACCTATCCGGACAGCCAGAACCTGTTCACGCTCGGCCGCGCCGCCATCTACCCGGCCGGCTCGTGGGAAATCGGCCTGTTCAACACCCAGGCCCAGTTCAAGATGGGCGCCTTCCCGCCGCCGGTCGAGAAGGCCGGCGACACCTGCTACATCTCCGACCATACCGATATCGGCATGGGCCTGAACGCAGCCTCCAAGCACGCCGACGCGGCCAAGACCTTCCTGTCCTGGGTGGCCTCGCCTGATTTCGCCACCATCTACGCCAACGCGCTGCCGGGCTTCTTCAGCCTGAATTCCTCGCCGGTGAAGATGGAAGACCCGCTGGCGCAGGAATTCGTCTCCTGGCGCGGCAAGTGCAAGTCGACGATCCGCTCGACCTACCAGATCCTGTCGCGCGGCACGCCGAACCTCGAAAACGAGACCTGGGTTGAATCGGCCAACGTCATCAACGGCACCGATACGCCCGAAGCCGCGGCCAAGAAGCTGCAGACCGGTCTCGACAGCTGGTATAAGCCGGCCAAGTAAGAGCTCAGGCAACGGAGCCGGCTGGGCGCATGCCCGGCCGGTTCCGGATTATCCTGTCTTCATATTGCGATTGTCGGCTCTGCCTCACGGCCTTACCCTTACCCTTGCTGTTTTGGGGAAGGCTGGCTGATCAGTCGCAGGCCTTTGTCTTGCCGCACCGGGCAAGGTTTGGGCCATGCATCGGGGCATCATCTAGCATCACATCGTCTGGAACCGAGAGACGGCGGGGACCGAACTCATGGCCGCACAAACACGACCCAAAAGACCATTCCGCTGGCATATCGCCGTCTTCCTAGCGCCGGCGGTGCTCGTCTATACGGCGATCATGATCCTGCCGCTCGCCGGCACGCTGCAGCTCTCGCTGTTCCGCAATGTCGACCAGTCCCAGATCTTCGTCGGCCTGGACAATTTCCGCACCCTGTTCGGCGATCCCAACTGGTCGGTCAATTTCTGGAATGCGTTGCGCAACAATGTCTGGTTCTTCATCATCCACATGCTGGTGCAGAACCCGGTCGGCGTGCTGTTGGCGGCAATTCTCTCCAGCCCCAGGCTGCGGTTCGCCGCCTTCTACCGCACCGCGATCTTCGTGCCGACCATCCTGTCCTTCGTCATCGTCGGCTTTGCCTGGAAGCTGATCCTGTCGCCGCTATGGGGCGTGGCGCCGCATCTGCTCGACTTCGTCGGCCTGAAAAGCCTGTTCACGCCCTGGCTCGGCAAGGAGCAGTACGCGCTGACCGCGCTCAGCCTGATCTCGGTGTGGCAATTCATCGGCATTCCGATGATGCTGATCTATGCCGCGCTGCTGTCGATCCCCGAAGAGGTGATCGAGGCGGCCGAATGCGATGGCATCACCGGCCTGTCGCAGTTCTGGAAGATCAAGCTGCCGCTGATCCTGCCGTCGATCGGCATCATCTCGATCCTCACCTTCGTCGGCAACTTCAACGCCTTCGACCTGATCTACACCGCTCAAGGGGCTCTCGCCGGTCCGAACTATTCGACCGATATTCTCGGCACCTTCCTCTACCGCGCCTTCTTCGGCTTCCAGCTGCAGGTCGGCGATCCCAACATGGGCGCGACCATCGCCACGATCATGTTCCTGATCATCCTGGGCGGTGTCTGCGTCTACCTCTTCCTCATCCAGACGCGCCTGCGTCGCTACCAGTTCTGAGAGGCGAGAGATGTCGAGCTTGAGCACCCCCCTCTGGCCTGCCGGCCATCTCCCCCGCAAGGGGGGAGATCAGATGTCGCTACTGCTTTCGCCAGTCGCCATCGTTGCAAGGTGGACGGCAAGGCCGACGCTGCCAATCTCCCCCCTTGCGGGGGAGATGTCCGGTAGGACAGAGGGGGGTGTCTTGGCGCCAACCTCTCTGCGCAGGAAGGGTTTCCAATGAGCATCGCCACCCGTTCACTGCCCCGCACCATCGGCGCCCACGCGATCCTGCTGACCTACACGGCGATCGCGCTGTTTCCGGTGATCCTGGTCATCATGAATTCGTTCAAGTCCCGCGCTGGCATCTTTGGCGCGCCGCTGACGCCGCCGACGCCAAAGACCTTCGACCTGATCGGCTACACCACGGTGATCGGCCAGGGCGACTTCATCCACTATTTCCAGAACAGTCTCGTCGTCACCGTCGGCTCGCTGTTCTTCGTGCTTCTGTTCGGCGCCATGGCTGCGTTCGCGCTGTCGGAATATCGCTTTCGCGGCAACACGATGATGGGGCTTTATTTGGCGCTCGGAATCATGATCCCGATCCGCCTCGCCACCGTCGCCATCCTGCAATTGATGGTGGCGAGCGGGCTGGTCAACACGCTGACGGCGCTGATCCTGGTCTACACCGCGCAAGGCCTGCCGCTGGCGGTCTTCATCCTGTCCGAATTCATGAAGCAGGTGTCCGACGATCTGAAGAACGCCGGCCGCATCGACGGCCTGTCGGAATACACCATCTTCTTCCGTCTGGTCGTGCCGCTGGTGCGGCCGTCGATGGCAACCGTCGCCGTCTTCACCATGATCCCGATCTGGAACGATCTGTGGTTCCCGCTGATCCTGGCGCCGTCGGAAGAGACCAAGACGGTGACGCTCGGCGCCCAGCTTTTCCTCGGCCAGTTCGTCACCAACTGGAACGCCATTCTGGCAGCACTGTCGCTGGCGATCCTGCCGGTGCTGATCCTCTACGTCATCTTCTCGCGGCAACTGATCCGCGGCATTACTTCCGGAGCCGTCAAGTGAGTTCGCAAAAACCCCTTCGCGTCGTCGTCGCCGGCCTAGGCAATATGGGCCGCAGCCATGCGCTGGCCTATCACACCAATCCAGGTTTTCAGATCGCCGCGCTGGTCAACCGCTCCGACGTGCCTTTGCCTGGGGGGCTGTCCGGCTATGGCATCAGGCGTTCGTTCGATGACGCCCTGCGCGACGAAAAGCCCGACGTCGCCTGCGTCGCCACCTATTCCGACAGCCATGCCGATTATGCGGTGAAAGCGTTCGAGGCCGGCTGCCATGTCTTCGTCGAAAAGCCGCTGGCAACGACGGTGGCCGACGCCAGGCGTGTCGTCGCGGCAGCCAAGGCCAACGGCCGAAAGCTGGTGATCGGCTATATCCTGCGCCACCACCCGTCCTGGATCCGGTTGATCGCCGAAGCGCGCAAGCTCGGCGGTCCCTACGTGTTCCGCATGAACCTCAACCAGCAATCCTCGGGCCATACCTGGGAGACGCACAAGCAGCTGATGCAGACGACATCGCCGATCGTCGATTGCGGCGTGCATTATCTCGACGTCATGCTGCAGATCACCGATGCCAAGCCGGTCGAGGTGCGCGGCATGGGCGTGCGGCTGACCGAGGAAGTCGCGCCCTCCATGTACAATTATGGCCATCTGCAGGTGCTGTTCGATGACGGTTCGGTCGGCTGGTACGAGGCCGGCTGGGGCCCGATGATTTCGGAAACCGCCTTCTTCGTGAAGGACGTGATTTCGCCCAAGGGCTGCGTGTCGATCGTCATGAAGGAGGGCGTGAAGTCCGACGACATCGACACCCACACCAAGACCTCGACCATCCGCCTGCACAGCGCCGCGACCGGCACGGACGGCAAGTTCCTAAAGGCGGACGAGATGTTGTCGATGGAAGGCGAACCCGGCCATCAGGATCTCTGTGATCTCGAACAGGCATTTGTCCTCAAGGCGATCCGCGAGGATATCGATCTCACCAGACATATGGACGACGCCGTGCGGTCGCTCGCCGTCTGCCTTGCCGCCGACGAGAGCGTGCGCGGCGGAAAGGCGGTGCGACTGTGATCAGGCTGCCGTCGTCCGCGCCGTACAGGGGCCGCTTGGCGCCCACCCATCAATTTGGAGGACTGCCGTGGGCTCGCTGAAAATCGAGAACGTGAAAAAGGCCTTTGGGCCGGTCGAGGTGCTGAAGGGCATCGACCTCGAAGTGACGGATGGCGAGTTCGTCGTCTTTGTCGGCCCTTCGGGCTGCGGCAAGTCGACATTGCTCCGGGTCATCGCCGGTCTGGAGGATTCGACCTCGGGCCGGGTGCTGATCGATGGCGAGGATGTCTCGGTCACCCCGCCGGCGAAACGCGGCATTGCCATGGTGTTCCAGACCTATGCGCTTTATCCGCATCTGACGGTGAAGAACAATATGGGCCTCGGCCTCAAGCAGGCGAACACGCCGGCGGCGGAAATCGACCGCCGCATCGGCATCGCCTCGTCCATGCTGTCGCTGGAGCCCTATCTCGAAAGACGACCTGCGGAACTTTCCGGCGGCCAGCGCCAGCGCGTCGCCATCGGCCGCGCCGTGGTGCGCGAGCCGAAACTGTTCCTGTTCGACGAGCCGCTGTCGAACCTCGACGCGGCGCTGCGCGTCAACACGCGGCTGGAGATCGCGCAGCTGCATCGCCGGCTGAAGGCGACGATGATCTACGTCACCCACGACCAGGTCGAGGCGATGACGCTGGCCGACAAGATCGTGGTGCTCAATGCCGGAAAAATCGAGCAGATCGGCGGCCCGATGGAACTCTATAATTCGCCGGCAAACGAGTTCGTCGCCGGCTTCATCGGCTCGCCGAAGATGAATTTCGTCGACGGCGCCCGGCTCGGCCAGACAGCCAGGACCATCGGCGTGCGGCCGGAGCACCTGACGGTCGATCCGAAATCCGGCGCCTGGAAGGGCACGGTCGTGCATGCCGAACATCTCGGCGCCGACACCAATCTCTATCTGGATTGCGAGAAGGCCGGCCTGATCACCGTGCGGATTTTCGGGGTTTACGACGCGGAGCCGGGCGCCACGCTCTATGCGACGCCCGATGCGGCGAAGACCTATAGGTTTGGCGCTGATGGGAAGACGATAAAGTAATAGCTGAAGAGGGGCCGGCGCTGCCCCTCATTCGCCTGCCGGCACCTTCTCCCCGTATGGTGACGGGGAGAAGGAATGGCCGCAACGCTGGCGCTCCCTCTCCCCGTTCTGCACGGGGAGAGGGTAGGGGTGAGGGGCGGCGCTAACCTATCGATCTACACGTCCGCCCTGAACGTCTGCTTCTGCTGGCCGAGCCCTTCGATCCCCAGCTCCACGACATCGCCGGCCTTCAAGAACACCGGCGGCTTCATGCCGAGGCCGACGCCGGGCGGGGTGCCGGTCGAAATAATGTCGCCGGGGTGCAGCGACATGAACTGGCTGAGGTAGGAAACGAGATAGGCAACGCCATAGACCATGGTCTTGGTCGAGCCGTTCTGCATCGTCTTGCCGTTGACCGTCAGCCACATCTTCAGGTTCTGCGGGTCTGATACTTCGTCCTTGGTCACCAGCCACGGTCCGGTCGGGCCGAACGTGTCGCAGCTCTTGCCCTTGGTCCACTGGCCCTGGCGCTCGGCCTGGAAGGCGCGTTCGGACACGTCATGGGAGACGCAATAGCCGGCGACATGGTCGAGCGCGTCGGCTTGGCTGACATATTTGGCGGTTTTGCCGATAACCACGCCGAGCTCGACTTCCCAGTCGGTCTTCTCGGAGCCGCGCGGGATCAGCACGTCGTCGTCCGGGCCGACGATGGCCGAGCTTGCCTTCATGAAGATGATCGGTTCCGGCGGCACGGTGGCCCCGGTCTCGGCGGCATGGTCGGAATAGTTGAGGCCGATGCAAATGAACTTGCCGGTGCCGGCGACGCAGGCGCCGAGGCGCGGCTTGCCGGAAACCGCCGGCAGCGACTTCGCATCGAGCTTCGAAAGCATGTCCAGCGAGGCCGGATGAAGTGTCGTGCCGGCAATATCGGCAACATGGGCGGAGAGATCGCGGATCGTTCCATCCGCATCGAGCAGGCCGGGCCGTTCGCTTCCCACCTCGCCATAGCGCAGCAGTTTCATGCATCTTCTCCTGATTGCGGCCTCGTGGCCGTTCTACAAACTCTCCGCCGGGGCGGCCGTCTCTGGAACCGGGCGGACCCTAGCCATCGGCCTGCTTCACGACAAGCGCGAACAGCCTGTATTGGCGGCCGGCGATCCGATGTCCGGTTGTCTCAAGGCAGCGCTCAGATCGACCAGCCGCCGTCGATATTATAGGCCTGCCCGGACGTGTAGGTGGCACCGGCCAGGTAGACGGCGAGATCGGCGATCTCCTCGGGCGTGCCGAGCCGGCCCATTGGCTGGCGGGCGATGAAGGCGGCGCGGGCGGCGTCATAATCGCCCTGGGCGTGCATGCGGTCCTGCAGCGACGGGCTTTCGACCGTGCCGGGGCAGATGGCGTTGCAGCGTATGCCCTTGCCGACATAGTCGGCCGCGACCGCCTTGGTCAGCCCGATGACGGCGGCCTTGGTGACGCCATAGGCGAAGCGGTTCGGCACGCCCTTGGTCGAACTGGCCAGCGAAGCCATGTTGATGATCGACCCGTCGCCACGCTCCAGCATGCCGGGCAGCACCGCCCGGATGGTTCGGATCATGGCGCGCACGTTGAGATTGAAAGCGAAATCGAGATCGGCGTCCTTCATCTCCAGGATCGAGCCCGAATGGACGAAACCGGCGCAATTGAACAGCACGTCGACGGCGCCGATCTCTGCAAAGGCGGCATTGACCGCCTCGTCGTTGAGCACGTCGACCTTGCGGGTCTTGATCCCTGATGTCTTGGCGAGTTCCGCCAGCAGCGTCTCGTTGATGTCGGTGGCATGGACGGTGGCCCCAGCCTTGGCGAAGGCCAGCGCGCTCGCCTTGCCGATGCCTTGCGCCGCTGCCGTGATGACAACGACCTTGCCTTTCAGATCCGCCATGCTTTTTCCTCGCCTGCTTGGGTCAATTGCCTTTATCGGCGGCCGGCGAAAGCGTCATGTGCCACTCAGGCGCGATTGTGCGGCCTGTGCCAGTTCACTGATAAAGATGTTTTTTCTCGTTAAAGAACATATGGCCAGGCGTCAAGCCCGATCGCGATCCCTGTGTGACATGCCCTAGAGCCGGATGATTTCAGGTCGAGTCGACCTGAAAGCTGAATCCGTATCTAAATCAAAAGGATAGAGCATGATGTCGTCCGAAAACCGCTTCACACTTTTCGGCATCATGCTCTAGTCGCCGTAAGGCACCCAGACATTCTTCACCTCGATGGCACGGCGCAGAAAAACGTCGCCGGCGGCTTCTTCCGAGGCCCAGTCGAGGCTGCGGCCGTTGCCGCTCCAGACGCGTTTGAGGTTGCCGATGGACTCGGCTTCCGCCTTGGCGCAGGTATCCGCGTCGGCGAACAGCCAGAGCCCGTCGACGTCGTCGTGCTTGGCCAGCACGCCGGCAAGCTCCGCGGTGCGTCCGGTGACGATGTTGATCGCGCCGGCCGGCACATCGGAATATTCGATGACCTGATAGAGATCGGTGGCCAGCAGCGGATACCGTTCCGACGGCACGGCGACCACCGTGTTGCCCATGGCCAGCGCCGGCGCGACCAGCGAGATGAAGCCGAGCAGGGGCTGATTGTCCGGCGCGACGATGCCGACGACGCCGACCGGCTCATGCAGCGCCAGCGTCACGGCACGCGCCGGCGGCTGGTGCACGCGTCCCTCGAACTTATCGGCGAGGCCGGCATAGAGAAACAGCCGTTCGACCGAGAGCTCCACCTCGTCCCGCGCGGCCTTGGTGTTGGCTCCGGTCAGTTCGGTGAGCCGGGCGGCAAATTCTTCCGAGCGGCCGGAAAGGTTCTCGGCCAGGTAATAAAGCACCTGCGACCTGTTATAAGCGGTCGCCTCCGGCCAGCTTTTGCAGGCGCGGGCAGCCGAAACCGCATCGCGGATATCCTTGCGGCTGCCGAGCCCGACTTCGCCGGCGAGCTTGCCCTTGGCGGTGGCGACGGCAAGCGAGTAATTGCCGTCCGGCCGCACCTGCTTGCCGCCGATGAACAGCTTCGCGGTGCGGTCGATAGCGACGCCGTCCGCCTGTTCCACGGGCTGCACCGACGATGTCGCCTGCTTGATGACCGGGCCGAGCGGCAGTTTCGCCGCCAGATATTCGAACATGCCCTCGCGCCCGCCTTCGCGGCCGAAACCGCTCTCGCGATAGCCGCCGAAGCCGCAGGCGGCGTCGAACATGTTGGTGCCGTTGACCCAGACCACGCCAGCCTTCAATTGCGGCGCGACATGGAGCGCCAGGTTGACGTTCTCGCTCCACACCGAGGCTGCGAGGCCATAGCGCGTGTTGTTGGCGAGTTCGATCGCTTCCTCGGTGTTGCGGAAGGTCATGGTGGCGAGCACCGGCCCGAACACCTCTTCCTGCGCCAGAACATTAGCCGGCGAAACACCGGTAGCGAGCGTCGGCAGGTGATAGTAGCCGGAAGACGGCAGCGTTGCATCCGGCTGCCAGCAGACGGCGCCCTGCCGGGCACCTTCGGCGATCAGTCCCTTGACCCGGTCGAGCTGGGTCAGATCGACCAGCGGGCCGATATCGGTGTTCTTGTCGAGCGGGCTGCCGACACGCAGCCGGCTCATGCGCGTCTTGACCTTGGCGATCAAGGCGTCCGCGATGCCTTCCTGCACCAGAAGCCGCGACCCGGCGCAGCAGACCTGGCCCTGGTTGAACCAGATGCCGTCGACCAGGCCCTCGACGGCGCTGTCGAGATCGGCGTCCTCGAAGACGATGAAAGCCGACTTGCCGCCAAGCTCCAGCGACAGTTTTTTCCCTGACCCGGCGGTGGCCTTGCGGATGATCTTGCCGACTTCGGAAGAGCCGGTGAAGGCGATCTTCTGGATGCCGGGGTGGTTGACGATCGCCGCGCCCGCATCCGGGCCGCCCTGCACGATGTTGACGACGCCTTTCGGCACGCCGGCGCGTTCGCAGATCTCGGCGAACAGAATGGCGGTGAGCGGCGTGAACTCGGCCGGCTTCAGCACCACGGTACAGCCCGCCGCGAGCGCCGGCGCGATCTTCCAGGCCAGCATCAGCAGGGGAAAATTCCACGGGATGATCTGGCCGACGACGCCGACCCCCTTTTGGCCGGGAAAATCCCTCTCCAGCGCCTGCGCCCAGCCGGCATGGTGAATGAAATGGCGGATCGCCAGCGGCACGTCGATGTCGCGGCTTTCGCGGATCGGCTTGCCGTTGTCGATCGTCTCAAGCACCGCGAACAGCCGCTGGTGGCGCTGCATGGCGCGGCCGATGGCGTAGAGCACTTTCGCGCGCTGGTATCCGGAACTGGCGCTCCATTTCGGCAGCGCCTTTGCGGCGGCCGCAACCGCCGCGTCGATGTCGGCGGCATTGGCATCGGACACCTTGGCCAGCAGCTTGCCGGAAGACGGCTCGCTGGTGTCGAAGGTCTTGCCGCCGCCGGCCGCTTTCCAGTCGCCACCGATGAACAGCGCTTTGGAGAAATCGCGCCCGGCCAGCCATGCATCGGCCTGGTTGCGAGCCTCCGGCGCCGGGCCGTATTCCATGGCGTGATAGCGTTCAAGGACGTTCATCAGGTTCCTCCTTCACCCTCCCCCTTGTGGGGAGGGTCGATCGGCAAAGCCGATCGGGGTGGGGGTGCTCAAGCCATCGGGTGGCGGTGATTGGCCGAATAATGCCCGGTCAGATGATGCTCGAGCTGACGTTCGATATCGGTCAGCAGGCTCGAGGCGCCAAAGCGGAACAACTCGGGCTCCAGCCATGGACGGCCGAGCTCTTCCTTCATCAGCACCAGCCAGTCGAGCGAGACTTTCGCGGTCGAAATGCCGCCGGCCGGCTTGAAGCCGATGAGATAGCCTGTCTCCTCGAAATAGGCCCTGATGGCGCGCACCATGGCGAGGCCGACAGGCAGTGTGGCATTGACGCTTTCCTTGCCGGTCGACGTCTTGATGAAATCGGCGCCAGCCATCATCGCCACCATCGAGGCCAGCATGACGTTGCGCAGCGTGGCGAGGTCGCCGGTGCCCAAGATGACCTTGAGATGCGCGTCGCCGCAGGCGGCCCGCATCGAGACGATTTCATTATAAAGCTCGCGCCACTTGGCGCCGAACACCAGGCCGCGCGGGATGACGACATCGATCTCGTCGGCGCCGTCCTTCACCGAGGCCTCGATCTCCTGCAACCGGGTCGACAGCGGCGCCAGCCCATGCGGAAAGGCGGTGGAGACCGCGGCAACATGGATGCCGGTGCCGCGCACCGCGTCCACGGCCGTGGCGACGAAGGGATGGTAGACGCAGACGGCGGCGGGCCGGATGGTCTCGTCCGCAATGCCGAGGCCTTCCATGATGTCGCGGCGCAGCGGGTTGATCGCCTTGGCGCAGAGCCGGCGCACGCGCTCCTCGGTGTCGTTGGAGTTGAGCGTCGTCAGGTCCATGCAGGCGATCGCCCGCAGCAGCCAGGCTGCCTGGTTGTCGGCCTTGATCGAGCGCCGCTTGGTCAGGCTGGCGACGCGGCGTTCCAGCGCGGAGCGGTTGACGCTGCGTACCGATTCAAGAAAACCGAGGTCGAGTTTCAGGCCAGGATTGCGCGCGATGTGATGGTCCAGCGGCACCGGCGTGTTGGCGGCGGCGCGCGCGGGCAGCGGCGTCACCTTGGGGCCAAGATCGGCTTCGCGGATTGTGCTGCTCATCTCCTGCCCTTTCCTTCAGCGGCGTGCGCTTGATATCTCACGCGCGCATCCTTCTCCCAAAGCCGTCGACAGTTTTGGGCGACACGCACGAAGATAGCCCGCGAAGTCGCGCTTCACGAGTCCTCAAGCGAGGGATAGCTGAAAAAGGCCGCGAAAGCAGCTGGTTTTTGACCGGAAGGTCAAAACCAGCTTTCTGGGAGACGCGCTGGCCTCAGCCGACGAAGGCGCGTTCGACGACGAAGCTCGAGGGATGGCTGAGCGAACCTTCCTGGAAGCCGAGGCTTTCGGCCAGCTCCTTGACGTCCTTCAGCATGTGCATCGAGCCGCAGATCATGATGCGGTCGGTTTCGGGATTGAGCTTTTCGATGCCGAGGTCGCTGTAGAACTTGCCGGAGCCGATCAGCGCGGTAATGCGGCCCATGCGCGCCGACTCTTCGCGGGTCGTCGAATTGTACAGCGTCACGCGCCCAGTGGTCAGCTCGCCGATCAGCGGGTCGCTTTCGAGCGCCGCCACCAGCTCCTGGCCGTAGATCAGCTCGGCATTGTCGCGGCAGGTGTGGGTCAGGATCAGCTGGTCGAACTTCTCGTAAGTGTCGGGATCGCGCAGCAGGCTGGCAAAGGGCGCGATGCCGGTGCCGGTCGAGATCATGAACAGGCGCTTGGCGGGGGTCAGCGCGTCGACGACCAGCGTGCCGGTCGATTTCTGGCGCATGATGACGGTGTCGCCGACCTGGATCTTCTGCAGTTCCGAGGTCAGCGGGCCATCCGGCACCTTGATCGAGAAGAATTCCAGCTCTTCGTCCCAGGCCGGGCTGGCGACGGAGTAGGCGCGATACACCGGCTTCTCGGCTTTGGGCAGGCCGATCATGACGAATTCGCCCGAGCGGAAGCGCAGCGACTGCGGCCGGGTGATGCGGAACGAGAACAGCCGGTCGGTATAGTGTTTCACCGAGACGACGGTCTCGGCATAGACATTGGCCGGAATCGGAAACTGCAGCGGACGGGCTTCAGCGGTGTTGAACGCAGGCGTGGTGTTCATCGATTCCAACCTTCTCGCCCAATGAGAGACGCGGGCGCCAAACTTTCCCGTGCGCGCCCGAACCATTCAGGTTCCGGCATGCCATGCACGCTACCGAAGCGGTAAGCTCTTGTGTCCGGAATTTATTAGTATACAAACGATATTTGCGTCAAGATGCCGCCGTAAAACACCTTTCCAAACTGCGGCATTTCCGTAGTCTCAGCATTTCGGGTTTCGACAATGAAAGAGAATTTTTCGGTGCAGCCGCCGGATTCCCTGGGCAGCGTCGTCGCCGGCATCGATGTCGGCGGAACCTTCACCGACCTGCTCCTGATCGACGGCAAGGACGGTGGCAAGGTGTATCTGGCCAAGACCCCGACCACTGTCGACAACCAGGCCTTTGGCGTGGTTTCGGCGCTTGGCGTCACCGGCTTTCCGATCGAGGGAATCGACCTCATCGTGCATGGCACGACCACCACCACCAATGCGGTGCTGGAGCGCCGGCTGGCCAAGACCGGCATGGTCACCACGCGCGGTTTTCGCGACGTGATCGAACTCGGCCGGCGGACGCGGCCGCAACCCTATGGCATGACCGGAACCTTCGTCCCAATCATTCCGCGCAACCTGCGCCTCGAAGTGTCGGAGCGCGTCGAGGCGTCGGGTGCGGTGCGCACGCCGCTCGATGAAGCCGAGATGCGCGAGGCGGTACAGGCGCTCATCGCGGCCGGCTGCGAATCCCTCGTCATCCATTTCCTCCACTCTTACGCCAACCCCACGCATGAGCGGCGCGCCGCCGAGATCGCCGCCGAAGCCTGGCCGAACGGCTACATCACGTCAGGCCATGCGCTGCTGTCGGAGGCGCGCGAATTCGAGCGCGGGGTGACGGCCTCGGTCAACGCCTCGGTGCAGCCGATCCTGGAGCGCTACGTCGAGCGGCTGCGCAAGGAATTGGCCGACAAGGGCTATGCCCGCGACTTCCTGATCATGAACGGCAATGGCGGCATGATCTCGGCCCGTTTCGTCACACGTGAATCGGCCAAGACGGTCATGTCGGGCCCCGCCTCCGGCGTCATCGCCGCCGCCTATACCGGCAAGCGCGCAGGCTTCGAAAACCTCGTCACCTACGACATGGGCGGCACCTCGACCGATGTGGCGCTGATCCGCAACGCCGAACCGGCGGTCTCGAACGAGATCGAGATCGAATATGCCATGCCCATCCATGTGCCGATGGTGGCGGTGCACACGGTGGGCGCCGGCGGCGGCTCGATCGCCCGCGTCGATGCGGCCGGCCTGATCCAGATCGGCCCGGAAAGTGCCGGCGCCAATCCCGGCCCGATCTGCTATGGGCGCGGCGGCACCGAGCCGACGATCACCGACGCCAACCTGGTGCTCGGCCGGCTGGCGCCGAAGAAGCTGCTCGCCGTCGAAAACCCGGTCACATCGGAGCGCGTCACCAGGATTTTCGAGGACAGGATCGGCAAGGCAACCGGCCTGTCGGGTGTCGAGGCGGCGGGCGCTGTCCTCAGGCTCGGCAACATGAAGATGGCCGGCGCCATCCGCATGGTGTCGGTGTCGCGCGGCCATGATCCCCGCGATTTCGCGCTGTTCGCCTTCGGCGGCGCCGGGCCGCTGCATGCGACGGCGCTCGCGCGCGAACTCGGCCTGCCCAAAGTGCTGGTGCCGGCGCGGCCCGGCATCACCAACGCGCTCGGCTGCGTCGTCGCCGATCTGCGCCATGACTTCGTCAACACCATCAACCAGCCCGTGGCCGTGCTGGACGAAAGCCAGCTTCACCAGGTACTGGAACGGCACCGGAACGAAGGCGAAGAGCTGATCGCCAAGGAAGCGGTGAAGCCGGAAACGATCCGCGTCACCCACTCCGCCGACATGCAGTTCGTCGGCCAGACCCACATCATCAACGTGCCGCTGCCGTCCGCGTCGGTGACCCGAAGCCAATTGCAGGCGTTGTTCGAGAAAGCCTATTTCGCCCGCTTCAAGGTGGAGCTGCCGGAAATCCGCGCCAACCTCGTCAACCTCAACACCTCGGTCACCGGCGTGCGACCGGCGATCGACCTGTCGCGGCTGATCGACCCGGCCGGGCGGGCAAGGACGCTCGACGGGGCGCGGCGCGAGATCCGACCGGTCTGGTACGCCGGGCGTTGGCACGACACGCCGGTTTACAGCAGGGAAAAGCTGCCGCTCGATGCGGTCATCGAAGGGCCGGCGATCCTCGAACAGATGGATGCGACCACCGTGCTCGAACCCGGCGACCGCGCGCGCTCGGATGCCGACGGCAACATCATCATCGACATTGGCGAGGCCTGACATGCCAGTGGATAGCGCAAAGCTCGACGCCATCACGCTTTCGGTGCTCCAGGCCGCTTTGCAGCAGGTCTGCGACGAGATGGACCTGACCTTTTCCCGCGCCGCCTTCTCGCCTGTCATCGCCGAGGCCAATGACCGCTCGGACGGCATCTATTCCGCCGTAGACGGCTCGCTGATCGCGCAGGGCAGTGAGGGCCTGCCGGTGTTTGTCGGCGTCATGCAATATTCGACCAGGACGGTGATCGAGATGATCGCCGACGGCCGCTGCCTGGCCCCGGAGCCGGGCGACATCTACATCGTCAACGATCCCTATCTCGGCGGCACGCATCTGATGGATGTGCGCTTCGCCATGCCGGTCTATCGCGGCGGAAAGATCTTCTGCTGGCTGTCGAACACCGGCCATTGGCCCGACATCGGCGGCTCCGTGCCCGGCGGCTTCTCCGCATCCGCGACCGCTGTCGAGCAGGAGGGTCTGCGGCTGCCGCCGGTAAAACTGTTCAAGAAGGGCGTGCTCGACCCTGAAATCTACGCCATCATCTGCTCCAACATCAGGGTCGCCGACCAGCGCATCGGCGATATCCGGGCGCAGGCCGCCGCGCTGCTGATCGGCCAGGACAGGCTCAATGGAATCCTGGATCGTTACGGAGACGAAACCGTCGTCGAGGCGATCGCCGAGCTACGCCGCCGCGCCGCCGAGCAGATGCGCGCCAATATAGCGGCCATTCCCGATGGCACCTACCGCTCCAAGGCTTTTGTCGATTCCGACGGGGTGGTCAACGAACCGCTGACCATAGCGCTCGCAGTCGACAAGAAGGGCGACACGCTGACCTTCGACTTTTCAGGATCGTCAAAGCCTTGTGCGGGACCGATGAACAGCGTGCTGGCGACGACCCTGTCCTCGGTCTATCTCGCCATGCGCCACATCTTTCCGGACGTGCCGATCAGCGCCGGCGCCTTCGAGCCGCTCGAGGTCAAGCGGCCGGAAGGCACTTTCCTCGACGCCAAATATCCCCGCCCCGTGTCCGGCTGTGCGGCGGAAGTGTCGCAGCGCATCGCCGAGGCGGTGTTCGCGGCTATGGTGCAGGCGTTGCCCGACAAGGTGACGGCGGCCCCAGCCGGCTCCAGCGGCAATTTCGCGCTCGGCGGCAACGATCCGGCGCGCGGCCGCGACTACGTCATGTACCAGATATCCGGCGGCGGCTATGGCGGCAATTCGGGGCATGACGGCCTGACCAATGGCTGCTCGACCATCGGCATTTCGAAGTCGCCCCCGGTCGAGATCATGGAGCAGGCCTTTCCGGTGCTCTATCGCCACTATGCCTTGCGCGAAGGCTCGGGCGGCGCCGGCAAGCATCGTGGTGGTTTTGGCCTGGCCTATGAGGTCGAGATCCTGCGCGGCGAGGCGCGCGCCTCTTTTGTCATGGACCATGGCCGTTTCGGTCCGCAGGGCGCCCTTGGCGGTCGGGATGGCGAGCCCAACAGCGTGACCGTGTTCCGCAACGGCGAGGAGCATGTGCCGCCGCACCTCTCCAAGGAGCAGGACATCCCACTGAAGGCCGGCGACCGCGTGCGCGTCGGCACGCCGGGTGGCGGCGGCTATGGCGATCCGCGTGAGCGCGATCCGGAACTGGTCGCACGGGACGTCCAGCTTGGTTATTATACGACGGAGCAAGCCAGGGATCTGTTCGGGGCCGACGCACAAGGAACCTGACCGGACGCGGACTGCCCCGCGCCGTGATCGCCGCGGCACATGTCGTTTCCGTCTCCGCCGGGAGCATGAAAGCCCGTAGACTTCGCCGGTCAACGGAGATCTGGACCATGCGTCTTTTCGGTCGTTTCGTGCTTGCCGCTTCCGTAGCTTTTGCGCTCGCAACCGGTGCTGCTTCCGCCCAGGAGAAAAAGCTGAGGCTCGGTACCGAGGGTGCCTACCCGCCATTCAACCACGCCAATGCCGACGGCACGCTGGGCGGTTTCGACATCGATCTCGGCCAGGCGCTGTGCGCCCAGATGAAGGTCGAATGCGAGTTCACCGTACAGGATTTCGACGGCTCTATTCCGGCGCTGCAGGCCGGCAAGTTCGATGCCATCATCAACATCACCATCACGCCCGAGCGGGCTGAAAAGGTCGAGTTCACCCACAAATACTACCAGACGCCGCCGGCCATCGCGGTGCCGAAGGACTCGGCTATCGCGGGCACCTCGCCGGACGACCTGAAAGGCAAGGTGCTGGGCGTGCAGAGCGCCACCATCCACCAGAATTTCGCCGAGCAGAAATATTCGGGCTCGACCGTCAAGGCCTACCCGACCGGCGACGACGCCCGCACCGACATGGCCAATGGCCGCCTCGATGCGATGATGGACGGCTCGATCATCCTCACCGAATGGCTGAAGAAGCCCGACGGCGCCTGCTGCAAGCTGCTCGGTACGCTGACGGCCGATCCGGCCATTCACGGCCCGGGGGTCGGCATTGCGCTGCAGAAGGGCAACAAGGAACTGGCCGACAAGTTCAACGCGGCAATCGACGCGCTGCGCGCCAACGGAAAGTACAAGGAAATCAACGACAAGTATTTTTCGTTCGACGTCTACGGGAGTTGATCCCGGTACCAATCGAGCTCGGCGGCGCCACCCGGCGCTGCCGATTTTTTATGAATGATGGAGATTTTCGTGGCTGAGCGTCGCTCCCCCTTCTACAGCAGCATCGTTGGGCTGGGTGCGACCATGGGTCGGGTCGGCGGCGATTTCATCTCGGCCAAACATTATTCCGGCATCGCCGACGAACATTTGAATACGCGTAAAAATGTCGGCGTGCAGGACCTCAGCACCATGGGCAAGATGGACATCAAGGGTGCCGACGCGGAGGCGCTGGTCAACCATGTCATTGTCAATGACGCCGCGGCGATGAAGCCGGGCCAAGTACGCTATTCCACCGTCTGTCGTGAGGACGGCGGCATCATGGACGACCTCACCGTGTTCCGGCTGGGCGCGGAGCATTTCATGCTGGTCACCGGTTCGGTCAACCGCCTCAAGATGCTGCCCTGGCTCCAGCATCATGCGCAAGGGCGCAGGGCCTATGTCACCGACATCACGGCCGCCGTCGCCTTCCCCACCATCCAGGGCCCGCGCTCGCGCGATCTCCTGAAGGCGATGATTTCGGACGCCGATCTCGACGGATTGAAGCGCTGGGCCTTCACATCAGGCCATATCAACGGAACGCGGGTCCTGATCTCCCGTACAGGCGTGACCGGCGAACTCGGCTTCGAGCTGTTCGTGCCGGCCGACGAGGCGACCTCGGTTTGGGACGCGCTGATGCGCACTGGCCAAGCTTTCGGCTTGAAACCCTATGGCGTGCTGGCCATGTTCACGCTCGGCCTGGAAAAGGCCTATCCGGCGCACGGCGTCGACATGGACGAGACGCGCACGCCGTTCCATGTCGGCCTCGACCGCTGGATCAAGTTCGATAAGGGCGATTTCATCGGCCGGGACGCGCTGCTCGAGGTGCGCGACAAGAGCCTCTACGAGCGCTGGACCGGGCTGATCCTCGACGGCGACAAGCCGTCCGCGACGGATGCACGGGTGATGGCCGACGGCGAGGACGCCGGCGTGGTCACCTACAGCGACCACGGCTATTCCCTGGGCAAGGTGCTGGCGACAGCGCATTTGCGATTGCCCTTCACGGCCATAGGCACGGAACTTAGCATCGATATTGACGGCAAGCCGACCCGCGCGGTGGTGGTGCCGATGCCGTTCTTCGACCCGGAAGGGGCGAGGCTGAGGAGCTAGCGCGGCTTGGCTGGAAATCGTTGTGGTTCTCAAATTACTTATGGTGACCATCGCCGACGCTCCATGAGAAGCTCATGGTCGGCCCTGAATACCAGCCGGCTCACTATCCCCGCCGATCCAGCCTCGCCACCAGCCGGTCACCCACCCACTGGATGCCGCAGACCAGGATGATCAGCACGATCACCACGGCGATCATCACCGACGTCTCGAAGCGCTGGTAGCCGTAACGGATGGCAAGGTCGCCGAGGCCGCCGGCACCGATGGCTCCTGCCATCGCCGAGGCGCCGACCAGCGTCACCAGCGTCACGGTGAAGCCGGCAACGATGCCGGGGAGCGCCTCGGGCACCAGCACTTCGCGGATGATCGTCCAGCGATTGCCGCCCATGGCGCGCGCCGCCTCGATCAGTCCGTGGTCGACCTCGCGCAATGACACTTCGGCGATCCGCGCATAGTAGGGCGTGGCGGCGATCGACAGCGGCACGATGGCCGCCCATGTGCCGATCGACGTGCCGACGATCAGCCGCGTCAGGGGGATCAGCGCCACCAGAAGGATGATGAACGGCACCGAGCGGAAGCCGTTGATCACGGCGCCGAGCACGCGGTTCACCCACGGGCTTTCGGCGATGCCGCCGCGTTCGGTGGCAATCAGGGCCAGCCCGAGCGGCAGGCCGAACACCAGCGAGATCAGGCCGGAGGCGGCCGTCATCAGCACCGTCTCCCAGATCGATCGCAACAGAAGCTCAAACAGGATCGGCGACATGGCCAAGCACCTCCACCCGCGCTTGGCGGGATTTCAGGAATGTGATGATTTCTGCGAGATGGCTCGCATCGCTGCCGGGGACGGAAAGGAACAGCGTTCCGACCGGCTGCCGCTGGATGTGGTCGATGCCGCCATGGACGAGGCGGAAGGGACCGGGCACGGCGGCCGCAAGGTCGGACAGCAGCGGCTCGCGCGCCGCCTCGCCCGCCACGTCGACGCGCAGGACCGTTTCGGTGCCAGCTCCCGGCAGCAGCCGCGCCGCCAGCTCCGGCGGAAGTTGCGGCCGGATGGTCCCGAGCAGGCGTCTTGTGATGTCCGATTGCGGATCGGCAAACACCGACCAGACCGGCCCTTCCTCGACGATGCGTCCGGTGTCGATCACCGCCACGCGGTCGGCGATCGAGCGGATCACCTCCATCTCGTGGGTGATCAAAAGGATGGTCAGGCCAAGCTGGCGGTTGATATCCTTCAGCAGGGCGAGAATGGAGCGCGTCGTCTCCGGGTCGAGTGCCGAGGTCGCCTCGTCCGACAGAAGCAGCGCTGGCCGCGCGGCAAGCGCTCGGGCGATGCCAACGCGCTGTTTCTGCCCGCCGGACAGCGACGCCGGATAGGCTTTTGCCTTCTCCGACAGGCCGACGAGATCGAGCAGCTCCGCCGCCCGCTTCAGCCGCTCCGCCTTCGGCCGGCCCTCGATCTTGAGCGGCAACGCCACATTGTCCTCGACGGTCTTGACCGACAGCAGGTTGAAATGCTGGAAGATCATGCCGATGCGCCGTCGCAGCGGCTGCAACTCGCGCTCGCCAAGTCGGCTGATCTCGCGACCTTCGATGAACACCTCGCCGGTGTCAGGCCGCTCCAATCCGTTCAGGCAGCGGATCAGGGTGGACTTGCCGGCACCGCTGCGGCCGATGATGCCGAGAACCTCGCCCTTGCGCACCGTCAAGGAAATGCCGTCGAGCGCCGCCGTCTGGCCGAAGCGGCGCTTCAGGTCGACAAGGCGCACCACGTCCTGCGTGGCGGCCTGATCCGCGGCCTCGGTGGTTGCGATAAAATGCTGGTTCATCGGCAGGTCCCGAAATGCGATCGCGGCCCGCGCATCGCGCGGGCCGCTTAAGCTGTCAAAGGCACGTCGGTGCCCGCATAACTCAATAGGCACTGAGGCCGGTGCCCTTATAGACCTTGTCGAACTCGGCCTTCACAGCCTCGTTCTGGTAGGACGCGACCAGCGTCTTCACCCAGGCCTCGTTTTCATTGCCGACCTTGACCGCGATGAAGTTGCGGTACGGATTGTCCGCGATCGGCTCCTGAGCGACGCGGTTCTCCGGCGTCAGGCCGCTCTTCAGCGCCCAATCGGTGTTGACCACGGCGGCGTCGAGATCCTCGACCGAGCGGCCGACGATGCCGGCATCCAACTCCTTGATCTCGACCTTTTTCGCATTCTCGGCGATGTCGGCGGTGGTGGCGAGAATGCCGGTGCCATCCCTGAGCTTGATCACGCCCTCATTCTGCAGCACGCGCAGCGCCCGGCCTTCGTTGGACGGGTCGTTCGGCACGCCGATCACCGCGCCCTCCGGCAGATCGGCAACCTTGGTGTACTTCTTGGAGTAGAGGCCGATCGGCCACACGCCGGTATAGCCGACACGCACGATGTGATAGCCCTGCGTCTTGATCTGGTTGTCGAGATAGGGCTGGTGCTGGAAGGCGTTGGCGTCGATCTCGCCGCGCTCCAGCGCCTCGTTGGGCTGGGTGTAGTCGTTGAACACCACGGTCTCGATGCTGAGGCCCTTTTCGGCTGCTTGCGCGACGACGACACGCCAGACATCCTCGTCCTCGCCGCTGATGATGCCGACCTTGATCGCCTTCTTGTCCTCGGCCAAGGACGCATGCGGCGCCATCAGGCTGCCGATCGCGACGGCCGACGCGAACAGCAGAGCGAGGCCGCCGCGGCGGGTGAGGGGTGACCATGGGGAAAAGGGCAAAGTGTTGTTGGGATCGGACATGATTGATCTCTGCGGTTGTGAAGTCATGGCAGCAAGGCGGATTGCCGAGGCTTGTTCACATCGTCAGAAATTCTACTGATTTTATCAAAGAACGTGTTTCGCCGTTCTCGGCAAAGCCGGGAATATTCTCTCAAAAAACTCAGGGATGTGAGCACAGGACGCCGCCAGGTCGACCATGACGGCGCCGCGCCGCCATCCGGAGATGTCGGGAAGGCAGTCAAGTTTTCAACGAGCCCGCCTCTGCCGGCCGGCTCCGCAATATCTCATGCGTTCGATTTGAGCTTCGAGGACGTCGCCCGAAAATGATGGACGGCCCTCGTTGGCTGCCGGGTTCATCCAGGCGAAGTCAAAAAGCTTTGCGGCTTGCTCAGCCACTTTTTCGTGAAGCTGCGCGGGTTGATCCGACCGTCGGCTTGCCTAGGTAGAAAGGGCGGCCGGGCGCCACGCGATCTCAATAATCGGTATGACATTTTCCTGCATTCGAAAGCTTGCCCTTTCTGGCCTCCTCGTCGTCATCCAGTCCTCCTGCGTCGTTCCCGACGACACGTCGCGCATCGCCAAGGTCGATCCAACGGCGGCCGCGGCACGCAAGGAGATGGTCGGCCTCAGCGAAGCCGACGTCCGAATGTGCGCGGGATTTCCGACCGCCACCGCGGAAGTCGGCCAGTCCGGGCAGATCTGGACCTATAAGCGCGTCGTCCAGCGCGGCAATCTCAGCGTCGTCGTTCCTGCCTTGGCCGTGGGGGCGATCCCGACGGTCGGCGGTTCCGTCAATGTCGCTCCCGGCGGTTACTGCGACACGCAGGTTCGCATGGTCGGCGGCCGTGTCGCCGAAGTTGCCTACGCCGGCGACAACAACCTGCCGAAAAAGCGCGACGCGCTTTGTGTCAGCACCGTGGATGCCTGCGTGGCCTATGCCCGCCAACACAGGCCGGCGGCCAGATAGCGGCAGCGGATTTCGCGGGAACCAGCGATGGCCGGACACTCGGTGTTTGACGCGGATGGCGTTGAGGGCTTGACTGACCCGCCGGACCGAATACGCTAGGGCAAAATACCGGCTCTGATCGCCGGGCGGCAAATATGCCTCGTATGCCTCGCCCTTGCGGCGCTGGCTGCGGGGCATTGTCATTTTGGGGATCGGTTTGAAACGGCGCATCGAGATCGGCATCCTCTATTCCCGCTCGGGAAGCTATCAGCTCGTCTCCGACGCGTGCCGGATGGGCGCCATGCGCGCCATCGCCGACATCAACGCCGACAGGAGCTCAGGCATCGAACTGGTGCCGATCGAGCGCGACCCGCAAAGCAATGCCGACCGTTACGCGACGCTGTGCGAAGACATCTTCAGGACCAGCGGTGCACGCCATGTCGTCGGCTGCGTCACTTCCTGGAGCCGCAAGGAGACCATCCCTGTGCTGGAGAAGGCGGGCGGCATGCTCTGGTACGCCTGCCCCTATGAGGGCTTCGAGGCCAACGAGCATGTCGTCTACATGCACGCTTGTCCCAACCAGCATCTGGTGCCGCTTATGGCCCATGTCGTGCCGCGCTTCGGCGCCAACGGTTTCCTGCTCGGGTCGAACTACATCTGGGGCTGGGAGATGAACCGTGTTGCGCGCGACCTCATCGCCGATGCCGGCGGCAAGGTGCTGGGCGAGCGCTATCTGCGCATCGGCGAGACCGACGTGTCGCGGCTGATCGCCGAGATCCGCGCGACGCGGCCGAACTTCATCCTCAACAACCTGATCGGCACCTCGTCCTATGCCTTCCTGGCGGCCTATCGCGATCTGGCGGGCGAGGATGCGGCTTTCAGTCCTGAATCTTGCCCAGTGATCTCCTGCAACCTGACCGAAGGCGAACTGCCGGCGATCGGCGAAACAGGCAAGGGTCACCTGTCGGTCGGACCGTATTTCGCGCCGCGGCCGGCCGCCTTCGCCTCGTCCTTCGAAGCCTCCGCCTATGCCTCGGTGCAGGTAATGGCCGACGTGCTGTCGCGCGATCCCGACGCCGGCCCGGCGGAATTTTCCAAGGCCTTCGCCGAGCGGCGCTTCTCCACGCGGCTTGGCCCGATCGCCATCGACGCCCATTCCCAGCACGCCACGCTGCCTGTCATCATAGGCCGGATCGCGGACGGCTACTTCGAAGTCGTCAGCCGGCAGCACGAGGTCGCGCCGGACCCGTATCTGTCGCGCTACGACCCCGCAAAGACATTCGGCCGGCCGCGCTTGCGGGTGGTGTCGTGACCAGAACCCCGCGCATCCCCAATCTCGGCGGCGCCAGGGCCTTTGTCCTGCATCGCCCGCATCCGACGGTGCAAGCGATCACCAGGCAGTTGTCGGCCATCGGCCTTGTCACCGTGGATTGCTGGCCGGAACTGGCACCGGAGGCCCTGGCCGCCGACTTCGTCTTCTTCGACGCCGATCTCGGCTTCGACGAGCAATTCCCCTGGAAGCCGGGCGAGGCGCCGATGCCGCTGGTGGCGCTGATCGGTTCGGAGGCGCCGGGCCGCATCGAATGGGCGCTGTCGCACAAGGCCGACGCCCAGCTCCTGAAGCCGGTCGGCAATGCCGGGGTCTACAGCGCGCTGCTGATCGCGCGCCAGAGTTTCGAGGCGAGAAAACATTTAGCCGGCGAAATTGCCGCGCTGCGCCAGCGGGTCGCCGAACGCCAGACCATCGTGCGGGCTGTCTCGGCTTTGTCGAAGGGCGGCGACGACGACCGCGCCTATGCGCAGCTGCGCTCGCTGGCGATGAGCTGGCAGATCAGCGTCGAGGACGCCGCGCGCCGGATCGTGGCGATGATGGAGGAAGCCAAGACCGGGGAAGCCAGGACCGGGGAAGACCACATCGGAGATGAGAGCGGCGATGACCAGCCCCATCGCGCCTGATCTCATGGCAGGGCGCATGCCGGCCAAGCCGCGCGCCGGTGTCTGGCGCCGGCTGGTCAAGCGCCGCCTGGCGCTGCTCGGCCTAGTCACTGTCGCCATTGTCGTCGCCGGTGCGATCCTGGCGCCATGGCTGACCGGCTACGATCCCAACGAACAGATGTTCGACGGTCTCACCATCGAGGGCTCGCCTCTGCCGCCGAGCGCGAAATTCTGGCTGGGCACCGACCTGCTCGGGCGTGACCTGTTGACCCGCATCCTCTACGGCGCGCGCACCTCGCTGATCATCGGCATCGTCGCCAACGGCGTCGCGCTTTTGATCGGCACGCTGGTCGGCGTCACCGCCGGCTATTTCCGCGGCTGGATCGGCGGCGCGCTGATGCGCTTCACCGATTTGATGATGGCGTTTCCGGCGCTGCTGCTCGCCATCTGCCTGGCGGCGGTGTTCCAGCCGAGCCTGTGGATCGTCGCCATGGTCATCGCGCTGGTCAACTGGGTGCAGACCGCCCGCGTCGTCTACACCGAGACCTCGTCACTCGCCGAACGCGAGTTCATCGATGCCGAACGCACCATCGGGGCCGGCGCGCCGCGCATCCTGTTTCGCCACATCCTGCCGCATCTCCTGCCGACCATCATCGTCTGGGGCACGCTCGGCATCTCGACCACGGTGCTGCTCGAGGCCACGCTCTCCTTCCTCGGCATCGGCGTGCAGCCGCCGACGGCGTCATGGGGCAATATCATCTTCGAGAACCAGACCTATTTCCAGGCGGCACCCTGGCTGGTGTTCTTCCCCGGCGCCGCGATCCTGGCCCTGGCGCTGGCCTTCAACCTGATCGGCGACGCGCTGCGCGACATTCTCGATCCGACGCAAAGGGGCCGGGCATGATCGCCTATCTCGGCCGCCGGCTGATCCAGTCGCTGCTCATCCTGCTCGGCGTTTCGCTGATCACCTTCGCGCTGCTCTATCTCCTGCCCGCCGACCCGGTGCGCCAGATCGCCGGCCGCAGCGCCACGCCGCAGACGGTCGAGAACATCCGCCAGCAGCTCGGCCTCGACCAGCCCTTCGTCGTCCAGTACTGGCATTATCTGACGAGGCTCGTCAGCGGCGATCTCGGCCGCTCCTACATCCAGCGCTCGGAGGTGACCGAACTCATCGTCTCGCGGCTGCCGGCGAGCCTGCTTCTGATGGTCGGGGCCATCCTGTGCGAGCTGCTGATCGGCCTCTCGATGGGGCTGATCGCCGCCGTCAAGCGCGGCACCGCCACCGACCAGACCCTGATGGTCGCCTCCTTCATCGGCGTCTCGGCGCCGCAATTCGTCGTCGGCCTGCTGCTGCTCTATGTCTTCGCGGTCAGGCTGAGCTGGTTCCCGATCGGCGGCTATGGCACATGGCGCCATCTCGTGCTGCCGTCGCTCACCATGGGCATCCTCGGCGCCGGCTGGTATGCGCGCATGATGCGCTCGTCGATGATCGACGTGCTGCGCCAGGATTACGTCCGCACCGCGCGTGCCAAGGGCCTGGCTCGGGGCGCCATCATCTTCCGCCATGCGCTGCCCAACGCCATCCTGCCGGTCGTCGCCATGATCGGCATCGACATCGGCATCTTCATGGGCGGCATCGTCGTGGTCGAAAGCGTGTTTGGCTGGCCCGGCATCGGCCAGCTCGCCTGGCAAGCCATTCAGCGCGTCGACATCCCGATCATCATGGGCGTCACGCTGGTCTCGGCCTTCGCCATCGTGCTCGGCAATCTCCTGGCCGACATCATCGCGCCCTTCATAGATCCCCGCATCAAGCTCAGATGAACCAGAAAACAAACAGAGAAAGGGAACAGGACAATGAAGAAGTTTCTCGCATCGACCGTCGCGGCATCGGCGCTGGCGCTGATGCTCGGCATGACAAGCGCCCGCGCCGAGGACACCGTCGACCCGAACGCCAAGCAGGGCGGCGCCATCACCATCACCTACAAGGACGACGTCGCGACCCTCGACCCGGCCATCGGCTATGACTGGCAGAACTGGTCGATGATCAAGAGCCTGTTCGACGGCTTGATGGACTACGAGCCCGGCACCACCAACCTCAAGCCCGACCTCGCCGAAAGCTACGAGATTTCGCCCGACGGCAAGACCTTCACCTTCAAGCTGCGCCATGGCGTGAAGTTCCACAATGGCCGCGAGATGACCGCCGACGACGTGAAATATTCGCTCGACCGCGTCACCAATCCGAAGACGCAGAGCCCCGGCGCCGGCTTCTTCGGCTCGATCAAGGGCTATGACGATGTCGCCGCCGGTAAGGCCGAGACGCTTTCCGGCGTCACCGTCGTCGACCCCTACACGGTCAAGTTCGAGCTGACCCGCCCGGACGCCACCTTCCTGCATGTCATGGCCATCAACTTTTCCCATGTGGTACCGAAGGAAGAGGTCGAGAAATACGGCGCCGATTTCGGCAAGCATCCGGTCGGCACCGGCGCCTTCAAGCTGGCGGAATGGACGCTTGGCCAGCGCATCGTCTTCGAACGCAACGCGGACTATTGGCACAAGGGCCTGCCGCATCTCGACAAGATCACCTTCGAGATCGGCCAGGAGCCGATCGTGGCGCTTCTGCGCCTGCAGAAGGGCGAGATCGACGTGCCCGGCGACGGCATTCCGCCGGCCAAATTCCAGGAGGTGATGGCCGATCCCGAGCAGAAAGCGCGTGTCGTCGAAGGCGGCCAGCTGCACACCGGCTATGTCACCATGAACACAACCATGGCGCCGTTCGACAATGTGAAGGTGCGACAGGCTGTCAACATGGCGCTCAACAAGGCGCGCATCATCCAGATCATCAACGGCCGCGCCGTGCCGGCCAACCAGCCGCTGCCGCCGTCGATGCCCGGCTACGACAAGGCGTACAAGGGCTACCCCTATGACGTCGCCAAGGCCAAGGCGCTGCTGGCCGAGGCCGGTCATCCCGATGGTTTCGACACGCAATTGTTCGCCATGAACACCGATCCCAATCCGCGCATCGCCCAGGCGATCCAGCAGGACCTTGCGGCGATCGGCATCAAGGCCAGCATCCAGTCTCTCGCCCAGGCCAACGTCATCGCCGCCGGCGGCGACAAGGCCGGGGCGCCGATGATCTGGTCGGGTGGCATGGCCTGGATCGCCGACTTCCCGGATCCGTCCAACTTCTACGGCCCTATCCTCGGCTGTGCCGGTGCGGTGCCGGGCGGCTGGAACTGGTCGTGGTATTGCAACAAGGATCTCGACGCCAAGGCGGCCGAGGCCGATTCGGTGGTCGACCCGGCCAAGGCCCCCGAGCGCGACAAGATGTGGAGCGCCATCTACGACAAGGTGATGGAGGACGCCCCCTGGGCGCCGGTCTTCAACGAACAGCGCTTCACCATGAAGTCGGCCCGCATGGGCGGCGCCGACAACCTCTATGTCGACCCGGTCCATATCCCGATCAACTATGACAATGTGTACGTAAAAGATGTGCAATAACTGCGACTACACCATCCACGGGCGCCATCACCATTTCGGCTGGGACAATTCCTTTGTCCCGGCTGAGCGGGTGGCGCCCGGCTCGACCATCGAGTTCCAGTGCCTCGATTCCTCGGGCGGCCAGTTGCAGCCCGGCAGCACCGTCGCCGACATCGCCAAGCTCGACTTTGGCCAGATCAACCCGGTCACCGGGCCGATCTTCGTCGAGGGCGCCGAGCCGGGTGACGCGCTGAAGGTGACGATCGAGATGTTCAAACCGTCCGGCTTCGGCTGGACGGCGAACATTCCTGGTTTCGGCCTGCTCGCCGACGATTTCCAGGAGCCGGCGCTCAACATCTGGAAATACGATGCCGCCTCGCTGGAGCCGGCGTTGTTTGGCAAAAACGCTCGCGTGCCGCTAAAACCATTCGCCGGCACCATCGGCAACGCGCCGGCCGAAATGGGCCACCACTCGGTGGTGCCGCCGCGCCGCGTCGGCGGCAATCTCGACATCCGCGACCTTGCCGCCGGCACCACGCTCTACCTGCCGGTGGAGGTGGCGGGCGCGCTGTTCTCGGTCGGCGACACGCATGCCGCGCAAGGCGACGGCGAGGTCTGCGGCACGGCGATCGAAAGCCCGATGAACGTCGTGCTGAAACTCGACCTGGTGAAAGATGCGCGGCTGAAAACGCCGCGCTTCACCACGCCGGGTCCGGTGACACGCCATCTCGACGCCAAGGGCTATGAGGTGACGACGGGGATCGGGCCGGACCTGATGGCGGGCGCGAAGGAGGCCGTGGCGCAGATGGTCGACCTGCTCGCCGGCCGCTACCAGATCGACCCGGTCGAAGCCTACATGCTGGCCTCGGTCTGCGGCGATCTCCGCATCAGCGAGATCGTCGACATGCCCAACTGGGTGGTGTCGTTCTACTTCCCGCGCTGCGTGTTTGAATGACAGGTCAGCGTCTAGGCACCCCCCTCTGGCCTGCCGGCCATCTCCCCCGCAAGGGGGGAGATCGGATCGCGCTTGGGCTTTCGCCAATCGTCACCGTTGGAAGAGAGGCGGGGCGTGGGAACTGCCAATCTCCCCCCTTGCGGGGGAGATGCCCGGCAGGGCAGAGGGGGGTGTGCCGGAGTAAATCCCTTTCCGGGCTGCCTCCCCAATGACCTCAACTCCCGAAACCATCCTCACCATCGCCAACCTCTGCGTCTCGGTACGCGGCGAGGAGGGCTCCCGCGAGGTCGTCTCCGACCTGTCTCTGACGCTCAAGCGCGGCGAAACGCTGTGCATCGCCGGCGAATCCGGCTCCGGCAAATCGATGACCGCGTTGGCCATCATGCAGCTTCTGCCGCAGCCCGCCGCGCGCATCTCCGCCGGCACGATCCACCTTGGCGCCACCGAGCTGACCGCCCTCGACGAACGCCGCATGCGCCATATCCGCGGCGACCGCATCGCCATGATCTTCCAGGAACCGATGACCTCGCTCAACCCGGTGCTGTCGATCGGCCGGCAGCTCACCGAATCCATCGAGGCGCACACCAGCCTGTCGCGGGACGAGGCCCGCCAGCGCGCCATAGAGGCGTTGAAGGCGGTGCGCATTTCGGAGGCCGAAAGCCGGCTAAGGCAATTTCCGCACGAGCTCTCCGGCGGCATGCGCCAGCGGGTGATGATCGCCATGGCGCTGGCGCTGGAACCGGACGTGCTGATCGCCGACGAGCCGACCACCGCGCTCGATGTCACCGTGCAGGGCGAGGTGCTGGAGCTGCTGCGCGACCTGCAGCAGAAGCACGGCACCAGCGTCATCCTGATCACCCACGACATGGGCGTTGTCGCCGAAATGGCCGATCGCGTCATCATCATGCGGCATGGGCGAATGGTCGAGGAAGGCAAGACGTCGGACATTTTCGCCCACCCGCAAGCCGAATACACGCGCGAGCTGCTGGCCGCAGTGCCGCGCATCGGCAGCGGCGCCGGCCGTCAGAAATCTAGGGAAGCCGAAGCCGCAACGCCGGCGAAGGTCGCCGAGGTCACCGATCTGCACGTCCGCTTCGACTTGCGCGGCGGCGTCTTCGGCCGGGTCACCCGCCGCGTTCACGCCGTCGAAGGCGTCAGCTTTTCAATCGCGCCCAACGAAACGCTGGCGCTGGTCGGTGAATCCGGCTGCGGCAAGTCGACCACCGCCAAGGCGCTGGCCGGGCTGGTGCCTTATAGCGGCGACATCGTCGTCGGCGGTCGCAATTTGTCCGGCCTCGGCCGCGACGAGCGCAAGGCGGTGCGCCGCGACGTGCAGATGATTTTCCAGGACCCCTACGCCTCGCTCGACCCACGCATGCGCGTCGGCGACCTCGTCGCCGAGCCGCTGCTGATCCACGGCATCGCCTCGAAGGAAGAACGCCGCGAGCGCGTCGCCGCGCTGTTCGATCGCGTCGGCCTGTCATCGGACCAGATGGAGCTTTACCCGCACGAATTTTCCGGCGGCCAGCGCCAGCGCGTCTGCATCGCGCGTGCGCTGGCGCTGAGGCCGAAGCTGATCATCGCCGACGAGAGCGTCTCGGCGCTGGACGTCTCGGTGCAGGCGCGCGTGCTCGACCTCCTGAAGGAACTGCAGCGCGAATTCGGCGTCGCCTATCTCTTCATCTCGCACGACATGGCGGTGGTCGAGAATATCTCCGACCGTGTCGCCGTCATGTATCTGGGCCAGATCGTCGAGATGGGCACACGCGACCAGGTTTTTTCCAACCCCCGCCATCCCTACACCAGGCGCCTGATCGAAGCCGTGCCGGTGCCGGATCCGGCGCGTCGCCGAAGCCGTTTCGCCCGCCTCGACCAGGAAATCCCCAGCGCCACCCGCCGCATCGGCGAGGCGCCGCTGAAACTGGCGCTCAGCGACGTCGGCAACGGCCATCTCGTCGCCGCCGAGGGCTGAGGCCATGCGGGCCCAGACAAGCTCGGTCTGCGGCAGGTCGACCTTCACATAGTCGTGTCGCACGCCATGGGCCGTCTCGCCGTCACGAAATCCGGGGCCGCCCCTTGCCCTTCCGCCTCATTTTCCTAATGTTGCATAGTGCTTGCGGATGACGATCGTAGGGGGCGGGCGGATTCATCCACATTGGGAGGAAGTAAACTCATGAAGCTACGCTATGTCGTTTCCGCCGCGCTTCTCGCGGCCACCACTATTCCCGCCTCGGCCGCCGAGATTTCCGATGGCAAGGTCAAGATCGGCATCCTCAACGACCAATCCGGCGTCTACGCCGATTTCGGCGGCAAGTGGTCGGTCGAGGCGGCCAAGATGGCGGTCGAGGATTTCGGCGGCAAGGTGCAGGGAGCGCCGGTCGAGATCATCAGCGCCGACCATCAGAACAAGCCCGACATCGCCTCCAACATCGCCCGCCAGTGGTATGACACCGAGCAGGTCGACGCCATCATGGAGCTGACGACCTCTTCGGTCGCGCTCGCCGTGCAGGGGATTTCCAAGGAAAAGAAGAAGATCGACATCGTTACCGGTGCGGCGACCACCGACCTCACCGGCAAGCAATGCTCGCCCTACGGCTTCCACTGGGCCTATGACACCCACTCGCAGGCGGTGGGAACCGGCGGCTCCCTCGTCCAGCAGGGCGGCGACAGCTGGTTCTTCGTTACCGTCGACTATGCGTTCGGCTATTCGCTGAAGGAGCAGACCGCCAAGTTCGTCGAGAGCCATGGCGGCAAGGTGCTGGGCGAGGTGCGTTATCCCCTGGGCGCGACCGACTATTCGTCCTTCCTGCTGCAGGCGCAATCGTCGGGCGCCAAGGTCATCGGTCTGGCCAATGCCGGCCTCGACACCTCCAATTCCATCAAGCAGGCGGCCGAATTCGGCATCGTGCAGGGCGGCCAGCGACTGGCGGCGCTCCTGTTCACGCTGGCCGAGGTGCATGGGCTCGGCCTGCAGGCGGCGCAGGGCGTGGTGCTGACCGAGGGCTATTACTGGGACCGCGACGACAAGAGCCGCGAATTCGGGCAGCGCTTCTTCAAGCGCACCAACCGCATGCCGAATATGATCCAGGCCGCGACCTATTCGGCGGTGACGCAGTATTTGAAGGCGATCGACAAGGCCGGCACGGACGAGACCGAAGCGGTCGCCAAGCAACTCCATTCGCTGCCGGTGGACGACGCCGTCATCACCGGCGGCAAGGTCCAGGCCGATGGCAACATGGTCCACGATATGTATCTCTATCAGGTCAAGGCGCCCAGCGAGAGCAGCAAGGATTGGGACTATTACAAATACCTCGCCACCATCCCCGGCAAGGAGGCGTTCCTGAGCGAGAAGGACAGCGGCTGCGCGACGGCCGCCCAGTGACCGGCGCGGCCACGGTGCCGCCTGATCTGAACGCGGAAGAGCCGCGGGTGGTGCTTTCCGCCCGCGGCCTGCGGCGTGACTTTGCCGGCTTCGTCGCCGTCAGGAATGTCGATCTCGATGTCCGCCATGGCAACATCCATGCGCTGATCGGACCCAACGGCGCCGGCAAGACCACCGTTTTCAACCTGCTGACCAAATTCCTGGCGCCGACCAGCGGCAGGATCGAACTGCTCGGCCACGACATCACCCGCACCTCGCCGGCCAAAGTGGCGCGCATGGGGCTGGTGCGCTCGTTCCAGATATCGGCGATCTTTCCGCACCTCAGCGTGCTCGACAATGTGCGCGTCGCGCTGCAGCGGCCGGCCGGGCTCGGCATCCAGTTCTGGCGCTCGCTGGCGGCGCTCGACCGGTTGACGCCGCGTGCCATGGAACTGCTGCGGTCCGTCGGCCTCGACGATGCCACGAACAGGCTGGCCGGCGATCTTTCCTATGGCAGGAAACGCGTGCTGGAGATCGCCACGACGCTGGCGCTGGATCCCAAAGTGCTGCTGCTCGACGAGCCGATGGCCGGCATGGGCCATGAGGACGTGGCCACGGTTTCCGCCCTCATCCGCTCGGTGGCGGGCGACCGCGCGGTTCTGATGGTCGAGCACAATCTGACCGTGGTGGCCGATCTCTGCGACTGGATAACGGTGATGCAGCGCGGCGAGGTGCTCGCGGCCGGCGACTACGCCACCGTCAGCCGCGACGAGCGCGTCAAGGTGGCTTATATGGGCACCGCCGATGACTAGCGCTTCGCCCCTGCTCGCGGTCCGCGGCCTCAACGCCTGGTATGGCGAGGGCCATGCGCTGCACGGCGTCGACCTCGAAGTGTTTGCCGGCGAGACGGTCACATTGCTCGGCCGCAACGGCGTCGGCAAGACGACGACGCTGCGCGCCATCATGGGCCTGATCCGCCGGCGCACCGGCAAGGTCGTTTTCGACGGCGCCGACCTGATGCGGCTACCGCTGCACCGCACCGCGCACCAGGGCATCGGCTTCGTGCCGGAGGAACGCGGCATCTTCTCGACGCTGACCGTCGACGAGAACCTGGTGCTGCCGCCGGTCGTCGCCCCGGGCGGCATGAGCGTCGAGGAAATCTTCGATCTGTTCCCCAATCTGAAGGAGCGGCGCAACAGTCCCGGCACGCGGCTGTCGGGCGGCGAACAGCAGATGCTGGCGATCGCGCGCATGCTGCGGACCGGCGTCAAGATGCTGCTCTTGGACGAACCGACCGAGGGCCTCGCGCCTGTCATCGTCCAGCGCATCGGCGAGCTGCTGGCGACGCTGAAGCAGCGCGGCATGACCATCCTGCTGGTCGAGCAGAATTTCCGCTTCGCCAGCCGTGTCGCCGACCGTTTCTACCTGATGGAGCACGGCAAGGTCGTGGCCGGGTTTCCCACCGGCGAACTGGCGGACCGCATGACGCTGCTCCACGAAATCCTGGGTGTATGATGACGCCATGACGATGATCTTCGGCATCCCCGTCCAGGCATTGCTCGGCCAATTGCTGGTCGGGCTGATCAACGGCTCCTTCTACGCCATGCTGAGCCTTGGTCTGGCCGTGATTTTCGGCCTGCTGCGCGTCATCAACTTCGCCCATGGCGCCCAGTATATGCTGGGCGCCTTCATTGGCTATCTCCTGCTCACCCATCTCGGCATCGGCTATTGGCCGGCGCTGGTCCTGGCGCCGCTGATTGTCGGCATCTTCGGCGTCGTGGTCGAGCGCCTGGCGCTGTCGCGGCTCTACGACACCGATCCGCTCTACGGCCTGCTCTTCACTTTCGGCGTCGCGCTCGTGCTCGAAGGCATCTTCCGCTACTATTACGGCGTGTCGGGAAACCCCTACGCCGTGCCGCCGCTGCTGGCCGGCGGCACCAATCTCGGCTTCATGTTCCTGCCCATTTATCGCGGCTGGGTCGTGGTCGCCTCGCTGATCGTCTGCTTCGGCACCTGGGCGCTGATCGAGAAGACCAGGCTCGGTTCCTATCTGCGCGCCGCGACCGAGAATCCCCGCCTCGTCCAGGCCTTCGGCGTCAACGTGCCGTTGCTTTTGACCCTCACCTACGGCCTCGGCTCGGCGCTGGCCGGGCTCGCCGGCATCCTGGCCGCGCCGATCTACCAGGTCAGCCCGCTGATGGGATCGGATCTCATCATCGTCGTCTTCGCCGTCGTCGTGGTCGGCGGCATGGGCTCGATCCTCGGCGCCATCGTCACCGGCTACATGCTTGGCCTCGCCGAAGGCCTGACCAAGGTTTTTTACCCCGAGGCCTCCAACCTGGTGGTCTTCGTCATCATGGCGATCGTGCTTTTGGTCCGCCCGGCCGGCCTGTTCGGAAAGGACGCCTGAGATGGCGGAAGAGACATCCGACATGGCCGGGCTTTCGCTGCGCGAGGCATCGGCCAAACCCTCGCCAAGGCTCGAATGGGTGCTGGTCGGGCTCGGCATAGCGGCGCTGCTGGCGGCGCCGTTCTTCGTCTACCCGATCTTCCTGATGAAGATGCTGTGCTTCGCGCTGTTTGCCTGCGCCTTCAATCTCCTGCTCGGCTACACCGGCCTCTTGTCCTTCGGCCACGCCACCTTCTTCGGCGGCGCCGCTTATTTCACCGCGCACGCCGTCAAGGTCTGGGGCTGGCCGCCGGAAGCCGGCATCCTGCTCGGCATGGCGGGTGCGGCCCTGCTCGGCCTCGTCATGGGCTTCTTCGCCATTCGCCGGCAAGGCATCTATTTCGCCATGATCACGCTGGCGCTGTCGCAAATGTTCTTCTTCTTCTGCGTGCAGGCGCCGTTCACGCAAGGCGAGGACGGCATCCAGGGCGTGCCGCGGGGCGTCCTGTTCGGTGTCCTCGACCTCAACGCCCCGATGGACATCTATTATTTCGTGCTTGTCGTGGTCCTTCTCGGCATCTTCGCCATCTGGCGCATCGTCAATTCGCCCTTCGGCATGATCCTGCGCTCGATCCGCGAAAACGAGAACCGCGCCATTTCGCTGGGCTATTCCGTAGCCGGCTACAAGCTCGCCGCCTTCGTCATGTCGGCGGCGCTGGCCGGGCTCGCCGGTTCGCTGAAGGCGATCGTCTTCCAGTTCGCCACCCTCACCGACGTCACCTGGCAGATGTCGGGCGAGGTCATCCTGATGACCCTGCTCGGCGGCATCGGCACCATGGTCGGCCCCACCATCGGCGCCAGCCTCGTCGTCGGCCTGGAAAACACGCTCGCCACGTCAGGTTTCCCCGTGACCATCGCCACCGGCCTGATCTTCATGGTCTGCGTGCTGGTGTTCCGGCGCGGGATCGTGGGAGAGGTTTATGCGCGGGTGCTGGGGCGGGTGG
>NZ_JAIUIL010000002.1:0-584383 GCF_020165595.1 Mesorhizobium sp. BR-1-1-10 | reverse complement strand
GGTTTGGGGGGACTTGGGGGGTGGCCCGTCGCACTAATAATGTCCGGGCACGGTGATGGTTCCGTGACTTGGAAAATTTTTTACGAAATATTTGAAGACGCTTGCCGGGAGCGTGCCTTCAGCCAATCGCGGCCGGCATGGGCAAAGACGGCGCCGAGCACGATGGCCCCGCCGACCATGCTGGCCAGCGGCGGGATTTCGGCCAGGAACAGAAATGCGAACAGGATCGCGAACGGCACTTCCGCCGAACCGAGCAGGCCCGATTCAGGCGCCGGGATCAGCCGCGAGCCTTCCGTCCACAGAATGGAAGCCAGCGCGAAGGACGCGCCGAAGGTGGCAAGCAGGATGGCGTCCCTTGATGAGACCGCCAGGGGATCCGTGACGAACCATCCGAGTATGAACAGCAGGAAGGCCGAAACCGCGCCGGCCCACACCACGGGCGTGTCACGGAACGCGCGAACCATGATCATGTACAGCGCGCTGCCGGCCGTCATCAGCAGCGCCAGCCCGTCGCCGAACAAATTGCCGGTGGCAAAACCCGACCACACCATGATGGCGACCCCGCACAGCGACACCGCCGCCGCCACCATCGTCTGCAGCCGGAAAGGTTCGCGCACCAGCATCCAGGCCAGTACGGCGGCAATGAAGGGCGACGTCGCGTAGATGACCGCGACATTGGCGACGAAAGTGAACTTGAAAGCGGAAATGAAGGCGATGCTGGCCAGTGCGCCTTCGACGGCTAGCAGCCAGCCGCGCCAGCCAAGCCGCAGCGGTTCACGGTTGCCGGCACGGCGGCGGCGCCACAATACGTAGAGGCTGATCAGGATCGCGCCGACAAAGCCGCGCCAGCAGGTGATCGTCAGCGGATCGGCATGGATCGACTTGGTCAACACGCCGGTCAGCCCGAATACCGCCGCCGAGGATGATACCAGCAGGATACCCAGCGTGCGTTCGGTGGTTTCCGCGGTGGCCGTGATCTCATTCATGCCGGCAGCCTACCTTGCCTCGTCCTGACATCGTCGCGTCGGGAGTAGTGACCATCCAAGTCGAAGCCGCTTGCGGAAATGTTCGCCGCCGACGATCAGCAGGCCGGCGGCGACGATAAGGGCGGCACCCAGGAACACTTCGCGGCGCGGCACGTCGCCCCAGATCGCGAAGCCGAGCGCGAACGCCCACAACAGCGAGGTGTACTCGAGCGGCGCCAGGATCGATGCCCGCGTGCGCTTCATGCCTTCGAAGAGAAGGTATTGCGCCAGGCCGCCGAGCGCACCGACGCTGGCAAGAAGCAGCAATTGTGCCGGGTCCGGCGTATGCCACCACGACAGCGCCGGCACCGCTGAAAAAACCAGGAAATAGAAATTGTTGAGGAGGAGCTGGATCGTCGAGCGCTCGGCAAGCGCCGTCTTGCGCAGAAGCACGATGGCGATGCCCCAAAGGCAAGCCGCCGCCAGTACCAGCAACACGGGCACGGACAGGCCAAGATGGGCGGGATCGCAGGCGACAAAGACGCCGGCAAAGCCGATCAGAACCGCCAGCCAGCGCACAACAGGCACCTTTTCGCCGAGCAGGACCACCGATAGCACGGTGACGATGATCGGAGCCGCGTAATAGACGGTGGTCAGTTCGGCGAGTTGCAGGCTGCGGGCGGCATTGTAGTAACAGAGCCAGGCGGCGAGCGTGAAGGCGCTGCGCACCAGCATCGGCCGCACGATCGGCGAGCGCACCGTATCGGCGAACAGCGGCCGCCCGCCGATCACCGCGCAGGCGCCAAGAATGGTGATGCTGCGGAAGAACATGATCTGCCAGACGGTCATGCCGGTGACCAGCAGTTTGATCGAGGCGTCCTGCGTCGAAAACAGCAAATAGGCGGCGCCCGTCAGCAGGATTCCGGCGAAGACCCTTTCGCGTGTATCGAGAATGGCGATATCGGCCATAAGGCGTGCGCCTGCTTGAGTGAAGGCGGCCCCAGCCCCCGGCGGCTCCGCACCTGCCAGCTATACGGGCGAAATCCCGCACGGCGCTGCTCCAGCACCGCGCTTGCTTTTGGGGCAGGCGGCAATGGCGCGAAATGCAAGCTTGTCCCGGATGCGGCTTCTGGCGCGGCAGGGTCGATTGGTTTAGCATCATCTTATAAAGCCGGAGACGAAGGCAGGCGCGCAGAACGCCGAGGGACGGACATCGAATTGGCGCTCAGCTCATGCCAGATGTAGCATGTGCGGGCGCGGCGTGACGGGCCGCCTCTGCCAGAGCGGATATTGCGGGGAGAAGGCCGATGCAGAAACTGCAGTCGCAAGGCGTCCATCACATCACGCTGGTCGGTGCCGGTCGCCAGACCTCGATCGATTTCTGGGAAGGTGTGCTGGGCATGCCTTTCATCTTCGAACAGCCCAACCTCGACAAGCCGAGCGAAAGCCATCTTTATTTCGATCCGGGCGACGGCCGGCTGATCACCATCTTCACCGACGAGACCCGCACGGCCGTGCAGCGCCGCACCCCGACCGACCCGGGCTGCGTGCATCACATCGCCTTTTCGGTGTCCCGCGTCACTTTCCTGCAGGCGGTCGCCCGGCTCGACGAGCGCGCCATCAAACACAGTGGCGTCAAGGATCGCGGCTTCATGGATTCAATCTATTTCGAGGATCCGCTCGGCCTTCTGATCGAGCTTGCCTCTTATCGTTTCGAGCCGCCTGCAGGCTTCACCCATGCCGATGTGCTGATGGAGGCGCATAAGCTTCGCGTCACGCGTGGCGACTACAACATCGCCGAGGTGCATCTGGCTGATGCGATCCAGGCGCTGGTGGAACGCGCGCGCGCGACATTGTCGGCGGACCGGGCGCCCAAAAATCCATACTGAAGGCTGAACAGGCAAGGGAGGAACACGTGGCAAAAGCAGTGGCGAAAAGCGCAGGGAAACCGGCCGCCAAACCAGCGGCAAAAGCGGCAGCAAAAGCTGCGACCAAGACGGCGCCAAAGGCCGCCGGCAAGACGGCGGCCAAGGCCAAGGCGAAACCGGCAAGGAAATCGGCGCTGACCATCAGCATGCTGAAGCCGAGCGTCAACAACATGACCGTTCGCGTCTTTGCCCGCGCCGCCGGGCTCGACCATGCGGAGACCGATGCGTGGGGGCAGACGCGCTCGCCCGAATACATGGCGCGTAATCCGGCCCACCTGACGCCGATGATCGAGGACAAGGGCCTGCCGCGCGGCGTGCTGTGGGAGAGCTGCGCCATCATGCAATATCTTTCCAACAAGCATGGGCTGGAGAAATTCTACCCCAAGGCGCCAGCCAAGCGGGCGATGATAGACAGCGCCATGTTCTATCTGATCGGCACGCTTTATCCCTATGTCGCGCGCGCCACTTATCCGGCGCTCGGCTTCCCGCAATATGCCGGCGAAGTCGGTCACAGCGACGCCCACCCGGATAGGAAATCGGAGGCGCAGAAGGCCGCGGTCGCCGCCATTGCCGAGCCTCTCGAGGTCTTCCACTCCTTCTTCCGCGACGGCAAGCCGTTCATCGGCGGCAAGAACCCGTCGATCGCCGACATCCGTCTTGCGGCGACGCTCGAATTCCTCGCCGTCATCGACTACGCCCTGCCCAAATGGGCGAAGGAATACATGGCTGCGATGGAGAAGAAGCTCGGCAAGGCCTATGCTGGTCCGGCCAGCGACGTTCGCGGCTACATTGCCCATGTGAGGTCGCAGGCCAAGGCGTGAGTCCAACCAGTCGATGGGGCGATGAGCTGCGGAAGCGGCCGCGGGACTGATCTTACCGGCTCCCTCGCGGTTCCCCGCCAGCTTGAAGTTGGCGGGGCTTGCTTTAGTCTGGGCGCGGATGCAGTCGATTTTTTCTCTCGACCGGCTTGAACGCTGGAGTGGTGGCGTGGCCGCCGCGGCCTTGGCGGCAACGCCCGAAGACTTGTCGGCCCGCTTCAGCGCGGCGGCAAGGGTGCTGCTTGGCTCGGATCGTGTCTATGTTGGCTTCTATCGTCGCGACATAACATCCCTGACCATCGACGATGCCGGACCCGATCGCTGGAACCGCGACTATGATGCGCGCGTCTATCGCCAGGATCCGTTCTTCCAGAGGTTCGCCAGCACCAGACAGGATTTCCTGCTGCCGTTGTCGGCTCTCAGCCAAGGCGATTTCCAGCGCACGCCGTATTACCGCGAATTCTACGGGCCCTCCGGCAGCTTCGATGAAATAACCGGCGTGTTCAACCTCGACGGACTGACCGCCGGCTATGTAACCTTTCTTCGCCGGGAAGGCGCACCGCGTTTTGGCGAGCGTGATCTGGCTGTGGCCGGCGCGGCGAGCAGCGCGACAAAGCTCATTCTGCAAAGGCTGCTTCATTTGTGCCGTCTTCGCGACAAGGGTTCCGCAATCGAAGCCGCGGGGTCGCAACTCAGCGCCCGGGAAAGGCAGATCGCGCGGCTCCTGGTCGAGGGTGGCAGCGCCAAGACGATTTCGCGAAACCTGTCAATTTCACCCGGCACCGTGCGCAACCACATCAAGCAGGTCTACCGCAAGCTCGGTGTGCACTCCCAGATCGAGTTGTTGGCCATAGGCTGGAAGGCCTCGCCCAACTGATGGTTCGCCAGCTTCACTGTCCCGTCACGACGCGTGTCCACATGCGGTTTTGCAGTCGCAGCAGCTTTGCGTCGTTGTTTTCGACCACGAACAGCTTGGCCTTTACATCGTCGGATGGGAAAACGCCGGGATCCTTTGCGACGGCCTGATCCATCAGCGGCAGGGATTCCGGGATCGCATTGGCATAGGAAACATAACTGGAATTGGCCGCTGCGATATCGGGCCGCAAGTTGAAATCGATCCAGGCCTGGGCATTCTCCGGATGCGGCGCATCCTTCGGCACGGCCATCGTATCGAAGTTTATCAGCGTGCCTTCCCTTGGAATGGAATATGCAATCTCCAGCTTCTTCGCGGATTCCGCCGCACGGGTCTTGGCCTGCAATATGTCGCCCGACCAGCCCAGCACGACACAGATGTCGCCATTCGCCAGGTCGTTGATGTATTTCGACGAGTGGAAGTAACGGATATAGGGCCGCACCTTGCCCATCAGCTCTTCGACCTTGGCGAGGTCGTCCGGATTGGTCGACCTGGGATCGATGTGGAGATAGTTCATAGCCATAGGAATGATCTCCGCCGGAGCATCGATCATGGCGACGCCGCAATCGGAGAATTTCTTGACGACGTCGGCGTCGAAGACCATGGCGAAGGAACCTGTCGGCGCATCCGGCATCCGTTGCTTGACGGCAGCGACATTGTAGCCGATCCCGTCTGTGACGGCCATGTAAGGCACGGCGTACAGGTTCTGCGGATCCGCGCCCGCGATCAGCGACAAGGCTTGCGGATCGATTTTCGAGTGGTTTGAAAGCTTCGATCTGTCGAGCCGCAGGAAAGCGCCTGCCTTCAACTGGTTCTTCAGGAACGGAAAGGCCGAGGGATAGACCACGTCATATCCCGAGCCGCCGGTGAGCAGTTTCGTCTCAAGGACCTCGTTGCCGTCATAGACATCGTAGCGGACCTTGATGCCCGTCTCCTTCTCGAATTTCTCAGCCGTGTCCGGGGCGATGTAGTCGGACCAGTTGTAGACGTTGACCACCTTCTCATCGTCCGCCCGGGCGACGCCGAAACTGATGCCGCAGGCAAGCGCGGCGGTCAGGATTGGGAAGAGCAGAGCGCGCATGGGTATCTCCTTTTGCCTGGCGGGCCGACGCGGCGCACCGTTCTGATTTCACTTCGGCACGCTTGCCGCTCAACGCCGGTGGGGCGCATAAACGGGTAACGTGATACAGGCGACATTGCCGCCTCCGAGCAGAATTTCGCGGGAGTTCTCGATGCCGACGAGCTTGTGATCGGGAAACAGCGTGGCCAGCTGTTGCTTTGCCTTCCCGTCGAGATTGCAGCCGAATTCCGGCACGACCACGACGCTGTTGCCCGGATAATAGTTGATGTAACTCGCCGCGATCCGGTTGCCGGTCGGCCGTGCCCAGGTCGAATCGACCCGGTCCACGCTCTCGCTTTCTTCCATCGTCATCTCGATCGGCAGGGGATGGTGCAGCCGATGAACCTCCAGGCGACGGCCACGCGCGTCGCGGGCCGAGCGCAGCACCTCTTCGGCTTCGCGTACGATCTCATATTGCGGATCGTCCCGCTCGTCGGTCCAGCTCAGCGCCACAACGCCCGGACGAACGAAGCAGCAGAGGTCGTCGACATGGCCATCCGTCTCGTCGAAAGCAAAACCGCGCGGCAGCCAGATGATTTTGTCGACGCCGAGATAGTCGCCAAGCTGTTGTTCCACCTTCGCCTTTCCGAGATGGGCATTACGGTTGCGATTGAGCAGGCACTGCTCGGTCGTGATGAGCGTGCCTTGGCCGTCGCATTGCAGTCCGCCGCCCTCGGCGATCAGCGGTGCGCGATAACGGTCCATCCTCTCGATATCGAGGACCTTTTGCGCCACGAGGTCGTCGAGATCCCAAGGCGAGTAGAGGCCGCCGTCGAAACCGCCATAAGCGTTGAAGATCCAATCGACGCCGCGCACTTCGCCTCGATCATTGACGACGAAATTGGGGCCACTGTCGCGGAGCCAGGAATCATTGGTCGACATTTCCACGACGCGCACATGGCTGGGCAATCGCGCTCTTGCGTTCTGCCACTGGCGGCTGGACGCCGCCACCGTCATCGGCTCGCTTTGTGCGATCGCCGCAGCGACATTGGCGAACAGCCTCTGCGCGGGCTTGGCGCCCAGCCGCCAGGTGTCCGGCCGTTCTGGCCAGATCAGCCAACAGCCCGATTTGGGCTCGAATTCGCCAGGGGCGCGAAACCCATCCTGCCTCGGTGTGGTCGAGAGCGTATGTGACATTGTGGGACCACCGGGAAATGGAATGACGAAACCTCGCCCGATCAGACGGTTTTGGGACCTTGTCCGTCAATGTCCCATTTGGGACAGCTTGATCACTGCACCGGCCACCGGTCCTGCATCGGCGCCGGGCCTTGGTTGCCCGGAGACTCGATGTCCCGTTGGCTACTGGGTTGCCTGGTAAAGCTCCGAAGCGGCCTGCTTCAGCGCGCGCCGTCCGTCCGGTTCGAGATACATCATGTGCCCACCTTCAACGACGTCGAGGCGGATCGGCCTGGCGCCGGCGAGCGACGGGATCTGGCTGACCAGATAACGCGACGCCAGATAGGGAGTGACGAGATCGGTGTAGCCATTGACGATGACGACGCCCAGCGCGGGATTCAAGGACCGCGCCCGTTGCAGATCATCCATCACACCGGCATAGCCCTGGCGCGAGGCGCTCGTCCCGTAGTTCCAGTTGTGGCTGATATCGCCGTTCAGCAAGCGGTAGCTGACATCGGTGCGAAAGTTCAGCTCGTCGCGCGCGTAAGCGACAAAGGCCGAGGTCAGCGCCGGCACACTACGGTCCAGCACCGGATCGGGGCCAGCGATACGGGCACTCTGGGGAGCGATGTCCGCCGTCGCGATCATGCCGTCATAGGGGCTGAGCACCTTGCCCGCGGCACGGCCAAACTCCCTTGCGAAGAGCGAGGTCGGGACGCGGGCGAAGTTGCGGTGAACGAGGTCGAGAGGCAGGCCGGTGATCTCGGCCACGCGATCACCCGCCAGCCGTCCGCCTTGCTCCAGCCCACTGGTGAGCGCACTGAGGTACTCGCCAAGTGCATAATGCTCGACCTCGGCGAGCTTTTTCCGCAAAGTGTCGCCGCTGACACCTTCACTGCGCAGGCGAACCGCGGCGAGGGAGGGTAGTTCGAGAGCCCAATGCAGCGGCTCGAATTCGTCGGGCTGCACCAGGGTGAATTCCAGCGCCGGCGAGATCAGCACGATGCCGCTCGGGCTGATGCCGATATCTTCCTGCAGCGTCCTGGCAAGCAGTGCCGCGCGGAACCCGCCATAGCTCTCACCGGCGAGGAACAGCGGAGATCCCATGCGGCTGTTTTGGGCGAGATAGAGCCTAATGAAGGCGCCGATCGAACTGGCATCCTGGCTGACGCCCCAGAAGTCGTGCGTATCCTGGCCGGGCGCCTCGCGGCTGTAGCCGGTTCCCACCGGGTCGACGAAGACGAGGTCGGTCATGTCGAGCCAACTGTCGGGATTGTCGATGAGCTTTTGCGGCGAGGGGAGGAATTCCCCGCCGGCTCCGGTCGCCACGACGCGCGGTCCGAGCGCGCCGAGATGCAGATAGGCTGAAGCGGCGCCCGGGCCGCCGTTGAACACGAAGGTGATTGGCCGCAGTGCTTCCGTCGCCACGCTCTCCCGCGGCTTCAGCGTATAGGCAACATAGAAGATCTCCGCCGTGATCTCGCCCTTGCCGGAGAGCAGCGGAAGCGTGCCGGCCTTTGCCTGATACCGCAGGCTGCGTCCGCCAATGGTGATCGAATGGTCGGTGATCTCAGGTGACGGCAGCAGTGAAAGCACGCCGCCCGCGGGTGCCGGCCGCTCCGCCGTTTCGGCCAGGAGAGGCTGCGCGAAACCGGCAAGCATGAAGAGGACAAGGGAGACGAGTTTCAGCTTGGAACGCATGAGACCTCCGCGGAAAAGACTCCCGCATAGCTATGGCCGAGGCGGATGAAGTCAAAGGGATCAGACGATGGCGCGCCCACTGCTGTTGTTTCCGCCGAAACCAGTTCCTGACAGCTTGGGTCGTCATGTTTGGATTGCCTCACACGTCTCGCAGGACCATGCTATCAAGGCAGAAAGCCTGTCGGAGGAACGAAAATGGACGCAACCGAGCTGAAGGCCATGCAGGCGCCGCTGAAGCAGGCCTACCGCGACGACGCCACGCAAGCACTGATCACGCTAAGGGCAAAGGGCTCGATCGACGAACAGTCGGTGGCCTGCAAGGTGGAGACGGGCAGGGCGTTGGCAATCGCCGGCCTTCATCCGGCAACAGGCGGCTCGGGGCTCGAACTGTGCTCCGGCGACATGCTGCTCGAGGCGCTGGTGGCGTGCGCCGGGGTGACGCTGAAGGCGGTCGCGACGGCGCTCGAATTCAAGCTCGGCGCCGCTACCGTTGAAGCCGAAGGCGACCTTGATTTTCGCGGCACGCTTGGTGTCGCCAAGGATGCGCCGGTCGGCTTTCGCGCCATTCGGCTCAATTTCAATCTCGACACGGCGGAGCCTCCGGAGCGCATTGATTCGCTGCTGAAGCTGACCGAGCGCTATTGCGTGGTGTTCCAGACCATCAACCAGAAGCCGGAACTGACGGTGAGCGCGCGGTGATGAATCACAAGGCCCGCGGCAGCGGTCGCGGGCCTTGTGATATCTGATGCTTACTGAGCTGCCGGCTCTTCGGCGTCGCCTTCGTCGGTGAAGGGCGAGGCGCTCGGCACGCACTGCACGGACCAGCCGGCGGGTGTCGGCTGCTTCTGATACTCGGTGATGGCGGCGGTGCACTGTTCGCGCTTGTCGAAGGTGCTGGGCAGCACGACCATGCCGCCCTGCGGGCCGGCGATTACCAGATACCAGACCAATGCTGCGGTCGTAGCCATGGAGTTTTCCTTGTTCTGCCCAGATCGGGCTCTCGTTGCGGGATTCGCTCGATCCTAACAACTCCTCGGAAATGACGAAAGCATGACCGCCCAGCGGCTTCTCCCCTCAGATCACAGCCGCGTGATGATCCGTCGGGTTCCTAGCTGCGGTATTGCCCTCCGCCGTGGTTCAGTCGGTCGCAAAGCAATAGAACAGGCCGTCGCCGCCTGTGCCTTTCAGCGCCTCCTGGCTGCAGCCGCCACGCGAGGCATGCGAAGAATTCCACGACTTCGCCGCCGCCGAATCGTCGAGACCGGTGCGGTCGTGATGGCCCATCATCGCCGCCCCTTCGGAGCCGCTCATCGTCCAGTCGCCGCAGGTCTGGTCGGCGATCCTGGTGCCGTCGGGCTTGGAGCCGGTCAGCATGTCGTGCCGGTTGGGCGTATCGCCGCGGCCGTTGACCGTCTCACCCTTCTCGTTCAGCGCGGTCTGCTTGGTGATGCCGTTGGCGTCGCTGTGCAGCGAGGCGACATCATCGGCGATCTTGGCGCCCTTGGCGTTGAACCAGGGCCCCTTGCCGATGCGATCGCGCGCATCCTCCGTGCTGGTCGAGAGATAGGCGTGCCAGGTCTTGCCGGTGACGCCGGCGGCTTCCGCCAGCGACGCGCAATGGGTGTCCGCGCCCTTCAGGCCGCTGAGATCGCCGCCCTTGCCGGAGCCGACGCTGGTGACGAAGAAACTCATCTTGGTATCTTGGGAAACGGCCACGCCCACCGTAGCTCCAAGAGCGGCGGCAAGGGCGGTGGCGGCAACGATGGCTAGTCTTGGCATGTCGGTACTCCGGTTTCGAATGTCCTACGTCAGAAGAACGTAGCCGAAGGCTGTTTTAATCCATTTCGAACCGGCTTTTATTCCGGTTGTCGGTAGGCGACGAAGCGGTTGTGCTTGGCCTGGAAGATCAGGCCGGTCTCTTTGAGATCCGGGCTGGCCAGCGGCACGATGCGTTTGGCGATCTCGGAGGGGTGCGGCAATGTCTCGGGATCCTCACCGGGCACGGCTTGTGCGCGCATCGCGGTGCGGGTGGCGCCGGGGTCGGCTGCATTGACGCGCAGCGGCAGACTTTGCGTCTCATGCGCCCAGGAGCGCATCATGGTCTCCACCGCCGCCTTTGATGCCGCGTAAGGCGCCCAGAAGGCGCGCGCCGAATGCGCCGCGTTGGACGACAGGATAATCGCCCGGCCGGCATCCGAAAGCCGCAGCAGCGGGTCGACCGAGCGGATCAGCCGCCAGGTCGAGGTGACGTTGATGGTCATCACCTTTTCGAAGGTCTTGGCCTCGACATGGCCGATCGGCGAGATGACGCCAAGCACGCCGGCATTGGCGACGAGGATGTCGAGCTTGCCCCAGCGCTCGTGGATGGCGCCGCCCAGCCGGTCGATACCGGCCATGTCGGCGAGATCGAGCGGCACCAATGTCGCCTGGCCGCCGGCCGCCTTGATCTGGTCGTCGAGTTCTTCCAGCCCGCCGACGGTGCGGGCAACCGCGATGACATGCGCGCCGGCCGCAGCCAATTCCCTGGCGATGAAATAGCCGATGCCGCGCGAGGCGCCGGTGACGACCGCGACGCGGCCCGTAAGGTCGAGGGTCATGCGATGGCTTCCGGAACTCTGGCTAAGGCTGATGACGGTCCGGCAATTCTACGAGCCGCTTGTCGCCAGCAGCGACAGCGTGCGCACATTGTCGTGGCCTTCGAAGTCGAGCAGGCGGGTCGGGTACTGGCCGGTGAAGCATGCATCGCAGAACTGCGGCTGCTCGTCGTCGCGGCTGGCCTCGCCGACGGCGCGGTAGAGACCGTTGATACTGAGGAAACCGAGCGAATCGACCCGGATGAACTCGGCCATCTCTTCCACCGACATGCGCGAAGCCAGCAGCTTCGACTTCTCCGGCGTGTCGACCCCATAGAAGCACGATGCGCTGGTCGGCGGCGAGGCGATGCGCATGTGCACTTCCTTGGCGCCGGCGTCGCGCACCATCTGCACGATCTTCTGGCTGGTGGTGCCGCGCACGATGCTGTCGTCGACCAGCACCACGCGCTTGCCCTCGATCATGCGGCGATTGGCGTTGTGCTTGAGCTTGACGCCCATATGGCGGATCGAATCGCCGGGCTGGATGAAGGTGCGGCCGACATAGTGGTTGCGGATGATGCCGAGTTCGAAGGGAATGCCCGCCGCCTGGCTGAAGCCGATTGCCGCCGGCGTGCCGGAATCCGGCACCGGTACGACGATATCGGCGTCGACTGGATTTTCCTGAGCCAGTTCCGCGCCGATGCGCTTGCGCACCTCATAGACATTGCGGCCCTCGACCGAGGAGTCGGGTCGGGCGAAATAGACATATTCGAAGATGCAGAAGCGGGTCTTCTGCGGTTCGAACGGGAACAGGCTCTCAATGCCCTTGGAGGTGACGACGACCATCTCGCCGGGCTTCAGGTCGCGCACGAAACGCGCGCCGATGATGTCGAGCGCACAGGTTTCGGAGGCCAGGATCCAGGCGCCGTCGAGATCGCCCAGCACCAGCGGGCGGATGCCGAGCGGATCGCGGCAGCCGATCATCTTCTTGGCCGTCATCGCCACCAGCGAGAAGGCGCCCTCGACCTGGCGCACCGCGTCGATGAAGCGCGAATTGAGGTCGCGCTCCTTGCTGGTCGCGACCAGATGCAAAAGCGTCTCTGTGTCGGAGGTGGAGGAGAAGATCGCGCCTTGCTTCTGCAGCGCGCGCTGCACCGTCATGGCGTTGGTGAGGTTGCCGTTATGGGCGACGGCAAAGCCGCCATCGGCCAATTCGGCGAAGAAGGGCTGGATGTTGCGCATGCCGGCGCCGCCGGTGGTCGCGTAGCGCGTGTGGCCGATGGCGCGGTTGCCTTGCAGGCTGTCGATGACGCGCTGCTTGGTGAAGGTGTCGCCGATCAGGCCGACATGGCGTTCGACATGGAACTGGGTGCCGTCATAGGAGACGATGCCGGCCGCTTCCTGACCTCGATGCTGCAGCGCATGCAGACCGAGTGTGACGATGGCCGCCGCGTCCTGCCGGCCAAAGATGCCGAACACACCGCACTCGTCATGAAAATGATCGTCAGCCTCGGCGGAAAGCACGTCGTCTGCGTCTGCCATCTTAAGCTCCGCTAAAATCGCCATATAAGGCGGTCGCGCGTCGAAAGCAACGCACCGCGTGCGGTCGTCTACATGGATCGATCGCCAGACGCCTCGTTCGGACCTCAATTCGCCGGCGCTGGCGCCGGCTTGGCGGTGTTGTCGGCAGGACCGGCGTCGTTGTCGTCGGGCGCCGGCGCATTGGCGTCGTCGCCGCCGGCTGGTGCATCCGCCGCCGGTGCGTCGGGCGCGACGGGGGTCTCGGCGGCCGGCTGATTCGGATTGAGCTTCTTGAGGATGGCGTTTTCCGGGTCCTCTGGCAGCAGGCTCTCGAGCTTGGCGCCGATCTGTTCCAGCAGCGGCCGCGACTTGGCTTCCGTGACCCAGGCCGGGGCCTTGGCGCCGGCCAGCCAGTTGAAGAACAGCAGCGCGACAGCGACGACCAGGACGCCGCGCGCGGCGCCGTAAAGGAAGCCGAGCGTGCGGTCGAGGGCGCCGATGCGCGAATCGATGATCCAGTCGGCAAGCTTCATGGTGATGACCGAGACGACGATCAGCGCGATGATGAAGACCACGCCTGCGGCCGCCGCCATGGCGATCTTCTCATTGTCGATATAGGGCTTCAGGTAGGGCAGGACCGGTTTGTAGAAGAAGAAGGCCGCCGCCGCCGCTGCCGCCCAGGAGACGACCGAAAGCACCTCGCGCGAAAAGCCGCGAACCATGGCGAGCATCGCCGAGACCAGGGTGAAGCCGACGAGAATTCCGTCAAGCAGCGTAATCGGCATGTTTTTGGCCCCACTCCGATCTCTTGTTCACGACTCGACGAGCCGCGTCATTCTTCATCGTCGGCACGGCCGCGCCGTGAGCCGGCTATGCGCGCCACGAGGTCGGCAAGCTCGGTGGGCTGGAAAGCGCCGGCCCCAATCCCCCCAGCAAGTTCCTCGCTGCCCACGGGCAGAACCGCGCTACCAAAACCCAGCTTTTCGGCTTCCTTGAGACGCTGCTGCGCATGCGCAACCGGCCTCACCGCGCCCGAAAGGCTGATTTCGCCGAAATAGACGCAATCGGCGGAGAGGGCAAGACCAGTGAGCGAGGAAACCAGTGCGGCGGCGACCGCGAGATCGGCCGCCGGCTCGCTGATGCGGTAGCCGCCCGCGACGTTGAGGTAGACGTCATGCTGTCCGAAACGCACACCGCAATGTGCCTCCAGCACTGCCAGGATCATCGACAGCCGCGCGCCGTCCCAGCCGACCACCGCCCGGCGCGGCGTGCCGAGCGAGGAGGCCGCGACCAGCGCCTGGATTTCGACCAGAACCGGCCTGGTGCCTTCCATGCCGGCGAAAACCGCTGCTCCCGGTGATTTCGCGTGCCGTTCGCCAAGGAAAAGCTCGGATGGATTGGAGACCTCGCGCAGACCTTTGTCCGACATTTCGAAGACCCCGATCTCGTCGGTCGGTCCGAAGCGGTTCTTCACCGTGCGCAGGATACGGAAGTGGTGGCCGCCTTCGCCCTCGAAATAGAGCACGCCGTCGACCATGTGCTCGACCACGCGCGGACCGGCGATCTGGCCTTCCTTGGTGACATGGCCGACCAGCACGATCGCGGCACCCGTGGATTTCGCGTAGCGGATCATCGCCTGCGCCGCGGCGCGCACTTGTGTGACGGTGCCTGGCGCCGAATCGGCCAAGTCGGTCCACAGTGTCTGGATCGAATCGAGGATGACCAGATCGGGCCGCTTGCCGTCGGCGATCGTGGCGAGGATATCCTCGACATTGGTCTCGGCCGCGAGTTCCACCGGCGCCGATGCGACGCCGAGCCTCTGCGCACGCAGCCTGATCTGGGCAACTGCCTCTTCGCCCGAGACATAGACGATGCGATGGCCCTTGGAGGCAAGTGCGGCCGCGGCCTGGGTGAGCAGCGTCGATTTGCCGATACCGGGATCGCCGCCGACCAGAAGTGCAGAGCCCCGAACAAAACCGCCACCGGTGGCGCGGTCGAGTTCGCCGATACCTGAGATGATGCGCGGCGCGTCCTCGATATCGCCTGAAAGTGTGGTCAGCACCACCGCGCGGCCCTTGCGGGCGTTGCGCGTGTTGGCAGGACCCGAGCCGATGCCGCCAGATGTGCCTTCCTCGACCAGCGTGTTCCACTCGCCGCAGGCATCGCATTTGCCGGCCCAGCGCTGATGCACCGAACCGCAATTCTGGCAGATGAACTGGACGCGGGATTTGACCACGCTTTACCTTCCCGCCCGCTGGCGGGCGCCACGCGCGACAGCCAATCTCCCCCCGTGCGGGGGAGATGTCCGGCAGGACAGAGGGGGGCGCCGTAGGGCGCCGAGACCCGTTGCTATTGGTGAGATCGCTGGCAAGAGGCTACTCAAACCTTTCCGCGATGTGGTGCTCTTCCGCGAGATCGGAGAAGCGGGTGAATTCGCCGTGGAAGGCAAGCGTGACAGAGCCCGTCGGCCCATGGCGCTGCTTGGCCACGATCACCTCGGCCTTGCCGCGCATCTCGTTCATCTCGTTTTCCCACTTGACGTATTCCTCGGTGCCGAGCTTCGGCTCGCGGTTCTTGAGGTAATATTCCTCGCGATAGACGAAGATGACGACGTCGGCGTCCTGCTCGATCGAACCGGATTCGCGCAGGTCGGAGAGCTGCGGACGCTTGTCGTCGCGGCTTTCGACCTGACGCGACAGCTGCGACAGCGCGATGATCGGCACGGCCAGCTCCTTGGCCAGCGCCTTCAGGCCCGTGGTGATCTCGGTGATTTCCTGCACGCGGTTCTGCGAAGACTTGGCGGATGAGCCCTGCATCAGCTGAATATAGTCGATGACGATCAGGTCCAGGCCGCGCTGGCGCTTCAGACGACGCGCGCGGGCAGACAACTGGGCAATGGAAATACCGCCGGTCTGGTCGATGAACAGCGGGATCTTCTGCATGGTCTGCGAACAGGCGACCAGCTTTTCGAAGTCCATTTCGCTGATTTCGCCGCGGCGGATCTTGGAGGACGAAATTTCCGTCTGTTCGGAAATGATGCGGGTTGCGAGCTGTTCGGACGACATTTCGAGCGAGAAAAAACCGACCACGCCGCCATTGGCCGCCTTGAATGAGCCATCGGCCTGCTGCGCCGGCTCATACATCTCGGCAATGTTGAAGGCGATGTTGGTGGCGAGTGATGTCTTGCCCATGCCTGGACGGCCGGCGATGATGATCAGATCGGACGACTGCAGGCCGCCCATGCGGCGGTCGAGATCGCGCATGCCGGTGGCGAGGCCCGACAGACCGCCGTCACGCATATAGGCGGCGTTGGCCATGTCGACCGCGGTCTTGACCGCGTCGGTGAAGCTCTCGAAGCCGCCGTCATAGCGCCCGGTCTCGGCCAGCTCGAACAGGCGGCGCTCCGCGTCCTCGATCTGTTCGGAAGGCGACATGTCGACAGGGGCGTCATAAGCGATGTTGACCATGTCCTCGCCGACGGTGATCAACGCCCGGCGCGTCGCCAGATCATAAATGGCGCGGCCGTAGTCGGTGGCGTTTACGACGGTGACGGCTTCCACCGCCAGCCGCACCACATACTGCGCCACCGTCATGTCGCCGACCTTTTCGTCGGCGGGCAGGAAGGTCTTCAGCGTGATCGGCGTCGCCGCCTTACCCATGCGGATCAGCTCGGCCGCGACATCGAAGATCTTGCGGTGCAGGGGTTCGTAGAAATGGCCGGACTTCAGGAAGTCGGACACCCGGTAGAAGGCATCGTTATTGACAAGTATAGCGCCAAGCAGCGCCTGCTCGGCCTCGATGTTGTTGGGCGATTCGCGATAGAGCGGTTGCTCTGCCACGCCGAATTTTCGTGCTGCCTCTGCCATGATGTCCCCGATTTCGATCCCCGTCTGTCGATATCAGAACTGGACAAGTCAGTGCTGACTTATCTGCAACAGCCCGTGAAGAAGCGGCTTTGGTACTCGCGATTCACAGCCAAAATTTTTCCGTGGAAAGAATCGCAATTGACTCGAATCGAGAGTTGGCAACTTAGCGTTTTTCGCAGGAGAACAAAACAGGAAAGTGAGCGCTGGCGACACCGGATTGCGAGGCTGTCGTGTCTCTTTCATCCTCATGCCAGTGCATCGCCCCAATCCGCCCGCCGCGCCACCTTGAACGCGTCACCGTCGCGCTTGGTGAAGAGCCTTTCGCCGGCGCTGCCATTTGCCTCGCAAAGCTTGAGCACGACCTTGCCGGAACCGGATTTCGGCGGCGCGACGACCCGCGCGGCGCGGAAGGCAGCCGGCTGGCGCGAAGCGGCTACATAGATGAATTTCTCATCTTCCCACGGTACTTCCGCCTCTTTGGCCAGGCGGTGCAGGCGCGAGCGGGCGACGCGGCGGGAAAAGTGGCACCAGTCCGGCGGGTTGAGCGGGCAGGGCGCCTCGTGCGGACAGGGCGCCAGCACATGCGCGCCGGCCGCGATCAATTGTGCGCGTACAGCTAGAATGCGCAGCCAGCCCGCCGGCGTGCCCGGCTCGACGATCAACAGTGTGTCCTTGGTGAGTTGCCATAGCCGGTCGACCATTTTGGGCAGGGACGCCGGCGCGATCTCGTCCAGCACATAGGCGCATGTGACGAGGTCGGCGGACTGGAGGTCGGCAATGTCCATCGTGACATCGCCGGCCCGCCAGACGGTCCGGGCCGTGATCGCATCGGCGGCAAGCGTCTCACCGACCTTGCGCACCGCGGCACTCGCCTCAAGCAGCGTGGCCAGTTCCAGGTCAGGCCAGAGATCGCTGGTGGCCCAAAGCACGGTGCCGGGGCCGGCGCCGACGTCGAGCAACGTCGCGGGTGCGAAATCCGGCCGGGCTTCGGCGAGCGCATCGAGGCTGGTGCGGACCGCGGCGTAGGTCGCCGGCATGCGCGTCGCCAGATAGGCCTTGACCGCCATGTCCTGCGCCATATGCAGGCGACCGTCGCGCAATTCGGCGCGGTAGCGGTCGGACAGGGTTTTTGCCGCTTGCTTCAGGTCCGGCAGCGCCACCTTTTCCAAAAGGCGATCGACACCCTGTCGAAGAGCGGCCGGCAGCTCCATGGCCTATGCCCCCCTGGGTGCAAGCAGGATAATCGAGGCGCCGGCCATGCAGAGCGCCGCGCCGGCAAGGTCCCAGCGATCGGGCCGCACGCCGTCGGCCAGCCACAACCAGGCGAGCGAGGCAGCGATGTAGATACCGCCATAAGCGGCATAGGCGCGGCCGGCTGCATTGGTGTCGACCAACGCCAGAAGCCAGGCGAACACAATCAGAGAGGCAAAGCCAGGCAGCAGCCAGAGCGGCAACTTCTCCAGCCGCCACCACGCCCACACCGAAAAGCAGCCGGCGATCTCGGCAAGCGCCGCGGCTGTGTAGAGGAGATAGGTCATAAAAAAGGCCTCGCGACGATCACGAGGCCTTTTTCGGGGCAGGAGCCTATAATGGCAAGCGCCAATAATGCGTCCTGTCAGCGCTGTTCCTATTCCGCCACCTTGCGTCGGCGGGCGGGCTTGGCGGACTTCTCGACAGGAGCCGCCTCGCGGCGGCCCATGTCGCGCAACTCCAGCGCCTTCTCGCATTTGGCCATATAGTCGCGCGTCATCGGCAGCGTGTCGTTCTTCTTGGTGATCTGGAACTGGAAAATCACCAAGTCCTGCCAACGGAAGGCAGCTTCCGAGGCAGCCAGATAGAACTCCCACATGCGGCAGAAGCGTTCGTCATAGATCGCCTTTGCCTTGTCGCGGTTGGCGGCGAAGCGCAGGCCCCAATGCTTCAGCGTGTCGGCATAATGGAGCCGCAGGATCTCGACGTCAGTGACCACGAGGCCGGACTTCTCGATCGCCGGCAGCACCTCGGACATTGCCGGGATGTAGCCGCCCGGGAAAATATACTTGCGGATGAAGGCGCTGGTCGCCCACGGCACGCCGGAGCGGCCGATCGTGTGCAAAAGCATGACGCCATCAGGCTTCAGCAATGTTGCCGCCTTGTCGAAGAAGGTGCGGTAATGGTTGACCCCGACATGCTCGAACATGCCGACCGAGACAATGCGGTCGAAGCGTTCGTTGAGCTCGCGATAATCCTTCAGTTCGAAATGGACGTGGTTTTCCAGCCCTTGCGCATGGGCCCGGTCGGTGGCGACGCCATGCTGTTCCGTCGACAGCGTCACGCCCTGCACGTCGACATCGAAGGCCTTGGCCAGATAGAGGCCGAGCCCGCCCCAGCCGGAGCCGATGTCGAGCACCGTCTGGCCGGCCTTCAGCCTGAGCTTGGCGGCGATATGACGTTTCTTGGCGGCCTGCGCCTCGTCGAGCGTCATGTCCGGCTGCTCGAAATAGGCACAGGAATACTGCATGTCCTCATCGAGGAAGAGCCGGTAAAGCTCACCCGACAGATCGTAGTGGCGCTGCACGTTGCGGCGCGAGCGCGCGGCGGTGTTGATCTGCTGCAGGCGACGGAAGGCGTGGCGCAGGCCCTCTATGGCTTTCGACCATGTCGCGTCGATGCCGCCGCTGCCCATGTTCTGGAAGGCAATGCGCATCAGTCCGAGCACGCCGCCTTCGAGAATGTCCAGCTCGCCGTCCATGTAGGATTCAGGCACCGCCAGCATCGGATCGAAGGTGATGGCGCGCTCGGCATGCCTGGTCTTGATGTGCATGTGCACCGGCTCGCCGCTGCCGTCGCCGAAGATGAACGTCGTGCCCTTCGGCCCGGTTACCTTGAGGCTGCCCGTGCGCACCAGGCGGTCGAGAACGCGCTTCAACAGAATATTCATGGTCCGGTGTCCCCTCACGGTCAGACAGGCTGTCCTACTCTGCATCAATATATAGGGTTTCGAAAAGTTCCTTTTGGCACAAAAATGCCCGGGCGAGAGGCCCGGGCATTGGTCCAGAAATGACTGGAAATCGACAGCACGATCGGAGCGCCGGTCCGGCGCTCGGAGCGTATGTGATCAGGCGTTTTCTTCGCCGCCTTCGAACTCGGCATTCGGATCGAAGAAGTTTTCCGGCCGCGCATTGTCGTTGATGTCGTCGCCATAAATGGCTTCGGCGGTGGTCAGCGTCTCGCCCTTGGCCTGGCGCTCGGCTTCGTCAGCCGTGCGGGCGATGTTGAGCGTGATGGTGACTTCGACTTCCGGATGCAGCGCGATCGCCACGTTGGTGACGCCGATGGTCTTGATTGGCTGGTTGAGCTGGATCTGGTTGCGGTTGACCGTGAAGCCTTCCGCGGTCAGCAGGTCGGCGATATCGCGCGTCGACACCGAACCGTAGAGCTGACCGGTCTCACCGGCCGAGCGAACGGCGATGAAGCTCTTGCCGTCCAGCTTTTCGGCAACCTCTGCGGCTTCCGACTTGCGCTCGAGGTTGCGGGCTTCGAGCTGGGCGCGCTGGCCTTCGAACTTCTTCTTGTTGGCTTCGTTGGCGCGCAACGCCTTGCCCTGCGGCAGCAGGAAGTTGCGGGCAAAACCGTCCTTGACCTTGACGGTATCGCCCATCTGGCCGAGGCGGGAGACGCGTTCGAGAAGGATGACGTCCATGATTATGTTCCTTTTGGTTGGGCGTCCGTCCACAAGGCCGACGCCGAATTCTCTGGAACAGGTCAGGAAGCAAAAGGGCGTTGCCGCCGGTGTCGCTGTCCTGCCTGTCGCGGCAGTTAGAGGTTTTGACCTCAACTCGGGATTTGACGCTAACCGGTCATGCCCGTCATGGCCGGTGACAGGAACGGGCGGCGAACCGCCCGTTCGGAAGAATTAGCGAACCACGTAGGGCAGCAGGCCGAGGAAACGGGCGCGCTTGATCGCCTTGGCGAGCTCGCGCTGCTTCTTCTGGCTGACGGCGGTGATGCGCGACGGCACGATCTTGCCGCGCTCGGAAATGTAGCGCTGCAAGAGACGCACGTCCTTGTAGTCGATCTTCGGGGCGTTGGCGCCGGAGAACGGGCAGGTCTTACGGCGGCGATGGAAAGGGCGCCGGGTCGGGATCTGGTTGATGTCGACCATTATTCTGCACCCCCTTCAAAACCTTCGCGCGGACGGCGCGGACCACGGTCGCCGCCTTCGCGATCGCCGAACGAACGCGGGCCACGATCGCCGCGGTCGCCGAAGCTGCGGGCCGGCCGATCGCCACGGTCGCGATCGCCAAAGCCACCGCGCTCGGAGCGCTCTTCGCGCTTCTGCATCATGGCCGAAGGGCCTTCCTCATGCGCCTCGACCTTGATGGTCAGGAAGCGCAGCACGTCCTCGGACAGACCCATCTGGCGCTCCATCTCGTTGAGCGCTGCCGGCGGGCAGGTGAGGTCCATCAGCGTGTAGTATGCCTTCCGGTTCTTGTTGACCCGGTAGGTGAGGGACTTCAGTCCCCAGTTCTCGACCCGGCCGACAGACCCGCCATTCGCTGAGATGACGCCCTTGTACTGTTCGACAAGCGCATCGACCTGCTGCTGCGAGAGGTCCTGCCGGGCAAGAAACACATGTTCGTAAAGAGCCATTATGTCTTGGTGCCTTTCTTCGTTTCTCTCCCGGTTCCCGGCGGCAAAAGCCTCTGCAACTTCTCTGACCCGCATGTGCCTCGAAAGGCGCGGGGAAGAAAGGAGCATGACGAGACGGTCGAGAGCGGAGACACGGGAGGCGGAAGCGCTTCTGGCTTCACACGAAGGTTCTCGAAAAAACCTCCGGCCCTCCGTTCAGCCCCCAGCTGGGACCGGCAGATTGGCGGCGTCTATAAAGCAATCCGCTGATAAAGCAAGGCCAAGCGGCATCCCTGATGTCGCAGGCCGCAGGAACCCACGTGGCAGCGCCCGGCAAGGCCGGCGATTTTCCCGGCAACCGGCCCTTAACCGCAATGTCAGGTCGCACAGGGTCGAGCCCGTCGTCAACGGTCGCTAACCGCACCCATTACAGCGCCTCCGCCTCGAATCCCAGCGACTATTATGCCATCAATGATCCGGCCAAGCTGCCGAACGTGTTTCTGCAGATCGCCAACAAATTTTCGAAGCTGCAATTGACGAACTGAGCAGCTGATCCGAGGGCGGGCGGCAGGGGAAATTAAGCGCCCGCCGATCGGCTCAACTCGTATGGGCGACGATCTTGTCGACCGTCTCGGGGAAGAAGTCGGGCGCGGCATGGCGCTTGCCGAACATCATGTCGTACTGGATCAGCCGGAAGTCGCTGATCGCCGGGTCAATCTCTTTCTGACGCGACCAGTCTGGCGTGGCCGCCCCGGCCGGCGTGAGCAGCAGGTTGCGGTCGACGACACGATAGCGCTCCCGCATCTCGCCCAGGAAGCCGGTGTAGTAAGGGTGGGTGATGCCGGCGGCGGTGAGGATATGATAGGGCAGGAACGCGGGGCTGACCGTGCCCAGATTCTCGACCGGGCCGGAGCGGTTCGACCAGATGATCAGCGGTGTCGCGTGATGTTCGAGGGCGGCCTCCGGCGTTGGTTCCTTGCGCGGCGCGACGTTGTCCTTCAGGAAGCCGGTCTCGACATAGACCGGTCCGAGCGGCGGCAGGTGGTCACCGAAAAAGGCGACAATCGTCGGCCGCTCGCGCCTCTTGGCCCATTCGATCAGCCGTTCAAGGCCGCGGTCCGCGTCGGCTGAACCTTCGGCGTAGGAGAGCAGCGAGTCGCGCGCCCACTGGCTGATCGGCGCTTGCACCGAATGGGTCGGATTCGAATAACGGTTCGGTTCATAGGGGCCGTGGTTCTGCAGACTGACGGCGAAGAAGAACACCGGGTCCTCGCTGGCGTCCGCTTCGCGTATGATCTCGTCGGTCATCGCCGCGTCGGATGCCAGCGGTCCGCGCTTTTCCATGGGCGGCAGCGTCTCTTCCGATTTGAAGTCGTTGAAACCGAAATCGGCATAGACCGCGCCGCGGTTCCAGAACCAGTTCGTTCCTGGATGGATGGCGCGTGCCCTATAGCCTTCGCTCTTCAGGAAGGTTGCCATCGACGGCGTCGGGGTGCGGACATATTGCTGGTAGGGGATGCTGCCGGCCGGCAGGAAAGCATTGGAAAAGCCGGTCAGCGCTTCGAATTCGATGTTGGCGGTCATGCCGCCGAATTCGGGCGAGAACATCGAGCCCGAGCGGAGCGCCCGCACATTGGGCATCGGATCGGGGGTGATGGTGACTCCGGGCAGCTTGGTTGGATCCCAGAAGGATTCGCTCATGACGATGATGATGTCCGGCTTCTGGGCCGGCATCGAGGCGGTCACCTCGGGCCGCTCGATCGCCGCGATCGCCTTGTCGGAATAGCCCGGCGGTGCCGAGACATGCGCCATCGGCACGTTGAGCGCGAAGGCGAGCGCGAAGCCGTTGGAGGCGTAGTTTTCCTTCTGGTCCCACATGATCGGGATGATCTGCAGCCGGTCCCTGGTCCACGAGAAGGTGGCGTAATCCATGATCGAGACGAAGAAGGCGAGCAGCGGCACCGCCAGCGTCAGCCGGGCAAGGCGGCCCTTGCGGCTGAGGGCCGGAACCTTGCGGCGCCATAGCCGCCAGCCGTAGACGAGCAGGGACAAGCCGGCGACGATGCCCGCGGCCATGGCCAGCGCCGTCATTGGCCGCTCGCGCACCAAGAGCGGCAGCAGGGCGAAGATCTGGCGGGCGTAGAGGAAATCCGTCGGGTAGAGCGGATCGCCGAGATAATGCGACTTCTGGTGGCCGACAAAGGCCAGCGACAAGGTCAGCGGCGCGACGATCATCAGGCTCTGATGACTGCGGCCGAGCACCGCGTCGAGACCGATCAGGACCAGCGCGAAGACGACGATGGTTGTCCAGCCCGGCTTGAACGGCTGCAGGAAGAAGGAAACGGTGCCGGCGACATCACCGCGCACGATCAGTTCGATGGCGAACACCAGGACGGCCGAGATCGCCAGGCTGATCAGCCCATAGCGGACGACAGGCCATCTACGGTCCGGCAGATAGCCGGTGGACGGATCGTCTTCCAGGAACTGCGGCGCCGCGTTGCCGGCACGTTTGAAACTCTTTGCCACTTCAACTTCCCGCCCAAAGACAACCACGTCATTCGATTGTCATATAATTGTCACGCAAAGCTAGCGCCTGTGGCGGAAATAAGAAGAGCCAGCGAACGATTCGTGAGCGGTTTTCATCAGGTGTGATCGCCAAAAAGCCTTTCGGAACAGGCACTCGCGCGGGGATGGGCCCATTGGCATGGGCTGAAGTGGCTTGACTTGGCGGCCTGCCTTGCGTCACAGGCAGGGAAAATTCGTAGTATCAGGCAAGCAAAACCAGTCAGGGGAGCCCTCGCATGGCCGTTGCATTCACCTTTCCGGGACAGGGTAGCCAGGCTGTCGGCATGGGCAAGGATCTTGCCGATGCCTTTCCCGAGGCACGCAGGATTTTCCAGGAAGTCGATGACGCGCTCGGCGAAAACCTGTCGAAGCTGATCTGGGAAGGTCCCGAAGAGACGCTGACGCTGACGGCCAACGCGCAGCCGGCGCTGATGGCGGTGTCGCTTGCCGCCATCAGCGCGCTGGAATCGCGCGGCTTCTCGCTGAAGGACAAGGTCGCTTATGTCGCCGGCCATTCGCTGGGCGAATATTCGGCACTCGCCGCCGCCGGCTTCGTTTCCGTTGCCGATGCCGCCCGCCTGCTGCGCATCCGCGGCAACGCCATGCAGGCAGCGGTGCCGGCCGGCGAGGGCGCCATGGCGGCGATCATCGGGTTGGAGCAGGCCGATGTCGAAGCCGCCTGTGCTGAGGCCGCCCTTGGGGCCGGCAAGGGGGCCGTCTGCCAGGTGGCGAACGACAATGGCGGCGGCCAACTGGTCATATCAGGGGCGAAGGCGGCGGTTGAACTGGCAGCGAAACTGTGCACCGAAAAAGGCGCCAAACGGGCGCTGATGCTGCAGGTTTCGGCGCCCTTCCATTCCGCGCTGATGACGCCGGCCGCCAATGTCATGCGCGAGGCACTTGCCGGCGTGACAAAGACCGCGCCAATCGTTCCCGTGGTGTCCAACGTATCGGTGCAGCCGTCGACCGATCCCGACGGGATCGCCGGGCGGCTGGTCGAGCAGGTGACCGGTCGCGTCCGCTGGCGCGAAACGGTGGAGTGGTTCGGCGCCAACGGCGTCACCACGCTTTACGAGATCGGTGCCGGCAAGGTGCTTTCAGGACTGGCTCGTCGCATCAACCGCGACATCGCCACCGCCTCCGTGGGTTCCGCAGCCGAGGTCGAGGCGGCTGTGGCTGTGCTGTGACTTGAATTCTTCGCCGCCGACATCTTCTTTGACGAGTTTTTGGAGATATCGGATTGGGGATTACCGCGTAATCTGCGATGTAAAGGACAAGCGTCTGGTCATTCTGGTGGTAACGATTGGCCATCGGGGTGATGTTTATTGACAACCGTCCGTACGATTTGAGAAGAGGACAAGAGATGTTCGAACTGACCGGCCGCAAGGCGCTTGTCACCGGCGCATCGGGGGGCATCGGCGAGGCGATCGCCAGGGTGTTGCATGCGCAAGGCGCGACCGTCGGCCTGCACGGCACGCGCGTTGATAAATTGGAGACGCTGGCCTCCGAATTGGGCGACCGGGTCAAGCTGTTCCCGGCCAACCTGTCGAACCGTGACGAGGTCAAGGCACTCGGCCAGAAGGCGGAGGCCGATCTCGAAGGCGTCGACATCCTGGTCAACAATGCCGGCATCACCAAGGACGGCCTGTTCGTGCGCATGTCGGACGCCGACTGGGATACGGTGATGGAGGTCAATCTCACCGCCGTTTTCCGGCTGACCCGTGAACTCACTCACCCGATGATGCGCCGCCGCCATGGCCGCATCATCAACATCACTTCGGTGGTCGGGGTGACCGGCAATCCCGGCCAGGCGAATTACTGCGCCTCCAAGGCCGGCATGATCGGTTTGTCCAAATCGCTGGCGCAGGAGATCGCCACCCGCAATATCACGGTCAACTGCGTCGCGCCGGGCTTCATCGAATCGGCGATGACCGACAAGCTCAATGACAAGCAGAAAGAGGCGATCATGGCGGCCATCCCCACCAAGCGCATGGGCACCAGTGCCGAAGTGGCGTCCGCCGTTGCTTATCTGGCTTCGAACGAGGCCGCCTACGTAACCGGGCAAACCATTCATGTGAATGGCGGTATGGCGATGATCTGAGCGAGGCCCGACAGCAACGCGGACGGGCTGTGAAAACCCACCATTTCGGCTTGGACCTCGGCTATTTTTCGTGTAATGCGGCCCGCAACCCGGCGGTTCGGGCAAAAACCGGTCCGTGGCCGTTGCGTTTCCGGCAGGACCATCTTTCAGCTTGATTAGCGGCATTCCGCCCGCTAACGAAGACAGACAAACAATAGACGAGGATGCCCCAAATGAGTGACACCGCAGAGCGCGTCAAGAAGATCGTCATCGAGCACCTTGGCGTCGATGCCGACAAAGTGACGGAGCAGGCGAGCTTCATCGATGATCTGGGCGCTGACAGCCTCGACACGGTTGAACTCGTCATGGCGTTTGAAGAAGAATTCGGCGTCGAGATCCCCGATGACGCGGCCGAGACCATCCTGACGGTCGGCGATGCGGTGAAGTACATCGACAAGGCTTCGGCCTGACGCTTTTCGCAGTCGTCACCGGGAGGACCTGCGATGAGGCGTGTCGTCGTCACGGGCCTTGGCCTGGTTTCGCCGTTCGGTATGGGCTTCGAGCACGGCTGGAAGGAACTGCTGACCGGCCGCAGCGCTGCTAAGCGCGTCACCGAGTTCGAGGTGGACGATCTTGCCTGCAAGATCGCCCACGTCATTCCGCGCGGCGACGGCTCCAACGGCACGCTCAATCCCGAAGCCATTCTTGAGCCGAAGGAACTCCGCAAGATCGGCGACTTCATCCTGTACGGGATCGCGGCCGCCGATGAAGCGCTGAAGGATTCCGGCTGGCAGCCATCAACCGAGGAGGAGCGTTGCGCCACCGGTGTGCTGATCGGCTCCGGTATCGGCGGTCTTGAGGGCATCGCCGAGAACGCGATCATCCTCAAGGAACGCGGCCCGCGTCGCATCAGCCCGTTCTTCATTCCCGGAAATATCATCAATCTCGTGTCGGGCCAGGTTTCGATCCGGCACGGGTTGAAAGGCCCCAACCACGCTGTCGTCACCGCTTGCTCGACCGGCGCGCACGCCATTGGCGACGCCGCCCGGCTGATCATCTTCGGCGATGCCGACATCATGCTGGCTGGCGGCGCCGAATCGCCGGTGACCCGGCTGTCGCTCGCCGGCTTTGCCGCATGCCGGGCGCTGTCGACCGAGCGCAACGATACCCCGCAAACGGCCTCGCGGCCCTACGACCGCGACCGTGACGGCTTCGTCATGGGCGAGGGCGCCGGCGTCCTCGTGCTGGAGGAGCTTGAGCATGCCAAGGCGCGCGGCGCCAAGATCTATGCCGAGGTGACCGGCTACGGCCTGACCGGCGACGCCTACCACATCACCGCACCGGCTGAAGATGGCGACGGTGCTTTCCGTTGCATGACGGCGGCGTTGAACCGGGCAAAGCTTACGCCGGCCGATGTCGACTACATCAATGCGCACGGCACCTCGACCATGGCCGATACGATCGAACTCGGCGCCGTCGAACGGCTGGTCGGCGATGCGGCGTCGAAGATTTCGATGTCGTCGACCAAGTCGTCGATCGGCCATTTGCTGGGAGCGGCAGGCGCGGCCGAAGCGATCTTTTCGATCCTCGCCATCCGCGACAATATCGCACCGGCGACCATCAATCTCGACAATCCAGAACGCGAAACCGCTATCGACCTGGTGCCGAACAAGCCACGCGCCCGCCAGATCGACGTGGCACTGTCCAATTCCTTCGGCTTCGGTGGCACCAACGCCTCGCTCGTCTTCCAGCGGTATAATGGCTGACGGTCCGGTTACCGGGCAATGCTTTGGCGTGTCGTCAATTTTGCCATATTCGCCCCTACTCTGCCGCAGGGGATTCGTTGAGAGATCGAACGGTAGGGCGACATGAACACTAATCCGTCGGGCAACGGAGAATTCGGGCAAAGGCCGGCGAACACCGGGCCGATCGTGCCGAAGACGGCCAGCGAAGCCTTGCGGCCGGAAGCCGGAACACCGCCGCCGAAACGCTCGCGTGCTTCGCGCAGCCAGGTCGTCGTGTTCATGAACTTCGTCATCTCGGCGGTGATGCTGATCGTTCTGGCGGCGGGCGTGGCCCTCTATTTCGGCAAGCAGGAGTTTACCGAACCCGGCCCATCCGCCAATGGCGACACTTTCCTCGTCAAGCCCAGCACCGGCGTCCAGGACATTGCCGACCAGCTCGAGCGCCGCGGATTGATCAGCGACGCCCGCGTATTCCGCCTCGGGGTGCGTGCCTTCGGCAACGATTCCGCGCTCAAGGCCGGTGAGTACGAGATCAAGCCCAGGGCATCCATGCGCGACATCATGGAACTGCTGAAGAGCGGCAAGTCGGTGATGTATTCGCTGACTATTCCCGAGGGGCTGACGGTCGAGCAGGCCTTGCAGCGCATCGCCGACGAACCGGCTTTGAGCGGCGATATGCCGGCGAAGACACCCCCTGAAGGCAGCCTTGCCACCGACACGCTACGCTTCACGCGTGGCGCAACGCGTCAGCAGATGGTCGACAAGCTGCTCGCCGATCAGAAGAAACTGGTCGATGAGGTGTGGCAGCGGCGCGCGCCGGATCTGCCCCTGGCCAGCGTCGAGGACTTTGTCACCCTGGCCTCGATCGTCGAGAAGGAAACCGGCAAGGGCGACGAACGCTCGCGCGTGGCCGCCGTCTTCCTGAACCGCTTGGCCAAGGGCATGCGCCTGCAGTCCGATCCGACCATCATCTACGGTCTGTTTGGCGGCAAGGGCAAGCCGGCGGATCGCCCGATCTATCAGTCCGACATCCAGAAGCAGACGCCTTACAACACCTATGTGATCAGCGGCTTGCCGCCGACGCCCATCGCCAATCCGGGCCGCGCGGCCCTCGAGGCCGTGGCCAACCCGTCGAAGACCGACGATCTCTATTTTGTCGCCGACGGCACGGGCGGTCACGTCTTTGCTTCGACGCTGAACGAGCATAATGAAAACGTCGCCCGCTATCGCGCGCTGCAGAAGAAGCAGGCCGATGAGGCAGCCAAGGCCGCTGCTGCCGCCGGTGCCAGCGGCAGTGCCGACAAGCCAGCTGACGACAAGCCTGCCATTGACAGCGGCACCGATGGCGACAATGGCGATGCTGGCGGTGATGCAGGCGCGGCCCAGTAAGGCGAAGAAAAGCGTTGCCTGGAAGGCGGCGGCCTGACATTTGAAGGAACGCCAGGCGTCCAATTTCGACGTATTCGCGGAATGGTCATTTTAAGTTAAGCCGCACTCGTCCCTCCGGAAAACCGGTTTCGGGGTGAGGCGCCAGGGATGTGCAGGCGACATGAATTTGCAGAGCATGACCGGTTTTGCGCGCGCCGTCGCCGAGCATGACGGCACCTCCGTTGCCTGGGAAGTCAAATCCGTCAACGGCAAGAGCGTCGAGGTGCGGTTGCGGCTGCCTCAGGGGTTCGAGCGGTTGGAGCCTGTGCTTCGGCAAACGCTGCAGAAGCGTTTCGCGCGCGGCAACTTCCAGGCGACGCTGACCATCGGCCGTGCCGCCGGCGCGCAGGCGCAACCTGTGGTCAACGAGGTTTTTTTGAAAGATCTTGCCGGCCTGGCCAAGCGATTGCAGGAACAGTTCGGCGTTGCGCCCGCAACGGCTGACGGTTTGCTGTCGCTGCGTGGTGTGCTCGACGTTCCCGAAACCATCGAAACCGACGAGGCGCGGGCCGCGCTCGACACCGCCATCATGGCCGCGCTCGACGTGGCGCTGAACGGCCTGGAACAGGCCCGGCAGGGCGAAGGTGCCGCATTGGCCCTGCTTTTGTCCGGTCATATCGACGTCATCGAGACACTGACCCTGCGCGCGGAAGCGGATCCGTCGCGCGATACGGCGGCGATCCGCGAACACATCGCCGAGCAGGTCAGGCTGTTGATGGATGCATCCGCCAATCTGGATGCAAGCCGATTGCACATGGAGGCGGCGTTTCTTGCCACCAAGGCCGATATTCGCGAGGAGATCGACCGGCTGAAAACGCATGTCGCGTCTGGCCGGGCCTTACTCGAGGGCGGCGGCGCCGTTGGCCGCAAGCTCGATTTTCTGGCACAGGAATTTAACCGCGAATCGAATACGCTGTGTTCGAAGTCGAATGCCGCCGCCGTCACCGCGATCGGACTGGAACTGAAGGCGGTCGTCGACCAGTTTCGTGAACAGGTCCAGAATCTGGAGTAGCCGATGGTTGCCAAGGAACCGATGGTTGCCAGGGATTTGGGGTCCCGCATCCGCCGCCGGGGGTTGATGCTCGTCCTGTCGTCACCATCGGGTGCCGGCAAGTCGACGATCGCGCGCAATCTTCTTGAGAGCGATTCCAGCCTCGAACTGTCGGTCTCGGTCACCACGAGGCCTCGCCGCGGCTCGGAAATCGAGGGCGTTCACTACCATTTCCGCACGATGCGCGAATTCGAGCGGCTGCGTGATTCCGACGCGCTGCTCGAATGGGCCGAGGTGCACGGCAATTGCTATGCGACGCCGCGCGAACCTGCCGAACTGGCGCTGGCGCAGGGGCGCGACATGCTGTTCGACATCGACTGGCAGGGCGCCCAGCAGCTCAAGGAGAAGATGCGCGCCGACATCGTCTCGATCTTCATCCTGCCTCCGTCGATGAAGGAATTGAAGGCGCGGCTGAAGCGCCGCGCCGAGGATCAGGAAGCGGTGATAGAGACGCGGCTGAAGAACGCCCGCAACGAGATCGAGCACTGGAAGGAATATGACTTCGTCATCGTCAACGACGATCTAGACCGTGCTTTCGCCGAAGTACGCGGCATCGTCGTGGCCGAGCGGCTGCGCCGCGACCGCCGGCCAGGTCTTTTCGATTTCGTATCGGGCTTGCTGGACGAGAAGACGGATTGACCGCTTTTTTCCTTCTCCCCTGCGTGAGCGGCGAGAAGAGAGCTACACTGCATTGGTCAGTCGCACGAACTCCTCGACGCTAAGCGTTTCGGCGCGTCGTGTCGGGTCGATCCCCACTCGTTCGAGCAAGGCCTCGCCGCCGAGGCTTTTCACGCTTTGCCGCAGCATCTTTCGGCGTTGGCCGAAGGCGGCTTCCGTGACCCGAGCGAGTTTCTTCACATCGCCGGGCAGGGGTGTCGCGCGGGGCTCGAGATGCACCACCGAAGAGGTGACCTTGGGCGGTGGCGTGAAGGCCTGAGGCGGCACGTCGAAGGCGATCCTGGCCTGCGTGCGCCAGCCAGCGAGCACACCCAGCCTGCCATAGGCGTCGCTGTCGGGCGCTGCGACGATACGCTGGGCGACTTCGCGCTGGAACATCAATGTCATCGAGGCGTAAAAGGGCGGCCAGTCCGTGACCGTCAGCCATCGGACCAGCAGTTCCGTGCCGATGTTGTAGGGCAGATTGGCCACGATCCGCACCTGCCTACTATCTCCAGCCGCGGCGGCGAGGGCGGCGAAGTCGGTCTTCAGCGCGTCGCCCGAAATCACCTCCAGCCGGCCGGGGTAATGAGCCGAGACTTCGGCAAGCGCTGCCAGGCAGCGTTCGTCGCGCTCTATGGCGACGACCCGGCGGGCGCCGTTGGAAAGCAGCGCTCGCGTCAGCCCTCCGGGCCCGGGCCCGACCTCGATCACCGTGGCGTTTGTCAGGTCGCCGGCGCTGCGCGCGATCTTGCCTGTCAAATTGAGGTCGAGCAGGAAGTTCTGCCCAAGCGCCTTTTTCGCCTGCAGTCCATGACGCTCGATGACGTCGCGCAGCGGCGGCAGCCCATCGATGCTCATGCAGCTGCGGCCTTTGCGTCGGTGTCGGCGAGTTTTCTGGCGAGCTTCAGTGCCGCGACCAGGCTGTCGGGCCGCGCAATGCGCTTGCCGGCGATGTCGAAGGCGGTGCCATGGTCGGGCGAGGTGCGGACGAAGGGCAGGCCCAGCGTGACGTTGACCGCCTCGTCGAACGCCAGCGCCTTGGCAGGGATCAAGGCCTGATCGTGATACATGCAAAGCGCCGCGTCGTAGCCCGCCCGCGCCCGGGCATGGAACAGCGTGTCGGCGGGCAGGGGGCCGAAAGCATCGATGCCTTCGGCGCGCAGGATGTCGACCGCCGGGCGCACGATGTGCTCGTCTTCCGTGCCCATGGAGCCGCCTTCGCCGGCATGCGGATTGAGGCCGGCAATGGCGAGCCGCGGCCTGGCGATGCCGAAGCGGCTGGCAAGGTCGGCCGCGGTGATGCGCGCGGTCGCGACGATCAATTCGGTGCTCAGGACTTTCGGCACCTCGGCCAGGGCGATGTGGATGGTGATGGGAACCGTGCGCAGGTCGGGGCCTGCCAGCATCATTACCGGCATCGCCTCGACGCCGCTGTGCCGAGCCGCGAGATGCGCCAGATATTCGGTGTGGCCGGGAAAAAGGAAGCCCGCATCATAGAGCGGCTTCTTGGCAATCGGGCAGGTCACGACCGCGGCGGCCTCACCGGCAAGGCAGGCGGCGACCGCACGGTCGATCGCTTCGACGGTGCCGGCCGCATTGGCCGGGTCTGGCCGGCCGGGGCTGTCGATGAAGCGCGCCGTCAGCGGAACGATCGGCAAGGCGTGGCCAAAGACCTCGATCGCCTGCACCGGCGTCACCTCCTCGACGGGCAGCAAAACGCCAAGGTGGCGCGCGCGCGCGGTGACCACAGCCGGGTCGGCCAGCAGATAGAACGGGGGCAAGCCGACGGCGTCACGCGCAAGGAAGGCGGCGATGGCTATTTCAGGGCCGATACCGGATGGGTCGCCGACACTCAACGCCAGCGCGGTCATCGCGCTACCCACGTCAGCGCTTGACGATGCGGGCTTTGGCCTTCAGCTCGTCGACATATTTCTTGCTGAGATCGTCGGCGGCCTTGTCGTTGGAGCCTTCGCTCTGGAACACCATCTGGGCGGTCTTGTCGTCGGACACTTCGCGCGACGAGCAGATGCCGATGAATTCGACGCCGCGTTCGGTCTCGCGCGTAACGGTGGCGCCGCCGACCTTGGTCGCTTTGATCTGCTCGGCCCAGTCTGGCGGCAGTTGCGGCGCCAGAACCCGGCCGAGATCACGAACCGTGACGTCGATCAGGCCCTTGGCGAACTCGCGCGTCGTGTTGCAGCCGTTGAAGCGAGCGCGCATGGCGTCGGCCTCGCGCTTGCGCTTGGCCAGCGTCGCGCTGCGTTCGGCCGCCGGCACGACGAAGATGACCTGCTGCAGCATGTATTCCATGGCGCTCGGCTTGGCGCCGCCCTTGTCGAGCATACGTCGCACCGCGTCCTGTTCGGTCACGCTGCCGCCTTCGCCGGAACGGTAGCGCGCGCTCAAGGCCTGGTTCCAGGCCATCTGGGCGCGGATGAACTCCTTGAAATGGTCCTTGCCGACGCCGGATTTTTCCATGACGCCGTCGAGCTGGCCGCGCTGCATCTTGTTGTTGGCGGCAAAGCGCTGATAGGCGGCCTCGACCTGTGCATCGCTGATGCGGATACCAAGCCGCCTGGCCTCGGCGAGCCGCAGCGTCTGGTCGATCATTTCCTGGCCAGCATCACCCTTTTTGCGCTGCAGCTTCAGGAAGGCGGCACGATGGGCGATATCACCGGTGGTGATCGGCATGTCGTTGACGACGTATTTGATCTCGCTGGCGAAAGCCGGCGGCGTCATGACGGTCATTGACACGGATGTCGCCGCCACAAGCAACGCGAACCCTGCTGAAAAGAGGTATTTCCTCATCCTTGGCATCCCAATTCTATTCCCGGCTCCGCCCGTTCCGGATGCGCGAATCCGTGCCAGCCCTATGCGGCGAAACGATGTCGCCGCCTATTGGATGGTGTCGACTCCGTTGCTCGACGAGCCGAAGTCGCCGAGGGTGCGGAACGAGAGGTTGAATCCGATGCTTTGCGTCACTTCCCTGGTGTTCAGGTCACGCGACTGTGCGTACGTCATCAGATAGGTGAAGCAGGAATCGTTGTAGGCGAAGCCCACCCCGTCCTTGACCAGCAGGCCCTCCTGCAAATCGTAGGTTCCTGTCCCGAACACGCGCCAGTTCTCGGCAAGATGCGTGGATGCGCCGAGCGTGACCTCGTGACGGTCGGTGGTGAAACCGTAGAGCGGCTGCGCCTGGATGAAGGCATACTTGGCGCTCAACGATACCGGCAGGCCGGAGTAGGCAGCTTTCAGCTCGGCGCGGCGGATCTCGAAGCTCTGTTCGTCGAACCGGCCGCTGACCGAAGCCGCGAATCCATTGGGGCTGGTTATGCCAAACAGGCCGACATAGTCGGACTTGGTGGTCTCAAGGCCTGAATTTGCGCCGACATTGACCAGATCGGGTGCCGCGAAGGAGTTCTCGCCGCCAATTTGATAGGATTGGCCGAAGATGGCATTGGTGCCCCAGCCATTGATGTAGGAGCCGGAATAGCGCAGCCCGACATTGGCACGCGAGCCGCCCTCGATACGGTCATAACCGGAGAACTTGTCGCGCTCGAACAGCGTGGTCGCATCGAAAACCATGCTCTGCGCGTCTTCGTTCGGAATGGAGAGGCCGCCGACATACTGTTCGTTCGGACGCAGGAACACCTGTGCCATCGGCTCGACAACGTGGCTCGAGCCGCTGGCCAGCGAGAACAACAGCGGCCAGCTCATCTCGAGCCCGGCAGTCGCCATGTAGCGGGCAAAGGACGAGCGCATGTCGTCCTGCTGGCCCAAATTCGTCGCCATCTGGTTGATCGCGGTGAGCGAGGCCGACGACGCTCTGACATAGTCGACGTCGCCTTGCAGCGCCAGCAACGGTGTCAGCACCAGCCCGTCGTCGGTGACAAAGCTCCGTTTCCACTCGGCCTCGGCGGTGAGGCGGCTGGACTCGCCTTCGATGCCGCGCACGCGTTGCGTACCCGAGCCGGGCACGTACGGGGTAAAGTAGGTCTCGTCGAGATCTTCGCGGCGGATGACGCGCGTGTTGACGTTGAGCGACAACTGGCCGCCGGCGACCGATGTGTCGGGGATATAGGCATAGTCGAGCGAGGGCAGCACCCAGGGCTGCTGGCCACTTCTCGCGGCGGCATTGTCGTTGGGCGTATCTTCCTGGACCTCGAAATGCATGGCGCGCACGTCGAAATAATTACGGTCGTTGAGACCAGTCAGGTAGACCGAGGACTGATGGACATACGAATTGTACTTGGCAATGTTGTAGGTGTTCGAGAAATTCTTGTCGGTCTGCAGCAACACGTCCCAGCCGAAATTCCAGCGTTCGTTAATGGCGAACTGCCCTTGCGTGCCCATCATGCCGCGGAACTTGTTCGGATCGCCCACCGCGCCGGAATCGATATTGTGGCCAGCGGTCGAGGGGAACGCGGCGCTGTCGAGGAAGTCGTCCGGATTCTGCTGCTGGATCCCGGCAACCTTGAATGTGTATTCGCCATTGTTGAAGCGCTGGCGCCATTCGGCTTCGCCGAGGAAGCCCTGCTTGGTGTAACCGCTTCCGGTCACCGTCAGGTCATATGTCGGCGAAAGGGCGAAATAATAGGGAACCTTGACGCTATACCCCAGATGGCTGTTGTAGCCGATGCTGGGGATCAGGAAGCCGCTCTTGCGCTTCACGGTGGGATCGGCGATCTCGAACGCCGGCAGGTAAGCCAGCGGAAAGCCGAAGAACTCGAAATTCGCGTTCTCGAAGCGAACCGTCTTCTTCTCACCGTTCCAGATGATCTTCCTGGCTTTGACGCGCCATGTCGGCGCCTTGTCGGGCTTGTCCTCGCACGGTTCGCAGGCGGTGTAGACACCATTGTGGAAGGTGGTCAGCACGCCGCCCATGCGTTCGGCGCTTTCGGCGGCGAAATAGGCCTTGTCGACCGTTTCAACGCGCAGCGCGTTGACGAAACCGTCGGCGAAATCGTCGGTGATGTCGATGTGTTGTGAATTGATCTTCGTGCCGTCGCTGTTGACGATTTCGACATTGCCACTGGCAACCATCCGCTTGGTGTTGCGGTTGTAGACGACCTTCTGGGCGACGAGGCGGTTGCCGCCATAGTCGATCTGCACGCCGCCGACGGCGGTCACGGTCTGGTTGTCGTTGTTGTATTCCAGCGTGTCGGCGGCCAGCAGCATCTGCGAACCGGATGGAACGGTGGTCGCCAAGTTGCCGACCTCCTGCGCGAAGGCCGGCAGCGGCACGCCGCAGGCAAGCAGGCACACCAAGGCGCTCGCCGCATAAAGGCGCGCCAAATGGGCCTGCCTGTCGCTGGGCAAAAACGCCTCCCTCACTAGCCGTCTTCCTTGTATAGCAGGAAAGTCACCCCGAAGAACATAGCTACCACGACCGGCACCCAGGCGGCTATGGCAGTCGGCACGAACCCCGCCACGCCGAACGCCTTCACCAGCACCGAAACGACATAAAGCAGAAACCCGGCAACGACGCCACCCAGAATCATCGTTGCCGATTGTCCCATCCTCGCAAATCGCATTGAAACTGTTGCCGCAATCAGCGTCATGGCGACGAGCAGGAACGGCAACGCCACCAGCGAATCAAACTGCATGGCAAAGGCATTTGCCTTGAGGCCGAAGGAACGGGCAACCTCGATTTTTCCGGGCAGGTCATAGAAGGGAATTGTCTCCGGGCGCGCCAGCCGCTCCTGCACGAATTCCGGCTTCAGATTGGTCTGCACACGATCGCTCGCGACGGGCTGGATGGTGCCGTTCCTGAACGTCTTTACATCCTGCAATTCCCAATAGCCGTCGCGCAGGTAGGCCCGTGCGGCGTCCTTGCGCTCGACAATGTTGCCTTGCTGGTCGAGGATGAAAAACACGGCGTCGGCCATCTCCAGGCCCTGGTCGAGGATAGCCCGCGCGCCGATGATCGTGTCGCCGGAACTGGTTTTCTGGCGAATCCAGGGCGCGGCATCTGCTGAAACGGTATTGGACTTGCCGGAGCGCAGCTCGGTCTCGATCTGTTCGGACAAGGAGAAAGCGTGGGCGGCAAGCGGGTTGATGATCCCGACCGACACGACGCCGAACAGCAATGCGCCGATGCAGCACGGCAAAAGGAACTGCCAGGCGGAGACGCCCGCAGACCGCGCGATGACGAGTTCATAACGCCGGTTGAGCGAAACCAGCGTCGCCATCGCCGAGAACAAGCCGACAAACGGCACCGTCTGCAGCATGATCATGGGCATTCGAAGGCCTGAAATGGCCATCGCCGTCCCATAGGTGAAGCCCGGCAGGCCAGTGGTGCGGCCCGACAATTCCGTGAAATCGATCAGGAACACCAGCGCCAGAAGGCCGATGAAGAACCAGATCGTGATCGCCACGTAACGGAAGAAGAAGTAACGGCCCAGCGTCCAGCCCATCAGCCGGCTCCCTGGCCCGAGGTGTCGCGCCTGGACAAACGCGACTTGAGGGCATTCCACCCGTCACCGATGCGGCTGGCCAGGTTTGTCATCCAGTCCGCCCAGGCAACCGGCAGTTCCATGGTCCGGTTCGACACGATGAACCAGATCGCCACCGCGGAAGCCGCGATCGGTATGCCATACACCACATAGGAATATTGCGGGACCTCGTCGGCCTTGCTTGCGGCGAAGAACCCCAGCCAGCGTACGAACAGCGATATCGCGATGGCGGTGATCAGCGGATTGACGCGCGCCTCGCGATGCGAACGCGCGTCTCCCGCGACCGCGAGCGCGATCAGTGCGAAAACCATGGAGTATGTCCATTCCGAAAACCGCTGGTCGATCTCCGCCCGGTACTCCTGCGGACTTTGCTGGTAGTTCTTGTCGTTGGGGCTTGGATTGAGCAGGTACTGGGTGGTCTGGTCCTTTGGCAGGAGCGTCACCTGGTTGGCCGCCGACATGAAGGCCGACATGTCGAAGGCATAGGACGTGAACCGGATAACACTGAGGTCGCCTGTCAGCGTCTTGCGATGGATGACGCCGTCATTCATCATCAGCACCTTTTCGCCGCCCCGCTCGATGATGCTGCCGGTCTTGGCATAATAGACGAGATTGACGCCTTCCTCACGGGAATCGGCGACGAAGATGCCACCCAGCCGGTTGTCGGGAAGCCGCTCGCCAATCTGCAGGAACAGTCCTTCCTCGATCTTGCGGAAGGTGCCTTCCTGAATGATCAGCGACAAAAGGTCGGCGCGCGACTCCGCCACCAGGGCGCGGTTCTTCTGTCGTGCATAGGGGTCGATGCCGTTGTCCACGGCGAATGAAAAGACGCTGGCGGCCAGCGCCAGCAGCATGATCGGCCGCACGATGGTCCAGCGCGAGGCACCCGATGCATTGACCACCGCGAGTTCCGAATCCGAATTCATCACGCTGAGTGTCTGCGCGACCGCCACCACGAGCGCGAAAGGCACGACGATCGGAACGATGGAAGGGAGAATGAGAGACGCGACCTCGAAGAAGGTCAAGGCCGACTGGCCGCTGTCCGTGACCAGGTTGATCTTGGCCAGCACCTGCGTCGTCCACACGATGGCCAGCGTCCAGACCAGCGCTGCGATGAAGACAACGAAAGTGCGCCGCATGATGTAGCGTTCAATGACCTTCATGAAGGCTTTACTCGATTTTCTCGAACGGCATCATGCCACCACGCTAAGGGTAGCTGTCCGGCGACGCCCGCACAACTGGCTCCGTTGGGCTGCATCAGGCAGGCGATCCGGTTCCCGTCCCACGTCGCGTGCCGCAGCGGGTCGGAGTGTCGGCGGCAATGGATAAGAAAGGACGAACATCGATGGTTAACAACAGGTTGCGGCATGAAGCGGGGCCGTGCCGCGACGAATCGCCTTCGATTCCACGTCTCATATGGGTAGCCATTTTGGCAAAGTCTTGCCAAATGCCGGAAAACGACCAAATGTCGCGGATCACTTCAACCGCTTCGCGCAAAGTCGCCCAATCCCCGAAAGCAGGACATGATGAACCCGAGACCGTCGATCGCCTTTGCGAAATTCGCCGCGCCCCAGGCGGCGGCGAGCAGGAAGGGCACGGTCTTCGTGCTGTCGGCGGATAGTGGCGGCCTGAGCGATGCGGCCAGGGCTTACGATCCGGGCAAGACGCTGGATCGGGCTTTCCCGATCGCCGAGTTTACCGGCAAGCTCGCCGGCATCGTTGAAATCCTGGCGCCGGAAACGACGTCGCTCGACAGGTTGGTCGCGATCGGCGCCGGCAAGATCGCGGGGCTCGACGAATATGCCTGGCTGAAGCTCGGCGGCACCATTGCGGCATCGCTGCGCAAGGCAACCGACGTGGCCGTGGTGCTCGACCTGGCCGGCGCTTCGCCCGATGGCAAGGATGCCGCGAACCTCGCGGCGGGCATTCTTTTGCGCAGCTATTCCTTCGACAAGTACAAGACCAGGAAGGATAAGGACGACGGCCAAGGAGGCGGCCAGGGGGGCGGCCAAGGGAACGGTAAGCCCGATCCGAAAAAGCCGGTCAAGGTGACCATCCATACCGCCGACCCCGCAGGCGCCAAGAAAGCTTTCGCCGATGCCGAGGCGGTGATCGACGGTGTGCTTCTGGCGCGCGATCTCGTCAACGAACCGGCAAACGTGCTGGGACCTGTCGAGTTCGCCGCCCGCGCCAAGGAACTCGAGGCACTCGGCGTCAACGTCGAGATCCTGACCGAGAAGGAGATGAAGAAGCTCGGCATGGGTTCGCTGCTCGGCGTCGCGCAAGGCTCGCCCCGGGGCGCCCGCATGGCGGTCATGCAGTGGAACGGCGGCAAGCCGAAGGACAGGCCCGTCGCCTTCGTCGGCAAGGGTGTCACATTCGATACCGGCGGCAATTCGATCAAGCCGGCCTCGGGCATGGAGGACATGAAGGGCGATATGGGCGGGGCTGCCGCCGTGACCGGGTTGATGCATGCGCTCGCCGCGCGCAAGGCCAAGGCCAATGTCGTCGGCATCATCGGGCTTGTCGAAAACGCGGTCGACGGTCATGCCCAGCGCCCCGGCGACATCGTCACCTCCATGTCCGGACAGACCATCGAGGTGCTCAACACCGACGCGGAGGGGCGCCTCGTTCTGGCCGACGCGCTGTGGTACTGCAACGACCGCTTCCAGCCGAAATTCATGGTCAACCTGGCAACGCTGACCGGCGCCATCATGGTTGCGCTCGGCCTGCATTATGCCGGCCTGTTCTCCAACGACGACGAACTGGCGCAAAGGCTGACCGCGGCCGGACAGTCAACGCAGGAACGGCTGTGGCGCATGCCGCTCGGCGCTGAATACGACAAGCTGATCGATTCCAAGAACGCCGACATGAAGAACATCGGCGGCCGCTACGGCGGCGCGATCATTGCCGCGCAGTTCCTGCAGCGCTTCGTCAAGGACACGCCCTGGGCGCATCTCGATATTGCCGGGACCGCGATGGGCTCGCCGTTGAACGAGATCAACCAGTCCTGGGGTTCGGGTTTCGGCGTTCGGCTGCTGGACCGACTGGTGCGTGATCACTACGAGAGCTGACGTTCGTCCATGGCCGATGTGCTGTTCTACCATCTGACCGAATCGACGCTGGAGGATGCGCTGCCGGGCCTGCTCGAGCGCAGCGTCGATCGCGGCTGGCGCGCCGTGGTGCAGACCGGCACCGAGGAGCGGCGCGACGCGCTCGACCAGCATCTGTGGACTTTCCGCGACGATTCTTTCCTGGCGCACGCGACCGATCGCGAAGCTTATCCCGGTGAACAGCCAATCCTGTTGACCACCGGCGAGGGCAATCCCAACCAAGCCAAGATCAGGTTCCTCGTAGACGGCGCGGCTCCGCCCGACCTCGGCGGCTATGAGCGTGCGGTGTTCCTGTTCGACGGCCATGACGCGGCCCAGGTCGAGATGGCCCGGGCGCATTGGAAGACGATGAAGGACGCCGGCCACGCCGTGACCTACTGGCAGCAAGCCGCGGACCGCCGCTGGGAGCGCAAGGCGTAGAGCAATTCCACGGAAAGTGTGGACCTATCCCGGGAAAAGCGCGCAGCGCCTTGCCTGGCGAATTGCGCTAGAACGAAGAGCAGTTCGACGTTCGCCTGGAACGATGAACAACTCCAGCCCGGCGGCTTTCGCGGATGACGGTTCTAAAGCCTTGCCTTGATCCGTGTCTGTTTCCTGGTGACGTAGTCGCCGTATTTCAATTTCGCGGACTCGTCCGACCGGTTCCGATGCGAACTCCTGAAAACGTACCACTCGCCATCAGGCGACTTGCGCTTGTAGATCGCCTTGCCGGTCTGGCGATGCTCGAAGCAGGTCATTGAGCCCTTCACGCCCCAGGAGCCGTGCCATTGCGCGCGGTAGCACAACTTGCCGCCGCCGGGGATGAACCATATCCCGTCGCCATAGCCCGGCTGGCCCTTTTCCGTCGACCAGGCGTTAAATTGCCGCTGCCTGACGGCAAAGAACGCGGCCCCGTGATTGCCCCACATCCACGAACGGTTCTGATAGATCTGGTAGACGCCTTCGTCGGGCACCACGGCGCCCTTTTGCGCCTGCTCGGCGATTTTGGCCGCTGTCTTGGCTGTCGCGGGGACCTGTAAGGCAAGAACAAGAACGGAGCAGGCGAATGCCGCTCCAAGACAATTACCCAGCACTCGTTTCACGGAACTACTCCACGGACTGATTCACGCCACGCCTCATCCATCATGCCGAAACGCTGGTTCGCATGGATGGCAAACAAACAGAAGATGGAGATCCATCCCGATCGTGTCGGGACGCATCGGGACGACGCGTCTACGGCAGGACGTGCTGGGTCACCCTCCAGTCGGGCAGACCATAGCCCCCCAGCCACGGCCACACTTCCTTCTGGTTGAAGTAGACAACTGAAGTCAGCGCCGGGAACTCCGCATAGGACTTGCGAGAATCGTCCTGCCACTTCGAAACATAGTCCTGCTTGCCGACATAGCCGAGTTCCGCCACCACGATCGGCTTGTTGAACCCCGCAACGCGATCATAGCCTGGCTTCAGCAACTCGGCGAACGTACGGTCGTGACCGGCCTCGTCGTTGTCCTTTTTCTGCAGGCCGAACACCGACAGGCCGATCACGTCGACATAGTCGTCACCAGGGTAGTATTTTTCCAAGCCTTCATCGCCTTTGGGCGACCACATATATTTGGCCGTGGGGGCGGCCTTGCGGCAGACATCGACTTCGCGCTTGTAAGCGGAAATCCAGTCCTTCGGTGCCCAGTTGGCCCAGGTGAAGCGACCGTTCTTGTCTTCCATTTCCTGCGCCCAGCGAATGGTCACCGGGCTTTTCATCTGTCCCACCAAGCCGCAGATCGCCTGCATATTGGCATCATATCTGCCGCCCAATATGCCGTCTCGCAGCTCGGGCGGGGTGATGCGCCAGTCCTTCGACCAGGTCCACGGCTCGATCGTGATCAACAGCGAGCGCCCGCGCTGCTGGGCATAGGCATCGGCCAGAGGCAGCGTCGATAAATCGACGTCTTCCCAAGGCAAGAACAGTTCCTCGATGCTGGCGGTCTTGTCATTGGTGAAATCGCCATACGGATCGTACGAGCCGAATGCCGACGCGGCGCTGCTCGTCTGAACGGGGTCCGTCACGGGGACGGAGCCGGCGCCTCCCGCCGTGGGGAACGCGGCGCTTCCGCCCAAAACCAGCGTGACTACAAGCGCATTTGCTGCGGAGCGTTTCATTGTTTGCCTCCCAAGGCCCGACTTCCTGCGGAAGCCAAGGCTTCGCCCGGCGCGTCGATGCCTGATCGACACGCCTATCCAACACCCATCGGCTCTATTGGCGTAATCTGCGGGATTTCGGAGCGACCATTGGCGAGTGTGCGAACTTGGCACGGACCCACCCAAAATTATCCCTCAAGGCTCCGATACTGAAGAGCTTCAGAGAGAAAGTTCGCCGCGATACTCACAAATTCGCGTCAACATCCCGATATATCATCCCTAGCTAATTTAAGAGCCGGTCGGGGCCAAGAGTCAAGCACAATTAACGGTTGCTTAACCTTGGCGCCCGCAACGTGGTTAACGCTGCTTGTCCTCATGGGGACCAGCCCCCTCTCGGTGAATTCCTCAACGCAAAACGTCCGGCTTGCCTGTCCAGCGCTGGTCGGGCGCACGCGACCGCCGGATCGGCCCGGCGCTTCAAAGGCGCTAGGTTAACCAGTTCCCAAGAAGCATAGTTAAGAAGCTCTTAATTTAGTTGACTCTAATAAATTTGCGATGGATTCTGGCGCCGGGGTTGAAGGCTGTCGGCCGTCTTCGGCTGACGCTTAGAGTGGCGGCGGTACGTGTATGAGTTTTTCCGCGGACGTAGCGACCATCAGCGGTAAGAACAGGCCGAAACGCCGGTCTCGGGCGGCTCTGGCCAAGGCGGCGCAGAAGGGCCCTTTTCTGGTTCCCGTCCTGTCTGCCGCTCAGCAATGGATCCTGAGGCTGGCGCTGGCATTCTGGTTCGTCACGCTCGGTTTTTTCTGGATCTGGTGGCTAAGGCCCGAGCATGTCGAGTACATCGGGCCATACGCCTTCGCGACGACGGTGCTGGCCTGGCTGACGCTGATGCCGATGTATTTCCTGTTATTCGTGCTTGTGTCGAAAAGGCCGTCCAAATTTTACACGATCGCTGCGAGTTCGAGGGTGGCGATGGTGGTGACGAAAGCGCCATCCGAACCGTTTTTCGTGGTTGCGCGCACGCTCGAGGCGATGCTTGCGCAGGATTATCCCCACGACACCTGGCTTGCCGACGAAGACCCTTCCGAGGAGACGATCGCATGGTGCGAGGCGCGAAACATCCAGATATCGACGCGGCGAGGCCGGGAAGACTATCATCGCAAGACCTGGCCGCGCCGAACCCGTTGCAAGGAAGGCAATCTCGCCTTCTTCTATGATCACTACGGCTATGAACGCTACGACTTCGTCGCCCAGATGGACGCCGATCACGTGCCGACGCAGACCTATCTGCGCGAGATGCTGGCGGCCTTCGCCGACCCCGCTGTCGGCTACGTCTCCGCGCCGAGCATTTGCGACAACAATGCCGCCGAGAGTTGGTCGGCCCGCGGCCGACTGTTCGTGGAGGGAATGCTGCACGGCCTGCTGCAGTCGGGCTATACGAGCGTCGGAGCGCCACTGTGCATAGGCTCGCACTATGCAGTGCGCACCGCCGCATTGAAGCAGGCGGGCGGGCTTGGCCCAGAACTGGCCGAAGACCACTCGACCTCCATGCTGATCAACGCGGGGGGCTGGCGCGGCGTGCATGCAATCGACGCCATTGCGCACGGTGATGGCCCACAGACTTTCGCCGACCTCGTCACTCAGGAATTCCAGTGGTCGAGGAGCCTGACCACCATCCTGCTCGAATACTCGCCCATGTATCTCTCCAAGCTGAGGTTGCGATTGAGGTTGCAGTTCGTTTTCTGCCAGCTTTGGTACCCGCTGTTCGCACTGCTCGCGCTCTCCACGTATCTCATGCCGATCTACGCGCTGTTTTCTGGCCGGAACTTCGCCAATGTGACGTATCTGGATTTCATTCTCCACTACGCGCCGAGTTCGGTTACGCCGATCGTCTTGGTGATGATGTTGAAGGCGTTCGCGCTCTCACGACCGGTAACGGCCAAGGCACTCAGCTGGGAAGGCATGCTGTTTCATTTCTTCGCGCGCTGGCCGTGGGTGCTGGCGGGCACGCTGTCGGCCGTCCGCGACTATCTGACCAAATCGTTTGTCGATTTTCGCGTCACACCGAAGGGCCGCGGCCCGAAGGATCTCCTGCCGGTTCGTGTCGTCATCCCCTATGTGGCGCTTGCCGTCGGTGCGTCGTTGCCCGTGCTCCTTGTACAAAATCCGCAGAGCGCCACGGGTTTTTACTGGTTCGCCGCGTTCAATGCAGCTTTATATAGCCTGCTGACTATCGTGATCATTGCCAAGCACGTCACCGAGAACAAGATTTCCCTGCGGCCAAGTATCGGCAAATTTGTCTTGCAGGCTTCGCTCGCCGGCGTGGCTTTAACGGCTCCGCTCGCGGGTTTTTACGGCCGCGGCCTGGAGGGCATTTACGGACTGCAGCAGGGTGCCGGCGCCGTTCATCTCGTCAAGATGGCTTTCCCAGTTTCGGGCGCCGGCATGGGCGAAATCGGCGCCCGCAATTTCTACTTCGATCCAGGTTGGGAAACGCAGCGCTGAGCGTCCCCTAACACCTGCAACAGCCCTTCGACTCTGCCAGCCTGAGCGCCGATCGCCGTCGTTGCCACCGGTGCGGAGGCTTCGTTTGCCGAAGCACCCCACGCGCCCTGCCTGGCTCCGATCCAATCAATCGAATTTTCATCATATTCGAACGAACACCGAAAGACTGTGTTCATTATGCTGTTTGCACGAATTTTAATAAGTTCGTTCTAATATACGTATGCAGATTGAGTGGCGATGATCACTTAAAAAGTGCGGAAAGAAGCCGACTATAAAGTATATCACCCGCACATAACCGAATTATGTTTAAGGGTAGAGAGATGCAGATGAACAGGGTTATGGAACATTTGGCCAACAACGGCAAAAAATATACCTGTGCTGTTGCTGCTTTTGTGCTCGTCTCGATGGTGTCCGGCTGCCAGACCATGGATACAACCAAGACCGGCTCGATCAACGGGCGAACCATCGACTACGGGTTCGGCAAAATGGCCCATCACGCTGGGAAGGTCCATCACGTCAAGACAAAGCTTCTCTACCGCAAACCGCTTGCACAGATGAGCGTCGTGACGCGTACCAGGGAGGAGGCCTACGCGGCCTTCGTGCGGCCGCAACGGATTGATAGGCCGGCACCGGTGAAGGTTTCCTACAGCCCGGGCAATGGCGGTCAGTTCCTGGGGCATTCGCCCTGGATTTGCGGCCCGAGCGGTTTCGGCCAGCGCGCCAGCTGCCGTTCGCGTTACTAGAGCATTGGATCTAAATGCACGTCGCCCGGAAGTGTCCTCGGTTCCGGGGCAACGACATGCATAAAATCAGAATGCATGTCGCCCGGAAGTGTGCTCGGTTCCGGGACAACGACATGCAGATCAGAAGCTTAAAGCAGGTCGGGCGAATCCTATTCGCCGCGACATGTGTAAGTGGCGGTGCCTGACCGAGGGCTGCCACCGAAGTCTTCGCTGGGGGCGCGAGTCGAGGGCGAGAGGTGGGCGCAGGGTTGCGCCTTATCTCTTGCCCTTCGACCGCCACGGGCTCGTGGCCATGAATATCCCTGGCGTTCCGATCTCCTCATGAAGGCCGGCTCGGGCGGAGCCAGCCGTCATCGTCGCCGGGCGCCGGCCGTGGCCGCGCGACATAGGCCGATGATCCGTTTGCCTCGTGATAGACGCGGGCCAGCATTTCCGCCAGCACGCCCGACGTCACCATCTGCACTCCGGCGATCAGCAGAAAGAAGCCAGTGAACAGCATCGGCCGTGTTCCGATGTCTTGCGCGAAAAACAGCTTCAGGCAAAGCAGATAGGCAAGTATCAGCGAACCCAGCGCGCCAAGCGCGATGCCGATGCCACCGAAGAAATGTCCGGGCCGTGTGCGATAGCGCATGAAGAAATACATGAACACCAGATCGAGCACGACCCTGAAGGTGCGCGAAATGCCGTATTTGGACTGGCCGTGGATGCGGGCATGATGCGTCACAACCTCCTGCGCGATGCGTCTGGGGGTCGTCACGGTAGCCAGCCATGCCGGGATGAAGCGGTGCATCTCACCATAGAGCTTGACGCTGCGGATGACGCTGCCGCGATAGACCTTGAGGCTGCAGCCATAGTCCTTGAGGCGCACGCCGGTGACGCGCGCGATCAGCGCATTGGCGATACGCGAAGGGAGCCTGCGCATCAAAAGCCCCTCCTGACGGTCCTTGCGCCAGCCGACCACCAAGTCGAGATCCTCGCTCAGCAGGCGGTAGACCATGCGCGGGATGTCGAAGGGATCATTTTGCAGGTCGCCGTCGATCGTGGCGATGACATCGCCGCGCGCCGCGTCGATGCCGGCCTGCATCGCGGCGGTCTGCTTGTAATTGCGCACGAGTTCGACCGCATGCACATGCGGGCCATAATGCGCAGCCAGGCGCCTGATCTCGCTCACCGTCGCGTCGGTGCTGCCGTCATCGACCAGCACGACCTCCCACGGCTGCTCGTAGCGTTCCATCGCCTGGTGAATCCGCGTCAGCAGCGGCTCGACGTTTTCGGCCTCGTTGTACATGGGCACGACGATGGACAGCGTATGGTCCGGCATCACCGCGCCATCAGGCAGCCCCGAAGCAGGGATGGGCAATATGTTCATTGGGATGGCTTCCTTGCAGGTCCGACGGCCGGAGTCCCTGGCAGCGTCGATTTCGAGGGAAACAGCCAGGCTATAGCGCCGGTGGCGATAGCCGAGCAGAAGATGAACAGGTGCAGCGCCAGTGCCGCCTGCAGACCGCTCTTCATCGCAATTCCGGATGTGAGCAGCGCCGCCGCCGCTCCCGCTTCATAAGTGCCGAAGCCGGCGACGCCTTGCACCGGCAATATTGCGGCGCCTTCGGCCCCGACGACGCCTGGAAAGGCCGTCGTGAAGGATGTTCCCAGTATCAGGGCCAGCAGCCATCCCTGCACGGCGAGCTTCAGCGACCAGTTGGCGATCGTCCACCACCAGCCGTAACGCGAGCGCCCGGTCGCCTCGGTGAAGGTGTCGCGCAGCAGGCCGAGCTTCGCCACGATCCTGCCGCGTCCGGCCCAGTCATGCGGCGCGCGCGCCCAGCGCGGCAGGTACCAGGCGGCAGCGATCAAGGCGGCGATCCCAGCGATCTTTATCGCCGCATGCAGGCCCGGCCATACCGCCAGCGCCAGCACGCCGACGACGAAAGCGTCCTGCAGCCTGAACCACAGCAGCGAGGCGCTGGCGCGCATGATCGGCACGCCGAAGACCTGGCGCAGGAGCAAGGGAAAGGCCGTCTCGCCGCCCCGGAAGGGTACGACGTTGATCATCGCATTGTGGATCAGAATGACGCGCAGGCAGGCTCCGAAACGGCCATTCACCTCGTCGCGGAACTCGTCGCAGACGCGTAGCGCACGCAAGACATAGGTGACGAAAAAGGCGATCGTCGCCACCGCGAACGTAGCTGGCGTGATGCGGTCGAAGGCATCGCCGACCGTCCGCCAGCGCGAGTCGCTTGCCAGCCAGGCCAGCAGGGCCAGCGTCACGATTATCGAGATTGCTCTTTTCAACCAATTCTCCGCCGGTTTTCACCACCGAGTTTCAGCGGTGGCATCGTGGCGAATGAACGTCCAAGACGTCATCCTGGGGCAGTTCGCCTGGCCCACCGCCTTGCCGGCCTTCCGCGGGGCGGATGCGTGGCCGCTGAGCCGTCGGGCCATATCCTGTCAAGGCCCACAGCTGTCGCAGCTCTCATGGACGGGTGATCCTATAGACCAGCAAAGCATCCGAATCCACAAGCTTGGTTGCGGTCTTGTCCAGATAGTCGACGACCCCCCCATGATGCTCGATGAACAACTGGTCCTGATTGTCGGCAGCGTTCTTGGCCGTGCCGAACAGATCCGCGCCTTGACCGCGCAACTCCTCGAGCTGAGCGATCGCGGTGGCGTCGTCCGCGACGAATTTCGACCATTCGACATCGCCTCCGCCAGGCGGGAACACCCAGCCGCGTGCCCTGCTGTAGTAGACGGCGACGGGATCGCCGACCTCCGGCGCGATGGCCACGACGAGGTCGCCCGGTTGCGCCAACCGCGCCAACTCCTCGCCGAGCAGCTTGCCGTTCATCGCGACCGGCGCCTTCATTGTCCTCACGAGAGGAAAGGTCGACCACACGAGGGTCACGACAACGATACAGATCGAACGCAGCACGACCGGCGACAGAACGGTTCCCGATGCAAACGTTGCCAGAAGAAGCGCGCCGCGGCCGCAGAACATCGCGAACGGCACATGGAAAATGTGGTAATTCCAGGGGTTGCTGGTGATTTCGCGCGCCGCCGCCAGGTAGACGATCATGGCCGCACCCAGCCAAATATAGGGAATGGCCGAAAGGGTGCGCTGCGTCGGGTCTTCGGCGGGTCCGGGCGGTATCCAGAAACCGACCGCGATCAGCGCCATGAACGGATAGCCGTAGAACCACCAGACAGAGGTGTTCCACACGGATTTGAAGTAGAAGCCATCATTGACGAACGTCCACAATCCGGAGTTCCAGATGTAGCCGCTGCCCGCGACGTGATAGGGTGGATAGCTGCGGCCGAGATAGATGGCCCAGCTGAAATAGGCGCCGATGATGGCCAGGCTCAAAAATCCCCACAGGAAGACCTCGGCCGCCTGCCGTCGTTTCTTCTGCAGAATCCAGCGCACCATCAGGTAGAAGATGACGGCGCCCGCCGCCACGCCCGGCGGCTTTGCCAGCGCACCGAGCGTGAAGCTGACGGCGGCGAGCGGCAAAAGCCATCGGCTGCCGCCAGCCCAGTATTTGGCGAACAGCCAGACGCCTGTTGTTACCAGTGCCAGCATCGACGGATCGGGCAGGAACGAGCTGTCGATCATGATCGCCGCCGGCATCAGCGCGTAGGCGAGCGCCGCCGCATGGGCATGCGTTTGGCCCCAGCATAGCGCCGTCAACCTGTGCAGCGAAAACACCGTCACCAGACCGAAGAAGGCCGCAGCCACGCGGCCAAACCAGTCGTGCCAGCCGAAGAGTTGGTAGAGCAGGGCGGTCAGATAGCTGACGATCTGGAACTCGCGGCCCTGATAACTCGGGCCGGGTCCGGTCCAACTCACCTCCGGGAAGAAGATGTTCCCGCTGCGCTGTTGAAAATTGTCGGCCATCATTGCCGTGCTTGTCTCGCGCCAGCTGAAAGCGTCGACCAGCGGCAAGGTTATGTTGTGGAACCTGAACACGACCGCGATGAACAGGATCCCCAGCAAGATCGCCGTGTCGAGGTTCAGGTAATTGCGAGCAGCCGGGTCCCGAGCGATCGGCTGCTGCAGGTATTGCTGAACCTCGGCCTGATTCAATTCCGGATCGTCGCCCATTTGGAACCGCGTCCTCTCTGACGTCTGCGGATGTTGCTTTTGCGCGCGATTGTCAAAGGCGAGGGAGTATACGACGCAATCCTTAATTTTGGCGACAGCGGGCGCCGCGAAAGTTGACATCGCAGCTCCCGCGGCTGTTAAATAATTCGCAAAGGCTGTCGCGCCGATAGCGCTGCCCTGGGCCGCACAGACATGCCAACGCTGATTGTACCGATAGCTCCGACCAGGTCGCCGCCGCATGGCGTAGATCGTCTGCGGCGCAGGGAACGTCGTCGGTCCGCACGTTTCACGCTGCTCCTGTTTGTCCTGGCCCTCTGCGGCCAGGTGGCCCTCCCGGGAACGTCCCACGCGGCTGCCGCCAAGGACAGCGCACCTGCAAAAGCGGATAGCGCTCTTGCTCCAATTGCCGCCACTGTTCCAACTGCCTATGAGCTGCAGCTTCTGTATGCCGATCGCACATGGATATGGGAAAATGGAGCGGCCTATTTCGCGAAGGGCAATCGGCGCCTTGAGGCCTGGACGTCGGGGCAGGATTCAGCGTCTGTCGCAGAGGGCAGGTGGCTGGTGACCAAAGACGGCAAGATGTGCATGGATGTCGCTTGGCGGTCCAACAGCTACAAGGGCAAACAGCGCCGCACCTGCTACAGCCACCGAATCAAGGATGGAACGATCGAGCAACGCAAGGATCCGCACGGAGAATGGTACAGTTTCAAACGAACTCCCGAAGGTCCTTCCGACGAATACCGAAAATTCGAATCTGGTGATACCAAGGCCGCGCGGTTCGAAGAGGCCCGCAAGTTGATCGACTCCAAGAACTGATGCATATCGCTCGGAAGTGTCCTCGGTTCCGGGACAACGACATGCACGAAATCAGAAGCTTACAGCAGGTCGGGCGGATCCTATTCGCCGCGGCAGGCGCCGTTCCTGGCTCCGTTGGCCCCTCCCGATACCACATCGGTGACGGCGTGTCCGGAGGGGCGGATTCAGGCAGGCCGCTTTTGCCAGGCCTGTGAAGAAGCTTGCGAATCGCTTATAAAACGCTGAGCAGTCCGGCTGGAATTGTCGGCGCATCGACCGCCGATTGGCGCAATCACTTCTCTCTGACAGAACGACAAGACGATGGATCCAACACCATATGGTTTTCATGAAATTTAATAATTAGTGATGTCTAATATTTGTGTGTGATGTGCGAGTGGTCACTGAAACGGCGTGAAGCGGCGCAGGTGTCGCAACGCGCCCCAGCTTATACTCAAAGGCAAGGGACACATGGGGAACAATTCCGCAATGGGCGCTTCTCGCCTAAGCAAGAAAGCTCTCTCTATTGTTGTGGTGGCGATGACCTCTCTGGTTGCAGGATGTCAGGGGATGGATACGACCAGAACCGGTTCCGTCCTCATTGCACCGGTCGCGCATCCGCTCCGGAGCAAGCCTTCAGTCCGACCGGTCCAGGCTGGATACATCGTGCGTTCGCTCAGGATCGAGCCTGAGGTGCTGATGACAAGGACTATCCGCACCACTGAAAGAACTTACGCTTTTGCTCCGCCACCGCCGATCGCGATCCGCACAACGGGACCCGTGAAGGTCGCTTTCAGTCCTGTCGATGAAGGTGCGTTGTTAGGAGGCTCGCCTTACATCTGCAGCCCCAGCGGATTTGGCCAACGCGCAAGCTGCCACCCGCGCTATCTCTGATCTATCGAGCAGCGACCGCTACCGCGCCGTCGCTTGGTGGCAGTATCATCGGTTTCGTCCGCAGCCCGAAGAATGGGGCGGCGGTCCTGACGATCGTGTCGATGTCGGAAAGCTGCGGCACAAAGCCAAGGTGCGCGCGCGCCTTGCTCGGATCGGCATAGAGTTCGGCCGGATCTCCCGGGCGCCGGGCCCTGAAGACGGCCGGAACCGGTCTTGAAGTCATCCGGCTGACCGCCTGGACAATCTCCTTGATGGACACGCCTCGCCCGGTGCCGAGGTTGACCGCCAGGCTTTGTCCCCCGCCCTCCAAATGTTGAAGAGCTTTCAAATGGGCGCGGGCCAGATCGCTGACGTGGATATAGTCGCGCACGCAAGTCCCGTCCGATGTCTCATAATCCGTGCCGAAGACCTCCACCTCGTCGATGATGCCTGACGCCGCCATCAGCACCCTGGGAACCAGATGCGTTTCCGGCGAATGCCACTCGCCGAGCTCCCCGTCGGGATCGGCCCCGCAGGCATTGAAGTAGCGCAGGATGGCGAACTTCATTCCGTATGCGTTGGCATAGTCGCTGATGATCTGTTCGCCTATCAGCTTGGTGCGCCCGTACGGGCTGATCGGATTTTGCGAAGAGGTCTCACGAATAGGCAGTGCTTCCGGAACGCCGTAGGTTGCGCAACTGCTGGAAAAGATGATGTTCTCGATCGAATGCGCGCGTGCGGCGTCGAGTACGGCGATGGTGCCCGTGACATTGGTGGAATAGTATTCGGCCGGCTGACCGACGGACTCTCCAACATAAGCAAGCGCCGCGAAGTGTATGATGGATGCGGGCCGATAGGCTTCGATCGCCGCCTGCAATGCATCCCGGTCGCGGATGTCGCCGACGACAAGCGGACCCCAGGCGACGGATTTCCGATTGCCGCGGGACATGTTGTCGAATGCCACCGGCAGATAACCGGCCGCGGCAAGCAGCTTGCACGTATGGCTGCCGATAAAGCCGGCTCCCCCTGTCACCAGGACTGCCGGCTGGCTCATGAAGCCGCGGCCCCTTTGGTAATCCGGCTCCCGTAGAGCAGGGCGTCGAAATAGTCGACGGTATGCGCGAGCCCTTGGGCCAGACTGATCTTCGGCTCCCAGCCAAGATTGCTCCTGGCGAAGGAAATATCCGGCTTGCGTTGTCTGGGATCGTCGATCGGCAATGGCCGATGCACGATTTTCGATCTGGAGTTGGTATAGCTGACAACCAGTGTCGCGAGTTCCATGATGGTGAATTCGCCGGGATTGCCGAGGTTGACCGGATGGGCAGGCGCACTCGGCGCATTCATCAGCCGCATGAAACCCTCGATCAGGTCGTCGGCGTAGCAGAAGGAGCGGGTCTGCAGGCCGCTGCCATAGACGGTCAGGTCTTCGCCACGCAACGCCTGGACGATGAAGTTCGAGACGACGCGCCCGTCATCGGGTTGCATGCGACGACCGTAGGTGTTGAAGATACGGGCTACGCGAATATCGAGGCCATACGTCCTCGAATAGTCGAAAAAAAGGGTTTCGGCCGAACGCTTGCCTTCATCGTAGCAGGAGCGCGGTCCGTGCGTGTTCACATTGCCGAAATAGCTTTCGGGCTGCGGGTGCACGAACGGATCGCCGTAGACCTCGGAAGTCGAGGCCTGGAATATCTTGGCATTGTTCCGACGCGCGAGTTCCAACAGGTTCAGCGCGCCAAGCACACTGGTCTTGAAGGTATGGATCGGATCTGCCTGATAATGTGGCGGAGAAGCAGGGCAGGCTAGATTGTAGATCTCGTCGAACCGAAGGTCCAAAGGCAATGCATCGACGATGTCGTGCTCCATGCAGCTGAATCTCGGATCGCGCAGCAGCGTATTGAGATTGTATCTTTTGCCGGTATGGAAATTGTCCAGTGCGACGACGTCGTATCCGTCCTGCAAAAGTCGTTCGCACAAATGCGATCCTAGGAAGCCCGCGCCTCCAGCGACCAGCGCACGGCCTCGGTTATGGTCGTTGCCGTTGCCCCTTTGATCGTTTCTGGAACCAAGTTTCAGAACCTTGATGACCTTACTCATGCTTTCCTCCACGCACCGCACACGCTACCGCCGGGCAGGGCAAAGCACTGCCCGGCCACGTCCTTAAACGCGGCAATCTCCGCATCCGCGGATCGCCATCACTGATGTGCGCTTGTCACTAGCTGAGTTACGAGGCCGCTGCCGCCCGGCTTGTATCTGCCGTTCAGCAGTCCATGCGCCCCAAGATCGCGATCACGCGCCCCATGCCATCATCGCCGATTGCTCGCCCAAATTGCACATCCCAACGCCCTGAAAACATACCTGTGAAAATTCAAGTCAACTAAATTAGAGATTCCTTAACCAATTGTGTTTGCCATTGGTTAATCATGGCCGACGCGTTCCCGGCGCGGGCGCGGATGGCCACGGCCGGGGTTCTTCATTTTGAATCAGCATATTGGCTCGATCCAAGCAAATTTCACAGGCTGCCGCGATCTCTTCTCGGGTGCCATCAAAAGCCTGATGTCGAGGAACAGGGCGGAGTGTCCTTGTGAGATCATTGGGGTGGGTAGCCCCTGGGCACTGTCTGAAATGAAGAGCGATTCAGAAGGCGTCAAATCTTCAGGTTGCAATGAGATTGCTGCCCAAATCCGCTGGGACTGCAGACATAAACGCTTGGCCGTGAATACTTTGCCAGTATCTCTCTGCGGACGAAATCCACGTCGCAACTGGCAGCGGCGCAGAGCAGACCAAGAGTCAAAATCAGAAGGCAGAATCGGCCCGCAGGAATGACTTTTAACGCCGATTTCTCTCTGTCGGGCCGCCCGTGTCCTCTGTGCATCGAGGTCCCTCATCCGCCAAGGTATGAGTCGACATCCCCTTCTCGCCTGCAGGCGCATCGAAGTCATAGTGGAATGCCGGCCATCTCGGCAATGGCATTTGAGGGCATAGGCTAGCTGCTGTCCATGGCGCGACCACGCATCCAGGTTGACCGCCGCACTGGCGCGCGGGCCGCAAAAATGGTCGAGATGGTCCGTTTCTCAGCGGGCCATCTCGTTCAGGCAACCACAAAACAGGGACGCCTGTTGTCGTGTGGCAGGCCGCTCCTGACGCGGCGCCGTGCTCCAGCTTGGCTATGTTACTCCCGTCGGGACTGCCCGCCCGGCGGGCTTACTGCCCGCCCATTTCCTTCTTGCCGGCGGGCTTACTGCCCGCCCATTTCCTTCTTGAATGTGTCGAAATCGACCTGCATGCCGTTGAAGATAGTGCTCCAGTGGCGCGTCAGCGCCGCCATCGCCACGGCTTCCTCGATCTCCTCGTCGGTAGCGCCGGCGCGCTTGGCGTCCTGCGTGTCCGACCAGATGCAGTAGGTGCAAGGAATCTGCGCCGCCACGGCCAAGGAGATCAGCGACTTGACCTTGGGCGGCAACGCCGTCTTGTCGCTGAGCTCGATGGCCTTGACCTCGGCCCAGGCACCGGGCAGACCGGTTTTGGGAAACTGTTTTACAAAGCTTGGGACGCCGCCCATGGTCGACTGTATGTCCTTGAGGGTTGCATCATAGTCGTCGGCATGGGCAGGTGCGGAGCCAAGCGACAGGACACAGGCTGCTGCGGCGGACAGGAACACATGCTGGGATGAAGACTGCACGGATTTGACGATGCGATGGTACGACATGGTTTTCTCCTCTGGTCTTTGTTAGCCTTACGATGTAAGGTGACGGCGAAAATGAACCTTACACTGTAAGTTGTCAAGCGGCGCTATGGATCAGCCAATCACGAAACAGAGAGCGCGCGGGCGTCTGTCGCGCGAAATGATCGAGGACGCGGCTTTCGAGGTGATCGAGAGGGAGGGCCTTTCCGGCTTTTCGATGCGCAAGCTCGCCGCCGCGCTCGGCTGCGAGGCCATGAGCATCTATCATCACTTTCCCTCGGTGGCGCATCTGCACGAGGCGCTGATCGACCGGCTGATCGGCGCCCTTGAAGTGCCTGACACCAGCCTTCCCTGGCGGCAAAGAATGCGTGTTGCCGTCGACGATTTCCGCCGCATCGGCCGCGAGCATCCCGCCTATTCCACTCTCATCGTTACCTACCGGATGAATTCGCCGACTTGCCTTGCCTGGTTGAACGGCATTATCGGCTTGTTCAAGGATGGCGGCTTCGACGCGGAACTCAGTGCGCGGCTCTTCCGCGCCGTGGGCTATTATCTGATGGGCGCGGTGCTGGACGAGAACGCGGGCTATTCCAGAGGCCCGTCCGCGGTGAACACGGTCAGCGACGAGCAACTGGCCAGGGACTATCCAAACGTCGTGGAGGCCGGGCGCTTTTTTGGCGCCGCCGAATTCGACAAGACCTTCGAACTCGGCCTCGACATGCTGCTGGACGAAATGGAACGCCTGCGCGACGGCGCCGATATAAGCCGACCGTCCGGCAGGGTTTGATTGCAAGGTGACCGCCTGAATGCGCTTTCTCTTCGTCCTGATCCTGTTGGCCGGCACCGGCATCGGTCTCATCTATCCCTGGGCGACGGCCAATTTTTCCGGCCGCGAAATCGGCACCTGGCGGGTCTACGAGCAGGGCCGATTCAAGCCGTTGACCGTATCGCTTAGGGATCGCGATGCGCCGGTGCGGGTGCTGGTGGACCTGACCGCGAGGGCCGAACGCATCGTTTCGCAGCAGCGCACTGTGTTGACGCTGACCGCGGCCACCAATGGCCGCACGGTGCTTGCCTCGACGCTGCAGTTCAACCATGTGGACAATCCGCGCCAGGCCAGCCCGCAACTGCCCGACAAGATCTTTCGCGACGAGGCTGGCCTGATCGCCACCGTCAGCCCTGGCGCTTACGTCTTCACGGTCGGCCCGGGCGATGCCGAGGACATACCGATGCGAGCGGTCGACCTTGTCTTGCGCTCCGGTGGCCGAGAAATCGACGGCCGCGCGCGGCCGATAGGCTTCTCGCTGATGGCGGTCGGCCTGATCGGTTTCTTGCTGTCCTTGCGTTCTGCTGGCGGGCGACCGGAAAATCCGAATTCGCAGCCGCCGCCGCCACGTTGGGGCAGGGGTCCCACATGAACTATCGCCACGCCTACCACGCCGGCAATTTTGCCGATGTCGTCAAGCATGTCGTGCTGACGCGCCTGCTCGACTACCTGAAGCAGAAGGACAAGGCGTTTCGCGTCATCGACACCCATGCCGGCATTGGCCGCTACGATCTGTCGTCACTCGAAGCGCACAAGACAGGCGAGTGGCAGGGCGGCATCGGCAGGCTGATAGATGCCGCGTTCGATGCGAAGGCGGCGGCGCTGCTGGCGCCTTATCTGGCGGCGGTGCGCTCGCTCAATCCGGAGGGCGGCGTAAAGAAATATCCGGGCTCGCCGCTGCTCGCGCGCAATCTCCTGCGCAAGCAGGACCGGTTGTCGGCGATCGAACTGCACCCGAAAGAAGCCGCCAGGCTGAAGATCGAGTTCGCCGGCGATTTTCAGACAAAGGTGATGGAACTGGACGGCTGGCTTGCGCTCGGAGCGCACCTGCCGCCGAAGGAAAAGCGCGGCCTGGTGCTCATCGATCCCCCCTTCGAGGAAGAGGGTGAGTTCGGCCGCCTCGTCGACGGGCTGGTGAAGGCGCACAGGCGCTGGCCCAGCGGCATCTACGCGCTGTGGTATCCAATCAAGGACCGCAAGGCGGTGATCGCCTTCAGGAAAGCGCTGAAGCAATCCGGCATCTCGAAAATCCTCGACATAGAATTCGAGATCAGGCCGGCCTCTTCCGATCCCAGCCTCGATGGCACCGGCATGGTGGTGGTCAATCCGCCCTTCACGCTGGAAGGCGAGCTGCGAACCATACTGCCGGCACTGCACAAATTGCTCGCCGTGGGCAAGCCGGCCCACTGGTCGCTGGAATGGCTGGCCGGCGAGCAGGTCCCGCCGCCGGAATAGCCCGTTTCGATCGCCGCGTTCCTTACGACCGCACGATCAGTCCGTGGGGAACTTAGCCGTTTCCTGCGGGTTGCTGCTTACAGCAATTGCCCGGCGCCGGTTTCTGGAAACCATTGTTTCGGCAACCGCTTGACCGCCGCCGAGCGAATCCGCACAGTGCGCGCAATCGACCTTGAGAGGCTGCCATGACTCGCTTCGCCAAATCCGCACTTGCTGCCCTGATTTCGCTCTGCACGCCCCTTGCCGCGCCTCTCGGTGTCACCCGGGCGGTCCAGGCGGCCGACCTCGGCGTCTATACTGAGGACGATGGCAGCATCTGTGGCGAGACATGGGTGCTGAGCAAGATCACGCATCGGTTCTCCTACCAGGTGCATCACGTGCCCCATCTGCCCGACGTCGCCATTACCGATTTTCGCGACATTCGCCAGCACCGTTATCAGCAGGCGAGCGAGGAATGGCCGATCGGTCGTCACTATTGCCGGGCAACCGTCAGCCTGTCGGATGGCCGGGACCGATCGATCTTCTATCTGATCGAGGAAGGCCAGGGCTTTGCCTCGATCGGCGACAATGTCGAGTTCTGCGTCTCGGGCTTCGATCGCTGGATGGTCTATAACGGCCGTTGCCGCGTCCTGCGCTGAACGCACCTCGTTCTCCTTCCGATCTTTTTCGCGCCTGCGGCCTGAAGGGGGCGCAGGCGAGACGCTGACGCCCCGGCGGGTCGGCGCCTGCGCCGGCGTCGCGCTCGGCGCCATCTGTCTCGGCTATCAGCCGTGATGACAACGCGCTCCTTGTCGAAACACGCGGCAATTCCGCCGCCGTCGAACTGTCGACGGGCGGCTCGCCGTATCGTGAGGCGGTGAACCAAGGCTCGTCGCTTTGCTATTTTCTGCGACGCGTTGCCTCTGCCTGATCGATGATCTTGCGAAGAAAGGCAATGTGACCGCGAAAGGCCTGCCGCCCGGCCGTCGTGACCCTGATCCGTGTCTGCGGCCGGCGTCCGACGAAAAGCTTTTCAATATCGACATAGCCAGCTCTGGCCAGCGTATCGAGATGTGCTCCGAGATTGCCGTCGGTGACTTCGATCATGGCTTTCAACTGGACGAACTCCAGGGTCTCGCGCCTTTCCAGCATGTTCAGGACGGCCATGATCCTGAGCCGTGTACTCTGGTGGATAATGTCATCGGCGCTCATCAACAGGCTCCAATGCGGCAAAGCCTTGGGTTGTCGCCATATGGCTTGGCGATTTTGCGGTGCCATTTGCTTCTGTATGGCCGAAACCGACGGCGCAATCGCATCTCATACAGAATACTCTGTTCTACAGAGTATTCTGTCAGTCGGAAAGCCGATGCTCAAGCCATGCTTGACAAGGTGATCTTCAGATCGACCGTCGCATCGCGCTCGTGATCCGCGCGAACCGCGCGCCTGCAAAAGATGATCGCTTCGATGACGCGGCGGGTTATGATGTTCACGGCCAAGGATCACGCGTGAAGCCGCTCGCTAATCTTCGGATCTTGATGGCGAGATCGCATCGGGAATGCCGGTATCGATTTGCTGGCGACGTCAGAAGATCAGCAGCGGATTTTTGCGATGATGAGTGTGATTGTGTGTGGATCGCAACTAAAATTTAAGTTGAGAAAATCATACCATTGCTTCGCTGGCTAGCGAGACGCGAGTCAGATATGCATTGCGCGCCGGGGTCATTCACGGCCATCGGCATAACGTGAAGGGGCATGACATGGCTAAGCAGTCATCTAAAGCGCCGGCATCCAAGGCACCGGCAAAGAAAGCACCCGCAAAAGCAGTCGCGGCGAAGGCCGCAACAGCAGTGAAGAAAGCAGCGCCTGCCAAGGCGGCGGCAAAGCCGGCAGCGAAGGCGCCGGCCAAGAAACCGGCGGCGGCCAAGACTGTCGTGAAGCCGGCAGTGAAGAAGGCGGCGCCCGCGAAAGCGGCGGCGAAAGCGGCGCCGGCCAAGAAGCCTGCTGCCAAGGCGACGGCCAAACCCACAGCCAAACCCGCTGCCAAGAAGGCGGCTCCCGCGAAAGCCGCGGCGAGGCCGGCAGCAAAAGCGGCACCGGCCAAGAAGCCGGCGGCCAAGCCAGCTGCCAAAGCAGCCGCCGCCGCGACCAAGCCGGCGGTGAAGAAAGCCCCAGCGCCGAAGGCAAAGGCAGCGCCTGCGAAGGCGAAGGCTCCGGCCAAGAAGTAGACGGATCGTTGGGGCGTCGCGTGTCCTTCGGGATCCGGCAAGGACGCTCTGGATCGGAGCATGTTCGGCAACGGGTTCAGCCCTCTGGGCTGAGCGTCGGGAAGGGGCCGAGGGGCAAGCAAAGCGAGGCGCCGGTTGGCTGCCTCGCTCGCCCAACTTTTTTGCTCCTCGCGGTGGTTGGCGAATGTATCGGCGTGACGCTTAGCGCCTGCGAAGCGTGGGTGCCAGAGAAGTGTAGGCGCACGTTCGAATCGGGCGACTTTTTGTCGTGGCCTGCTGATACTTTCCAGAGTACCGGCATCAGGCTTGTCGTGATGCCAAGGCGGAAACCGCAGCCGGTTTCTGGCCGCTGTTTTTTTGCACTCTGGCAATTGATCGCGACAGTCCTGCGGTCAACACTGGATGTTTGCAAACAGGAAACCGATCATGCCGAAGCTGCTCTACGCGTCCGCCTCTCCCTACAGCTCCAAGGTAAGGATGGCAGCGGCCTATGCCGGAATCGCCCTCCATGAGGTGCCGGTCAAGACCGAGGACAGGCCGGCCGAACTGATCGGCGCCAATCCGCTCGGCAAGATCCCGGTGCTGGTGCTCGACGATGGCCGTTCGGTTCACGACAGCCGCGCCATCACCCAGCACCTCAACCGGATTTCGAAGAACGTCTTGTTTCCACGCAATCCCGACAAGCGTCTGGAAGCGGAAGTGCTGGAGGCGCTGGCCGACGGTATCTGCGATTGCGCGCTGTCGATGGTCTACGAACGCCGCACCCGGCCTGAAGAGATGGTCTATCAGCCCTGGCTCGATCGGCAGTGGGCGAAGATCACGGCGGCACTCGATCTGCTCAACGCCAATCCGCCAAAGCTGCCGAAGAAGATCACGGCAGGTCAGTTGGCATTGCGTGCCTGCCTCGGCTATCTCTCGCTCCGCTTTGGCGGACGGTGGGAGAAGGGGCGCGGCCGGTTGACCCGCTGGGCGGCGCGTTTCGACGAAAAATTCCCGGAGCTGAAGTCCGCGGTTCCGGCCTGAGCGATCGGCACAAAAAAGCCGGGCGCGAGGCCCGGCTTTTCGTGTCGTGGCTTGAACGACTTAGAACTTCATACCGAGGCCGAAGGTGACGCGGTTGTCCGTCGCCTTGACCTTGCCGATACCGTCGAAGCTCTTGCTGCCGAAGTCGGTGTAGCGATACTCGACGCGGCCGAAGACATTGTCGGTCAGCTTGATGTCGGTGCCGACGCCAGCGGTCCAGCCGAGCATGGTGGCGGTGTCGCTGGCAGGAATGGCGGAGTCCTCGACCTTCTGGTGTTTGCCGGCGAGACCGCCGGTGCCATAGAGCAGGATTTCCGGGGTCACGGCATAGCCGAGACGAGCGCGCAGCGAGCCTTCGAAGCCGCCCTTGGAGTTGATAAAGTTATCGTCGCCTTTGACGCCGTTGTAGCCGAGTTCGGCTTCACCGCCGTACACGAAGTTCTCCTGCTGCCACTGATAGCCGCCGAAGACACTGCCGACAAAACCCTTGGTGTCGGTCGAGAAGCCGAGATCCTTTTCCTTGGTCTTGCCGCCGAAGCCGTAGCCAAGGTTGATACCGGCATAGGGACCGGCCCACGAGGCGACCGGAAGTTCGGCAACCGGAGCGGGTGCCGGCGGCTCTTCCGAAACGACGTCCGCGGCATAAGCGGTACCACCGAGGGCGAAGAGCCCGAGCGCAACAGCCAGCGGCCGTGCGAATTTGAGATTGGCTTGCATTGTTCTTTACTCCTTAAGCCACAGGACACAGGCTTGTTTCTCACGATCGCCATCGACCCGTCCGGGGGGTGAAACGGATCTGGCGTTCGTCGGTTCCAAATGTCGTGTCAAAATGCGGCTGAACCGAACCTGAACTTGGGTCATTCCCCGGCGCGAATGAGGCAGAACCTTGACGTTGCATCTTCGCAACAGCGAAATGTCAGCAGCAAGTTCGTGCTGCGCTGCACGCGGCTTGGTGCAAGGACTCCAGCGACCTATATTGCGGTCCGGCGGTTGCGAGTCCAAGAGGGCCCGGCACGTCGAACTGGGCACTTCGCCACAATGTTGCCCCAGGTGCGAACGCCGTTTAACGCATGCCGGGCCATATTTCGTCGGCGTCGCGTTTTCGGGCCGAAATTGAGGATTGACACATATGAGCAAAGCCACTGCCGTGGCGCTGGTGACCGGTGGGGCGAAACGGATCGGCAAGGCGATTGTCGAGGACCTTGCCAGCCATGGCTTTGCGGTCGCCATCCATTCCAATCGCTCGCACGATGCGGCGGATGCACTGGCCGCGGGGATCAACCGGTCGGGCGGGCGTGCCGCCGTGGTTGCGGCCGACCTGACCGACATGGATGCCGTCGGCGACCTTGTCGGCCAGGCGGAGGCCGCGCTGGGCCCAATCTCGCTGCTGGTCAACAATGCTTCGCTCTTCGTCGATGATTCCGTCGAGGATTTCGACTGGCGCGCCTGGGACCGCCATTTTGCCATTCACCTGAAAACCCCGGCGCTGTTGGCGCAGAACTTCGCCCGTTCCTTGCCGGAAGGGCAGGACGGGCTGATCGTCAACATCATCGACCAGCGCGTCTGGCGGCCGACGCCGCGCTATTTTTCCTATGCGCTATCGAAATCGGCATTGTGGACGCAGACGCAGATGTTGGCGCAGGCGCTCGGGCCGCGCATCCGCGTCAATGCGATCGGGCCAGGCCCGACGCTGAAGAACGTGCGCCAGGACGATTCGGATTTTGACGCGCAGGTCGCTGGCCTCATTCTGAGGCGCGGCCCGGAATTGCCGGAATTCGGCGCCACCATCCGCTATCTCTGGCACGCGCGCTCGGTCACCGGTCAGATGATCGCGCTCGACGGCGGCCAGCATCTTGCATGGCAGACGCCCGATGTGACAGGCATGGCGGAATGAGTCCTTTGGATCACAAGAACAAGGTGCGCGGCGGCGCTGATGATCTTCCTCCCGAAATCGACCTCGAGGACGAGGCACTGGAGGAGATCGTCGAACCGGTTGGCCCGGATGTCGCCTTCACGGCCATCGACTGGACGCCGCATGCAGGCGACGCCGAAGGCATGGTCGGCGCCGAGGTGATTCAGACACTGGTCAAGCGGCTGCCCAATGCGCCCGGCGTCTACCGGATGATGAACGCCGCCGGCGACGTGCTCTACGTCGGCAAGGCGCGCAGCCTGAAGAAGCGTGTCACCAACTACGCGCAAGGCAGATTCCACACCAACCGCATCGGCCGCATGGTGCGCGAGACGTCGACGATGGAATTCGTCGTCACCCGCACCGAGATCGAGGCGCTGCTGCTCGAAGCCAATCTCATCAAGCGTTTGCGGCCGCGATTCAATGTGCTGATGCGGGACGACAAGTCGTTCCCGTATATCCTTTTGACCGGCGACCATGTCTCGCCCGGCATTTACAAGCATCGCGGCGCGCGGTCGCGCAAGGGCGACTATTTCGGCCCCTTTGCCTCGGCCGGTGCCGTCGGCCGCACCATCAATTCCCTGCAGCGCGCCTTCCTGCTCAGAAGCTGCACCAATTCTTTCTACGAGAACCGCACGCGGCCATGCCTGCTCTACCAGATCAAGCGCTGCGCGGGTCCGTGCACCGGCGAAATTTCGCATGAGGGTTATGCCGAGTTGGTCGCCGAAGCGAAGGACTTTTTGTCCGGCCGCAGCCAGAAGGTGAAGACCGAGATTTCGGCCGCCATGCAGCAGGCTTCGCAAGACCTCGATTTCGAGCGCGCCGCCATCTATCGCGACCGACTGGCGGCCCTGTCGCACGTGCAAAGCCATCAGGGCATCAACCCGGCGACCGTCGACGAGGCCGATGTGTTCGCCATCCACCAGGAAGGCGGCCAGGTCTGCATCCAGGTGTTTTTCTTCCGCACCGGCCAGAACTGGGGCAACCGTGCCTATTTCCCGAAGGCCGATCCGGCGCTGGAGGGATCGGAAGTGCTGGGCTCGTTCCTGGCGCAGTTCTATGACGACAAGCCGACACCGCGTGCCATTCTCTTGTCGCAGACCGTCGAGGACCAGGAACTGCTGGCCGAGGCGCTCTCGACCCGCGCCGGCCGCAAGGTGGCGATTTCCGTGCCGCAGCGCGGCGAGAAGAAGGACCTGACCGACAACGCCCTGCAGAATGCGCGTGAGGCACTCGGCCGTCGGCTGGCCGAAACCTCGACGCAAGCGCGGTTGCTTGCCGGTTTCGCCGAGACCTTTGGCCTCGCCAAGCCGCCGGTGCGCATCGAGGTTTACGACAATTCGCACATCATGGGCACCAACGCCGTCGGCGCCATGGTCGTCGCCGGGCCGGAAGGCTTTGTGAAAAACCAGTACAGAAAATTCAACATCCGCTCGACCGAGATCACGCCGGGCGACGATTTCGGCATGATGCGCGAAGTGATGGAGCGGCGTTTTTCGCGGCTGCTCAAGGAGCATGGCGATGTCGCCGTGGCCGAGGGTGCGGCAGCGGGCGAGGCGATGGCGGCCGAGGCGGGCGATGATATCGAGGACGACATTTCCGGCAGCTTCCCGGCATGGCCGGACGTCATTCTGATCGATGGCGGCCAGGGCCAGATGACGGCGGTGCGCAAGATCCTGTCGGATCTCGGCATCGAGGACCGGGTCGTCGCCATCGGCATCGCCAAGGGGCAGGACCGCGATGCCGGCCGCGAGCGTTTCTTCGTCAGGGGCAGGGACTCGTTTTCATTGCCGGTTCGCGACCCCGTGCTCTATTTCGTCCAGCGGCTGCGCGACGAGGTCCACCGCTTCGCCATCGGCTCGCACCGGGCCCGCCGCAAGAAGGAGATGGTCAAGAGCCCGCTCGATGAAATCGCCGGCATCGGCCCCGGCCGCAAGCGCGCCCTGCTGCTGGCATTCGGAACCGCCAAGGCGGTCAGCCGCGCCGCGATCGAGGATCTGAGAAAAGTCGATGGCATTTCCGAGCAGGTCGCCAAATTGGTCTACAATCATTTTCACGAAAGTTGAAAAAATTCGCCACTTTCAACTGGCCAGTCGAATCTGGCCTGTTGACCCCCTACAACAGCTTCTGATTTGAGTACGCAGGCAGAAAGAGTCCACCAGACATGGCCCAGCGCGCGTTCAACCTGCCTAATATACTGACCTACGCCCGTATCGTCGCGGTGCCGCTGGTCGTGTTGTGTTTTTTTCTCGAAGGCCATCTGAAATCGAGCGACTTCGCTCGCTGGTCGGCGCTGGTCATTTTCCTGCTGGCGTCCGTTACCGATTATTTCGACGGCTATTTTGCGCGTGCCTGGCAGCAGACCTCCAACATCGGCAAGATGCTCGATCCGATCGCCGACAAGCTGCTGGTCGCCACGTGCCTCTTGCTGCTTGCGGCCGACACCGACCGCCATGCCGGCATCGCCGGCTGGTCGCTGTGGGCGGCCATCATCATCCTGTGCCGCGAAATCCTGGTTTCCGGCCTGCGCGAATATCTGGCGGCACTCAAGGTCTCGGTGCCGGTGACGCAGCTCGCCAAGTGGAAGACCACCATTCAGATGGTCGCCATCGCTTTCCTGCTGGCGGGGCCGGCCGGCGACAAGGTCTTCCCACTGACAACGCAGACCGGTCTCGTGCTGCTGTGGATCGCGGCCCTCGTGACGCTCTACACCGGCTACGACTATTTCCGCGCCGGCCTCAAGCACATCATGGACGAGTGAGATGACGACCCGTCTCATCTACTTTGCCTGGGTTCGCGAACGGATCGGCATGCCGGAAGAAGATGTCGAACTGCCGGCTGGCATAGAGACGGTCGCCGACCTCTTGCGCTGGCTGCGGTCGCGCGGCGAAGGCTACGAACACGCGTTGCAGTATCCCGACGTGATCCGCGTTGCCATCGACCAGGAACATGTCGACCACCGCGAGAAGATATCGGGCGCGCGCGAAATCGCGCTGTTCCCGCCGATGACCGGGGGCTGACAGTCATGCCGGGCGTCCTGGCAGCGACCGTGCGCATTCAGCGCCAGGATTTCGACGTCGCGGCCGAGATCGCCGCACTGACGCAAGGCCGCGTCGACATTGGCGCGGTGGTCACCTTCTCAGGCCTGTGCCGCGACGAGCAGGGCGCGCTCTCGGCACTCGAACTCGAGCACTATCCGGGCATGGCTGAAGCCGAGATCGGCCGCATCGCAACCGAAGCAAGCGAGCGCTGGCTGCTGCAAGGCCTCACCGTCATCCATCGCCATGGCAAGATCGCGCCGGGAGAGAACATCGTGCTGGTGGTGGCCGCTTCGGCGCACCGCCAGGCGGCATTCGAGGCGGCGGACTTCCTCATGGACTACCTCAAGTCGCGTGCACCCTTCTGGAAGAAGGAACATCGCACCGACGGCTCCGAGGGCGGCTGGGTCGACGCCAAGGAAACCGATGCCCAGGCAGCCCGGCGCTGGAAGCGGCCGCCATCCGAATAATACCGTGCCGACCTTGCTCGTCGGGCATCCGTCGGCCAGGCTCATTCGGGACTGCCGTTTCCTCGTTTACGAGGGCGCGCCGCATGGCCTCATGTACACCCATATGGATCGGCTGCATGCCGATGTGCTGCGATTCGTGCGCGAGAGTTGAGCGCCAGCAAAGAAAAAGGCCGGCGAAACACCGGCCTTCTCGCATGGACGTGCAGTGTCGGCTCAGCCGACGATTTCGGTATCCGAGAACCAGTACTTGATCTCCTGCGCGGCCGTTTCCGGCGCATCCGAGCCGTGCACCGAGTTCTCACCGATCGAGAGCGCATGCACCTTGCGGATGGTGTCTTCGGCGGCGTTGGCCGGATTGGTGGCGCCCATCACTTCGCGGTTCCTGGCGATGGCGTTCTCACCTTCCAGCACCTGCACGATGGTCGGGCCCGAGGACATGGAGTCCACCAGTTCGCCGAAGAATGGGCGCTCCTTGTGGACGGCGTAGAAGCCCTCCGCCTCGCGGCGGCTCATCCACACCCGGCGCGAGGCGATAACGCGCAGGCCGGCCTCTTCCAGCATCCTGGTGATGGCGCCGGTGAGATTGCGCCGCGTCGCGTCCGGCTTGATCATGGAAAAAGTGCGTTCGAGCGCCATGGGTCGTCCTTGTCTGAATTCGAATTGAGAGTGGCGGGCTCTATACAAGCCGCCCGGCTGATTGCCAAGAGGGCAGAGGAGAGGGGTGAGGAGAGGGGTGAGGAGCTGGGGTGAGGCGTGGTCCGCCAAGCGTTCGGAAAGCCAATTGTTTGACTTTCCGAACGACGAACGCCCGGAGCGACAGCGCAGGGCCGGAATGGTCGGTATTTCCGTGGCTGATCCCGTCGGCCGTCGGCATCAGACGGCTGCACAGCAACGGTTTGCTTGCTATAGTCGCCCGGTCGGCGCCGCGCTGAAGTCGGCCCGAATGGAGACAACATGACCATGACAGACGATCGTCAGGAGCGCATTCGCAACCGTGCACATCAGATCTGGCAGGAAGAAGGGCACCCGGCCGGTCAGCACGAACGCCATTGGCATCAGGCGGCGGCCGACGTCGACCGGGAGGATGCGGGGAAGCCGACGGTGGGCAAGAAGCCGGCCAAGAAGGCACCTAACGCCAGCAAGGCAAAAGCCGCGCCCAAGCAAGAAAAGCTCGTCGCCAAAGCCGGCAAGCCGAAAGCCAGCAAGCCAAAGAAGGCGGCCAAGTAAGGCGGCGAAGTAAGGTCAGCTGTTCGGCCCCTGATTTTCGCAACAGGCTGACAGGCTCGAGCTGCCCTGCGGATAGAAGGCCTTTGCGGCGTCACGCCGCCGCCGCAACCTTTCGTCCAAGCCCGCCATGCAGGTCGAGGCAGCGGGTGAACCACTGCGCCACCACGTCGCTGTCTTCGAGCAACTTGTACGGCGATGCGATGCGCGCCCATTGCAATGCGCCGAAGACGATATAGTCGGCAAACAGCGGCGAGGCGCCGCCGATGAATGGCTGGTAGCTCAACATGGAGCGCAGCGGCTCCAGCGCCGCCCGGAAGGTTGCCAGGCCGGCGTCGCGTGCGGCGACGACGTCCTCCAGCCGCTTGCCGAAGCGCTGCTCCCGGCTCTGGCGGAAATACGAGCCATTCTGTTCGTCTTGCATGGCATGAAGGTCGACGAGCGCCGCCGTGGTGACGTAAGGGTGGATGGTCGATTGCGACCAGCGCTCGATGAAGCGCGCCATCGTCTTGCCGCCTTCGCCGCCAAACAGGCTAGGCCGATCCGGATAGGCCTCTTCGAGATAGAGCGCGATGGCAAAGGAATCGGTGACGACCTTGTCGCCGTCGCGGATCACCGGAACGGTTTTCGAAACGCCGCCCTCAACGGCGGGCACTTCGAGAAAACGCGTCGGCGCGGTCGAGATATCGAGCCCCTTGTGGGCCAGCGCCATTGTTGCCTTCCAGCAATGTGGACTGAACGGGCGGCCCTCGTCACGCCCGACGAGTTCGTAAAGCAGAATGGTCATTGGCGCGGGTTCCTTTGCGGTCTAGGTATCGCTCCCGACACCCGAAACGGACCGGCGGGAAAAAATGAAACAGCACTTCATGATGTTTGCGGCATACAATCAATGGGCCAATGGCCGCATCTACGATGCCGCCGACGATCTCAACGACGAGGAATTCAATCGCGACGTCGGCGTCTTTTTCGGCTCGCTGATGGGCACGCTCAACCACCTGCTCGCCGCCGATCGCATCTGGATGAAGCGCTTCACCGGCGAAGGCGCCGCGCCAACGACATTGGACGCTATATTGTACCGGGCCTTGCCTGTCCTGAGGACAGCGCGCGAGGCCGAGGACCGGCGGATTATCGACTGGCTCAGCGGCTTGAGCGACAAGGCGCTGTCGGGTCGTTTCACCTATATGACCGTATCGGACATGCGCACCGTCTCGCAACGCCTGGCGCCCGCGCTGGCTCATGTCTTCAACCACCAGACCCATCACCGCGGCCAGGCGCATATGATCCTGACGGTCCTGGGTCGCCCGTCAGTGCCGCTGGATCTGGCGCATTTCCAGCGCACCGAGGAGGGCAGGGCTTTCGCCTGATCCAGATGGTTTCGTTCTAAATTCGACGGCGAACGGTTGGCGCGGACTATCGCCGCATTTTTACACAGCCGCCGAAGCCAGGCCGGTGACTTCGCCATCCAATTGGCTCTGTGTCAGAGCCGCTTCCGCCATCACCCATTGCTTGAACCGCAGCACCTTGCGCGCGGCAAGGCTCTTGTGGGGCGAGACGAAATACCAGCCGGCCGTGTTCGGATGGTGGACGGCAAAGGGAGCGACCAACCTCTCGGCGCGGATGTCGCTGGCCATATAGGCACGGTTGGCGACGGCAAAACCCATTCCGGCATTGGCCGCCTCGTAGGACATCATGCAAGAGTCGAAATAGATGCTTTTGGTCTCGCTGAGCACAAAACTGGCCCCGGCGAAACCAAGCCAGGATTGCCAGTTCTGGGTGCAGGTGTCGGAATGCAGCAGCGTGAAGTGCTTGAGGTCGTCCGGCGTCACCTTTGATACCGGCTTGTCGCCGAGAACCTCATGGAACAATTTGCGGTTGCACACCGGGGTCAGGTCTTCCCGAAACAGCAGGTCGGACGGCAGTCCGTTGAAATGGCCGTCGCCATAGCGGATTTCCAGATCGAATTCGGAAGTCGTGAACTCATGCGTCGCGTACGAGGTCGAAACCCGCATCACGATATCGGGATGTTGCTGCTGGAACAGCGGCAGGCGCGGAAACAGCCAGCGCGCGGCAAATGTCGGCAGCACGGATATTTTCAGCACATGTTCCTGTGATTGCCCGGTCGCTTCCATGCTGGCGGCGACGATACGCTCCAGCGCCTCGCGAACGCGCGAGACATAGGTCTCGCCCTCCGGTGTCAGCGATACCGCATTGCCGCCGCGTTGGAAAATCTTGAAACGCAGCTGGTCCTCCAGGCTCTTGACGCGCTGGCTGACCGCCGATGCGGTGATGAACTGTTCTTCTCCGGCACGCGTGAAATTGCCGTGCCTCGCAGCACTCTCCACGATTTTCAGCGAATTGAGGTTGACCTGACTGAGCAGACGCACGGTTTCGACCTTAAGCTTGGCTTACGGTAGCACTAGCATTCCTAATTTTACAGGGGGAGCTAATTTAATCGACTGTTAGCCAAGTGTTTGCCCCCACTTGGAGAAGTACAATGAACGCACATACGATACCCGAATTGCGCTATGCGATGAGCCGCGAGGCCATTATCGGCCACGAAACCGCCTGGAAGGTGTCGAGCTTCGGCGTTGCGCAGTATCTGCATGGCTATGATCCGGTACTGCTTGCCGCGATCGAGGAGGCCGCCCTGAAGCTCAAGGCCAGCCATGCCGTGCACAAGCATCTCGATCTGACCTTCATCACAGGCGCCGACCGTTTCATACCTGAAATCAAGGAGTTGCTGAACGACAAGTTGCGCCTGGAGCGACTGTCCGACATGATGGGCACGAAGCTGGAACCCTATCCGCTGTCGATCGTCGGTTCGACCGTCACCTTCATGAATCCCAGGGATGGCGCCGTCGAATGGCATTGCGACGGCGTTCCGGTCACCGAACTCATTCCGCTGTCGATCAGCGATCCGCTGGTCGGCGGCCATCTCGAAATCTATTGCGATGATTCCGAGACCGGCCGCGCCATTCTCGAATCCGGCCGCGAGATTCCGCGCAACCGTATCATGCGCATCGATCACAAGATGAGATATGCGACGCTCGGGCAGTTCCTTGGCGTCCTGCACCGCACGGCGCCGATCCAGTTCGGCGAACGCGTCACCCTGGTGCTCAACCAGCGCTCCGTGGCCAAGCCCTATGTCGACGACAACAGGATGTTTTACCTTGCCGCCGACAACGATCACGACCGCGAATGGGTCAATGAACTGGCCGAGGACGTGTGGACCAATCAGCTGCCGGCCTATCGCCGGTTCGAGGCGGAACATCCGATGCCGGCCCCGGCCGAAGCACCGGTTCCGGGTGGGGCCAGGGATTCATGGTAACGATCCATGATCCGGAAAGGGAGCCGGTTTTCGGACAGGATCATGGTCGAACGCAGAGATAGAGCCCCATGGCGCTTCTTTCGGCATGGATCAGGCTCGATGTCCGCGCTGGTCTTCGCCACCGGCGCGGTGGCGTTGTGGTCGACAAATGCGCTGGTGGGCAAATCCCTGCTGGCCAGTCACCCGGTGTCGCAGGTGCAGTTCCTGCAATTTGCAGGGGCCGCGCTGGTCTTCGCGGCCATCCGGTTGATGAGCCGGGAGAAAGCCACGGCAATCACGGCGAGCACCGCGCTGGTGCCGCTCGCGGTCGGCTTCATCGGTCTGGTCGGCACCATGGTGCTGCAATATATCGCCTTCGCCTCGATGCCGGTGATCGAAGCCAATCTCGTGGCCTACACCTGGCCCTTGATGGTTGCCGCGGTCGTGATCGCCTTCGAAAATCCCCGGCGTCCGGCTTTGCTGGGCCTTGCAGCGGCCCTTGGGTTCGTCGGCGTCGCGCTGGTGATTTCGGGAGGCCGCGACCGCACCTGGTTTCAGGGTGATCTCGCCGGCTATCTGTGCGCATTCGGGTCCGCGCTGTGCATGGCTTTCTATTCGGTGATGGTGGGACGGCTCGCCACTTCGCCGGACCGCCTGTTGCTGCCATCGTCGCTGGTTGGCGTCGCTTTGACCCTTATATGGTCCGCTCGCGAAGGCTTCGCCTGGCCCACCGGGGTGGATCTGGCCCTCGGGCTCTATCTCGGTGCCGGCCCCATGGGGCTTGGTTACTACTTCTGGTCGCGGGCCCTGAAACTGGGAGGCAGCGGGAAGGTGGCTGTCATTGCCTATCTCACGCCGATCGCTTCGACACTGCTGCTGACCTTGTCCGGCGAACGGTTGACGACGACAGCCATTGCCGGAGCCGTCCTTGTCATAGGCAGTTGCATCGCGGTCGGACTGGAACGTTCGGAGGCGGAAAATTATGTTTGACGACAATGAACGTCTCGCCAGGCAGGAAGCGCATTGGCTGATCAAGGAATTTGGCGCCGAGGCACCACTTTACGCCGCGATGAAGGCCGAAAAGGCGATCGAGCAGAAGGATTTCGGGCGTTGTGCCCGCTGGAAGCGTATTCTTGAGATATTGGCTGACAGCCGTTCAACCAAGTCTGCCGTATCCAAGTATTAGATTTTCTAATTTGCACGAGGTCGATTTCCCATAAAAGTAGTTGGCGCCAAGTCTTGATTCGTTTTGGGACTTGGCGGGTCCGTTGGGGGCACGGTTAAAGAGATACATCGACAAAAGTCTTCACTGGGGTAGACGACTTTGTCGCAAATAGGGTGAAAGAATTGTCAAATATCGAGGATAAGATCGTTATCGAGCTAACCGCCGATATTGTCTCGGCTTATGTAGGCAACAATCCGCTCCCGGCTTCGGGCCTGCCTGACTTGATTGCCAGCGTCAGCGCCTCGGTCCGAAAGCTGGCTGGTGCGGCTGTCGTGGAAAGCCCGAGCCTTGTTCCGGCCGTAAATCCGAAAAGGTCGGTGTTTCCCGACTACATCATCTGCCTGGAGGACGGAAAGAAGTTCAAGTCGCTCAAGCGACATCTCAGGACGGACTACGGCTTGAGCCCTGACGACTATCGCGCCAAATGGGGCTTGCCGCCGGACTACCCGATGGTCGCGCCGAATTACTCCGCGACCCGGTCGGCGTTGGCGAAGTCGACGGGACTTGGCCGCAAGCCGGCCGCTGCGCCGGCAGTCGTGGCCAAGACGACAAAGCGCGGCAGGGCGGCTGCCTGAGGCCTTGCCGACTGCACGGCGGGCGCTGTCGCGGCTCTGACGGCGCGGTTGTGGGCGCCGTTTCCAGGCCTTGTGCGGCCAACTGGCCCGCAAGGTCTTGCGAAGCGTTGATGTCCGGTGCAAAAGCGCGGCCATGCTTATCATCAACGACCTCTCGCTCCGCATGGCGGGGCGCCTGCTTCTCGACCACGCCTCGCTCACCCTGCCGGCCGGCACCAAGGCCGGCCTTGTCGGCCGCAACGGGACCGGCAAGACGACGCTGTTCAAGGCCATAACAGGCGATTTCCCCTCCGAGACGGGTTCGATCAGCCTGCCGAAGAATACGCGGATCGGTCAGGTGGCGCAGGAAGCGCCCGGCACCGAGGACCCGCTGATCGAGATCGTGCTCAAGGCCGACCTCGAACGTTCCGCGCTCCTCGAAGAGGAAAAGACCGCCACCGATCCGCACCGCATCGCCGACATCCACATGCGGCTGGCCGATATCGACGCCCATTCGGCCGAGTCTCGCGCGGCCACCATCCTGGCCGGCCTAGGCTTCGACGACGCCGCGCAGCGCCGTCCGGCCTCGTCCTTCTCCGGCGGCTGGCGCATGCGCGTTGCGTTGGCCGCCGTGCTGTTTTCAGAGCCCGACCTTCTGCTGCTCGACGAGCCGACCAACTATCTCGACCTTGAAGGGACGTTGTGGCTTGAGAACTATGTTTCAAAGTATCCGCACACGGTGCTTCTGATTTCGCACGACCGAGATCTGCTCAACCGTGCCGTCAATTCGATCGTTCATCTCGACCAGAAGAAGCTGACGTTCTGGCGCGGCGGCTACGACCAGTTCGAGCGCCAGTATACCGAGCAGAAGGAATTGCAGGAAAAGGGCAGGGTCAAGCAGGAAGCCGCCCGCAAGCATATGGAATCCTTCGTCGAGCGTTTTCGCGCAAAGGCCTCCAAGGCAAGGCAGGCACAGTCGCGCATCAAGGCGCTGGAAAAGATGAAGCCGATCTCGGCCATCGTCAACGACACGGTACGGCCGTTCTCTTTCCCCGAGCCTGTGAAGACCGTGGCCTCGCCGATCGTGGCGCTGAACAACGTCAATGTCGGCTACACCGAGGGTCAGCCGATCCTGAAGAAGATGACGCTGCGCATCGATGCCGACGATCGCATCGCGCTGCTCGGTGCCAATGGCAACGGCAAGTCGACCTTCGCCAAACTTCTGTCGGGTCGCCTGAAGCAGGAAACCGGCACCATGACGGTGGCGCCGGGTTTGAAGGTGGCGATCTTCGCCCAGCACCAGCTCGACGATCTGCGTCCTGAGGAAAATGCCTATGAGCACGTCCGCCGGCTGATGCCGGAGGCGCCGGAATCGAAAGTGCGCGGCCGCGTCGCCCAGTTCGGCCTCACGACAGAGAAAATGAACACGCCCGCCAAGGACCTGTCCGGTGGCGAGAAGGCGCGCCTTCTGATGGGCCTGTCTGCCTTCGAGGGGCCGAACCTGTTCATCCTCGACGAACCGACCAACCATCTCGACATCGACAGCCGCGAATCGCTGATCCATGCGCTGAACGAATTTCCCGGCGCCGTTATCCTGATTTCGCACGACCGCCATCTGCTGGAGGCGACCGCCGACCGGCTGTGGCTGGTCAAGGACGGTGCGGTCAATCCCTATGACGGCGACCTGGAGGACTACAAGACGCTGGTCACCGGCGTCTCCGGCGACCGCCGTGGCAAGCGCGAAGCGGACAAAGCGTCAAAAGCCGACCGTCGCCGCGACGCGGCCGCACGCCGCGCCGCCTTCGAACCGCTGGCCAAGGAAATCCGCGCCACCGAGGCGCTGATGGATCGCATCCGCAAACGCATCGACGGCATCGAGGACGAGCTCTCCAATCCGGCGGTCTATGAAAAGGATCCCTCGACCGCGACGCGGCTCGCCAAGGAGCGCTCGCAGCTTGCGCAGACGCTGGCAGGCCACGAGGAAAAATGGCTGACCATGTCGGCCGAATATGAGGAAGGCACGGCGGAGTAGGGTGAGCGCTTCACCTTCTCCCCCTGGGAGAAGGTGGCCTCGCGAAGCGAGGTCGGATGAAGGGTATGCCTGGAAACGCCAGCGTCTCACTCCGCTGGAACACCCCTCGACGTCTCGGCGCTATTGCGCCGATCCACCTTCTCAGCAAGGGGAGAAGGGAAGGTGCCATCTGGCCCTACACCTGACCGTTATAAACGGGTAGCTTGCTCCCATGAACCAGCACGCCAACCTCCGCATCGGCCATTCGGCCTGTCCGCATGATTGCCCGTCGACCTGTGCTCTCGAGGTCGAATTGCTCGACGGCAACCGCATCGGCCGGGTCCATGGCGCCAAGGCCAACAGCTACACATCGGGCGTCGTCTGCGCCAAGGTCGCCCGCTATGCCGACCGCGTCCATCATCCCGATCGTCTGCTGAAGCCGCTGGTGCGCAAGGGCGCCAAGGGCGAGGGCGTCTGGCAGGAATCTAGCTGGGAGGCCGCTCTCGACCTCGTCGCCGAGAAATTCGACGCGGCCGAAGCGAAGTACGGCTCCGAGACGGTCTGGCCCTATTACTATGCCGGCACGATGGGGCTGGTGCAGCGCGACGGCATCGAGAGGTTGCGCCACGCGAAAAAATACTCGGGCTTCTTCGGCTCGATCTGCACCAATCTCGCCTGGACCGGCTGGATGATGGGGGCAGGCGCGCTGCGCGGACCGGACCCGCGGGAGATGGCGAAATCCGACTGCGTGGTGATCTGGGGCACCAACGCCGTGGTCACGCAGGTCAATGTGATGACCCACGCCATCAAGGCGCGCAAGGAACGCGGTGCGAAGATCGTGGTCATCGACGTCTATGAGAATGCGACGATGAAGCAGGCCGACATCGGTCTGGTCCTGAAGCCCGGCACCGACGGCGCGCTCGCTTGTGCCCTCATGCACGTCCTGTTTCGCGAGGGCCTGGCCGACCGCGCCTATCTGCAGAAATATACGGACGATCCGACGGGCCTGGAGGCGCATCTCGTTACCCGCACGCCGGAATGGGCGGCTGATATTACCGGTTTGACGGTCGCCGAGATCGAGACCTTCGCGCGCCTCGTCGGCACGACGAAAAAGACCTATTTTCGCCTCGGCTACGGCTTTGCCCGCCAGCGCAACGGCGCCGTCAACATGCATGCCGCGTCCTGCATCGCCGCCGTCACCGGCGCCTGGCAGTATGAGGGCGGCGGCGCCTTCCATTCCAATTCCGGCATCTTCAAACTCAACCAGGAGGTGCTCGAGGGCACGCGCATGCGCGATCCCTCGATCCGCTATCTCGACCATTCGCGCATCGGCCCGGTGCTGACCGGCGCCAGTGACGCGCTTTATGGCGGGCCGCCGGTGACGGCGATGCTGATCCAGAACACCAATCCGGTGAATGTCGCGCCCGAGCAGCGCCTGGTGAAGCAGGGATTTTTGCGAGACGATTTGTTCACCTGCGTGCACGAGCAGTTCATGACCGACACGGCCAAGCTGGCCGACGTCGTGCTGCCGGCGACGATGTTCGTCGAGCATGACGATATCTACAAGGGCGGCGGCAACCAGCACATCACGCTCGGCCCCAAGCTGATCGAACCGCCGGAAGGGCCGCGCACGAACCATTTCGTCATCGAGCAGCTGGCCGAGCGCCTTGGTGTCGCCGACAGGCCGGGCTTCGGGCTGACCGAGCAGCAGCATATCGACATCATCCTCGGCAAGCGCGGGTTGGGCAGCTTCGCCAGCTTGGAAGAGCAGAAGTGGATTGATCTGCAGCCGGATTTCGACACGGCGCATTTCATCCGGGGCTTTGGCCATGCGGATGGCAAATTCCGCTTTCGCGCCGACTGGACCGGGCAGGCGGCTCCGAACCGGCCGCCGAAGAGCATGGGCCTGTTCGGTCCGGTGGCGCGATTGCCCGAATTTCCCGACCATGTCGACCTGATCGAGGTGGCTGACGAAGCCCATCCGTTCCGGCTGACGACCTCGCCGGCGCGCAACTTCCTCAACTCGACCTTTTCCGAAACACCGGTGTCGAAGGCCAAGGAGGGCCGCCCGGAACTCCTGCTGCATCCCGATGACGCGGCGGCTCTAGGGCTGGCCGAGGGCGACCGTGTCGAGATCGGCAACATGCGCGGCGAGGTGGTGCTGCACGCCAGACTGTTCGGCGGCATCAAGCGCGGCGTCGTGATCGCCGAAGGTATCTGGCCGAACAGCGCGCATGAGCGCGGCGAGGGCATCAATGTACTGACCGGCGCCGACGCCCCCGCACCCTATGGCGGCGCTGCCTTTCACGACAACAAGGTCTGGCTGCGCCGGGCGCAAGAGCTGAGTGCATAGCGGCCGCGATTATCGATTGCGCCTGATGTCAATTCGTCCGTCGCAATGGGAGAGTGTCGATGGCTGGCGCGATTTCGCTTCTGGGCATACCGCATGACGAGAATTCGTCCTACCTCCAGGGTGCGGCCAAGGCGCCACCTCTCATCACGCGCGAACTCACCAGCGATGCTTACTCCTCTTGGAGCGAGACCGGCTTCGACCTGACCGGCCGCTTCGTCGATCATGGCGACATCGACTTCACCCAACCGGGCGATCCCTGGCAGCGCATCGAAAGCGAAGTCGGTCGCGCCCTGGACGCAGGCCACCCGCTGATCAGCCTGGGCGGCGACCACGCGATCACCTGGCCGGTGCTGCGCGCGGTGCGCCGTCGCCAACCCGAGCCTGACGATCGTGCATATCGATGCCCACCCCGACATCTATCATGCCTACGGTGACAATCCGCGTTCGCACACCTCGCCCTTCGCGCGCATCATGGAGGAACGGCTAGCCGACCGGCTGATCCAGATCGGCCTGCGCGCCGTGAACGACCATCACCGCGATCAGTTCAAGCGCTTTGGCGTCGAGGTCGTGGAGGCCGCGCATTTCGGCGAAAGCCTGACGCTTGATCTCAAGACCCCGGTTTATATCTCGATGGATCTCGACGGGCTCGATCCAGCCTTTGCGCCCGGCGTCTCCCACCGCGAGCCCGGCGGCCTGTCGACGCGGCAGGTCATCAACCTGATTCAAAGCATCAACCTGCCGATCGTTGCCGCTGATATCGTTGAATACAATCCGAGCCAGGACCTCTCCAACATGACGGCGCTTGTCGCCGCCAAACTGACGAAGGAGATCGCCGGCATGATGCTCAGGACATCGCCCGCGGTGGATTGAGGGCGCGCCTGGGATCACACCGGCAGGGTTTCGGCCACCTTTTTCCTGTTTTGCCGTTGGCGGATGTCATCGGCGACCGCCTGGGCCTCGATGCCGATTTCGCGCAACAGCCCGGTGACCGCGTTGTGAAAGCCGACCAGATAAAGGCCGAGATCCGAAGCTCGGGCATTGACGCCGCTGGGGCCGGGCTCCACGCCGGGTTCGAGGAACCTGGCATAGCCTGGCCGGTAGCCGGTGGCGAAGAGGATGGCGTCGAATTCGCCGTGCTTGCCGTCCGCAAAACGGGCGCCCCGTTCCGAGATTTCGGCGATGTCGGGCGCCACCTTGATCGCACCTTCCCGGATCTTGCCGATGGTGCCGACATCGATCACCGGAATGCGCGACGCAAGGGCGATCTGCTGCAGCAGTCCCTGCTTCGGCCGTCTGAGCCCAAACTTCTCCAGCCTCCCCAGCACCAGATCGAGGATGACGGGGAACAGCGCGTCGTTGATGCGCTGCGGCCCGAGCCGCGTCGCCATGCCGACCATCTGGATCGGCACGCCGAACAGTTCGCGCGGGACGATGTGAACGCCGCCGCGCACCGAGATCGTCGGTCGGGCGCCGCCTTCCACCAGATCGAGCGCAATCTCCGCGCCGGTATTGCCCATGCCGACGACCAGCACCGATTGGCCGGCAAAAGGCGCGGCGTTGCGATAGTCGGCGCTGTGCAGCGTCTTGCCCTTGAAGGCGTCGATGCCGGCAAATCTGGGCAGCAAGGGTTCGGCATTGTAGCCGGACGCGATCACCACATGCGAAGCGCGTAAGGCGCCGGAGGTCGATTCCACCCGCCAACCGCGGCCATCCCTGGCGACCGCTCGCACCGTTTCGCCGAAGCGGGGCTCCAGGGCGAAGCCTTTTGCATAGGCGTCGAGATACTCGACCACGAGGTGGCGCGGCACATAGCGCGGATAATCCCTTGGGAAGGGAACGAAGGGCAGCGAGGAGTAACGCTTGGTCGTATGCAGATGCACACGGTCATAGTGACGCCGCCAGGCTGGCGCGGCCTGCTGCTCCTTCTCAAGCATGACGAAATCCTGCCCGGCCTGGCGAAGACATGCGGCAACCGCCAGGCCCGCCGGCCCGGCACCGATGATCGCGACTTTCGTGGTTTCGTCCATGCGCGCCTCCCTCTCCAATTGGCGATCCAGAATGTCAGAAACGTGGCAAGGGTGCACCGGCTCATCCAGGCAGGGGCACCGTCAACCCGACCTTGACGCGGTCCATGGCGACGAAGGTGCGGAACTTCCGCACATTGTTGCTGCCGAAGAACAGTTTTCGCGTCAGCGCCTCGTAGGCGCCCATGTCGGCCACGGCGATGACGAGGATGAAGTCGGCCTCGCCGGTGACATAATAGCATTGCTGTACTTGCGGCTCCGCCGAGAATTGCCGCTTGGCCTCGTCGATCAGTTCGGTGCGTTCGCTCTCGAGCTCCACCTCGACGAAGATAGTGATCGGCTGGCCGACGACCGCCGGCTCGACAATGGCGACATTGCCGGTAATGACGCCGGTCTGCTCCATGCGCTTGATGCGGCGCTGCACGGCTGGCGCCGACAGGTTCACCGCCTCGCCGATCAGCCGTTGCGGCGTCGTGTTGTCCCGCTGCAGGATGGCAAGGATGGCGAGATCGAAGCTGTCGAGTGAGGCTGGCGACTGAGACATTGCTATCCTGACGAAACAAACTTGCATTTCAAGAGCTAAATTGCGGCGCTTTTTGCGCAGGGTTTGCAATATATCTTCTCTTGGACGCCAAGGAGAGACCGCCAATGTTCCTGCCCAATCGCCATGCCTTGCACCGCCAGCCGCTGGACGAGGCCGATGCCGAAACCCTCGGCATCGTCGGGGCGGACACTGTCGAGCGTTTCCTTGCCCGCCGTGACAATCACTTGGCGACGCCGCTGCACGCCCTGCCGGCGTTGGCTGGCGAACTCGGTCTCGGCACCTTGCATGTCAAGGATGAGGGCTTTCGCCTCGGTCTAGGCAGCTTCAAGGCGCTGGGCGGCGCCTATGCGGTCTTCCGTCTGGTCCTGGAGGAGGCAAGCAAGCGGCTCGGCCGCTCCGTCGGTGTCGCGGATCTCGATCGGCCCGAAGTCCGGTCGGTCGCGGCGACCATGACGGTTGCTTGCGCTACCGACGGCAACCATGGCCGCTCCGTCGCGCAAGGCGCCGAGCTTGTTGGCGCAAAGGCGGCGATCTTTGTCCATGCCGGCGTCAGCGACGGGCGCGTCGCGGCCATCGCCCGCTATGGGGCGGAGATGATCCATGTCGACGGCAATTACGACGATTCGGTCAGGCAGGCAGCGCGCGTCGCCGCGGAGAAAGGCTGGACGGTGGTTTCCGATACCTCATGGCCGGGCTACGAACGCATTCCGGGCCTCGTCATGCAGGGCTACACGGCGATCGTGCGCGAGGCGCTGGGCCAGATCTCCGAACCGCCGACCCATGTCTTCGTGCAGGCCGGCGTCGGCGGCATCGCGGCGGCGGTCGCCGGCCATCTCGCCATCGTGCTTGGCGAAGCCAGGCCGGTTTTCACGGTGGTGGAACCCGCCCGTGCCGCCTGCGTTTTCGGCGCCGCCAAGGCCGGGCATCCGGTCAAGATCGCGCATGGCGAGGCGACAGTCATGGCGATGCTCGAATGCTACGAGGCCTCGCCGGTCGCCTGGCGCGTGCTGGCACGCGTCGCCGATGCCTTCATGACCGTCGACGAGGACGAAGCCATCGCCGTGATGCGGCGGCTGGCCCGCCCGGCCGGCAACGATCCGGCCATCGTCGCCGGTGAAAGCGGCGGGGTCGGCCTTGCCGGGCTGATCCGGGCGATGACCGATCACAAGGCCGAGCTTGGCCTCGACGCCAGTTCGCGCGTCCTAGTCGTCAACACCGAAGGCGCGACAGATCCCCGCCGCTATGCCGAACTCGTCGGCATGAATCCGGCGGATGTGCTTGCCGGCAAGGTGCTTTCTGGAGCGACGCCATGACCTTGATCGATGCCATGACCTCGATCGACGCACAAAGGCTGCTTGGCCGCATCCGCGAGCTCGGCGGCATCGGTCGTGATGGCGAGGGCAGATTGGTGCGGCTGGCCGCCTCCGACGCCGACAGGCTGGGTCGCGACCGCTTCGTCGGCTGGCTGCGCGAGGCCGGTCTCGAAATCGCCATCGATCGCATGGGAAATATCTTCGGCGTCTGGCAGGCGCCGGCGAATGCCGGCCATGCGCCGATCCTCGTCGGCTCGCATATCGACACCGTCATCGATGCCGGCATTTATGACGGCTGCTACGGCGTGCTCGCCGGGCTGGAGGTAATCGAGACGCTGAAGGCGTCGGCTCTTGTCCCGTCGCGCCCGCTCGCGGTCGCCGCCTTCACCAACGAGGAAGGGGTTCGCTATTCCCCCGACATGATGGGTTCACTGGTCCATGCCGGCGGCGTCGGGATCGACGAGGCGCTGGCGGCCGTCGGCACCGACGGCAGCGTGCTGGGAAAGGAACTGGCCCGCATCGGCTATGCCGGCGACGAGGAGCCGGGCTTCCTCAAGCCGCACGTCTATCTCGAATTGCATATCGAGCAGGGCCCGGTTCTGGAACGCGAAGGCGTGCCGATCGGTGCTGTGGAAAACCTGCAAGGCATCTCCTGGCAGCGCATCACCATAGACGGCGTCGCCAACCACGCCGGCACCACGCCGATGTCGATGCGCAATGACGCCGGGCATGCGGCCGCGCGTGTCGTCACGTTCCTGCACGACCGCGCCAAAGCTTCGAACACGCCGACCGTTGCAACGGTCGGCACGATGCGTTTCGAGCCAGACGCCATCAATGTCATTCCCTCGCGCGCCGTCTTCACCGTCGACCTGCGCGACCCTTTCGAGCATCGCCTGCAAGCCGAGGAAGCCGCACTCGCCGCGTTTCTTGAGGACCTCGCGGCCGATGATGGCGTCACGATCTCGGTCGAGCGGCTGGCCCGCTTCGAGCCGGTGATCTTCGATATCAGCATTGTCGAATTGATCGAAGCTGCCGCGAAGAAGCGCGGGTATGCATCCAAGCGCATGACCTCAGGCGCCGGCCACGATGCGCAGATGATGGCGCGCCTCGCGCCCGCGGCGATGATTTTCGTGCCGAGCGCCGGTGGCATCAGCCACAATCCGCGCGAACATACCGCCGATGCCGAGCTTGTCGCCGGCGCCAACATCCTGCTTGATATCGTTGCCCACCTTGCGGATCAGGAGGTATCAGGCGATGGCTGAAATCGATCGTGATGTGCTGAAGCTGGAGATGACCGAATGGCGGCATGATCTGCACGCGCACCCTGAATTCGGCTTCGAGGAGGAGCGCACCGCGGCCTTCGTCGCCGCCAAGCTGCGCGAATTCGGACTGGACGATGTCGCCGAGGGTGTCGGCGGCACCGGCGTCGTCGGGACTTTGAAGCGCGGCAGCGGCAACCGCGCGATCGCGCTGCGGGCCGACATGGATGCTCTGCGCATATCAGAGCAATCAACCGCGCCATACCGCTCCGGCAATCCCGGAATCATGCATGCCTGCGGCCATGACGGCCACACGGCGATGCTGCTCGGTGCGGCCAAGCTCATGGCCGGGGAGGGCGGTTTCGACGGCACCGTGCGCTTCATCTTCCAGCCGGCGGAGGAATGGGGAAAAGGCGCGTTGGCGATGCTCGACGATGGCCTGATGCAGCGCTTTCCCTTCGACGAGATCTTTGGCCTGCACAACATGCCGGGCTTGCCGGTCGGACATTTCGAGACCCGCGCCGGCCCGGTCATGTCGGCCGAAGACGTCTTCGAGATCGTGCTCAGGGGATTGGGCGGTCACGCTGCGCGGCCGCATTCGGGTCAGGAAACGCTGGTCGCCGCCTGTGCGCTGGTTACCAACCTGCAGACCATCGTCTCGCGCCGGCTGAGCCCGGCCGACATCTCCGTGGTTTCGGTGACCGAACTGATCACCGATGGCACCCGCAACGCACTGCCGGGCATCGCCCGCATCCTTGGCGACGCGCGCAGCTTCCGCCCCGAGGTGAGCGCCAAGATCGAATGCCAGATGCGCATCATCGCCGAAGGCATCGCTACCGCTTACAACGTTGCCGCCGAGGTCAACTACACCAGGGAATTCGTGCCTTTGCGCAACGATGCCGAACTGGTCGACGCGGCCTTTGCCGCCGCCGGGACTGTTTTCGAACGCGGCAATATCGCGGTCGCCCGCGAGCCGATGACGGCGTCGGAGGATTTCGCCCGCTTCCTCGACCACGTGCCGGGCTGCTTCGTCTTCCTCGGCAACGGCGAGGCCTCGGCACCGCTTCACAATTCCAGTTACGACTTCAACGACGACGGGCTGTTGTTCGGCGCCAGTTTCCATGCCGCCATCGCCAGGCAGCGGCTTGGGACTTGAACCCCCGGGGGGATTTTCGCGGCATTTAGCGGGGGAAAACGCCGGGGAAAGGCCGAAATCCTTGATCTGGCATGACGCTACGGCAAGACTCAGCTAGCCTCGCTCACGCGGCGGACCTGATATCCGCCTGGCCGGCGCTATCAGATTACCTCCCAAGCGGCGCCGGCCTTCTCTCCTGCATGCTAAATTAGATTTCGTTAAAGTTAGAACGCTCGCGCTCGGCGGAAGTTAGGGTTTTACTGTCATGGCTGTGGCACGCTTTTGGATGCTGCGGGTTCATAGATGCGCGGGCGGAGCTGGATAAAGGCGGTGCGTCAGGACGAAGCGCGGCGGGTGCGCGCCCGCATCGCTCAACTCGAACGAGACTTGACCGCCGCCTCGGCGCAGACACGACAGCTGCGCCAGGACGCAGGCCACGAGCTGCGCAATGCCAAGTTCCGCCTCGAGCGTCTCGAGGAATGCATCGCGGCAATGCGGTGAAGATCCCGCAATCGTTTTTGCGCAATGCTCCATTCACTGGCTGGCAATGCCATTGTTCACGACAGGAATGGCGAGATCTTGATCGGCCCCAGTCGCCTTTGTCGGCGGCAATTTGTTGCCGCAGGCCGAGAAAGCCAAAGTCACCAGCGCGAGGATCAGTCCCAGCTTTTTCATGGCTACTTCCTCCACCCGCAGAACGAGGCGGTGTCGGTTTGGTTGCACGATTGCGCCGAGGGAACAAAATCCCCTGCCTCAGGTTGACCCAGCGAAGGAGGACCGCCGCATGATCCGTTTGCTTCTGGTTGGCACGCTGGCCTTTGTCACTTACCGTCTCGCCCGCAAGATGATCGACGAGGTTCCCGACAGTGTCGATCCGCTCTTGCTGCCAGCGCCCGCAAACGACCGCGAGGCGCTGCGCCGGCAGTCGGCGTCGATGGGCGTTGACCCGAAACGCTGATTGCTCCCGCTGTATTGGCGGAGCTGCTTCTCTGTTGCGAACAAAGCGGAAACGATGCTTGATGGGCGATGAACCTCGCCGCCCATGATTCGACGTTTTTGGAACAGACCGGCCAGCCGGCTTATCTCGCCCGGCTGAACGACGCCCAACGCCAGGCCGTCGAACATGGCGACGGCAAGATTGCAGGCCCGCTGCTGGTTATCGCCGGCGCCGGCTCCGGCAAGACCAACACGCTGGCGCACCGCGTCGCCCACTTGATCGTCAAGGGAGCCGACCCGCGCCGCATCCTGCTGATGACGTTTTCGCGGCGCGCCGCATCCGAAATGGCGAGACGTGTCGAGCGCATCGCCGGCGAAGTGCTCGGCCGCGACGCCGCAGTGATCACGGACGCACTGACCTGGGCCGGCACTTTTCATGGTATCGGCGCGCGGCTGCTGCGGGACTATGCGCTGGAGATCGGCCTCGATCCGGCCTTCACCATCCATGATCGCGAGGATTCCGCCGATCTGATGAATCTCGTGCGCCACGAACTCGGTTTCTCCAGGACGGAAGCGCGCTTTCCGACCAAAGGCACCTGCCTTGCCATCTATTCGCGCGCCGTCAACGCGCAGGCGCCGCTGGGTGAGGTCCTGGGGTCCGCCTTCCCCTGGTGCGCCGGCTGGGCCGAGCAGCTCAAGCAATTGTTTGCCGGTTACGTGGAGGCCAAGCAGGCGCAGAATGTGCTCGATTACGACGATTTGCTGCTCTACTGGGCGCAGATGACCGCCGAGCCTGAAATCGCCACGCATCTGGGCGGACGGTTCGACCATGTGCTGGTCGACGAATACCAGGACACCAACCGGCTGCAGGCCTCGATCCTGATGGCACTCAAGCCCGACGGCGCCGGGCTGACGGTCGTCGGTGACGACGCGCAGTCGATCTATTCGTTCCGGGCCGCCGAAGTGCGCAACATCCTCGACTTCCCTAGACAGTTCGCGCGGACCGCCGATGTGGTGATGCTGGAGCGCAATTATCGCTCGACCGAGACCATTCTGGCGGCCGCCAACGCGGTTATCGGCGAAGCCTCGGAGCGCTTCACCAAGAACCTGTGGTCGGAACGCAAATCCGCCGACAAACCGAGACTTGTGACCGTGCGCGACGAGGTCGAGCAAGCGAACTTCGTCTGCGACACCATCCTTGCCGAGCGCGAGGCCGGTACCGCGCTGAAGTCGCAGGCGGTGCTGTTTCGCGCCTCGCACCACAGCGGGCCGCTGGAGATCGAGCTGACGCGGCGCAACATCCCTTTCGTCAAGTTCGGTGGCCTGAAATTCCTCGATGCCGCGCATGTCAAGGACGTGCTGGCGGTACTGCGCTTTGCTGAAAATCCGCGCGATCGTGTCGCCGGCTTTCGCGTGCTGCAGCTTCTTCCCGGCATTGGCCCTTCCGCGGCCGCGCAGGTCGTCGAGGCCATGACGTCGGCGCTGGACGAGGCGATGGGACTGGCCGGCTGGCGTCCGCCGCAGCGCGCCGCCGACGACTGGCCCGGCTTCGTCTCGCTCTATTCCGGCTTGCGCGCCGGCGCCAAATGGCCGGCCGATCTCGAACAGGTCAGGCTGTGGTACGAACCGCATCTGGAGCGCATCCACGAGGATGCGATCACGCGCCGCGCCGACCTGCTGCAACTCGAGCAAATCGGCTTGGGCTATGCTTCGCGCGAACGCTTCCTGACCGAGCTGACGCTCGATCCGCCGGACGCAACCAGCGACCAGGCCGGCCCTCCGCACCGCGACGAGGACTATTTGATCTTGTCGACCATCCACTCGGCCAAGGGCCAGGAGTGGAAGAACGTCTTCGTGCTGAACACGGTCGATGGCTGCATTCCGGCCGATCTCGGTGTCGGCACCAAGGAAGATATCGAGGAGGAGCGACGGCTGCTCTACGTGGCGATGACACGGGCCAAGGACAATCTCAACCTCGTCATGCCCCAGCGCTTCTTTCCGCATGGCCAGGCGGCACGCGGCGACCGCCATGTCTACGCCTCGCGCACCCGTTTCATTCCGGCCTCCATCCTCGCCGCGTTCCAGCAGCTTTCGTGGCCGGCCGCGCAAGCGGCGCAGGGCAGGGCGCCTCGGCCGGAGGTGCGCGTCGATATTGGCGCGCGCATGCGCGGCATGTGGAAATAGCAGGAAGCCGATGCCGCAGCCGCCGATCAGGATCGCCATATCAGGCGCTCTCGGCCGCATGGGTCGCCAGATGGCGGATGCGGTGCGGGCCGATGCGCGTCTGGCGCTCGCCGGCTGCTTTCACCGTCCGGGCAGTGTCGGCGACGGGCTGGTGAGCCGCGACGAGGCAATTGCCATGGCTGACGTGGTGGTCGACTTCACCACGCCGGCGGCCTCCGTGGAACTGGCCAGATTGTGTGCCGGGAGGGGCGGGCCAGCCCTGGTGATTGGCTCGACGGGCTTCGAGGCCGCCGAGATGGCCACCATCGCCCATGCCGCGAAAACCATTGCCATCGTGCGCTCCGGCAGCTTCTCGCTCGGGCTCAACATGCTGGTCGGATTGGTCGAACAGGCAGCGCGGGCGCTCGACCCCGATGACTGGGATGCGGAGATTTTCGAGGCGCATCATCGCCACAAGATCGACGCGCCTTCGGGCACGGCGCTGATGCTGGGGCAGGCTGTTGCCGGCGGACGCGAAATCGGGCTGGAGACGGTTGCGAGGCGCGTCCGCGATGGCGTCACCGGCGCGCGGCCGGCGGGCGAGATAGGCTTCGCGGTGGCGCGGGGCGGCGCCATCATTGGTGAGCACAGCGTCAGCTTCTGCACGGAAGGCGAGACCGTCACCTTGGCGCATTCGGCTGGTGACCGCATCATGTTTGCACGCGGCGCCATCGCCGCGGCATTGTGGGTGGCGGGCCGCGCTCCCGGCGAATACGACATGCGCGACGTATTGGGTTTTGGCGCATCGTAACCAGCAAATCCTGGCTGTTTTCATTCCCCGGTTGCTAAAGTGGCTGAAAGCCAGCTGAAAGCTTGGGCATGCAATTGATTCATTGCGGCGTTCGCCGCGTGACCGGTGCGGGAGTGGCCGGCAGGAGGAATGCGGCGCAGCCTGGATGGCGCGCCGCCCAGGTGGAGGAAGTTACATGACCGGTTTGATCTCGAAGTGCATCTTGCGTTCGGCGGCGCTGACGCTCGCCATTGTCGGCACGGGCGCGACCGCGGCGTGCGCCGCGGACAAGATCACCATCATTGTCGGCGGCATGGAAAAGCAGATTTACCTGCCGGCCGTGCTCACCCAGCAGCTCGGCTACTTCAAGGATGAGGGGCTCGACGTCGAACTGATCAACTCGCGAGCCGGCGTCGAGGCCGAGAATGAATTGCTGGCCGGCGCCGTGCAGGGCGTTGTCGGCTTTTATGACCACACTGTCGACCTACAGTCAAAGGGCAAATACATCGAGTCGATCGTCCAGTTCAGCCAGGCCCCTGGCGAGGTCGAACTGGTCTCCGCCAAGCACCCGGAGATCAAGTCGCCGGCCGACTTCAAGGGCGCCACGCTGGGCGTCACCGGGCTTGGGTCGTCGACCGATTTCCTGACGCAATATCTTGCCGTCCGCAGCGGCCTGAAGCCGGGTGATTACACGCTGCTGCCGGTAGGCGCCGGCAACACCTTCATCGCCGCCGTCAAGCAGGACCAAATTCAGGCCGGCATGACCACGGAGCCGACCATCGCGAAATTGCTCAAGACCGGCGAGGCCAGTGTCCTGGTCGACATGCGCACGCCCGAAAAGACCAAGGAAGCGCTGGGCGGCGACTATCCTGCGGCATCCTTCTACGTCCAGTCTTCCTGGGTCGAAGGCCACAAGGACGAAGCACAGAAGCTCGCCAATGCCTTCGTCAAGACGATGAAGTTCATCGCCGGCCATTCGGCCGAGGAGATCGCCGACAAGATGCCGAAGGACTATTACGCCGGCAACAAGGATCTCTATATCCAGGGGCTCGCCGGCGGCAAGGCGATGTTCACGCCCGACGGACGCATGCCGGCCGATGGCCCGGAGACGGTGCTGAAAGTTCTGTCGACCTTCTCCAAGAGCCTGCAGGGCAAGCAGATCGACCTGTCGAAAACCTTCACGACGGAATTCGTCGACGCCGCCAAGTAGGCAGGCAGGCGAGGCGGGTTACCGGTTCGCTCTTGAGGAACAACAAGTTGCGCCGCTGGCCTGAATCGATTTGGCAGCGGCGCGCCTACCGATGTCGAGAGATGGCGACCACAAGTTTTGGCCGCAGGCATTCTCGCATCATCGCCACAGGAGTATGCCATGCAAGTGCAAACGATGGCGGCTGAGAAGTTGTCTCAGGCCGCGCCGCCGGCCGATGCCGCGATCGCTATCGATGATGTGACGCTACGCTTCGTCACGCCCGACGGCCATATGATGACGGCGATCCGCGACTTCACCATGACGGTGGCGCGTGGCGAATTCGCCTGCGTCGTCGGGCCGACCGGCTGCGGCAAGTCGACGACGCTCAACCTCGTCACCGGCCTGCTGCGGCCGACCACAGGTCATGTCCGCGTCATGGGCAAACCGGTCACCGATATCAGCCGCGACATCGGTTTCGTCTTCCAGGCCGATGCGCTTTTTCCCTGGCGAAGCGTCATCGACAATGTCGCCGCCGGTCCGCTTTATCGCGGGATCCCCAAGGCGCAGGCCTATGATCGGGCCCGCGACTGGATCGCCCGCGTCGGCCTCGGCCGCTTCGAAAAACATTATCCGCACCAGCTTTCGGGCGGCATGCGCAAGCGCGTCGCCCTTGCCCAGACCTTCATCAACCAGCCGAAGATTCTGCTTATGGACGAGCCGTTCAGTGCGCTCGACATGCAGACGCGCACGGCCATGCAGGACGAATTGCTCGGCCTGTGGTCGGAACAGAAATCCTCCGTCGTCTTCGTCACCCACGATCTGGAGGAGGCGGTGGCGCTGGCCGACAAGGTCTATGTGCTCACCGCCGGGCCGGGAACGGTCAAGAGTGTCTACCGCATCGACCTGCCGCGTCCGCGTGTCATGGCCGACATCCGTTACGACCCGAAATTCGTCGAGATCGCCAAGGTGATCTGGAACGACCTGCGCGAAGAAGTGCAGCTCGGCCAGAGCCGCACCTTGCAGAGCGGGCATTGAGAGGAGACACCAACATGACCGCTATCTCTCCCACCGCTTCCCATGCCGCCGTCCGCGATGCCTCCATTGCCGTTGCCGAGGCCCGGGCGAGGGCCCGGCTGCGCCGCCGCCATGCTTTGGTCATCGGCCTGCGCCTTGCTATCCTCGTTGCGTTCCTTGGCCTGTGGGAACTCGGCGCCGACTATAACATCATCGACCCGTTCTTCTTCGCCAGCCCCTCGGGCATCTGGGAACAGATCTGGTCCTGGATCACCGAGGGCACCTCGCAGGGACCGCTCTGGCTGCAGATCTATGTGACGCTGGAGGAAACCTTCCTCGGCTTCGCTATCGGCGCACTGGGCGGCATCGCCGCCGGCATCATTCTCGGCCGCAACCGGCTGCTGGCCGATGTCTTTTCGATCTACATCAAGATCGCCAATTCCGTGCCGCGCGTCGTGCTCGGCTCTGTCTTCATCATCGCGCTCGGCCTCGGCATGGCCTCGAAAGTGGCGCTCGCCGTGGTGATGGTGTTCTTCGTCGTTTTCGCCAACGCCTTCCAGGGGGTTCGCGAGGCCGACAGGGCGATGATCGCCAACGCCCAGATCCTCGGTGCCTCGCCGTTCCAGATCACCCGCACCGTCATTATCCCGTCGGCGATGAGCTGGATCCTGGCCAGCCTGCATGTCAGCTTCGGCTTTGCCTTGGTCGGCGCCGTGGTCGGCGAATTCCTCGGCGCCAAGCAAGGCATGGGCCTGCTGATCTCGACCGCGCAGGGCGCCTTCAACGCCAATGGCGTCTTCGCCGCCATGATCATCCTGGCGGTTATGGCGCTGGTGGTGGAATTCATCATCACCCGCTTCGAGAACTATGTCGTCAAGTGGCGGCCGGCGCCGTTCAACGAGCAGGGCACCTGATTTTGTTCCGAGGACAGTACGAGCCCGCGCTTGGTGCGGGTCGGTTCAGGCCAGGGGCAACCTGACCTCGACCACCAGACCGCCGGCCGCGCCATCCCCGAGGGTGACGCGGCCGGCGGCATTCTCGACAACCTCGCGCACGATGGCGAGGCCCAGGCCGCTGCCTTCCTCGGTCGAACCGGCGATGCGATAAAAGCGCTCGAACACGTGATCCCGCTCTTCGGCCGGGATGCCGGGTCCGTCATCGGCTACCGTCAACACGGCTTCGCTATCGATGGCGGCCAGCTTCACCGTCACGCTGGCGCCTGCCGTCGAGTAACGCAGCGCGTTGTCGACAAGATTGACGATCATCTCGCGCAGCATGGTGCCGTCGCCAATGACTGCAACCGGCCCTCTTTCCTCCAGCCCGAGATCGATCTTGCGGGCGATCGCCGCGGGCGCCTGCGTTTCCAGTACATGGCGGGCGGCTTCTGTCAGGTCGATGCGATCGGCGCGTGGCCGCCGGCTGCCAGGCTCGGCACGCGACAGGGTGAGCAATTGTTCGGCCAGCCGCGCCAGCTTGCCGGAGCTGGCCTGCAGCGCCACCAGCGCTTCCTGGCGCGCATCGGTGGCGGTTTCGCGTAGCGCATAGCTTGCCTGCGTCGATAGCAGCGCCAGCGGCGTGCGCAATTGATGTGCGGCATTGGCGATGAAACGGCGCTGCGCTCCCATCTGCGCGCGCACCCGTTCCATGTAGGCGTTGAGCGCCTCTATCAGAGGCCGGATTTCGCTCTGCGCGCCCGGCACGTCAACCGGATCGAGGTCGCTTCGGCTTGGCGAACGCACCGCGTCGCGCAGGCTCATCAATGGCGCCAGGCCACGGCGCAGGCCAAGCAGCACGAACACGCCGGCGATCGCCACCAGCGCCAGTTGCTGGACGAAGGCGCTGAACCACAGCCGCTTCACCATCGCATCATGCCCGGAGAGCGTTATGCCCACGGTGACCGTTATGGGGGAATCGCCGCCGGCGCCGATCACCGCGTGGCTGAGCGTCAAGAGCCGCAACATATGATCGCGATAGCTCGCCTCGACGCTCGCATGCCGCGGCGCTTGCGGCAAATCGGGGTAACCGGTCAGCAACCGTCCTCCGGCGGTCTCGACGCGATAGTAGACGCTGTCGCGATCGCCGGTATCGAACATCTCGATCGCCGCCGGCGGGATGGTAGCATCGAGTACGCCATCGGCCATGGCGACCTGCTCGGCGATGGCGCGGGCCGAGCCGACCAGCATGCGGTCGGTGACCAGATCGGCGGTCGCCAGAGCGTTGCGCTGGCTGGTCCACAGATTGATGGTCGCAAGCCCGGCCAGGGGGAGCACGACCCAGGCCAGCAATTGCAGGCGCAGGCTGTTAGTCTTCATAGCGCCAAATCATCATGGCGCCAGGTCCTCATGGCGCAAGAGATAGCCGAGGCCACGCAAAGTGGTGATCTGGACCCGCGACCCCTCGAGCTTCTTGCGCACACGGTGCACATAGATCTCGATGGCGCTTGGATCGGCGTCGGTCTCGAAATCGTAGACCGCCGCCGACAGGGCGGCCTTGCTTACCGTACGTCCCGCCTTGATCATCAATTGTTCAAGCACTGCATGTTCGCGCGGTGTCAGGGCCAGTGTTTCACCGCCGAGCGAAAACAGCCTGGTGTTGGTGTCGAAGATGAGGTCGCCGCAGGCAACGACCGGTGCCGTCCGGTCATTGGCGCGGCGCAGTTGCACGCGGATGCGCGCTTCGAGTTCCTCTACCTGGAAGGGCTTCGCCAGATAGTCGTCGGCGCCTTCGTTGAGGCCTTTGACCCGGCCATCGAGGCTGGCATTGGCAGTCAGTACGATCACCGGCACCCGGTTGCCGCGGGCTCGCAGCATGCGCAGCACTTCCAGTCCGCCCATGCGGGGCAACGCAAGGTCGAGAATGACAAGCGCGTGGTCGCCGGCGGCAAGCGCGTGCTCGACATCCTCGCCGTCATGGACGATGTCGACGACATAATTCGCCTGGCGCAAGGTCTTGCCTAGCCAGTCCGCCAGTTCGCGATTGTCCTCCACAAGCAGCAATCGCATGTCTATTGCCGTTCCAGCATCCACTTCGGTCTCAACGGCCACCAAGGCTCGATCGACGATCCATTCGGCAATCGGACCCGGATGATCGATAGTATCGATCGCAACGCAAGGCAAATGCGGTTTGGCTGCGGCCGGCGATGGTTTTTCGCGGGCTAGATGCCTCGTTTGAAACATAAATCGAACCGAACGGTTCGGTTCTGGTTGACGGATTGTATCGTAAACAGTGAACAATAGGCGTGAGTCGGTTGGTGTTTGCGTCTGCGGGAGAAACGCTAATCTACTGAAAATGTTTGAGAATTCAGGCTGAAAATGCTGCAATGCAATATGCATTGTCCATAATATGATGAAATACTGCAAAACCGACGCGACTGGTAATTCCAAAAGGCCTTCCCCATTTGGAGGTGGTCCGAGCGACGCGAAATCCTCCCAAGGGGCACGCCACTAGACGGACAGAACAAAGAAATTCTGGAGTAAATAAAATGACCAAGATCGCTCTTACCGCCGCCGCCATCCTCGTTGCCACGGGCACTGCTTTTGCCGGCAGCGACAATTATGGCTCGGCCAACGCCAACCAGCCTGCCGCCACTGTCGACCATTCGGTCACTGCTTCGACCTCGAAGTCGACGGCCGCGTCGGTCCAGGCTCCGCAGGGCGCTGACCGCAACCTCTTCGGCCGCTAATCGCGACTGCCAATCCATCCAACTTTGAATTCAGGAGTACTTGAAATGACCAAGATCGCACTCACCGCCGCTGCCATCCTCGTTGCCACTGGCACCGCTTTTGCCGGCAGCGACAACTACGGTTCCGACAACGCCAACCAGCCGGTTGCCAGCCAGTCGACCTCCAACGTCGACACCTTCCACACCGGTTCGATCCTGAAGGCGGACAAGGCGCAGGCCGATGCCAATGCCAACGTTCCGGCTCAGTCGGGCCAGGGCATCTGGGGCCGCTAATCCCTTCTAGCATCGCGTGACTACAAAGAGCGGTGGGCCTGGCCCGCCGCTCTTGTTTTGTGACAAATGGAATCAGGCGAGCCAGTCGGGTTCAGTCGTGCCGGATAGCCGTCGAACAAGTGCCGGCCAGCGCGCCGATCACGGATCGAACCAATCGGTTCAATTAATGTTGACGCTCCGTGAACGCCCGGCGAACGCCCCCTCGGCGAAACAAAGCGTGATACTCCGTGAGTTGCGCAACAAGAGACTGATAACGTTGATAAAAAACACTTCTGCCGAATCCGTGCCCCAGCCTCGATGTCCGAAATCGGGCCGTGAAGGAACATCTTCGTGATTGGAAGCCGACGAACGAAAAACCCACTTTCAGCTGGTCCGAGCGACGCGAAATTCCTCCCAAAGGCACGCCACTTGACGGACAGACCAGACCTATCGGAGTAAAGAAATGAACAGGATCGCACTTACCGCCGCCGCCATTCTCGTTGCCACGGGCGGCGCCTTCGCCGGCAGCGACAATTATGGCTCTGACAATGTCAATCAGCCGGCGGTCACCGCGCCCGCGGGTAAAATCGACCACAGCTATACGGCTTCGATCCGCAAGCCGGTCGAACACCGCGGTTTCAAGCTGACGCCCGATTCCAATCAGCCTGATCCCGGCCAGGGCAACTGGGGCAACTGATCCACGCCGGCCTCGCCTGGCTTGACGACAAAGAGCGGTGGGCCTGGCCCGCCGCTCTTGTTTTGAGGTTCAGACCGAAGGCCGCCGATCTTACCAGTCGGCAGAAACATCTCACGTCCAGGAATAAAACCAGGCTGCTTCTGGTCTTCTCCTCAGCGGAACCGTCCTCCCAAGACGCCGCCCAACGGATGAACAGGAGATTGAAATGAACAGACTTGCTCTCGCTACCGCCGCTATCCTTGTCGCAGCCGGGGGTGCATTCGCCGGCAGCGACCACTATGGCTCCGACAATGCCAACCAGCCGGTCGCCCCGGTCGCCGGCGTGGATCACGCCGCCACGGGCGCCGTCAACGACACGGATATGATCAAACACAAGACCGCCGACACCAAGATGAAGCCAGCCACCGACTGGCCCGAGCCTGGCCAGGGCATCTGGGGTAACTGATGTCGCGGCTGCGGCGGGTCTGATCTGCCGCACCCGCGGACATTAGACTTCTAGCTCAGATCCTTCGGCCGCAGGCAATGTGTCAGCCTGGCGGCCGACACCCCGGACCAATCGTCTTCAAGGACGAAGCGCGCGAGGGCTGCTGTCGGAAACTTTTCCTCGAGCCTCTTGCGCGCCTTCGCCTCCGATCCCGGTCCGGCAAGCTGTTTTGCCAGCTCCTCAAGGCCCGGATTGTGGCCGAGAACCAGCAGGCAGCTGGTCGAAGGGTCCGCTTTGCGTAGCTGACCCAGAATATCCGCCGCTGCGGCATCGTAGAGCGCCTCGGCAAACGCGACCCGGGGATGCACTGGCAGTTCCGCCGCCACCAGCCGCCAGGTATCGCGGGTGCGCAGCGCCGGCGACACCAGCGCCTGATCCGGCAGCCAGTTGCGCGCTCCAAGCTCGCGGCCGATCAGCCGGGCCGCCTTCAACCCACGTTCCGCCAGCGGTCGGTCGAAATCGTCGAGGTCAGGGTCGTCCCAACTCGATTTGGCGTGACGCAGCAGGAGCTGCTGTTTCATCGCTGCGCTCTCGCTCAGGGCGTGATCCGCGCCAGGTGCTCGAGGTCGGCTTCCTCGCGCAGCGGATCGGGCGCCATCACCACCGAGGTGCCGTTGTCGGCATCGTCGGCGAAGTGGGCAAGAACCGTATGCCCGGCCTCCATGCGTGCCTTGCCTTCGGCGACCAGTCCAAGCGCCAGCGGGTAGAGCCGGTGCTCTGCCTTGAGCACGCGCGCGGCCAGCGTATCGGCATTGTCGCCGACCATCACCGGCACGGCCGCTTGCGCGATGATCGGGCCATCATCCATCTCGGACGTGACGAAATGCACCGTGCAGCCATGGATGCGGATGCCGGCGGCCAACGCGCGCGCATGGGTGTCGAGCCCCTTGAAGGCCGGCAGCAGGGCAGGGTGGATGTTGATCATGCGGCCCTGCCATTTCTGGACAAAGCCGGGGGTCAGGATGCGCATATAGCCGGCCAGCGCCACGATGTCGGCGTTGAAGGCCGCAAGTGCCGCGTCGATCGCCGCGTCATGCGCCTGCTTGCTGCCATGGTCGGCGCGGGAAATCACCTGGGTGGCGATGCCGCGTGCCCTGGCGATGCCGAGGCCGGCGGCGTCCGCCTTGTCGGAAATGACGCCGGCAATCTCGGCCGGGAAGGCCGGATCGCTGGCCGCCGCGATCAGCGCGGTCATGTTGGAGCCGCGCCCCGAAATCAGGACAACGGTGCGTTTTCTCTGCGTGCTCATAGGCCGATCGAACCCCGATAGATGACGCCGGCGTCGCGACGCGGCACGATGCGGCCGATCGGCGTCACCGTCTCGCCGGCTTCCTGCAGCACGGCCGCGACCTGCGCCGCCTGACCGGAAGCGACAGCCAAAATCATGCCGATGCCGCAATTGAAAGTTCGCATCATCTCCTCCGGCGCCACGCCGCCTGTCTTGGCCAGCCAGGAAAACACCGGCGGCACGTCGATGGCATTGAGGTCAAGTTCGGCGGAAAAGTCCTTGGGCAGCACGCGCGGAATGTTTTCCGGAAAACCGCCGCCGGTGATGTGCGCCAGCGCCTTGATGCCATGCGTGTTGCGGATCGCCTTGAGGATCGACTTGACGTAGATGCGGGTGGGTTCGAGCAGTGCCTCGGCAAGCTTCGCCTCGTCGTTGAACGGTGCTGGATCGTTCCACGCCAGACCGCTGGCGGCGACGATGCGGCGCACCAGCGAGAAACCATTCGAATGCAGGCCAGAAGAGGCCAGCCCGAGCAGCACGTCGCCCTCGACGATGTCGTCGGTGGGCAGGAGCTGGCCGCGTTCGGCCGCGCCCACGGCAAAGCCAGCAAGGTCATAGTCCTTGCCGTGATACATGCCCGGCATTTCCGCCGTCTCGCCGCCGATCAGCGCGCAGCCGGCCTGACGGCAGCCCTGTGCGATGCCGCCGACAATCGCGGCACCCTGATCGGGATCGAGTTTGCCGGTGGCGAAATAGTCGAGGAAGAACAGCGGTTCGGCGCCCTGCACGACGATGTCGTTGACGCACATGGCGACAAGGTCGATGCCGATCGTGTCGTGTTTTCCCGCCTCGATGGCGATCTTGAGCTTGGTGCCGACGCCGTCATTGGCTGCTACCAGCACCGGATCGGTGAAACCGGCCGCTTTCAGATCGAACAGGCCGCCGAAGCCGCCGATCTCGCCATCGGCGCCCGGCCTGCGCGTCGCGCGCACCAGCGGCTTGATCTTCTCGACCATGAGGTTGCCGGCATCGATATCGACGCCCGCCTGCGCATAGGTGAGCCCGTTTCCGCGCTTGGCCGTTTTGTTCTGGCCCGTTTTATGCTGGCCGGTTTCGCGCTTGCTCATCGCAATGTTCCTGCTCGTTTGCGGGCTCTTCGCATGAACGGTTTCGGTCCGCAAGGATAACGGCCGAACCGGGCTTCGTTTGGCCGACAAAAGCGTGGATAGCCGGGGGGCATCGCACTCAGTGCTTGCGGCTGGCCCAGCCGGCTCTCCCTTGCCTCGGCCCTCCATCTCCCTCATCTATCTCAACGCATAATACGGCGGGACAATGCGTTGACCATCCCCAACCTGATCACCATGCTGCGCGTTGTCCTGGTGCCTGCCGTGGTGTTGGCCATGCTGCAGGCGCGTTGGGACTGGGCCTTTGCCGGCTTCGTCGTTGCCGGCATTTCCGACGGCGTCGACGGCTTCATCGCCCGCCGCTTCAACCAGCAGTCCAGGTTCGGCGCCTATCTCGATCCGATCGCCGACAAGCTGCTGCTGGTTTCGGTGTTCGTCGTCATGGGCATCATCGGGCAGTTGCCGCTGTGGCTGGTCGTCACCATGGTGTCGCGTGACGCCTTGATCGTCTGCGCGGTCCTGTTGTCCACGGCGATGGCCCATCCGGTCGAGATCAAACCGTTCCTGGTCTCCAAGGCGAATACCGCCGTCCAGATCGTGCTGGCGGCGGTTGTGCTGGGCGAACTCGCCTTTGCCGTGCACCTCGACCCTCTGCGGCCAGGCCTCATATTGCTGTCCGGGGTCTTGACCGTGGCTTCGGCCGCGGCCTATCTCGTGGCTTGGCTGAGGCATATGAGCGGCTATGGCGAAGGCGGTAAATCAGGCTGACAAGCCCATCGACGGCAAGCCTGCCCGCAAGCCGGCCGCCCGCAAGGCGGCGGCGCTGGGCAAGACCGACGACGGCCAGATGGTTGTCGTCGTGCCGGAAGGCGAGACGGCGGCAGAGGCCGAGGCCTCGTCCACGTTCCGCCGCCAGATATTCTTCTGGCTGGCGGGGGCCGCGATCCTGGCGCTCTTCCTTTATGTGTTCAGCGACATCCTGCTGCCCTTCGTCGCCGGCATGGTGCTTGCCTATTTCCTCGATCCGGTCGCCGACCGTCTGCAGCGGCTCGGCCTCAGCCGCTTCATGGCGACGGTGGTCATCCTCATCACCTTCCTGATCGTGCTGGTGCTGGCCTTCGTCATCCTCATTCCGGTGCTGGCGACACAGATGGCCGATTTCGCCGGCAAGCTGCCGGAGTACCTGACCCGGCTGCAGAGCCTGATCACCTCCTTTGATCCGAAGTGGCTGGAACAGAAATTCGGCGTCAACGCCAATGGCTTGCGCGATGGGCTGAACTCGCTGCTGACCTCCGGTTTCGGCCTGCTCACGACGGTTTTCACTTCGATCTGGAGTTCGGGCGTGGCGCTGGTCTCGGTGGTCAGCCTGTTCGTGGTGACGCCGGTAGTGGCCTTCTACATGCTGCTCGACTGGGACCGCATGGTAGCGGTCATCGACAGCTGGGTGCCGCGCGACAACGTCGCCACGGTCCGCGCCATCGCGCGCGACGTCAACACCGCCACCGCTGGCTTCGTGCGCGGCCAGGGTACGCTCTGCCTGGTGCTGGGCGCCATGTACGCCACCGGCCTTACGCTGACCGGGCTGAACTTCGCCATCCTCATCGGCCTGTTCGCCGGGCTGATCTCCTTCATCCCCTATGTCGGCTCATTGACCGGGCTGGTGCTGGCCGTCGGCGTCGCCTTCGTTCAGTTCTGGCCGGACTGGACGATGATCGTCGCGGTTGCGGTGGTCTTCTTCATCGGCCAGTTCATCGAAGGCAACATCCTGCAGCCCAGGCTGGTCGGCAAAAGCGTCGGCCTGCATCCTGTATGGCTGATGTTCGCGCTGTTCGCCTTCGGCGCTCTGTTCGGCTTCGTCGGCCTTTTGATTGCCGTGCCGGCTTCGGCGGCGGTTGCGGTGCTGGTGCGATTTGCCATCGCCCGTTATCTCGAATCGCCGCTCTACAAAGGCCATGCGACAGAACCCGCGCCGGCATTGCCAGCCGATCGCGGCGGCGGCCACCGCTCGCAACCGCGTCGCTGAAGTGACCGCGCAGCGAACCGACCCGCCACGCCAGTTGCCGCTCGATCTCGGCCATGGCACCGGTTACTCGCGTGATGAGCTGGTCGTCTCCGGTACCAACAACCAGGCGGCCGCACTGGTCGACCGCTGGCCGGATTGGCCAGCACCAGTGGTCGTGCTGGCGGGCCCAGCCGGCTCCGGCAAGACGCATCTGGCCTCGATCTGGGGTGCGCGCGCCAAGGCGGTGACTGTCGACGCCAGGCGCATTGGCGACAGCATCGCAAATCTTGGTGCCCGCCCGGCCCTGATCGATGATGTCGACGCACGCGCGGTCGACGAACTGGGCCTGTTCCATCTCATCAATGCGGTGCGTGGCGCCGGCTCGACGCTGCTTTTGACCGCACGCCGCTTTCCCTCGGCCTGGGGTGTATCGCTGCCCGATCTTGCATCGCGGCTCAAGGCTGCGGCGACCGTCGAGATCCATGAGCCCGATGATCTCCTGCTCGCCGGTGTCATCACCAAGCTGTTCGCCGACCGCCAGGTCGAGGTCGAGCCGCATGTCGTGCAGTATTTGGTGCGGCGCATCGAGCGTTCTCTGGCAACCGCGATGCGTGTGGTGGAGCGCCTGGATCGTAGCGCCCTGGAGCGCAAGATGCCGATTACAAGGACGCTGGCCGCCGAAACCATCAATGCCATGGACGAAGGGCAGGGCGAGTTCGAGATTTGATGACTTCAGGCTTCCACCTGTCCTCGTCTCGACTGAGTCCCATTTTGAGAAACAAGACTGGCACTTATCTTGCTGCGTGAGCTTGCCGGCTAACCCCGGTCCTGATTGCGTTCCAAATCAGGTTGTAGGCTCGCCGGGACTGAGGCGGTTGGGGTTCTCGCCCGGCGAGCTTGCGTTCAAAATGCATCGAGCGGGTGCCGCCGCAGCGGACATCCACCCCAACGACACGGACCACCCCCGCATTGTCGAAACTCTTGAAATAGACCACTCGATGGTCTATTTCTCGATTGAAAGATTTGGACCGGAGAATGGTCCATGCGGAGTATTCGATGCAGGTATCCGTTACCGACGCCAAGGGACAGCTGACCGAGCTGGTGCGCCGCGCTGAGGCGGGCGACGAGGTCATTCTGACCCGTCACGGCCATGCGGCCGTGCGGCTGGTTCCCATCAAGGCAATGCCCGGCAAGGAAGGTCGCCGGACGCTCATGGAAGCGGCGCGTGCGGCAGGGGCGGCCAAGATGAAGGCCGGACCATCCGCTGCCCGCAGCCAGGACTTCCTTTATGGCGATGACGGCATGCCAGAATGATCGCGGTCGATACGTCGGCGCTTATGGCGATCGTCCTGAATGAACTTCAGGCCGACGCCTGCATGGCCGCGCTCGCAGCCGAGAACGACCTCCTGATCTCCGCCGGCACCGTTGCCGAGGCGCTGATCGTCGCGGCCCATCGTGGCGTCGCCGCCGAGCTGTCCAGCCTGATTGACGGGCTTGGTTTCGAGGTGGTGGTGGTAACGCCGGCCTCGGCCCGGCGTATCGCCGAAGCCTATGCGCGATGGGGCAAGGGCAGCCATCCGGCCGCGCTCAATTTCGGCGATTGTTTCTCCTACGAGGTGGCGAAGGAGCACGCTTGCCGGCTATTGTATGTCGGAGCCGATTTTTCGAAAACCGATATAGAGGGTGTGCTCTCAACGTAACACTGCCGGCCGGTGAGCTTGCGGCCAATCACAGCCACATTCTGACGAAATGCCGGACCAACAGATAGACGGCCGAGTGCGCGGCAATATAGCAGGCCGCGACCAGCACAAAAATCCCGATGCTGGCTGCCCACGAACGGGAGGCGACGATGCCAGGTGCGAGCCTGCCGTGCCTGCGGCTCTCGCGATTGTTCCACGTCGTCAAGGCGGCACAGGCGATCGCCCATGCCACCATGAACGGAACCGTCACGCCCGCATAGGCGAAATAGGCCGGCCCGAACAGCGACACCCAAGTATCGATCCCAAGCACCGCCAACCCCCGTTTGCCGCAGCTTAAGCCAGCAATGCCGATGGAAGCGAGCATGAAATAATGACACGCCGATAAGGGCCAAAACCCCTTCGGTGCCATCGGTGTCGCATTTTAAATGAGAAATGGTCGGAGTGGAGAGATTCGAACTCCCGACCCTCTGGTCCCAAACCAGATGCGCTACCAGCCTGCGCTACACTCCGAACGGTCTGTTGCCTATTCATTTCGGTGGTACATGGCAAGTGCAAAAACCTTGCCGCCGCTGCCAATGCGCAGTAATGACGGGCGAAGAGGCGGCGATGCCGCCTTGCCAACAAAGAGGTGGCCATGTCCGCGCGCATTTTCAGCCCAGCCAAAACCGCGATGCAGTCCGGCAAGGCCAAGACCGGCCATTGGGTGCTGGAATTCGACCCCGAGATGCGCAAGAAGATCGATCCCTTGATGGGCTACACCACGTCGGGTGACATGAGAAGCCAGATCCGGCTCACCTTCGACACCCGCGAAGAAGCGGTGGCCTACGCGGAAAAGGAAGGGCTTGCCTTCCGTGTCGAGGAACCGAAAGAGACCAAGCGCCGCCAGATTTCTTATGCGGAGAATTTCCGCTATGACCGCAGGACGCCCTGGACGCACTGAAAGGCGGCAGGCCCAAGCATCCAGCCGGCCGTTGGCCGGCCGACGGTCCCGTAGCTCAGCTGGATAGAGCACCGGCCTTCTAAGCCGATGGTCACAGGTTCGAATCCTGTCGGGATCGCCAATAATTTCAATGGCTTATGTTGCATTACCTCACGCGGTCGCGCGATCCTACCCCTGCCTGCCAGTGCTGCCACGCCGCTTGCCGGAAGCCGGAACAGAGTTCGGCCCGCACAGGGCTCTGGAATTATTTCGTGATCCGGCCCTGTTGGAACCTTGGCCAAGACTACGCGTTCGGGGCCTTGTATTCGTGGAGCCTCATAAAAGGCACTATGCGGGCAAGCGAACGGGTGGGCAAAACAAGCGCGGGTTGGGGGAGGAGAAACAAGGCTATGTCGAAACGTGAAATTGGAACGTCCCCTGCCTTGGGGCGGCGTATCGCCGATCTCAGGGCCCGAATGCAAGACGCCGAAATTTCCGGCCATGAAATGAAAACCTTTCACAAGGTGGCCGCCATCATGGGATCTGGCGACGGTTCCTTGCAACTGGATGCCGACGACCTGATCGCGGCATCCTTCGTCGCCGAAGCGGTTGGGCCGGCGCCCAGCCGCTGACTTCGGAATTTCCCTTGTCCGAAATCCGGTGAGCAAATCGCGTCCTCCATTGGGGCACGGCCGCCTGTTGGGCGATCGTGCTCCAGCGCCCGGCCCCTGATCTCGTCTCGTCGTCACCTGATCTCGAATTGAAAGGAAAGTCTTATCATTTTGTTTGCGTTGGCACGTCATAGTAGGGACGGCTAACGGAGTGAAAAGGGATGAAGCTGGACCTGTCGCCCACCAGCTGGGGCAGGGTGATGGCCGTCACCGCCGCCGGCACGGCATTCTTCATTGCCGTGGCGTTTTTCGTCGATTCGTTCAATTTCCCGTATCTTTCGCCCGAGTCTGTCTGGCGCGCTAAGCTGACCGACCTTCTGCTGCCCTTGGTGCTCGGCGGCTCGTTTCTGTTTTTCCTGACGTGGAAGATCCGCCAGCTGGCGATAGCCCAGCGCGACCTCAGCGTCATTGCCGCGACGGACAGCCTGACGGCGGTGCTGAACCGCGGCGCCTTCTCGATGCTGGTCGAGGCCTATCTCGAACAGACCCGCAAGCAGGAAGAGACCCGTACCGGCGCGCTGCTGATCATCGATGCCGACCACTTCAAGTCGATCAACGACCGCCTCGGCCATGATTGCGGCGACCAGGCGCTTAAACTGATCGCGCAGGCGATCAAGGGCCAGCTGCGCGGCACCGATATCGTCGGCCGGATCGGCGGCGAGGAGTTCGGCGTGTTCCTTCCCGGCGTCGACCCCTCGCAATCCTGGCTGGTTGCCGAAGGCATCCGCCGACGGATACGCGAAATGGACTTTTCGCCCGATGGCCGGTCCTGTCCGCTTTCCGTCAGCATCGGCGGCACCAGCTTCAGCGGGCCGACCACCTACGAGGCAATATTCTCCGCCGCCGACAGACGGCTTTATGCCGCCAAGTCGAATGGACGCGATCAGGTCAGCTTCGATCCGGCGGAAGCCGCTCTAGTGTCTCCGCTCAGCGCCGCCACCGTCCACTGAGGGCAGCCTTACAGTCGGCTGGCACCGACCGCTTCCTTGACGCATCCCTGTCTGTGTGCTTCCTCCGCGCAAGTGATGTATGGAACATCGCCAGAAACAATCCTGCTTCTTGAGTCCCTCGATCGTGCGGTTCGCGGGTACGGCACGGCCCGGGGATGCAGGGAATTGAATGGCCAAAGGCCCCGGGCCCGGTAAGCACCGCGATCATGATCCACTTATTCAACGGCTTTCAGAACCCGTTTGGCGGCAGTGAGCGCGAAACCCTGGAGTTGTATCGGCTGTTGAGCGCCGACTCGCAGGTGCGCCTCTGGGCAACCTCGTCGCGCGTATCCGAGGACCTGATGCAGGAATTTCCGATACGCCGCGTCTCGCCTGCAACACGCAATGTGCCGGCTGGCGGCACCTATGTCTTTCTTGGCGCGCATTGGCGCAACAAGATGTGGCCTTATCTGATCCCGCGACCGCGTCGGCTGATCTATGTCTTCAACACCTTTCATCCCAAGATCATCGCCCTGACGACCCACAGGCCGCGCCTGCTGGGTTGGCCCGGTGCCGAACTGGTGCTGATCTCCGACTTTCAGAAACGCATGCTGCGGGTCGAGGGCGTCGTGCATCCGTCACCCATCGACATCGAGCGCTTCTCGCCACGGCAGGCAAGGCCAAACGGTCCGTTCACGGTAGGGCGACTGAGCCGCGATATGGCGGACAAGCATCATGCCGACGATGTGGCGCTCTATAAGGCATTGCTGGCCGACGGCGACGCGGTGCGGATTCAGGGCGGCATGCCGCTCAAGGACAGGCTTGCGCCGCATTCGCAACTCGAGCTCCTGCCGCAGGGTGAATTTGCCGCCGAACAGTTTTTGCCGACGCTCGACGTCTTCTATTATCGCACCGGCTCGCATGTGGAGACGTTCGGCCGTGTGGTGTTCGAGGCGATGGCCTGCGGCCTGCCGGTCGTTTGCCATTCGCATGGCGGCTACGCCGATCATATCAGGCATGGCGAAAACGGTTTCCTGTTCGAAACGACGCAACAGGGAGCACGGATCCTGGCCGAGCTTAAAGCCGACCCGGCACTGCGGTTGGCCGTGGGTCAGAAGGCGCGGCGAACCGTCGAGCAGCTGTTTTCGCCGCGGGCGGTGCAACAGCGGTTGGACTTCTATCGGCGTTAGCGGCGCCACGCCGTCCGGCTTTCCAGACACCCTCGGCCAGCAATCCACGTACCCCGTTTGGCATCGATCCCGACATCGCGCTAAAGCTGGCATCACGTGAATCGCGGGGCGGCCGGCATCGGCGCGCAGACAGATCGAGCAGGGCTTCTACCGATGACATTGACGGGCGCCGCGGCACTGCTGATCCTGATCTTGACCTATGCCGGCGTCGCAATCGGCCGGATACCTGGCTTGCGGCTCGACCGGGCAGGCATCGCGCTGCTTGGCGGCGCGGCCATGATCGCCATCGGCGCGCTCAGCATGGAGGATGCCTACCGGGCCATAAATTTCGACACCATCACCCTTCTGCTCGGCATGATGATCGTCGTGGCTCATCTGAAGGTGTCGGGTGCCTTTCGCGGTCTTGGCGCCATCGCCATCGAGCACGCGCATGCACCATTCATGCTGCTGGTGATGGTGACGCTCCTCACCGGCGTGCTGTCGGCCTTCCTGGTCAACGATGCCATCTGCCTGGTCATGGCGCCAATCGTCGTCCATGTTACCCGCATCATCAACCGCAATCCGATCCCCTATCTGATCGCCACCGCCACCGCTTCGAACTGCGGCAGCGTCGCCACCATCACGGGCAATCCGCAGAACATGGTCATCGGCGCGCTGTCGGGCATTTCCTATCCGGCCTTTTCGGCGGCACTCGCGCCGGTCGCCTTGTTCGGCCTTGTCGCGGTCATCGTCATCGTGCGCATCGTCTACCGTGCCGAATTTACCCGCAACGGCGAACTGACGCCACACATCTCGCGTGGCCGCATGCATCGCGGCCAGGTGCTGAAGGCGGTGGTCGTCTGCATCGGACTGGCGATCGCCTTCTTCGCTGGTGTTCCCGTAGCCAAGGCGGCGCTCATTGGCGGCGCCATTCTGCTGCTGACCCGCGCCATCAAGCCATCGCGCATCTACCGCGAGATCGACGGACCGCTGCTGTTCATGTTCGCGGGACTGTTCGTGGTGGTTGCCGGCGCGGAAAAGACGCTGCTGACACCTGAGATGATCGCCTCGGCCAAGAACATCGGGCTCGACGATGTCTGGAGGCTTTCGGGTTTCACCGCGGTGTTGTCCAACGTCATGAGCAATGTTCCGGCCGTGCTGGCGCTCAGGCCTTTCATACCCGGCCTGGAAAACCCCGAGCGCGCCTGGCTGGTCGTGGCCATGAGCTCGACGCTCGCCGGTAACTTCACGTTGCTCGGCTCGGTCGCCAATCTGATCGTCGCCGAGCAGTCCAAGGCCGCAGGCACGCCGTTGTCTTTCGGCGCCTTCTTCAAGGTCGGCCTGCCGCTGACGTTGATTACGCTCTTGGCCGGTACGGGATGGCTGGCGTTCGGGGGGTAGCCCCTAGGCCTGGCTGCCCGACATTCGCGCCCTGACAAGCGTGGCCGCGGCTCGTCCGGCTGCTTCGACGTAGTCGGGGTTGCGATGGATGAGCATGATCGAAAAGCAGCCGTCGATCAGCAGCACGATCTCGCGCGCCAGCGCCCGCGGCCCCTCGACATGGTGGCCGGACAGTTCTGCCGCCAGCCATGTCTCGAAATTGCTTTTGTGCCGCGCCCCGACCTTGACCGCCGGGTGCCCTGGCATGGAGGCAAGCTCCGCGGCGGTGCGCAGGAAGCCGCATCCCTTCCATTTCGGATGGCGCGTGGCCCGGGCCAGGTTGGCGAAGATGGCTTGGACCTTGCTGTCCACACCACCTTGTTCAGCCTCGAACCAGCCGGCCATCCGTTTCAGATTGGGCTGATCGCGGCCGTCGAGATAGGCTGCGATGAGGTCGTCCTTGCTCTTGAAGTGGTAGTAGAGCGTCCGCTTCGTGAGACCCGCTTCCTCGGCGACGGCATCGACGCTGACACGGCCGATCCCCTCCGCGTAAAACAACCTGGTTGCTGCGTCGACAATGCGCTTGCGGGTAGGACTTTGTGCTTCGGGCATGGGTTTAAGTATACCGACTAGTGAATATACACAAGGCGCGAATGGCGTAACCTTCCATCTCATCACCATGCTGGAGGAAGCCAGATGACCGATCTTGTCCTGAACGAAAACAGGGAAGGCGTTGCCGTCCTTTCCCTCAACCGCCCGGAAAAGCTGAACGCGTTGAACTATGCGCTGATCGATCGCCTGCTCGCGACACTCGATGACATTGAAGTCGACGACCGCATCCGCGCGGTCATTCTGACGGGCGCCGGCGAGCGGGCCTTCTCGGCGGGCGCCGACATAGAGGAGTTCTCGGCCAGCGTGGCGCTGGGCGCCGAGACGGCGCTGCGAGACTTCGTCATGCGGGGACAGCGGCTGACGGCAAGGCTGGAAGCCTTTCGCAAGCCTGTCATCGCAGCCGTCAACGGCCTCGCCTTCGGCGGCGGCTGCGAAATCACGGAAGCCGTGCCGCTTGCAATTGCCAGCGACCGCGCGCTGTTCGCCAAGCCGGAGATCACTCTGGCAATGCCGCCGACTTTCGGCGGAACGCAGCGCCTGCCCAGGCTCGCCGGGCGCAAGCGCGCGCTCGAACTGCTTTTGACCGGCGACTGGTTCCCGCCACAGCGGGCTCTTGACCTTGGCCTCGTCAATCAGGTGGTTCCGCATGACGATCTGATGCCGGCTGCGTTCAATCTGGCCAGGCGTATCCTTCGGCACTCCGGACTGGCAGCCGCGGGCATCCTCACGGCGGTGACGCGAGGGCTCAATCTGAGCATCGCCGAAGGCTTGCTGGTCGAGGCCGAGCAGTTCGCCCGTATGGCCCCGACAGCCGATTTGCGCGAGGCGCTAGATGCCTGGATCAGCAGGCACAGGCCTGGACACGGCGGATCCTGGACGCATGTCGCGCGGCCCGAGGAGGCAAGGCGGGCCTCCTCGGCCCTGGATCACGGCGCCACCAGCAAGCGTCCCTTCATGTTGGGGTGGAAGCGGCAGAAATAGTCGACCGTTTGCGCCGTCTTCAGCGTCATGCTTGCCGACTTCTTCGGCGGAATTATCACCTCCCAGCCGCCCTTCACGGTAGCCGTGTGGGCGATCACGTCCTTGTTCACCCACTCGATCGTGTCGCCGACCTTGGCATCGACGCTGGCCGGCGAAAAGACGAGCTTGTCGACGGTGACCTGGATGGTTGCCGCCGCTGCCGGCGCTGTGGATGCCAACGCCAGCACGACCAGCCGCGCCAGAAGACCCAAGGCGCCCGCTTTCATTTCAGCATGCCGGCGACGTGTTCGGCATGCTGCTCATGGCCCTGGAAGATCTTGAGGCCGGTCTCGAGCAGGCTCTTCAGCTCGGCATTGCTGGCCGAGGGAATGAGCAGGGTTTCGAGCGCGCCATTGACCTGCTTGTGATAGGCGACCTCGTTTTCGATATAAGCCTTGTCGAAGGCCGCCCCTTTCAGCTTGGCGAGCTTGGCACGTTCCTCCTTCGCCGCCTTCGTCAGCGCCTGGCTGGTAGCGTTGTCCTCGGGCTTCACCTTGAGCTTCTTGACGAGATCGAGCGCCTGCTTGTTCACCGCTTCGTGGTCGCGCTCCATGTCCTTGGCGAAATCGACGACCTCCTTGCTCTTTGACTTCTTGATCGCCTGCTTGGCCGCCTCGATGTCGAGGACGCCTGCCGTATAGGCGATATGGGCGATCTGCGGGTCGGTCGGCTTGTCGGCGGCTTGCGAGACCGGGGCAGCGCCGACGAGAAGCAGGGCGGCAAGGGCGACGGTATATCGGGTGAACATGGCATCCTCCTTGGCCCGGCCGCGCGGAGGCGCCGGGCTCGAATTTGCAGTTGACGCTCATTGGATGCGGGGCGGGGAGAAACGTTCCCGGAAAATCAGGACGGCATCATTCGAAACCCAGCCGTCCCATCACCGCCTGGGTCAGTCGCTCGCAGCGCCGACCCGCGAAGGGGAAGGCATCGAGCAGCACAGGGCCGATTTCATCGTCCAGCGCCTTGCGCAACAGGGCGCGCGCCCGGTGCAGCCTCGTCTTGACGGTCTCTGGCCACACGCCAAGCAAATCGGCGGTTTCCTCCATGCTCAGGCCCTCGATGACGCGGGCGACGAAGACCATGCGGTAGATGTCGGGCAGGCTGTCGGTCGCCCGTTCGACAAGTGCGAGAATCTGCCGCTGCGCCATCGTCCGCTCCGGATCGTCGTTGGATTTGAGGGGAAACCTGATTATCCGCGCTTCCGGATCGGCAGGCATCTCCACCGTGCGACGTCTCTTGCGCAGGCGGCCGAGCGCTTCGTTGATGACGATGCGCGACAGCCAGGTGGCGAGCGTGGATTGGCCGCGAAACGCCGCCAGGCTGGCGAAGGCGCTGACATAGGCCTCCTGGACGACGTCCTCGGCTTCGGCGTCGTTGCGCAGAATGCCGCGCGCGATGCGGTAGAGCCGCTGGTTGTATACCTTCATGATGGCGCGAAATGCATCCGGGTCACGGGTCAGCGCGCGGTGGACGAGCTGCATGTCGCCGGAAAGGCTTTCGGCAACCGCGGGCACCGTGGCGGGCATTGGCTGCTTGCTCATCGCGACCGGATCTCCTCGTGCAAATGCTGCACATTGGATGCGCCTGCCGGCAAAAGGTTCCCGGGCCAGAGGGATCCGGGTTCCCTATTCTAGGCTGCCGCCAATCCCTTGTCTGCCCGCTGCATGCGTGCGGCCACCGCCAAGAGGTCGGTCTGCGTGATCAGGCCGAGAATATGCCGCTCGCCGTCGACGATGACCACGGCATGGCTGCGGCCGTCGGTCAGCACTGGGAGCAGGCTCATCGCCGGTGTCTCGGGCGAGGCGGTGCCGGCTTTTGCCATGACGCTCTTCACCGTGTCGGTAGCTTTCGTCAGCTCGCGCAGGCCAACGGCGCCAACCAGCCGGGCATCCGCGTCGACCACCGGCAAGGTACGGATATTGTGATCGATCAGTTGCTGGCGCGCCTCGTCGGCGGTGGCTTGCTCGGACACCGAAACCACGTCGCGCGACATGATGTCCTCGCACAGCAGCGTGCGGTGCGAGCGCACCATGGCCTGCAGTTCGACTTGTCTCAGCAACCGTTCGAGGTCGTCGCGGTCGATGTCGAAGGTCTCGTCAAGTGTGGTCAGCGCCGCGTCGATATCCTCGGGCCGGAAACCGACGCGCTGCTGAGCCGGCGGATCGGCGGTGCCGTGGCTGTTGGCGGCTGGTGCCGCGACATGCGGGTAATTGCGCCGCGCCAGCTTGTGGAAAAGGAAGCCAAGCGCCACCAGTATGGTCGAATTCAAGGCCACCGGCACGAACGGGAACAGGAAGCCCGCGCTGATGACGGCCGGGCCGCCGAGCACCGCCGTCAGCGCGGCGGCGCCGCCTGGCGGATGAAGACAGCGCGTGAACGACATCGCGGCGATGGCGAGCGCCACCGCGAGCCCTGAGGCCATCACCGGATCATGGATGAAATGCGCCACGGTCACGCCGACCAGCGCCGATATGGAATTTCCGCCGATGATCGACCAGGGTTGCGCCAACGGGCTGGCCGGTACGGCGAACAGAAGCACGGCGGATGCGCCCATCGGCGCGACCAGCAGGGCCACATGCGGGCCGCCGCCCATCGCCAGCCCGCTGATCACGCCCGTCAGCGCGATGCCGATCGTGGCGCCGATACACGCCAGGATGCGTTCGCGCAGCGTGGCGCCGGCGAGGATGGGGACAAAAAGACGAAAGGCCATTGGAAAACTTTGCGAGGACTGAATCTGTCGAGGATGCGTGCGGCACGCAATGCAGCCGAATTCGCCGATTTGAAAGTCAAACAAATCCGTAAAGTCATGACGTAGGAGAATAATATTGCGCACCGATCTTCGCCGGAGTGCTGGCAGCGCCTCGCGCTTTGTCATCAGCGTCAAGGGCTTGCGGCCCTTTGCTGACTCTGTTTGAGGTCAGCCCGCGCGCGCCGCTGCCGCAAGCCCGCGCCGGATGTCGGCTTTCAAGTCGTCGATATCCTCGAGGCCGATCTGCAGTCGTATCAGCGGACCTTCGTAAGGGCCTTTCGCAACGACGCGGTCGCCAAGCCAGACCGGCACCGCGAGGCTCTCATAGCCTCCCCAGGAGTAGCCGAGACCGAAGATCCGCAGTGCGTCGAGGAAAGCGTGCTGCTCCTGCTGGCCACCACCGGCCAGCACGATGGAAAAGATGCCGCTCGAACCGCGGAAGTCGCGCTTCCAGAGATCGTGGTCGGGATGGCTGGGAAGGGCAGGGTGGAGCACGCGCGCCACGCCCTTTTCGCCTTCGAGCCACGAGGCGATGGCGAGTGCGCTGCGCTGGTGACGGTCGAGCCGCACACCCATCGTGCGCAGGCCGCGCAGCACCTGGTAGACGTCGTCGGGTCCAGCACAGCAGCCAAGCGTGCAAAAGCTCTCGTAGAGTTGCGTCCAGCAGGCCTCATTGGCCGAGACCGTGCCGAGCAGCACGTCGGAATGGCCCGCCGGATATTTCGTCGCCGCATGGATCGAGATGTCGACGCCATGGTCGAGCGGCCGGAAATAGAGCGGCGTCGCCCATGTGTTGTCCATCATCACGATGACGCCGGCCGCGTGCGCCGCCTTGGCGATCGCCGGGATGTCCTGCACCTCGAACGTGTTGGAGGCCGGCGATTCGGTGAACACCACTCTGGTGTTCGGCTTGATCAACGCCGCGATGCCGGCGCCGATATTGGGAGCATAATATTGGACCTCGACGCCGAGCCGCTTCAGCATCGTGTCGGCGAAGTTTCTCGTGGGATGATAGACGGAATCGACGATCAGCAGATGGTCGCCCGCCGATACGAAGGCGAGCAGCGGCACGGTCACCGCCGCCAGGCCCGACGGCACCGCGATCGTGCCGGCCGAGCCTTCCAGCGCGTCAATGGCATGCGCAAGAGCGTCCGTCGTCGGTGTGCCGCGCGTGCCGTAAGTGTACTTCTGGCTGCGTGCGGCCATCGCGGCGGCATTTGGGAACAGCACGGTCGAGGCATGCACGACCGGCGGGTTGACGAAGCCGAAATAGTCATGCGGGTTGTTGCCCGAATGGGCGAGCCGCGTGTTGATGCCCATCGTGCCGGAACCCTGCTCGCTGCCGTCTTTCGCCATTCTTGGTCGCCTTGTTTAACAAGGCGCTAGCCATAATGCGGCGTCGTGGACCGTGCAACAGCCCACCGTTCGCCAGGAATGGACTTTGAATATGCCAATTCCTGGTCCGGAAGACAGCCCGCGATCTGATCCGGAATCGGACCAACCACGCGCGGCGGTGCCCTGTCGGAAGCTTGGTCGTCAGCTGGTGAACCTATTGTAGCCGGCTGTGAAAGGTATATGATAAATTTCTAATGTTAATCGCCGGATGCTTCAATCAGATGCTGCCGGATGGTTCTTGCCGGTTATCTCCTGATCCCCATCCGGGTATCCCGCTCAGCGAGCGGAAAGGGGAGGAATGTCATGCCTGACGTCAAATGGACGATGAAGGCGCGCGAATTCATCAACTGCAATTGTGCCTATGGCTGCCCGTGCCAGTTCAATGCCATGCCGACATACGGATTCTGCCAAGCCGTCGCCGGCATGGAGATCGAGACCGGCCACCACGGCGACACCAAGCTCGACGGGCTGCGCTTCGTCGGCATCTTCAGCTGGCCCGGCGCGATACACCAGGGCAGGGGCGAGGCCGCGGTGGTTATCGACGAGAGGGCCAGCGAAGCCCAACGCGAAGCCCTGCTCCGCATACTGGGCGGTCAGGACACCGTGCCAGGCGCGACAATATTCCAGGTCTTTTCGACCACCCTGGAGAAGTTCCACGATCCGATTTTCGCCGCGATCGATTTCGAGGTCGACGTCGATGGGCGAACCGGCCGGCTGCACGTCAAGGGCGTAACCGACGGCCGTGGTGAGCCGATCAAGAACCCGGTCACCGGCGCCGAGCACCGGGCGCGCATCGACCTGCCGCACGGCTTCGAATACGCCATCGCCGAGGTCGGGCGCGGCTGGACCAAGACGACAAGCCCGATCAAGTTCGAGGTGGCGGACACGCATAGTCATTTCGCCAACCTGCATCTCACGCAGAGCGGCATCGTGCATTGATCTGATCCAATGGGCGACACGGCTCTCGAGGCGGTGCTGCGGCGCGACCGCGCGGTCGTGACGGCCGCGCTTGCCGTCATTGCCGTGTTCGCCTGGGCCTATGTTCTTTGGCTAGCCGCCGACATGGGTAGCCCGGTGTCGGGCGGCGAGGCAGGCGACGTGGCCGGGATGGACATGGCGAGCATGAATATGGGCGGCATGGATATGGGCGCCGCCGTGGTGCCGGGTTTCCGGGCCTGGGCATCGGCCGATTTCGTCTTCACCTTCACGATGTGGGCCGTGATGATGGTCGGCATGATGACGCCGTCGGTCGCGCCGATGTTGCTGCTCTATGCCGGCGTTGGCCGCAAGGCGCTGGCGGACAGCCGGCCTATCGCTTCGACGGCATGGTTTTTTACCGGCTATCTCGTCGTCTGGGTCGTCTTCAGCATCGTGGCGACGGGTGCGCAATGGCTGCTCACTCGTTTCGCCTTGCTTGATCCCGCGATGGCGGCGCACAGCGCGGTGCTCGGCGGTGTCGTTCTGATCGCCGCCGGCCTATACCAATGGACACCGATCAAGGGCGTCTGCCTGCGCCAATGCCAGGCGCCGATCGCGTTCCTGGCCAGCCATGGCGGGTTCCGCACCACCGCGCTCGGCGCATTTCGGCTTGGCATGGATCATGGCGCCTATTGTCTCGGCTGCTGCTGGGCACTGATGGCCCTGCTGTTCGTCGGTGGTGTCATGAACGTGCTGTGGATCGCCGGCATCGCCATCCTTGTTCTCCTGGAGAAGGTGGTCCCGGCCGGGCAATTGATCCCGCGCATCTCCGGTGCATTGATGGTCGCGGTCGGCCTCAGGCTGGGCCTTTCCGCGCTTTGAGACCGCGCGCCGATTTTGTCCACAAGCAATATCGACCGCCAATCATGGGTAATCGTCGGCCGAAGGTGTTCCGTAACGTCAATGCATTTCGTGCCCGGGGGCAGTAACGCCGAGCTATTGCCCGGAACGGATTTTACAGCGCCGGCTCACATCTGCGTCAAATGAGCTTTGCCGATTCAAGTCGCGCTTCTGACGAGATCGCGTGCACGTTTGTCTGCAATTCAGGCATTTCAGGCAATCGATTTTCAAACCCGGTCGGATTCGGTCATTTTCCTTGACCTCACGGGAATTATCGCCTTCGATGCTGTTCGTGAATGGGAGGCGGCGCGTCGGTTTGCGATGCGGGGTTTCGGGAATGGGCCGGGATGGGAGCTGCGTTCACAAGGGAAAAAAGATCAGGGTTTGCCTGAAAAAACAGAAAAGGGTCTGTGGGTTATGAAACACATTGCTATCGGCATTCTTGGCGCCGCCACGCTCGGACTGATGGCGTCGGCCGCGTCGGCCGGCACGCTTGACACCGTCAAGGCGAAGGGCTTCATCCAGTGCGGCGTCTCGACCGGTCTGGCCGGCTTCTCCGCGCCGGACGACAAGGGCGACTGGCAAGGCATCGACGCCGATTTCTGTCGCGCGGTTGCCGCCGCCGTCTTCGGTGATGGCACCAAGGTCAAGTTCACGCCGCTCAGCGCCAAGGAACGGTTTACCGCGCTGCAGTCCGGCGAGGTCGACATCCTCTCGCGCAACACCACCTGGACGATCAACCGCGATACCGCGCTCGGCCTGAATTTCATCGGCACGACCTACTATGACGGCCAGGGCTTCATGATCAACGCCAAGAAGCTGCCGGGCGTCAATTCGGCGCTGCAGCTTTCGGGCGCCGCCGTCTGCGTGCAGAGCGGCACGACCACCGAGCTCAACCTCGCCGACTACTTCAAGGCGAACAAGATGGAGTACAATCCCGTCGTCTTCGAGAAGCTCGAAGAGGTCAATGCCGCTTATGATGCCGGCCGTTGCGACGTCTACACAACCGACCAGTCGGGCCTTTACGGCATTCGCTTGACGCTCGGCTCGCCGGCCGATCACGTCGTGCTGCCCGAGATCATCTCGAAAGAGCCGCTCGGACCTGCCGTTCGCCAGGGCGACGACCAGTGGTACCACATCGTCAAGTGGACCTATTTCGCTCTGCTCGACGCCGAGGAGCTCGGCATCACCAAGGCCAATGTCGACGAGATGAAAAACTCCGCCAGCCCGGAGATCAAGCGTGTGCTCGGCCAGGAAGCAGACACCAAGATCGGCACCGACCTCGGCGTCTCCAACGACTGGGTCGTCAACATCGTCAAGGCCACCGGCAACTACGGCGAAATGTTCGACCGCAATGTCGGCTCCGGCAGCCCGCTCAAGATTGCGCGTGGCATCAATGCGCTATGGACCAAGGGCGGCCTGCAATACGCGCCGCCGATCCGCTGATCGAAATGTGATCCGGAAGGCAGGCTCCTGCCTTCCGGTTTCTCTTTCACAGGGGACGTGACATGGCATCGCAGGAAATCCTACGCGAGGAGCCGAGCCGCGGCTCCTTCGTCAATGACCCGAGAATTCGCAGTCTCTTCTTTCAGACGCTGGTCGTCATCGTTCTGTTCGGGTCCGTCTGGTGGATCGTGCAGAACGTCATCGACAATCTGCAGCGCCTGCACATCGCCTCCGGCTTCGGCTTCCTCAAGGGGCGCGCCGGCTTCGATATCTCGGACACGCCGATCGCCTATACGTCGGACTCGACCTATGGCCGCGCCATCGTCGTCGGCCTGATCAACACCATCATCGTTGCCGTCGCCGGCATCATCACCGCCACCATCATCGGCTTCGTCATCGGCATCGGCCGCCTGTCGCAGAACTGGCTGATCCAGAAGATCTGCACGGTTTACGTCGAGATCTTCCGCAACATCCCACCGCTGCTGGTCATCTTCTTCTGGTATTCCGGCGTGCTCGCCGTGCTGCCGGCGCCGCGCGATTCCTATCATCTGCCCTTCGGCTCGTTCCTCAACCAGCGCGGCTTCTATTTTCCGCGCCCGGTCTGGGGCGACGGCTCCTGGCTGATCCTGGTCGCCCTTGTCGTGGGCATCGCAATGTCATGGTTCGTCGCCCGCAGGGCGCGTCAGCGGCAGATGGCGACGGGCCAGCAATTTCCGGTGTTCTGGACCTCCGCCGCGCTGATCATCGGCCTGCCGCTGCTGGCTTACGTGCTGAGCGGCTTTCCCCTGAGCTTTGACTTGCCCAAACAATCGACCTTCAACCTGACCGGCGGCTTCCAGGTCAAACCGGAGTTCCTTTCGCTCTATCTGGCGCTGTCCTGCTACACGGCGGCCTTCATCGCTGAAATCGTGCGCGCCGGCATCAGGGGCGTCAGCAAGGGCCAGACCGAGGCGGCGGCCGCACTTGGGCTGCGATCCGGTTCGATCCTGCGGCTGGTCGTGGTGCCGCAGGCGATGCGCATCGTCATCCCGCCGCTGACCAGCCAGTATCTCAACCTGACCAAGAACTCCTCGCTGGCGATCGCCATCGGTTATCCCGACCTGACGGCAACGGCCGGCACGGTTCTGAACCAGACCGGACAAGCGGTCGAGGGCGTGCTGATCATGATGATCGCCTATCTCATACTCAGCCTGGTGACCTCGGCCGTCATGAACGTGGTCAACGCCAGGATGGCGCTGGTGGAGAGGTAGGACCATGCAGGAACACGATCTGTCCTGGGTGCGCACCGAAATGGCGCTGGCGCAGCCCGCGCCGGCGAGCGTCAGCGGCCCCATCGCCTGGATGCGCAAGAACCTGGTCGGCTCGGTCGGCGACACCATCCTCACCATCCTCGGCATCGCCATCGTTGCCTGGGTTCTGCCGCAGGTCATCAACTGGGCGTTCATTAACGCACAGTGGACCGGACCGGACCGCACGGTCTGCGCGACCGTCGCGCAAGGCGGCATTCAGCCCGATGGCTGGAGCGGAGCCTGCTGGGCTTTCGTCAACGCCAAGTTCGGCCAGTTCATGTTCGGCACCTATCCGGTCGAGGAGCGCTGGCGGCCGATCCTGGTGGCCATCCTGTTCGTGGCGCTGCTGGTGCCGATGCTGATGCCGCGTGTGCCGCGCAAGGGGTTGAACGCGATCCTGCTTTTCCTGGTGCTGCCGATCGTTTCCTTCTTCCTGCTGGTCGGCGGCGTATTCGGCCTGCCGCATGTCGAAACCTCGCGCTGGGGCGGGCTGCTGATCACGCTGAGCCTGTCCTTCGTCGGCATCGCCGTATCGCTGCCGCTGGGCACCGTGCTTGCGCTCGGGCGGCGCTCGAAGATGCCGATCATCAAGATGCTGTGCATTATCTTCATCGAAGCCGTGCGCGGCATACCGCTGATCACCGTCCTGTTTTTCGTCAGCGTCATGCTGCCGCTGTTCCTGCCGGCCGGCGTCACTTTCGACAAGTATCTGAGGGCGCTGATCGGCGTGTCGCTGTTTGCCGCGGCCTACATGGCCGAAGTGGTGCGCGGCGGCCTGCAGGCGATCCCCAAGGGCCAGTATGAAGGCGCCGATTCGCTCGGCCTCGGCTACTGGCAGAAGATGAGCTTGATCGTGTTGCCGCAGGCGCTGAAGCTGGTCATACCCGGCATCGTCAACACCTTCATCGGCATGTTCAAGGACACCAGCCTGGTCCTCATCATTTCGATGTTCGACCTGCTCGGCATCGTCAAGCAGAACTTCTCCGACGCCAACTGGGCCACGGCGCAGACCGCGAAATCCGGTCTTGTGTTCGCCGCCTTCGTCTTCTGGCTGTTCTGCTTCGGCATGTCGCGCTATTCAATGTACACGGAACGCCGGCTCGACACCGGCTACAAACGCTAACAAAAGAACAAGGGGACCCCAGCCATGGCCACCGAAAATGCCGTCAGCGCGGAAGAGATCAAGGTCAACGCCGCCAAGATGCATATCTCGACCACCGATGTCGCCATCGACATCATCGCCATGCATAAATGGTACGGCGAGTTCCATGTGCTGAAGGACATCAACCTCAAGGTGATGCGCGGCGAGCGCATCGTCATTTGCGGACCGTCCGGGTCGGGCAAGTCGACCATGATCCGCTGCATCAACCGGCTGGAAGAACACCAGAAGGGCAAGATCATCGTCGACGGCAAGGAACTCACCAACGATCTGAAAAAGATCGACGAGGTGCGCCGCGAGGTCGGCATGGTGTTCCAGCACTTCAACCTGTTCCCGCATCTGACCATCCTCGAGAATTGCACGCTGGCGCCGATCTGGGTGCGCAAGACGCCGAAGAAGCAGGCCGAGGAAATCGCCATGCATTTCCTCAAGCGCGTGAAGATCCCCGAGCAGGCCAACAAATATCCGGGCCAGCTTTCCGGCGGCCAGCAGCAGCGCGTGGCGATCGCCCGCTCGCTGTGCATGAACCCGCGCATCATGCTGTTCGACGAGCCGACCTCGGCGCTCGACCCGGAAATGATCAAGGAAGTGCTGGAGACGATGGTGGGGCTGGCCGAGGAAGGCATGACCATGCTGTGCGTCACCCACGAGATGGGCTTTGCCAGGAAAGTCGCCAACCGGGTGATCTTCATGGATCAGGGCCAGATCGTCGAGCAGAACACGCCGGCCGAGTTCTTCGACCATCCCCGCCACGAACGCACGAAGCTGTTCCTGTCGCAGATCCTGCACTGAGCGGACTGACGCCAAGTCGAGAAAGCCCGGTCGCGCACGGCCGGGCTTTTTAGTTTCTGGCCGATCGGATAATGATCTTCTCCATAGAGCCGCGAATGGAATCGCGAAGCCGCACCGATGAGAAAACTCCTGCGTTTCCTGGCCATTCTGGTTGCAGCACTGGTGCTCGCCGTGTCGCTCGGCACGCTGGTGCCGCGGCCGCTCTGGCCGGCAGCCGCGGCGGGCGAGGGCATCCGGCACATATTGGTGCTGAAAAATCCGATCCACACCGACATCGCCATTCCCGTGGACGACGAGGTGCGCCGGCGCTTTCGTTTTCTTGCCGATGCCGGCCTGCCTTCGGACGCGCCCGAAGTGCGCTACCTCGTCTTCGGCTGGGGTGGGCGCGCCTTCTACCTGGAAACGCCGACATGGTCGCAATTGAAGGCGCTGCCCGCGTTCAAGGCTTTGACGCTCGATGCGTCGGTGATGCATGTCGCCGTCGCCGGCAACATTCCCGAGCCGCACCCCGATGTCGCCGGCTTCGACGTGGGCGAAGACCGTTTTGCCGCATTGCTCGATTTCATCGAAGCGAGCTTTCAGGAGGGGCCGAACGGTCCGATCGTCATCGATAATGCCGCCTACTCCAATTTCGATCGCTTTTATGAGGCCAATGGCCCTTTCAACGCGCTGATCGGCTGCAACACCTGGACGGCGGCGGCACTGCGCACCGCCGGCCTGCGCACCGGCTGGTGGAACCCGCTGCCGGTTTCGCTTGGGCTGTCGATGCGGCTGTACAATTAGCTTTGCCGCTGGCTCCTTTCAGCGGCGGATGATCCGCTGCTGCTCCCACCCGTAAAGCCAGTCCAGATCGGCTGCGAGCTTCTCTCCCGGTCGCGCCGCCAGAAACAGATTGCGGGCCAACGCCACCGGGCCACGGGCATGCCAGGCAAGCCGATTGAGCGCGCCGCGACGGATGACCTTGGCGATGCGCGACCGCCGCAGCTCCTCCCAGATGGCGAGGCTTTGCGTCAGGTCGCCGGGGATGTCGGCGACCAGGCTGGCCAGCGTCGCGGCATCCTCGATCGCCATGGCAGCACCTTGCGCCGCGAACGGCGTCATCGCGTGCGCGGCGTCGCCGATCAGCGCGACGCCTTGTGACATAGTCCAGCGTCGCTGCTCGACCGTGTGGATGGGGAAGGCGGTCCACGGGCCAGCGAGTTCCACCAACCGCGCCAGCGCCGGCGCGGAGCGGCGCATGGCGCCTGAAAGGATGGCGGGATCGGCGTGGCGTGACCACCCCTCGGCGATGCGCTCGCCCCGGGTGAAGGCGGCAAGGTTGAAGGCGCTACCCCTGCTGACGGGGTAGGCGACCATGTGGAATCCGAGGTGCAGGAAGGTGGTGACGCAGTCGGTAGCGCCGATTGCGGCGAAGGCTCGCCCCGCCTCGTTGTCTGCGCTCACCGTCGCCCGCCAGGCCAGTTCGCCGGAGAAATGGCTGTTCGCCAAGCCGGCTCCGCTGCCTGGACTGGCAAACCTCCGCACCGCTGACCAGACGCCATCGGCGCCGACCAGCAGAGATCCTTCGGTATCGATAACCTTGCGGCCGACCCCGTCTGTCCTGGTGATAACGAGTGAACCGGAGGTCACGCTGCTGACCTGCGCGCCGGTGGTGAGATGGATGTCGGGCATTTGCGCAACGCGCGCCATTAGGGCATCTTGCAGATCCGCCCGGTGCGCCACGAGATAGGGCGCCCCCCAGCGTTCCTCGCCGGCTCCGCCAAGCGGCACGCGTGCCAGTTGGCGCAGGCTCGCGGCGTCCTTCAGCACCACGGCTTCCGGCTGGACGGCATTGGCAAGAAGCGTGTCGAGCACGCCAAGCTGGCGAAGGATGCGGGTCGCGTTAGGAGAGAGCTGGATGCCGGCGCCCGCCGCTTCGAGACGCTGCGCCTGTTCGAACACCCTCACGGAATAGCCGCGTTCGGCAAAGGCAATCGCCGCTGTCAGCCCGGCGATGCCAGCCCCGGCGATCATGACCTGCCGGGACCGCGTCTCGCTCATGATCGGAAGGTCAGGCGGCCTGGTCGATGTAGAGGCAGCCCGCCGGCAGCGTTTCGGTCGCCTTCAGCTTCGGCGAATAACGGTAGAGGGTCGAGCAGTAAGGGCAGACTTTCTCATTGTCGTCGCCCATGTCGAGAAAAACATGCGGATGGTCGAAAGGCGGGTTGGCGCCCGTGCACATGAATTCCTTGACTCCGATGTCGATCGCCGGATGGCCCGCATCGTTCTGGAAATGGGGAATGGAACCGCCTGCCATCATCGTCTCCTTAGCGCAGTCTCTCTGCATCTGGATCATATCAAGTCTGTTTGCAAGTTCGATGAAATCAAACTGTCGCAAAAGCCTGTCAGAGAACTGTCGCAAAAGCCTGCCACAGGATAAGTTAAGCCGGTTAACCGGCTGAGGCGCGCGGAAGAGCAGAAATCATGAACGAACTGAAGCCGGTACAGAGCGAATTCAACAATGTCGCGGCAGCGAGCCCGGAAGGCAATCCGGACCGCTTCGTCAACCGCGAATTCTCCTGGCTGCAGTTCAATCGCCGCGTTCTCGAGGAATCGCTGAACACCCATCACCCGCTGCTGGAGCGCGTCCGCTTCCTGTCGATCTCGGCCGCCAATCTCGACGAGTTCTTCATGGTGCGCGTCGCCGGTCTTGCCGGCCAGGTGCGCGAGGGGATCGTGCTGAAGAGCCCGGACGGACGCACTCCCGAACAGCAGCTCGAACAATTGCTGCGTGAGGTCGAGCGGCTGCAGGAGGACCAGCAGAAGAGCCTGTCGGCCCTTACCGTGCTGCTCAACAAGGAAGGCATCGAAAGCATCACCCGCGACGCGCTGACAAAGGACGAGAAGGTCTGGCTGGAAGACCATTTCCAGGAGCAGGTGTTTCCCGTGCTGACCCCGCTGTCGATCGACCCGGCGCATCCGTTCCCGTTCATTCCCAATCTCGGCTTCTCGATGGCGCTGCAGCTTCGCCATCGCAAGAATGGCGAGGAGATGAGCGCGCTCTTGCGCCTGCCGGTGGCGCTGAAGCGCTTCATCCGCCTGCCGGACCGCAAGCACCATGTCCGCTTCATTCCGCTGGAGGAGGCGGTCGGCCTCTATATCGGCAAGCTCTTCCCTGGCTACGAGGTCAAGGGTTCCGGCACGTTCCGCATCATTCGTGACAGCGACATCGAGGTCGAAGAGGAATCGGAAGATCTCGTGCGCCTGTTCGAAACGGCGCTGAAGCGCCGCCGCCGCGGCTCCGTCATCCGCATCGAATTCGACAAGCTGATGCCTGGGGAATTGCGCGATTTCGTCGCCGGCGAGCTTGGCGTCTCGTCGAGCCGCATCAGCGTGCTGACCGGGCCGCTGGCGCTCAGCCAGATCTCCGAGATCGTCTCCGTTCCCCGCGATGACCTGAAATTCATCCCCTACAACCCACGCTTTCCCGAGCGCATCCGCGAGCATGGCGGCGACTGTTTCGCCGCCATTCGCGAGAAGGACATCGTCGTCCATCACCCCTATGAGTCGTTCGACGTGGTGGTGCAGTTCCTGCGCCAGGCGATGGCCGATCCCGAAGTCGTGGCGATCAAGCAGACGCTCTATCGCACCTCCAACGACAGCCCGATCGTGCGTGCTCTGGTCGACGCGGCCGAAGCCGGCAAGTCGGTGACGGCGCTGGTCGAGCTCAAGGCGCGTTTCGATGAGGAGGCCAACATTCGCTGGGCGCGCGATCTCGAACGCGCCGGCGTGCAGGTCGTGTTCGGGTTCCTGGAACTCAAGACCCACGCCAAGATGTCGCTGGTGGTGCGGCGCGAGGACGGCAAGCTGCGCAATTACGTCCATCTCGGCACCGGCAACTACCACCCGGTCACCGCGCGCATCTACACCGACCTGTCCTTCTTCACCACCGATCCGACGATCGCCCGCGACGTCGCCCAATTGTTCAATTTCATCACCGGCTATGCCGAGCCGACCGCGGAGATGCGGCTGGCGATCTCGCCGTTCACGCTGAGGAACCGCATCCTCCAGCACATTTCGGACGAGGTGACCCATGCGTTGGAGGGACGGCCGGCGCGTATCTGGATGAAGATGAACGCGCTCGTCGATCCCATCATCATCGACGCGCTCTACGATGCCAGCCGCGCCGGAGTGGAGATCGATCTCGTCGTGCGCGGCATCTGCTGCCTGCGGCCGCAGGTGCCGGGCCTGTCGGAGAACATCAGGGTCAAGTCGATCGTCGGCCGTTTCCTGGAGCACAGCCGCATCTATTGCTTCGGCAACGGTCATGGCCTTCCGTCGGACGAGGCGATCGTCTACATCTCCTCGGCCGACCTCATGCCGCGCAATCTCGACCGCCGCGTCGAGACCATGGTGCCGATCACCAATCCAACTGTGCATGAACAGATTCTGGGTCAGATCATGCTGGGCAACATCATGGACAATCAGCAAAGTTTCGACGTATTGGCAGATGGAACCTCCCGGCGCGTGGTGCTGGAGGAGGGTGAGGAACCGTTCAACGCGCAGGAATATTTCATGACCAATCCGAGCCTGTCGGGACGGGGTGACGCGCTGAAATCGCATGCGCCCAAGCGAATCGCGCAGTTCAAGCGCCGCAAGAAGAACGCCGCCACCTGATGCTGTCCAATTCCCAGGGCCGGCTGCAGGACCGCCGACCGCTGTCCATCATCGACATCGGCTCCAATTCGATCCGTCTCGTCGTCTATGAGGGGCTGGCGCGCTCGCCGACCATGCTGTTCAACGAAAAGATGCTGGCCGGCCTCGGCCGCGGCATCGTGTCGACGGGGAAGCTGGACCCCGAGGGGGTGGCGCGCTCGATGGAGGAGTTTCGCCGTTTCCGCGCGCTCTCCGACCAGGCAGGCGCCGAACACATGTACGTGCTGGCAACCGCCGCCGCCCGCGAGGCGATCAACGGTCCCGATTTCATCCATCGTGCCGAGGATGTGCTCAAGACCGAAATCCGTGTGCTCTCCGGCCGCCAGGAAGCGCATTATTCAGCGCTCGGCGTCATCTCCGGTTTCCACCCGGCCAACGGGATTGCCGGCGACCTTGGCGGCGGCAGCCTGGAGCTTATAGACATTGATGGCGAGGCGATCGGCGATGGCATCACGCTGCCGCTCGGCGGCCTGCGCCTGCAGGACATGGCGAAGAACTCGCTCGTCCAGGCGCAGAAGATCGCGCGCCAGGAACTGGCCCGGGCCAAGCTCTTGAAGGGCGGACAAGGCAGGACTTTCTACGCTGTTGGCGGCACCTGGCGAAACCTCGCCAGGCTGCATATGGAGATGAACAACTACCCGCTCGGCGTCATGCACCACTACGAAATATCGGCCGAAAGCGCTCAGAACTTCCTCAAGCAGGTGGCCAGGGGCGAAGTCGAAAAGGTGAGGGGTATCGAGGGCGTCTCCAAGAACCGCCGCTCGCTGCTGCCCTATGGCGCTCTCGTGCTGCAGGAGATCATGACGGCGATGCAGCCGTCCAGGATCGTCGTTTCGGCGCAAGGCGTGCGTGAGGGTTTCCTCTATTCGCTGCTCGACGCGGCCGAGCAGAAGGCCGATCCGCTGATCTCGGCCGCCGAGGAACTCGCGCTTCTGCGCTCGCGTTCGGTCCATCACGCGCACGACCTGGTCGAATGGACCGGCAAGGCCTTCAAGGCTTTCGGCATCGACGAGACGGAAGACGAAGCGCGCTATCGCCATGCCGCCTGCCTGCTCGCCGATATCGGCTGGCGCGCTCATCCGGAATATCGCGGCAAGCAGTCGCTCAACATCATTGCGCATGCCTCGTTCATCGGTGTCGATCATCCCGGCCGCGCCTACCTGGCGCTGACCAACGCCTACCGTCACGATGGCGTCTTCAATGAATTGGTGGCGCCCGAAATCAGGGCGTTGGCGCCGCCGCGCCTGCTGGAGCGCGCCCGCGTACTGGCAGCGATGATGCGCGTCGTCTATCTGCTGACGGCCGCGATGCCTGGCATCATGCCGAGGCTGAAATGGGAAAGCCGCCCCAACGGCGCGCTGGCGCTGGTGCTGCCGGCCTCGCTCTCCGACCTATACGGCGAGCGCCCGGCCGGCCGGCTGGCGCAACTGGCGCGCATCACCAACCGCCGCCTGGTGCTGGCGGTCGAGGGCGGGCAGAGCGTGTCGGCGAAGTAGTCAAGTCGCGTCGGCGCCTATGCCGAAGCCGCGCCCATCGGCCGACCATGCGCCGGGGCCGGCCATGGCAAGCGCCAGGAAACCACCCGATACCGCGATATCCTTCATCAGCATCTGCTGGTGCAGGAAGGCGAGCGCCGCATCCTCGGCGCCTTGGCCATAGTGGCCGATATAGCCGGCCGCGATGCAGAAGCCGGCCAGCAGCAGTGCCACGATCCGCGTCTGCAAACCAACGAGGATCAGCAGTCCCGCGATCAGCTCGAAAAGGCCGGTGCCCCAGGCGGCGAGCGCCGGCAGCGGCAGGCCGAGGCCGGCGAAATAGCTGGTGGTGCCGGCAATGTTGGCGAGCGCCTGGAAGCCGGACGGCACGAACAGCACGGCAAACAGCAGCCGCGAAACCAGAAGCAATGCACTGCGACCCATGGCTCACTCCCTTGCCGGCACGGTCGCCGGCGACCATTGCAGTCTAATGCATGTCGCCCGGGAGTGTCCTTGGTCCGGGACAACGACATGCATAAAACCAGAAGCTTTCAGCAGCTCGGGCGAATCCTATTTGCCGCGACGTGCTGTAGGCCTGTGATCACATAACGAAAAAGCGGCGCGGAAAAATTCCGCGCCGCTCGTTTCAGATCCTTGGGAGGAAAAAACCTCAGCCGCGCTTGGCGTCGATCGAATAGGCGCCGGGACCCGAGGAGGCCAGCAGCAGGAAACCGCCGGTGATGGCGACGTTCTTGAGGAACTGGATCATCTGCATCTGGTCGGCCCAGCCGGTGTGGGCAACCAGCCCGGTGGCGATCGTGAAGATCGCGAGCACCCAGGCGGCGACCCTGGTCTGGAAGCCGACGAGGACGGCAAGGCCGCCAAGCAGCTCGATCAGTCCGACGATGACGGCCGTCGCCGTCGGCGCCGGCAGGCCGAGGCCGCCGAAATAGGCGGCAGTGCCGGAAATGGCCGTGAGCTTGCCGAATCCCGAAAGCAGGAAAATGACCGCGAGCAGGATACGGCCGACAAGGATGGTGACAGAGCTGTTGGACGCGGTGCCGCTGCCGGCGAAGGAGGTGTTTGTGGACATGGTGGCTCTCCGAATGGGGTTGATGCCCCGTCAGATAGAGCATGTCGACTGTTCACCAAAGCTGCCTATCCGGCGACACATTGTTCACAGGAATACGTTTCTGTGAACCGGTGAAAAGCGGAAATTCATGTCGGTCGACGCGCTGGCGTGAGGATATTCTCCCGCCGAAAAATGCCTTCACCCCGGATGTGTCATGTCCTGCGGCCGCACCAGGCGGTCATAGTCGGCCTCGCTGACCAGTCCGGTTGCCAACGCTTCCTCGCGCAACGTCGTGCCTTTCTTGTGCGCGGTCTTGGCGATCTTGGCGGCGTTGTCGTAGCCGATGGTGGGCGCAAGCGCGGTCACCAGCATCAGCGAACGGTCGAGAGCCGCCTTGATGTTGTCCTCTCGCGCCTCGATGCCGACGACGCAATTGTCGGTGAAGGAGACCGAGGCGTCGGCGAGCAACTGCACCGACTGCAGGAAATTGTACGCCATCAGCGGATTGTAGACGTTGAGCTCGAAATGGCCTTGGCTGCCGGCGAAGGTAAGCGCCGCATTGTTGCCGAACACCTGCACGCAGACCTGCGTCATCGCCTCGCACTGGGTAGGGTTGACCTTGCCCGGCATGATCGAGGAGCCGGGTTCGTTTTCCGGCAGCGACAATTCGCCGAGGCCCGAGCGCGGGCCGGAGCCAAGGAAACGGATGTCGTTGGCGATCTTGAACAGTGCCGCGGCCGCGGCATTGATGGCACCGTGCGAGAACACCATGGAATCATGGGCGGCGAGCGCCTCGAACTTGTTCGGCGCGGTGACGAAGGCAATGCCGGTAATGGCGGCGATGCGATCGGCCACCCGCTCGGCGAAACCGACCGGCGCATTGAGGCCGGTGCCGACGGCGGTGCCGCCCTGCGCCAGTTCCTGCAGGCCGGGCAGCGTCTGCTCGATGCGCTTGATCGAGGAGGCGACCTGCGCGGCATAGCCGGAGAATTCCTGGCCCAGCGTCAGCGGCGTGGCATCCTGCGTGTGGGTGCGGCCGATCTTGATGATGTGGTTGAAGTCCCGGCTCTTGGCGGCGAGCGCCTTGTGCAGGTGGTGCAGAGCGGGGATCAGGTCATGCTCGATCCGCTCGGCGCAGGCGATGTGCATGGCCGTCGGATAGGTGTCGTTGGAGGACTGGCTCATATTGACGTGATCGTTGGGGTGCACCGGCTTCTTCGAGCCCATGACGCCGCCCAGCATCTCGATCGCGCGGTTCGAGATCACCTCGTTGGCGTTCATGTTGGACTGCGTGCCCGAGCCGGTCTGCCAGACCACCAGCGGAAAGTGGTCGTTGAGCTTGCCGTCGATGACCTCTTGCGAGGCCTCGATGATCGCCTTGCCGATGGCCGGATCGAGCCGCTTGAGCTCCATGTTGGCTTCCGCCGCCGCCCGCTTGACGATGCCCAGCGCGCGCACGATCGAAACCGGCTGCTTCTCCCAACCGATCTTGAAATTGCCGAGGGAACGCTGCGCCTGGGCGCCCCAATAACGGTCGGCGGCGACCTCGATGGGGCCGAACGTGTCGGTTTCGGTTCTCGTCTTTGGCGTGCTCACGGCAAGGCTCCGGTCTGTCGATTTGGGCAACGGCGTATCGCGTTGCACAAATGGCTTCAAGCGGAGAATAACGCGGCTGCGGATGCAAATCGGTTGAAGATGCTTCCGATCTCCCCACTGGAACCCTCGGAGCAGAGATCGGCGGCTTCGCGTTCTCAACTCAAGGGCGAACCGACAATATCGATGCCATTTTCCGCGCAGATCCGCACCAGAGCCTCGATCATCTCGGGCGTCGGCTCGGACAGCGGCGGCAATTCCGGCTGTCCGGCGGGGCGGCTCGCCTGACGCAGCATCGTCTCGAACCCGCGGCCGCGCGTGACGGTCAGAGCGCGCGCACCTTCTGGAGATTCGACCCTGTATGTGTGCGGCAGGCCTTTCGGCGCAATGAGGGTCTCGCCGATACCAGCGACCCGCTCCTGTCCGTCGATCCGAACGCGCAGCTGTCCTTCTAGGATATGAAACACCTCGTCTTCGTGCCGATGCACATGCAGCGGCGGAGAATCGCCATGGGGCATGCGGTGCTCGACGACACAGATGCCGTCCTCGCCCTCCGCCGACGATATCCGAATGGCAACCAGTGTGTTGTTGAACCAGAAGAGTTCCTTGCCTGTAATGGTCCCGACGGTCATTGTCATGGTTCTTCCTCCTTTGTTGCCTTCGGACGGGTCGCGGTCGGAAGGATCTGATCAGGTGCATGCCGCCGATGGAAATCCAATGATCGTATGGGGCGGATTGATGCCATGAATTTAAATGCGCTCGACCTCAATCTGGTCAGGGTGCTCGACGCGCTTTTGCGCGAACGAAGCGTGACGCGCGCCGGCGAGCAGATCGGGCTGAGCCAGCCCGCCGTGAGCGCCGCGCTCAATCGCCTGCGTCATGTCCTCAACGACCAGTTGTTCGTGCGGCGCGGCAACGACATGGTGCCGACCCCGCGCGCCGAAAGCCTGACGGAGCCGGTGCGCGCCGCACTGCGCGAGATCGAACGCGCCTTTCATTCGGCGCATTCGTTCAATCCGGCGGAACTTGAGCGAACCTTCACGCTCATGGGGGCGGACTTCTTTTCCATGCTACTGATGCCGACACTGGCGGTGCGCGTCGCGGCTATCGCGCCGCATGCGTCGTTACGGTTTCTCGATAGCGCGCGAGGCGATGTTTCGCGTCTGCTCCAGGACGATGAAATCGATGTGGCTCTCGAACGTCCGCTGGAGGTCTTGGATTGGGTCTCCAGCGTACCGCTGTTCCATTCGCCATTCGCAATCATTGCGGCGCAAAACAATGCTGCGATCAGACTGGCGGGGATCGCAGGGGGCGAGCCTATTCCGCTTGAGCTTTTTTGCGAACTGCCGCACGTTCTTCGCTCTATTGACGGCTCGATGTCGGGCTCCACCGACGAGGCGCTCCGCAAAATCGGGCGAAGCCGCCGTGTGAGCTTGGCACTGCCTCACTTTCAGGCTGTCGCGTTGGCCGTCGCAAACGGAAACTACCTTTCCGCGGTTCCCAGGCAGTTCGCGGTTTGGGCAGCCAAGACCCTGCCTCTCGCCATCTTCGAGCCGCCACTTCCCATCGCCGTTCCTGAAATCAGGATGTACTGGCACGCACGCCGAGACGACGAGCCCCCTCATCGCTGGATTCGCCTTCAGATCCTGGACGTTGTGGGCGCTCTTGGATTTGTGGAAAGCGCCGCTGGTGAAGTTGCCGCGCCATAGCGGCCAGGCAGTTCACCCCGCCGTGTAGCCGCCGTCGACGGCAAAGATGCCGCCACTGGTCCAGCCAGCCTCGTCGCTGGCGAGATAGACCGCCATCCCGGCGAGGTCGTCAGGCCGGCCGATGCGGCCGAGAGGATAGCTGCGCTCGACATAGGCTTTCAGTTCCGCCTGTGCCTCGGCCGGCAGATTGTCGACGGTCTTGCGCCGCATTGCGGTATCCACCGTACCGGGTGCGATTGCGTTGACGCGGATGCCGCGCGGACCGAGTTCGAAGGCCAGCGATTTGGTCAGCGAGTTCAACGCGCCTTTGGACAGGGAGTAGAGGCTTGATGGCCGTTTCGGGATCATCTTGTTGGCGAAATAAGAGGAGATGTTGATGACGGATGCACCTGCACCGAGATGCGGCAGCAGCCCCTGGGTGAGGAAGAACGCCGCCGTCACATTGAGCGCGAAAGAGTGCTGGAACTGTGCCTCGCTGACACTCTCGAACGGCACGAGATAGGCGACACCGGCATTGTTGACGAGAACGTCGAGTGGCCGGCCGGATTCTTTCGCCTGCTCGACGACCGCTGCGAGGCCGGGGCTGGTGGCGAGGTCGGCCGACAATGTCGCCACCATGCCTATCGAGCCGAGGGCCGTCAGCTTCTGGCGAGCGGTGTCGAGTTTGCCCGCGTCGCGGCCCACGATCAGGACATCGGCACCCTCGTGCAGGAATGCCTCGGCGATCGCCAGGCCGATGCCATCCGATCCGCCGGTGATCAACGTCCGCTTGCCGTGAAGCCTCATCACGCACCTCACCATGCGTTTGCCATCAAACAGAGGGATCGCACCGCATGTCCGTGACGGGGTCAAGTCATCAGGCTATCCCAGGGTATGAACTTCGGCCGGCGTCCGGCGCAAGCGCCCGACGGCCGGCTGGCCTGAGACCCGTCGCAGCGCGAAAACCGGACGACGTGCGGGTCGGTTTCACGCGCTGGCGGTGGAGCGCTCCTGAGTAGCCAGCCGCGCGGCGACATAGCCCTTGACCTGCCGGATCGCCTGTTCGCGCGAGACGCTGCCCGGCTGCAGGCCGAGCCGAAGCCAGAGTCCGTCTATCAAGGCCGTGACGCCAAGCGCGATGTCGTCGGCCTCGTTGGGTGAGGCGAGGCCGCGCAGGCCGGACAACAGGTTCGAGCGCATGCGCCCATGGATCACCTTCTGGATGCGCGCCAGCTTTTCATCGCGCGGCACCTCGGCGCAGAGCGAAAGCCAGGCATGGCATAGAGGCGGCAGGAAGAGATGCTCCTCGAAATTGCCCTCGATCACCGCGTCCAGGCGTTCCATCGAAGTCCGCGCCCGGCGAAGCCTTGCGACCACCGCGTTGCATAGGACTGCGTTGGCCTCGCGCATGGCGTGCTCGAACAATTCCTGCTTGTTGCGGAAATAGTGCAGCACGATGCCTTTGGAGGCGCCTGCATGGGCGGCGACTTTTTCCAGCGTCGCCCCCGCAATGCCTTCGCGCTCCAGAACCGCGAAGGCCGCCTGGCGCAATTCCTTTCGGCGTATGTCGCCAAGGCGTTTCAGTTTCACGAGATTGTTCCATGCCTCACGAATCCATGTTGACATTTTCGCCCCGCGAGATCAATCATTGACCCATGGGACAATAAAAAGACCGATGGGTCAACACAATAAGGAGAACGGAAATGGTGCGTATCCTTGCAAGCTGTCTGGCCGCGCTGGCGTTGGCCTCGCAGGCTGCCCAGGCGGCCGACGCCGAGCAATGCCGTGTGGTCCGCATGGCCGAGCCCGGCTGGAACGATCTCGCTTTCACCACGGGTGTGGGCAATGTGCTCCTGCAAGCGCTCGGCTATCAGCCACAGAGCGAGGTGCTGGGCATCAACGTCATCTACGAAGGCATGAAGAACCGGGATCTCGACCTGTTCCTGGGCTACTGGGACCCGGCGATGGTCACCTATTACGAACCCTACAAGAAGGACGGCTCGATCGAGAATGTGCGTGTCAATCTCGTCGGCGCCAAATACACGTTCGCCGTACCGACCTATGTCTGGGAGGCAGGGGTCAAGGACGTCTCCGACCTGCACAAGTTCGCCGACAAGTTCGGCAAGAAGATGTATGGCATCGAGCCCGGCTCCAACCAGCTGATGATGGACGCCATCGCCGATCCGGCCTTCGGCCTCGATGGCTGGCACGTGGTCGAGTCCAGCGAAGCCGGCATGCTGTCGGAGGTCGGTTACGAGATCAAGGAGAAGCAGTTCATCGTCTTCCAGGGCTGGGCGCCGCATCCGATGAACACCATGTACGACTTCAAGTATCTGACAGGCGGCGACAAGTTCTTTGGCCCGAATTTCGGCGCCGCGACGGTGACGACGCAGGTCCGCAAGGGCTACCTGCAGGAATGTCCTAACGTGGCGCAGTTCCTCAGGAACCTGGTCTTCGACATCGACTTCGAGAATGTCGGCATGGGCTACCTCATCAATGACGGCATGAAGCCAGAGGACGGGGCGCTGAAGGCGATCACGCTGAACAAGAACCGTCTCGATGCCTGGCTCGCCGGTGTCATGACTTTCGATGGCAAGCCTGGTCTTGCCGCCGTCAAGGAGAAGCTCGGCCTGTGAGACCGCCGGACGCTTTGTCCATCACCTGTGTGGAACAGAACGCCTGGGCTGGTCGCAAGCAATGGGTCAATATCGGCGATCTCGACATCGCCTATGTCGAGATCGCCGGTGCCGGGCCGCCGCTGTTGCTGATCCATGGTTTCACCGACACCAGCCGCAGCTTTTCGCTGCTGGCGCCGCATCTGGCTGGCCGCCGGCTGATCATGCCCGATCTGCGCGGCCATGGTGCCTCGCAGGCGGGCGGCGGCTACCGCGTCGCTGATTTCGCCGAGGATATTGCCGGGTTGATCCGGCATCTGCGGCTGGACCGGCCTATCGTCGTCGGTCATTCGCTGGGCGGCATGGTGGCAATTGCATTGGCCGCCCGGCAGCCGGACTTGATCGGAGGCCTGGTCGTGCTGGCCAGCACGCTGAAGCCCGGCTTCACGCCGGACCATGCGTTGCCGGTCGGCATCCTGGCCTTGCACGATCCGATATCGCCGGCCGACCCGTTCTTTGCCTGGTGGCATGCGTGCCAAACCTCGGTGCCGCGGACGTTCCTCGCGGGCCTGGCGACGGAAGCTTCCGCCATGCCTGCGGCCCGCTGGCGTGCCATTCTGGAGGAAGTCCGCATCACCGACCTGACCGCCGAGGCACGGGCCGTGCGGGCCAAGGCACTGATCATCGCCGGCGCCTGCGATCCGCTATTCGACGAGCCGCACCAGCAGGCCTTGGCCGACGCGCTGACCGGATCCCGTCTCGTCTGGGCGCAAAATTGCGGTCACAATCCCCATTGGGAGGCCCCGGCCTTCGTCGCCTCCGCGATGGCGGGGATGCTGTCCGGCCGCTGATCACCGCGACAGCGATCGGGCCGTGGGCACCAGCCGCAACGTCTCGGCCGGCTTAGTGCTAATGCCCTGCATGTTCCGGCCAAGTGCCTGCCACGCCGGCGAAGTGGCGAGGCGATGGCTGGCGTGGGCATCGCCGTCGGGGAAGCCGGCAACGGTGATAAAGACGTTTTCGCCGGCGCGCACGGGTAGCCGCGGGAAGGTGTTTGCGGCCGGCTCCGTCAGGAAGGCGCCAAGCAGACGCGCACCGGTCTGGGCAAGCCGCGCAACCATCTCCGCCCGGAAGCGCCCGGCGAAGTCGGCGCCGATGCCCGGCCGTAAATGATGAATCGAAATCTCAACCAGGCCGGGCAACCCGCTCCGTTCGCTTGTGCTCTTGGCCATGTCGGCCATTGGCCGGCGCAATCCCGACAGATCGAAGCCGGCATCCGGCCACGCCGGCCGCAGCAGCAACACATCGTCGGAATCGATCATCGTCGCGTTGGCCGCGTCGCGGTGCGCCGCCCATACGGGGCCGTCATAAAACGCGCTCAGAGCATCCTTGCGCGCATCCATGCTCTCGAAACCGCGCATCCAGACGAACATATCGGGGCGGTCCAGGTCGCGGAACTGGCCGATGATGGTCATCCCCGCGTCTTCCTGGCTTTCGATGAACTGCGTGTCGAAGATATCGATCAACGTTTCGCGCCGGCCAGGCTTCAACGTGTACTGCCGCAATTCGACGATCGGCGAGGCGAGTACCGCCGGCTTAGGCGTGGCATTCGGGATCGGGCTCATCCGCGGGTTCTCCAAAACAGGTTGATCGTCCTGTTTATAAACAGACCGGTTGCCCTGTTTTGTCAACATGCTATCCTTTTACAATGTCAGCAGAGCTCAACAGCCGGCCAGGGCGAGTCCGAGGCAAACGCATCAACGACCCCGAAGGCATGCGCCGCAAAGTGCTCGATGTCGCCGAGGCAGCGTTTCAGGCGCGCGGCTATCATGCTTCCAGCCTCGGCGACCTGATGGCGGCGGCAGGCGTCAGCGGTGGCGCGTTGCATCATCACTTCCCGACCAAGAAGGCGCTGGCGCTGGCGGTCATCGACGAGCGCGTGGCGGCGGCGGTCGAGGAGACGTGGATCGCGCCGGTGCGGCAGGCCGCTTCGGCCCGCGAGGGCGTGCGTCAAGTGTTCGACGCCGTGGCGGCGGAACTGGAACGGCAAGGTTTCGTCCGCGGCTGCCCCCTCAACAATCTGGCGCATGAACTGTCGCTGGCCGATCTCGAATTTCGGAATGCCCTTGTTGGCGTCTTTTCGGCATGGCGCCAGGCGATCGCCGACAAGATCAGGGCCGACCAGCGGGAGGGCAGGGAGCAAGGCACGGATCCCGAGCATTTTGCGGTGTTTGCGGTCGCCGCCTATTCCGGCGCCATGTCGATGGCCAAGACAGCACAGGACGCCGGCCCCTTGCGCGATTGCCTTGCGGCGCTGGAGCGGAGCACCTCGCTCGCCGCATCATCCCAGGGCGGGCCGGTGGCGCGGCGACGTCGCAGGGTGCTGCGCCGGCATGGCGCTACTTGAGGCAGGTGGATCGCTGGGGCCCGGCTTTGTAGCCGATGTCTCGACCAACTGGACGGACAGACGCCGCTTGTGCTGAATTCCGCCGATGATGAATCGCCGTCCGCCCCAATTGGTTTCACGACGCAGCTTTCTGGTGCAGGCCGCCGGTCTTGCCGCTGCCGGCGCGCTTTCGCGTCCGGCGCTCGGCCAGACCGGACAGCGCATCCAGCCCGTCGACGCCACCTTCCTGTTCGTCGCCGACGTCCATGCCTGCCGTATGGCGAGCGGCTTGAGCCCTAATTGCAAGTTGGAAGGCAAGACGGACGCGGCGCTGCTGCGCAACGTCGCGGCGTTGAACGCCATCAGTGACAAGGATTGGCCGGCGCGGATCAACGGTATCGCCACGGGCCTGCGGCCGGCCGGCAGCCGCATCGGCACGCCGCTCGGCCTTGTCGTTGGCGGTGACATCACCGACGATGGCGGCGGCCAAATCACCGAGCCCAGCGAAGGCACCCAGCTTCTGCAGTTCAGCCAGCGCTATCAGCAAGGCATGGGCCCCGACCGAGTGCACATTCCGGTTTATGTCGGGCTCGGCAATCACGACCTCGATCAGAACGGCCCGCCGCACCATGTCGACTGGTACCGGCGTGAAATGCGCGACTATGTCGAGGTCAATCATCGCGCCGGCGTGTTCTTCAAGCCGCCGGTGCCGGCCACCAGCTACGACGTCGACACCGACTGCTATTCCTGGGACTGGGGTGGCCTGCATCTGGTGCAGACCCATCGCTTCGCCGGCGACACCGGCCATGGCGCCGACAGCAGCCTGCCTTGGCTCAAGCAGGATCTCGCAACCTATGCGGCGGATGGGCGCCCGGTCATCCTGTTCCAGCACTATGGCTGGGATACTTTTTCGATAGAGCGGTGGGACCCCGCCAAGAGAGCATTCGACGATGACGGCAAGGGCGCGCCGCATTGGTGGAGCGATGCGGACCGCCACGCCTTGCTGGCCGCCCTGAAGGGTTACAACGTCGTTGCCGTCTTCCACGGTCACCAGCACGAGGTGCCGATGATCTATCAACGCGACGGCCTCGATCTCTTCAAGCCGAAAGCCGCCTATATGGGCGGCTTCGCCTTGGCACGTGTCACCAGCGACAGCCTGGACGTCGTGCTGGGCGAAGCCGGCGACGATCATGGCGCCGTGGTTTTCACCAACGCTTTCAGCAAATCGCTGAAGACGTGAAAAGGGCCGCTCGACGCGGCCCTTTCCTCAGCGGTCAAGCGATTTCTTGACCTTGTCCTTCGCGTCGCCATAGGCCTTCTGCACCTTGCCGGTGGCCTTGTCGGCCATGCCTTCCGCCTGCGTCTGCCTATCGCCGGTCACTTTGCCGGCGGCTTGCTTGACCGAGCCTTTTACCTGCTTGGCCGCACCGGCGACCTGATCCTTGTTCACCATTTTCGCATCTCCCGGGTTTGGTTCGCCTTGGCAAACGAGCCGGCACGGTTTCGGTTCCGAGAGCCGCTGCTTATGTCGGCGAAACAGGGTGTCTTTCGGGCGCCGCGCCGGCAGGCTAGGGTGCCGGCCAGCGCACTCCGCAAGGAGCAAACCGCCAAGGGGGACAAATGTCGGAATTCACGCTCTATATCGGCAACAAGTGCTTCTCGTCCTGGTCGCTCAGGCCCTGGGTGGCGATGCGGCACCTGGAGATACCGTTCGAAGAGGTCTTGGTGCGGCTGCGCACCCCGGAAACCGCCGCCAACCTGGCGAACGTGTCGCCGACAGGTCAAGTCCCTGTCTTGGTTCACAAGCCCTTGAACCACACTGGCGGAATGGTCTGGGAAACCCTTTCCATCCTTGAATACCTCGCCGATCTCTTTCCGGAGAAAAAGCTCTGGCCGGCCGATATCGGCGCCCGGGCGCTGGCGCGTTCGGCGGCGACCGAGATGCATTCCGGTTTTCGCGAAGTCCGCTATGGCTGGCCGATGAATTTGCGGCGGCCAAAGGGCCACAAGCCACTCGACGCCGAGGGCGAGGCGCAACGCGCCCGCATCGAGGCGCTGTGGCGCGAGTGCCGTGAGAAACACGGCAAGGGCGGCCCGTTTCTGTTCGGCCATTTCACCGCGGCCGACGCCATGTATGCGCCTGTCGTCACCCGCTTCGACACCTATGGTGGGGATCTGGCGCCCGACACCAGGGCCTATGTCGACGCCATCCTCGCGCTGCCGGCGATGCGCCAATGGTATGCGGAAGCGGCGAAGGAGCCGTGGCCGGAGCCGGGGCCGGATGAATAGGACCCATCTGCGAAGTGGCCTTCCCCGTTTATCGGGATGGCCTATCTAGGAGCATTGGCGCGGCGCGCTTTGGAGATGTTGCAATGACCGTTTCTTCCATGCTTGCCGGCAAGGTTGCTCTCGTCACCGGCGCTTCCTCGGGCATTGGCGAGGCGACGGCTGCGGCACTGGCTGCTGCCGGGGCAAGGGTGGCGGTCGCCGCCCGTCGGGTCGATAGGCTCGAAGCTCTGGCCGCCCGCATCGAGAAAATCGGCGGAACGGCTTTGCGCATCGAGGCCGACGTCACCAGCAATGACGATGTCGCGGCCATGGTCGGGAAGGTGGTGGCCGAATGGGGTCGGCTAGACATCCTTGTCAACAATGCCGGCGTGATGCTGCTCTCGCCGGCAGCGGAGGCAACGCTCGACGACTGGCGTCATATGGTGGAACTCAACCTGCTGGCGCTGATGGGCGTCACCAAGGCGGCGCTGCCGCATCTCAAGGCTGCCAAGGGCCATATCGTCAATGTCTCGTCGGTCGCCGGCCGCGTCGCCAATCCCGGCGCCAGCGGTTACGCGGCGACCAAATTTGGTGTTGTCGGTTTTTCGGAATCACTGCGGCGCGAAGTCTATGCCGACAAGGTTCGCGTCACCGTGATCGAGCCCGGCCTGGTGCGCACAGAGCTTGGCGACCATATCACCAACGCTGCCTCGAAGGCGGGGCTGGACCAGCGCCTCGCCACGATGGAAGCGCTGATCGCCGAGGATGTCGCCGCCGCCATCCTCTATGCCGTCGGCCAGCCGGCGCGCGTCAACGTCAACGAGATCGTCATCAGACCGACCGACCAGGAACGCTGAGCGGCCGCCGGCAACGCTCAGGTGCGGGCGCTTGTTCAGCATGGACGTTGGCCAGATGACGTCCTTTCAGGCGTCGAATTCTCGGATCGATGGCGCAACATTTGACAGGCGTCTGAAACACGCGTAGAAGAAAGTCGTCGATATTTGTTTGACTGACTTTTGTTATCCGCGCTTCCGAGCGCGCCTTTGACGAACTTCCCACATCAAAAATCGAGACAAACGGCGTTGTGCATCCGCATGACGGCGAACGAATATTTGCCATGGAAAGGGTTCGTCATGAGCACCGGCACAGTTAAGTGGTTCAACGCCACCAAGGGTTTTGGTTTTATTCAGCCTGACGACGGCTCCGCCGACGTTTTTGTCCACATCTCGGCCGTGGAACGCGCCGGTATGCGCGACATCGTCGAGGGCCAGAAGCTCGGCTACGAGATGGTCCGCGACAACAAGTCGGGCAAGATGTCCGCCGACCAGTTGAAGGCGGCCTGAAGAAAGAATTCAGCCGTCCCGGTGACCACGGATGTACTGGCACCGGTGAACGGCGAATTCGGGCGCATGGCTACGGGAACTTGAGTTTCCACGGCTTCTGCTGCCCATCAGGAGCTGCCTTGTGCATCCAGTTGGATGCGCGGCGCTCCCAGGGAAGGTCAGGCGGTGCCTGGCCTTTTTCATTTTACGCTTGTTGCCGCCGAAAATGCGCTGCGCATTGGGCTGAACGTGCTAAGGGACGCTCCAGCATCTTGAATCCGCTGCCGCATCGCTTTGTGCATGGTCCCGACCGAAGACCGGTCTCGTCCTATCGGCACCAGGCTCCTGACAGGAGAAAGATTTTGACCGCCCATTCGAAGACAGCCGTCGATCCGGCCGTGTCGCTGTTCAGCAAGACGCAAACCCAGTCGATGTCGCTTAACCGCATCATTTCCGAGCGCGATGCCGTCAGCGAAGCGCGGGAAGCCAAGACCGCGCGCCTGCGCGAGCTGCGGCTGGAGAAAGAGGCCGACGAGATGGCGGCGGCCGCGGCACTCGCGGCGCTGCCGAAACGAGCCGGAAAACGCTGATGGCCACCAAGCGCGTACCGCAAACGCCAATCGCGGCCGATGCGACCATCGCCGACATGGTCGAGACCCTGGACAGGCCGGTCGAATATGTCCGGCGCGTGCTGGAAAAGCTCGAACGCTGCAAGCGCGCCCATGGCGATGCCCAGGTGCGCGTCGGCGTGCGCGGCCGGGCCGAGTGCCCGAACTACCTCATCGAGTATGTCCGCGAAGACGCCAAGACCCATGAGCGTGTCACCTATCAGGATGCCGCGTATAGCGGCAGCACGCATCGTGAGCTGGCCGCGCACCACATCGCGGAAGCCAGGAACTGGTCGCCCGAGGAAATGAACATCACGGCGGTTTCCGCGTTGATCGGCCGCTTGCGCAATCCGCGCGCACCATCATCGCGTTTCGCCGACGAGGATTGAAATGGCCATAAAATTCTCCGCCAAGGATCAGCCGGCAGCGCCGGCTCCCGCCGCAAAGCCGGCCAAGCCGGTTGCCGCGCCGAAGGCCGCCGCCGCCGACCAGGCAGCGACCGATCTGTTCAAGTCGCCAGCGGACGCACCGAAGGGCAAGACCGGCAAGAAGAAGTAGCGCCTTGCCGCGGGACGCCGATCGCAATCTCGCCGCGCCGGGGCCGTTTGCCCAGGCAGCCACGACCAGCCTGCCGTCGGCACAACCAGGCATCGCTCCTATGTTCGATTGCCAGAGCTGCGGCGCGTGCTGTTCCTATTCAGCCGAGTGGCCGCGCTTTTCGACAGAGGACGATGCGCAGCTCGACCGCATCCCGGAAAAATACGTGGCGGCAGACCTGTCGGGCATGCGCTGTGACGGCGTGCGCTGTTCGGCCCTGTCTGGCGAGGTCGGCAAGTCGACCGCCTGCACCATCTATGACCTGCGCCCGGATGTCTGCCGCGCCTGCATGCCTGGCGACGACGAGTGCCTGATGGCGCGCCGGGCGCTCGGATTTTCCACCTCTTAGCGGCGGCTTTGCTGGCGGCGAATGCATGTCGCCCGGAAGCGTCCTCGGTTCCGGGACGACGACAAGCATAAAATCAGAAGCTTACAGCGGGTCGGCGAATCCTATCGCCGCGACATGCTGTAATGACTGTCGCTTGTGCGCACCCCGCTTGCTGGCTAGGCTGCGTCAGGGTAGGGCGCCGGAGGAAATCATCGTGAGCATCGAATTTCTGTTGACGTCGCTGATCGTCGTGGCTTCGCCGGGCACCGGCGTACTCTATACGCTAAGCGCCGGACTTTCGCGTGGTGCGCGGGCCTCGATCATTGCCGCCTTTGGCTGCACGCTCGGCATCATCCCGCATATGGCGGCCGCGATCACCGGCCTGGCGGCGCTGCTGCACACCAGTGCTGTCGCCTTCGAGACGCTGAAATATCTGGGCGTCGCCTATCTGCTCTACATGGCTTGGAACACACTGAAGGAAAAAGGCGGCCTGAGCGTCGAGGACAATGTCGCGCCGCGCTCGGCCGGCAAGGTGATCGCCACCGGCATCCTCGTCAACGTGCTCAATCCGAAACTGTCGATCTTCTTCTTCGCCTTCCTGCCGCAATTCGTCAGCACCACCGAACCCAACGCACTGTCGAAGATGCTGGAGCTCAGCTCGGTCTTCATGTTTTTGACCTTCGTGGTTTTTGTCGGCTACGGCATCTTCGCGGCGTCGATCCGCAGCCATGTCGTGTCGCGGCCAATGGTGCTGACCTGGATGCGCCGGACTTTTGCCGGCGCCTTCGTCATGCTCGGCGCCAAGCTGGCGCTGGCGGATAGGTGATCGAGGCGCTTAGTCTAGCCCTTGACATAACCCATCGCCTCGACGATCCGCCCGTCCGCGACGCGCATCAGGTTGACGCCGCGCAGCGAATTGCCGTCGGCCATCCAATAGCGCCAGCGGATCGTGGCGCGGTCGCCGGCCACGAAAGTCTCTTCGAGGTCGAAGCGCGTCCCGGGTGCCGTAGCGATCGCCGACCACAGCTCGACGCAGGCCGCCTTGCCGGCGCGGCGCGCGCCGTCCGGCGCCGGCGTGGTGTTCTCGATCACGCAGTCCTGCGCCACCAGATCGTCGAGAGCCGAGGGATCGTGACGCTGGAACACATCGTTGTAGCGCCGCATGATTTCAGCCGTTTCGCCGGAGCGGTTGGCCGTGTTGATGTCGATGATCAATTCCTGGGTCAAGCGATTTCTCCTTCCGTTCAGTGACCTATGAGGTTCGCTTTCAGCGTGATCATGGCGACGCCGGCCAGCGCCCGCGAGACGAGGCATCCCGCCTTGGCCGACTGCGCCAGCCGCTCGAAGTCGGCGGCGGGGAGCCTGGGGACGTTCGCCTCCGTCTCCAATTCAATGCGGGTAATCGTCGGCCCGGCCGCGGTGGCGCCCAGATGCACCTTGGCGGTCGTGTGGATGTCGCTTGCGACATGACCTTCACTGCCGAGGACGGCGGTGAGCGCCATCGAGAAGCAGCCGGCATGGGCGGCCGCGATCAGTTCCTCCGGATTGGTGCCGGGGCCGTTTTCGAAGCGGGACGGGAACGAGTAGGCGCCCTCGAACACGCCGCTGCCCAGCCTGAGCCGTCCGGAACCTTCCTTGAGCGGGCCGTGCCATTCGGCCGATGCTTCGCGAATTTTGCTGTCTCTCCTCTGCTTGATGAAATGAAGGCTCCGCGACCGCTTCCTCATGCATCACGAGCCAGGCCGCCGTTTTGCCCTTTCCGCCGATACTTATCCATCTCTGCCTCCGAAATATGTAGACCGATTTACATATTATGTAGACCGATTGTCATATTTCGGGCAAGCCTTATAGTGCGCACTCCTGACAGAGGTTGACATGGCGACGGACACACGCACGCGGATGATCGAGGCGACGGCACTGCTATTGCGGCGGCGCGGCTATCACGGCACGTCGCTCAACGACATTTTGAGCGCCAGCGGCGCACCCCGCGGCTCGCTCTATTTCCACTTCCCAGGCGGCAAGGACCAACTGGTGGTCGAGGTGACGCGCGCCAGCGTCGCCGAGGTAACCGAGCGTCTGGGCGAGGCTTTGGCCGCCGAACGCGACCCTGCCGTCGCCGTCCATCACATCTATCAGTCGGTGGGACGCATGCTGGAAGACAATGAGTTCTCACTCGGCTGCCCGGTCGCGCCGGTCGTGCTGGACTCGCCAGGCGATGTGCCCGACCTTGTCGAACTGTGCCGCTCGGCCTTCGAACAGTGGATCGGCTTGCTGCGTGAGGCTTTCGTCAGGGCAGGAGTGCCCGAGCGTCGCGCGCAGGCGCTGGCGTTGCTGGCCGAGTCTTCGCTGGAGGGCTTGATGGTGATTGCCCGCGCCACCCGCGACCGCTCATCGCTCAACGCAGTGGCCGATGAGGTGGCCATCCTTATCGAGCAGGCCGTGCTCGCCGGCAAGGTGGCACAGCGGGCGGAGACTACCGCTGTCTGACCGCTAGTCCCAACTGACTGCGGTGGAGCACCAGCCTCAAGAGGAAAAGAAAAGGGCGACCTCGAGGGCCGCCCTTCGGTAGCTGAATGCAGATGGAAGCGTGGATTAGAAGTCCATGCCGCCACTCAAGCCCGCTTGCGGGCTTGAGCAACTTGGATTCATGGGCGTGCTTTATGGACTTCTTAGAAGTCCATGCCGCCCATGCCGCCCATGCCGCCGCCGCCCATGCCGCCAGGCATGCCGCCGCCAGCCGAATCCTTCTTCGGAGCTTCGGCGATCATGGCTTCGGTGGTGACGAGCAGGCCGGCGACCGAGGCCGCGTCCTGGAGGGCCGTGCGCACGACCTTGACCGGATCGACGATACCCATGACGATCATGTCGCCATATTCGCCGGTCTGGGCGTTGTAGCCGAAGGTCGCGCCCTTGTTCTCAAGGATCTTGCCGGCAACGATCGAGGCTTCCGCACCAGCGTTGGCCGCGATCTGGCGGGCCGGAGCCTGCAGCGCACGACGAACGATGTTGATGCCGGCGGCCTGGTCGGCGTTGACGCCTGTCACCTTGATGTTGGCCGAAGCGCGCAGCAGGGCAACGCCACCGCCAGCAACGATGCCTTCTTCCACGGCCGCGCGGGTCGCGTTGAGGGCGTCATCGACGCGGTCCTTCTTTTCCTTGACTTCGACTTCCGTCGCACCGCCGACGCGGATCACCGCAACGCCGCCGGCGAGCTTCGCCAGACGTTCCTGCAGCTTCTCCTTGTCGTAGTCCGAGGTGGTCTCCTCGATCTGCTGCTTGATCTGTGCGACGCGGCCCTGGATCTCGGCTTTCTTACCGGCGCCGTCGACGATCGTGGTGTTCTCCTTGGAGATCGACACCTTCTTGGCGCGGCCGAGCATGTTGAGGCCGACATTCTCGAGCTTGATGCCGAGGTCTTCCGAAATGACCTGGCCACCGGTCAGGATGGCGATGTCTTCCAGCATGGCCTTGCGGCGATCACCGAAGCCCGGCGCCTTGACGGCGGCGATCTTCAGGCCACCACGCAGCTTGTTGACGACCAGCGTGGCGAGCGCCTCGCCTTCGACGTCTTCCGAGATGATGAGCAACGGCTTCGAGGTCTGCACGACGGCTTCGAGGACCGGCAGCATCGCCTGCAGGTTGGAGAGCTTCTTCTCGTGCAGGAGGATGTAGACGTCCTCCAGCTCGGCAACCATCTTGTCGGCGTTGGTCACGAAATAGGGCGAGAGATAGCCGCGGTCGAACTGCATGCCTTCGACGACTTCGAGTTCGGTCTCGGCGGTCTTGGCTTCCTCAACCGTGATGACGCCTTCGTTGCCGACCTTCTGCATCGCTTCCGCGATCATCTTGCCGACCGACTCGTCGCCATTGGCCGAGATCGTGCCGACCTGGGCAACTTCCTCGGAGGTCTTGATCTTCTTGGCGGCCTTGCCGAGAGCAGCGACCACTTCGGTGACGGCCAGATCGATGCCGCGCTTCAGGTCCATCGGGTTCATGCCGGCCGCAACCGACTTGTGGCCTTCCTGGACGATCGACTGCGCCAAAACGGTCGCGGTCGTGGTGCCGTCGCCGGCGATGTCGTTGGTCTTCGAAGCAACTTCGCGGACCATCTGCGCGCCCATGTTCTCGAACTTATCTTCAAGCTCGATTTCCTTGGCGACGGTGACGCCGTCCTTGGTGATGCGCGGGGCGCCGAACGACTTGTCGATGACGACGTTGCGGCCCTTGGGACCGAGCGTGACCTTCACCGCGTCGGCGAGGATGTTGACGCCGCGCAGCATGCGCTCACGGGCATCGCGAGAGAATTTTACGTCTTTGGCAGCCATGTTTTAGCTCCTGGCAGGGGCTCGGATAGAGCCCGAAAAATTCAAGTTGAGGGTGAGGCCGATAATCAGCCGATGATGCCCATGATGTCGGATTCCTTCATGATCAGAAGGTCTTCACCATTGAGCTTGACTTCGGTGCCCGACCACTTGCCGAACAGGATGCGGTCGCCGGCCTTGACGTCCAGCGGGACCAGCTTGCCAGCTTCGTCACGAGCGCCGGAGCCGACGGCGATGATCTCGCCTTCCTGCGGCTTTTCCTTCGCCGTATCCGGGATGATGATCCCGCCGGCGGTCTTGGATTCGGATTCGACCCGGCGAACGACCACGCGGTCATGAAGCGGGCGGAACTTCGACTTTGCCATTTTTTCTTCCTCGATGAGAACGGTGAGAAACAGTTCCTCCGTCCGGCGGCGCCGGACACATAGTTAGCACTCACCAAGGGCGAGTGCTAACGTGGCGCTGAAATAGGCCGCCGACCTGCCAGAGTCAAGGCGCGCGGAGCGCCTCTTCGTACGATGGCGATGAACTTATCGAAGCTTGGCCGAACCGAGCACCAGGAGCGGGCAACGTTCCGCCAGGGGATAGCTGCCGCTTGGCACGACGCGCACCTGGTCGAACCAATCTCGCGCCTCATCCTCCAGCATGGCCAGCGTCGCGAAGCTGTACCTCGTTTCGGAGCCCGCATAGACGTCGATCGTGTTGATGGATGCCATGCTCCATCCGGTGCGCGCGGCAAGGGCCTCCCGATCCGGAAACAGCTTGTCGAATGCCGCGCGGATCGCTTGAACATCGACGCTGCTGTCGCAGTCGCCAGTCGTGCACGCCATGGCGATCCGCCATTTGAGCGCGTGGAAATTCTCGATTCCGCCGGCCAGGACCAGAGCTTCGATGCCGCGCAGGTCATCCGCGGTTTCCGGCCGAGCGAACACGCGGATCGCCGCACGCCGGCCAGGCTTTAGCACCCTTGCGATTTCACCGAACAGCGAACCGCGCGCGGCCTTGGTATCGACCGCCGACAGGCAGCCGTCGCCGATGACCGCGTCGAAACATTCCCGCTCGACCGGGAGGTCAAGCCAGTTGCCGGCCATCGCCCTTCGCGAGGTGTTGTCGCCGGCCCATACGCCGGAAATCATGGCAGCCGATTGATCGATCGCCAACATCGATCTGCCTAGAACCGCCAATTCAGGTGTCACCCCAAGCAGAAGGACATCGGCATTTCCGAGATCGAGTTCGCGCTCGACTATGCCGACGGTTTCCGGCGTCGGCCGGAGCGGGGCGTCCAGGAGCTTCCAGTGCCGATGATAACTGTCCCAATGATTCGTCATGCAGACCCGTTGGAGCCCAGGAAAGTCTGGCATTGATTGATTAGAGCCGCTTAATGGAAGTGGGGATGGAAGCCAAGGGGTTAGCTGGTGGCGCGCATCATTGTCATAACGCATGAGCATGACCGGTTCCTGGGTCGCCGCGGCCTTCTGCTGCGCCGGAATAGCCGTTACATGCTTTTCGATATTCTCGAGGACCTGAAGAGGCGGGGCCATTCGGTCCGGATTCAGCCTGGCCTCTCCGGACAATTCAGCGCCGATGTCGCGGTTCTGCACGTCGATGCGACAATGACGCCGGCGGATTATCTCGAACATGCGCGGCGTTTTCCCTTATGCCTCAATGTCGGGGCCGCCGACATATCGAAACGGCGGGTAAGCGGAGCGCTTCTGGCCGAGGGCGACGGCTGGCTGGGCCCGGTCATCGTCAAAAGCAATCTCAACAACCAGGGCATTCCGGAGACACGGCTCAATCGGCGGTCGAGGCGTGCCGGCCAACCGGCTCCCTTTGCGCACGTGCCAGCCATGCCGTCCTACGAGGTCTACCAATCCCGGGACGACGTTCCCGATGGCGTCCTCGATCGTGATGATCTGGTCGTGGAAAAGTTCATCCCGGAAAAAGAACCTGACGGCTTTGCGGTGCGCTTCTGGGTGTTTTGCGGAGAGCGCGAGCGCTGCACCCGCTACGTCTCGCCAAACAGCCTGGTCAAGGCATCGGAAACGATCCGGCGCGAGCCCGCCGCTGTTCCCGACGAACTGCGCGAACGGCGGCGTGAACTCGGCTTCGACTATGGGAAATTCGATTTCGTCATGCATGAGGGCAGGGCTGTTCTCCTCGATGCCAACAAGACGCCCGGCCGCCCGCAGAACCTGGTGAAGATGTTCGCGGCCGGCGCTTCCGACCTGGCCGATGGTTTCGAAGGCCTCATCCGCCGGGCGAGATAGGCCCCCGGTTGCCGGTCGCTAAAGAAACAGCCGCAACTGGGTGTGGATGATCGATCGGTAATCCTCGATGGTCCGGCGGCTTTCCACTTCGCCTTGCGCAAGCGCCAGGCGCACAACGCCGCCGGCGAGCTGGAAGATCAGCAGAACCATGCGTTCGAACTGCTCGTGCTTTTCCGGCTCGAGCAAGGCGATGACGTGGTCGCAGAACATCTTGGCTTGATGCCGGGTTTCGGCGATGTCGAGATTCTTCAGCGCCTTGTCGGCCTGGATGGCGTTCTGCAGATCCTGGATGGCCGGATCGCCGGCGACCCGGCTGAGGTAGTCGTCAAGCAGCCGATCGGACGCGGCGATGACGTCCTTGGCTTCGCGGACATCGGCGACGATCGCCGCCAACCTGGCACGGCTGACCTCCGAGAACCGCTCATAGAGCATCGCCAGGATCGCCGACTTGTTGGGGAAGTAGTGGTAGACGGTGGCGATCGGCCCGCCCGCCAGCATGCCGACCTCCTTCATGGTGACGGCGTCGATGCCTTTCTCGCCGATCAGCCGCATGGTGGTCGACAGGATGGCGTCGATGCGCTCGCGGCTGCGCTCCTGCTTGGGCCTGCGCCTGGGCTCGGTGATCGTTCGACTGGCTTGCGTCATGCACCGATCTTTCGCACGAGTTCCCAAATTCCGGTTGACAAGAAATATGATCAAGTATCAGTTTCTGGAATGCTGACAGACTGTCAGCTTTTTTGCCGTGCGGCAAGGACGTTGGGAGGCGCCTATGGCTTCGACAAGCGCTGATCTTCAGGGCGAAGGCGACTGGCTGGTCGGCAATCCCAGCGGCGGGCAGCTCGCCTCGGCCCTGTGGATCGGGTCGGTCGGCCTGCTCATTCTCGGTCTGCAGCCCGTCCTGCTCGGCGCCCTCTATACCGAGGGCCATGTCAGCGGCGACGAACTGGCGCTGGTCGCCACCGCCGAGATGATCGCCATCGCGATTGGTTCGGCGATCGTCGCGATGCTGCTTTCCGCCCACAACATGCGCTGGAAAAGTGCCGTCCTCCTGCTGCTCTTGGCGCTGGCCAATGTGTGGACCGCCTATGCCGCCGGCGCCCACACGCTGATGGCGGCCCGCGCGCTGGCCGGCCTTGCCGAAGGCGGCCTTGTCGCGGTCGCCACCGAACTGATTGCCCGTTCGCGGCGCGCCGAACGCATCGGCGGCTATTTCGTCACCATGCAGACCCTGGCGCAATGCGCTCTTGCCCTGGTGCTGGCGCTCTATGTCATTCCAGCCGCCGGGTCGGCTGGCGGCTTCCTCGTTCTTGCCGTCGTCTGCGTCGCGTCGCTGGTGGTCGCCTTTGCTGTCCCTGCCGATTATGCCGATCTGCCGAAGGACGAAAACCTCGCCAATGTGCTGACGGTTCCCTCGATCACCGCGCTGTTGTCGGTCTTCTGCTACTTCATGTTCTTCGGCGCCGTATGGGCCTTTCTGGAGCCGCTTGGCGCCCAATTCGGCATCGATGGCCGCACCGTCGGGCTGATCGTCTCGGCCAGCCTCGCGGCGCAGGTGCTGGGCGCGATGACGGCGACCGTGTTCGAGGCGCGCATCGACTATCGGCTTGCCATCACGGCGATCGGCCTCGTCGCGCTTGTCGCCTCGCTCGTGCTTGCCAGCGGGCCCGGCCTCACGATGTTCTGGGTCGTCGCCCTGATCATGGGTTTTATCCTGCTGTTCATCGTGCCCTACCAGATCCGGCTGGCGATCACCGCCGACGAGACCCGCACCGCCGTGCTGCTGGTGCCGGCCGCCCAGCTTTTCGGCCTGGCGATCGGACCGGTCGCGGCGTCGCTGCTCATCGACGGCAAGGAGTTTCGCCCGGTTCCCGAGTTCGCCGCCGCAAGTGCTGTCGCCAGCGTGGCGTTGCTCGGCCTGTTTGTCCTGGCGGCGCGGCGTCGCCGCGCGATTGCGTGAGCCCCATGTCGAACAGCTGGAGCAACTGGTCCGGCTTTGTCACCGCCGAGCCGCGGCTGCTTGCCAGTCCGGCAGATGCCGGCGAACTCGGCGATCTCATTCGCACCGCACCCGGCCCGGTCCGCGTCGTCGGCGCCGGTCACTCCTTCACGCCATTGGTGAAGTCCCAAGGCACCATCCTGTCGCTGGAGAAGCTGGAAGGGCTGGTTGCGCATGACGCGAAAAGACATCAGGCGCGTGTGCGGGCAGGGACGCGGCTTGGTCCGCTCATGCACATGCTGCAAGGCATCGGCCAGGGCCTGCCCAATATGGGCGACATCGACCGCCAGGCGATAGGCGGCGCGCTGGGCACGGCCACCCATGGCTCGGGGCCCACGCTGGGCGCCTATCACACACAGCTGGAAACGGTGCAGATCGTCGACGGGCTTGGCAAGGTCCGCGACTTCAAGCGGGAAGGGGATCAGGAAACGATCCATGCGATCGGCGTTGCGCTTGGCGCCTTCGGTGTGCTCAGCGAAGTGACGTTGAACAACATCGCGACCTACCGGCTGCGGCGCCGCAAATGGGTGCTGCCGATAGCCGACATGCTGCGCGATTTCGAAACGATGATGAGCGAGCACCGGTCGGCCGAATTCTACTACATCCCATTTTCAGGCTACGCGCAGTTCATCGCCAGCGACTTCAGCACCGAGGCGACCACCCCGCGCCCGACCGACGATGACGAGGGCTCGCTGCGCACGCTGCGCCGCCTGCGCACCGGGCTTGCCTGGCTGCCGTCGCTGCGCCGCAGGCTGATCCTGGGCGCGGTCGCCAAGGTGCCGGCCGAGGATTACGTGCAGGACTGGCTCAACGTCTATGCCAGCGACCGGCAGACCAGGTTCAACGAAATGGAATATCACCTTCCGTTCGAGGAGGGGCCGAAGGCGCTGGCCGAGATCATCGAACTGACCGAGAAGCATTTTCCGGAAGTCTATTTCCCGATGGAAGTGCGGTCGGTGGCATCGGATGAATTCTGGCTCTCCCCTTTCCACAAAAGGCTCACCTGTTCCATCGCCATCCACCATGACGCGGCGAACGATCCGTTGCCGTTCATGCGCGCGGCCGAGCCGATCTTCCGCGGATATGGCGGCAGGCCGCACTGGGGCAAGATGCACAGCCTGAAAGCGGCCGACCTGAAAAAGCTCTATCCGCGCTGGGACGATGCGATGGCGGTGCGCCGCGACATCGATCCGCAAAACCGCTTCGTCTCACCCTATATGGCCGACCTGTTCGGCATCGAACCCAGTTCTTTCGGCATCCAGCCATGAAGGCGTATTTCGCCACGCTTTCGGATGCGCTGAGAGAGGCGGACATTTTCCAACCCTGCCTGCTGCTCGACCTCGATCGGCTGGATGGCAACATTGCCCTGGTGAAGAAGCGGCTTGACCCCAGTCTTGCCGTCCGTTTGGTCGACAAGTCGCTCGCTTGCCTCCCGCTGCTCTCCCATATCGGCAAGGCGCTTGGAACCCACCGCCTCATGACCTTCCATCCGCCGATCACCGAGGCGGTGCTTAAGGCGTTCCCGGATGCGGATCTGCTGTACGGCAAACCGATGCCGGTTGGCGCGGCCAGGGCGGTGCTTTGCAGAGGCGACGTGGCTTGGTCGCGGGTCTGCTGGCTGATCGATACACAGGAGAGACTGGCGGAATATGGCGCGCTCGCCGACGAACTCGGCGCCGAATTGCGCATCGCTTTCGAAATCGATGTCGGACTGCATCGCGGCGGCTTTGCCGAACCGGCGGCCCTGTCGCGGGCGCTGAATGCGCTGCCTACCCACAAAGGGCTGCGCTGCGAAGGCGTCATGGCCTATGAGGCGCATGCGCCGCACATACCCGGCCTGTTTGGTGGACCGGCCAAGGCGTTGGCGCAAGCCTCCGAACAGGCCGCCGCTTTCGTCGCGCGCCTCGGCGCCGACCAGCGCCATATCCTGAACATTGGCGGCAGCAAGACCGCGCTGCTTCATCATGGCGGCATTGCCAATGAAGTTTCGATGGGCTCGGCCTTCGTGCTGCCCGTCGATTTCGACACGCCCGGCCTTGATGGCTTCCAGCCGGCGGCCTTCATCGCGACGCCAATCCTGAAAGTGGTCGAGCCGATGCTGCCTGGCCCGCCGGCGGTCTCGCGCCTGCTGCAGGCGCTGGGCCGGTTTCCGCGCAAGGGCTGCTATCTCTATGGCGGCAAGTGGATGGCCGAACCGGTGTTTCCCGACTGCATGACGACAAACGGCCTGCTTGGCCTGTCTTCCAACCAGCAATTCATGGGTCTGCCCGCCCAGGCCGTCGTCAGTCCCGGTGACTATGCGTTCCTGCGGCCGACGCAGAGCGAGGCCGTGCTGCAGCAGTTCGGACCGATCCCGGTGCTTTCCGGTGGCAGGATCGTCGACCGCTGGCCGGTGTTGCCGATGATGTAAGCATCTCGGGCGCCTTCCCTAATAGTTGACTCTGTCAAGTAAATGATCGATCCTGTGCCGACAGGAGATGACTCGAATGACAATCCACCATCAGCCAGACAAGGCTGCGCTCAACAAGGGCCTGATCGATGCGGTGCGGGCGTTCAACCGCTTCTACACCCGCCAGATCGGACTGCTCGATGAAGGGCTGCTGAAGAGCGCCTTCTCGCTGACCGAGGCACGCGTGCTCTACGAACTGGCGCATCGTGACGGACTGACCGCGACCGATCTCGGGCGCGATCTCGGTCTCGACGCCGGCTATGTCAGCCGTTTGCTGAAGAAGTTCGAGCGCCTTCACCTCATCTCCAGGGCCACGCTGGCTTCGGACGCTCGGCAATCGTCGATCGCGCTGACGCCGGCGGGCAGGAACGCCTTCGCGCCGCTGAACCAGGGTTCGCACGACCAGGTCGCGGCGCTGCTCGATCGTCTGCCTGCGTCGGAGCAGGACCGGCTGGTCAAGTCCATGCGGACCGTGCAGCGTCTGCTGGACGCTGATGCAGAGCCCAAAATCCCTTATCTGCTGCGGCCGCCGCAGGTCGGCGACATTGGCTGGATCATCCGCCGGCAAGGCATGCTCTACGCGCAGGATTATGGCTGGGACGAAACCTATGAGGCGCTGGTCGCCGAAATCCTCGCGGCGTTCGTAAAATCCTACGATCCGAAATGGGAGCGCGGCTGGATCGCCGAGCGCGAAGGCGAGGTCGTCGGCTCGGTCTTCGTCGTGCGCAAGTCGGATCAGGTGGCCAAGCTCAGGCTGCTCTATGTCGAACCTTCGGCGCGGGGCCTCGGCATCGGCAAGCGCCTGGTCGAGGAATGCATCGGCTTTGCCCGCGCCAGAGGGTACAGGACGCTGACCCTATGGACCAACGACATTCTGACCGCCGCCCGGCACATCTACCAGACGGCCGGTTTCAGGCTGACCGAGGAAGAGCCTCACCATTCCTTCGGCAAGGATCTGATCGGCCAGAACTGGGAACTGGAGCTGTAGCGGCGCGTCATGCCTTGACCGGCACCCAGATCTCCAGCCCGCCATTGCCGGTGTGGGCGTCGAATTCAGGCCCGTAGCGCTCGAATTCCGGCGCATCGGCAATCTCATGGCCGGATGCGGGCAGCCGGCTGTTCCAGATCGTATTGATCGTGCGCCGGATGGTCGAAATATGTTCGCGATGCGTGAAAACGGCGTACTTCCGCGCCGGCACCCGCACCCGTTGGAACTCCTTCGGCAGATCGGCAAAGTCGCGCACCTCGACGCCGACGACATAATCGAAATTGCCGGCATCGTCGCCATTGAGGCAGACGCCGTAGAAAACGCCGGCCACTTGCCCGGGGATGTGGCCGATATGGGGAGCGAAGCGCTGCCATTGCATTGGAATGCCGGCGCTGGACTCACAACTGTAGCGCTCGCCCAGTCCGGCGATGAGGAATGGCCGGCTGGTCTCGAAGCGCGGTGGTTCAAGTGTGGTCAAAAGCGAATTGTCCATCAGGATGGGCTCCACGAGGTCGAGGGTCTCAGTCGAACCTTGCGCGCGCACCAGTTCCGGCGTGGTGCCGAACTGGTCGCGGAAGGCCCGGGTGAATGCCTCATGCGAGTGGTAGCCGGCGTCGAGCGCGACGCACAGGATGTCGGGCGCCCCGCCGGCGAGCCTCCGTGCCGCCTCGGTCAGCCGGCGCGAGCGCATATAACCCATGACGGAGCGGCCGGTGGCGGCGCCGAAGGCGCGCGTCACATGAAAGCGCGACACGCCGCTGCTTTGGGCAACGTCGTCGAGCGTAACAGCCTCCGGCAGGTGGCTTTCGACAAACCATAGCGCCTTCTCGGTCGGGTTCATGTGTTCCTCGCATGTGGCGTCCTCACTCTGGCGCCTCGTTGCCCGGCCAGCTTGATCGAAATTGCGCATCGCGCAAATAGCCGATCGGGCCCGCGCGGTGTCGTCCGCGCGGCCTGTCGTCTATCGTTGGCTCGGATGGCCGGCAACCGCCGTTGAGCGGCCGGCTGGTTCAGCGGTAGCGCGCCTGGTTCCACTTATGGCCGAGCAGCGACAGGATGATGATCAGTCCGTTGAAGAACTGGACGTAGAAGCCGCTGAGGCCAGCCGCCACGACGCCGGTTTGGATAAACGACACCGTGACGGCGCCGATCGCGCCGCCGGCCACGGTGCCGATGCCACCCCAGGTCGGCGTGCCGCCGACGAACACCGAGGCCAGCACCGGCAAGAGATAACCGTCGCCGGCGGTTGGCCACCAGGTGAAGTTGATCATCACCGAGAACGTGCCGGCGATCGCGGCCCCGATGCCGACGAAGACGAACACTTTCACCCGCACGCGCTTGACGTCGATGCCCATCTGCTGGGCACTGTCGGGATTGTCACCGACCACCTTCACCTGCGCGCCGAAGCGGTGGCGGTTGTAGAGCATCGCCGAAAGGACGACGAAGGCGATGGCCCAGAAGATCTGCACCGGAATGCCCAGGACCTGGCTGGAGAAGATCCTGTAGGCCCAGCTGTCGGCAAGGCTGGTCAGCGAAGTCGATCTGCCCTCATTGATGATCTGGATCAGGCCGCGCAGCAGGAAATTCATGCCGAGCGTGGCGATCAGCGACGACAGCCCGCCATAGACCACCAGCGACCCGACGAGGAAGCCGAGCAGCGTGCCGGTGACCAGCGCCGCCGCAATGCCGAGGAACGGATCGTAGCCCGCCTGCACCACCAGCGCGAAGACCCAGGAGGCAAAACCCATCGTCGCGGGAAACGACAGGTCGATCTCGCCGCAGGTGACGACGAAGACCAACGGCACGACCACGAACAGCGCCACGGGAAGCGTGGTGAGCACGGCGCTGTAGAGATACCAGGTTGTGAAGACCGTCGGGTTGGCGATCATGAAGACCGCCATCATGACGACGAACACGCCGAGCGTGCCAAGCGACGCGCGGTTGTCAAGGATGAAGCCGCGCATCCAGTGATCGGACGGGTGCTTCCACTCGTTCTGGGAACTGCCTTGGCGGGAAATGCCGGCCGACGGCTCGTGCAGATCGGGCTCCATGGTCTTGCTCATCGTGCTCTCTGCTCCGCGTCGCCGGTGTCGTGCAGCCCGGCCAACCCGCCCGGATGCGCGACGTCTTCCATGAAGTTGATGAGGTCTTCGGCCGACTTGACCTCGCTGCGATCGGCGGTGAGCGCGACCTTGCCGCGATCCAGCACCACGAAGCGATCGGCGATGTCGAAGACATGATGGATGTTATGGCCGATGAACAGGATCGAGCGGCCGCTCGCCCGCACCTGGCGCACGAAATGGAAGACCTTGGCGGTCTCGGTCAGAGACAGCGCCGTCGTCGGCTCGTCGAGGACGATCAGTTCGGCCTGCTTGTAGATGGCGCGCGCGATCGCCACGCCCTGGCGTTCACCGCCCGAAAGCTGGCCGACGATCGAATGCGGCGTGAACACTTTCGAGGTGAAGCCGATCTCGCGCATCAGCCGGCTCGCCTCCTCGATTTCCTTGCCGACCTTCAGCCAGCCGAAAGGGCCGGTGAGTTCGCGGCCCATGAAGATGTTGCGGACGATCGTCTGCTGCACGGCCAGTGCCCGGTCCTGGAACACCGTTTCGATGCCGGCCTCGCGCGAACGTGCCGCATTCCATCCGGTCACCGGCTGGCCGCGGATGAGGATCTCGCCGCTGGTCGGCTTGACCACACCGGAGAGGACCTTGATCAGCGTCGACTTGCCGGCGCCGTTGTCGCCGATCAGGCCGACCACCTCGCCGCGATCGACGCTGAGATTGACCCCACCAAGTGCGTAGACATGGCCGTAGGACTTAGCGATATCGCGCAGTTCTATGAGACGTTCGGCCATCGCATCCTCGCTTGATTGTCTGGCACCAGCCTTCTCGCCAGCGGCCCCGCCGGCCGGGGCCTGATCCCGGCCGGCGGCTTGGGAGATCAGCGCAGCGCCTGCTTGGCGAGTTCTGCGACGATCTCGTAATTTTCGGGCGTGACGAAACCGGCGCCGGTGTCGACGTTCATCGGCGCCAGACCCAGCACCGCCTGCTGGCACAGGCTGAGGATCGGCAGATAGCCCTGCAGGAATGGCTGCTGGTCGGCCGTCAGTTGCACCCAGCCCCCCTTGAAGCCCTCGACGATCTGCGGGCTGGTGTCGAAGCCGAAGTTGAAGATGTCGCCAGGCTTTCTGCCAGCTGCCTGCATGTATGTGGCGACATTGCCGAGCATCTGTCCGCCGGGATAGCCGACGGCCTTGACATCAGGGTTGTTGAGCAGCGCTGCCGTAAGCACCGGTATCGCCAGATTGGGGTCGGAAGCCCATTCGCCGCTCGGCGGCGACGACAGCTGGATGACTTCGACGCCCGCCTCCTTCAAGGCCGCCACCGTGCCGCGCTCGCGTGCGCCGCGGCTCTCGTTCTCGAATGGGCCGATCATGATCGCCTTGTCGCCGGCCTTCAGCTTACCGAGCTTGAACGCTTCGGCGCCAAGTGCGCGGCCCTGCTGTTCCTGCTGCGCGCCGATATAGCCGCCACCGAACGCCGCCGTCACCTTCGGCACCGGGACGTTCTGGTACATCATCTTGATGCCCTCCTTATGGGCCTCGTCGGCGAGCGGCATGATCGCGGCGTCGCCCGGATGGCCCATCATGGCGATGCCCTGGGGCTTGACCGCGACCGCTTCGCGCAATTGCTGCACCATCTTCTCCGCGTCCCACTGGGAGAAGATGTAGTCGACCTTGGGTCCGAGATCTGCCGCCGCCTGCTTGGCGCCATTGTAGACGATGGTGCCGAAGGCGTCGCCCTCGGCGCCGCCGACGAAGAAGCGGATGTGGACGTCCTTGCACCATTGGGCGTCGAGCGCCTGCGCCGGCAAGGTGAAGATTGCGGCGGTAAGCGCGGTGGCCGCCGCCACGACGGTCGTGCGCAGAAGTGTCGTCCTGATCGCGATGCTCATGCACGTTCCTCCCATTGTTTTCCTCGTCAGCCGAGGGGCCTTTGAACGATTGCTTTGGCAATGCCACTTGCGGCCGGCTCCTCCCGCCGACCGATCGTCACGCCGGATTTGGCAGGTAGCTCGCACCTCCCCGGCATAGTTTGAGATACTGCAGGGCGCGTGCCTGCCCCGTGATCTCGAGGTCGCCGCGATAGACCGGGTCGTGCCAGCCTTCGATGTCGATGGCGCCCTTGTACCCGGCCAGCCTGAGTTCACTGATCACCCGGGACCAGTCGCTGTCGCCGAAGCCGGGCGTGCGCATCTGCACGAAGGGCAGGCGGCCGAACACGCCGTTCTCGCGGATGACGTCCCAGCGCACCGTGGCGTCCTTGCCGTGGACATGAAAGATGCGATGCGCCCATTTGCGGATCTGCGGCATCGGATCGATCAGGTAGACGAGTTGGTGGCAGGGCTCCCATTCGAGACCGAGATTGTCGTTGGGCAATTCGTTGAACATCAGCTCCCAGGCATCCGGATTGTGGGCGATGTTCCAGTCTCCGCCGGCCCAATTGCCGTCCATGGCGCAATTCTCGAAGGCGATGCGCACGCCCTTGTCGGCGGCGCGTCTGGCCAGTTCGCCCCAGACTTCGCGATAGCGCTGCAGGCTGTCGGTCAGCGGTTTCCCGCGGATGCGGCCGGTAAAACCGCTGACCAGCCTGGTGCCGAACAGATGGGCGTTGTCGATCACCGTTTTCCAGGCCTCGAGCACGCCGCGGTCGGTGTCGCCGCTCTCGAGCGGATTGCCGAACACGCCGATCGAACTGACGGTGACGTCGGCATCGCCGATCGCCTCTTCAATCTCTCCGGCGAGCCGCGGCAGATCCTTGCCGCCGAGCGTCTGCCAGAAAAAGGGCTGGATGCTCTCGAAGCCGAGCGGCAGGATTTGCCTGATATAGGCGGCCGGGTCTTCGAGATTGGCCCGCACCATGGTGCCGATCCTGATGTCGAGAAGCGGGTTCGGCATGGTCATCCTTCCTGCGATGCGATGTTCACGCGACGACCGGTCTCGGCGCTCTGGATCGCCGCGAAGACCATGGCCAGGCTCTTGATGTTGTCCGAACCCCGTGTCTCCGGCTCGGTGCCGGTTTCCACGGCTTGCACGAAGTCGGCAATGACGCCGAGATGCCCGCCGATACGGTCGGACGGATCGAGGGGAGGCACTGTCACCGGCCCGACCTTGTCGATCAGGCCTTCGCGCTCCGGCAGCACGACTTCCGCCTTCACCTCGTCATGGCCGTCCCAGATCAGGCTGCCGCGCTCACCGACGATACGCCAGCTGCCCTCCCAACTGGTGCGAAAGCCGTCGGCGCACCAGCTGCCCCGATAGGTGAACATCCTGTTTCGGCCGAGCCCGAAAGTGGCGCTTGCCGACGACCCTTGCCGATACCAGGAATTGGCCGGCTCCCATTCCTGGCAATAGACATCGGCCGGTTCGCCATTGACCATGTAGCGAGCGGCATCGAAGGTGTGAATCGCCATGTCGAGCAACAGCACGTGACGCATCTCTTCGCGGAAACCGCCAAAGTGCGGCGCCACGAAAAAATCCGCGTGGATGCTGGTCGGCGCGCCGATGGCGCCTGAATCCAGAAAGCGGCGGATGCGCCGGACATTGGCGACATAGCGGCGGTTCTGAACGACGGCGTGGACGCGGCCGGCGCGCCGCGCGGCGTCGACGATGGCGCGGGCGTTGGCCGGACTGTCGGCGAGGGGCTTTTCCGTCAGCAGGTGACAGTGATGGGCAAAGGCCGAATTGGCCACCTCGCGGCGGGCGGCCGGAACGACCACGTCGAATACCGCATCGGCTTTGGTCTGATCCAGAATGACGTCGAGATCGGTGCCGATCGCGGCCCCGGCAACGTCATATTCGCGGGCTCGCTCGCGTGCCCTGTCGGCGTCGAGGTCGACGAGACCGGCAATCCTGATTTCAGGGGACTGACGGGCGGCCTCGAGCCATGTTTTGCTCATGGCTCCGCACCCGACCAGGACGACATGCAGCATCCGGCGCTCCTCCGCCAACCCCTCCCGGTTGGCATTCACGGTTCTTCCGTAAACGTTTACGATGACACACCCGAAGGCGTAGAATGTCAACCGGATTTGTGGGCCGTTCGTCTGAGTGGCCTTGGCCGCAAGGTCCGCTAATGTTAGCGGGAACGGAAGGGGATTGGTCTTGGCATCCAGCATTCACGATCTTGCGCGTCATTTGAATATTTCGATCGGCACGGTGTCGCGGGCGCTCAATGGGCGCGCCGATGTCAATGCCGAGACGCGGCAGCGCGTGCTCGATGCGGCGCGCCTACTCAACTATTCACCCAACCAGTCGGGCAGGAACCTGCGCCGGGGCACCACGCATGCCGTCGCGTTCATGCTGCAGCCCCACCCGGGTGATCAGCAATATGGCGAGCCGTTTTTCATTCCGTTCCTGAGCGGGTTGCAAGCGGCACTGGCCGAGCACGGGCTCGACCTGATCATCGTCATGGGCGCGCCCGCCGACTATCAGCAGGAGCGCCTGCGACGGGTCGTCGAGACACGCCGCGCCGATGCCGTGCTGCTGGCCTGGACCCGGCGTGAGGACGATCGCATCGACTATCTCAGCAGGGCCGGCTTTCCCTTTGCGACGCTCGGCCGAAGCCAGTCCGGTGACGAGACCTATCCCTCGCTCGACCTCGATTTCGAGAAGGCGGGCGCCGACGCAGTCGACCGCCTGGTTGCACGCGGCCACCGCCGCATCGCCGCCATCCGGCCGTCGCTCGACCTCAACTTCGGCTATCTGTTTCTTGATGGCTATCGCAAGGCGCTGCGGCGGCACGGCATCGACATCGATCCCGAGCTGATCGCCGACGGCTTCATCAACGAAGCCGGCGGCCACGCCGTGACGCCGCAAGTCATGCGCTCGAAGGATCCGCCGACAGCGATCATCTTCAACAATGACGCGATGGCGCTCGGCGGCTGCAAGGCACTTGCCGAGATGGGGATCATGCCCGGCCAGGGCATCGCGGTGATGGTCATCGTCGATACGCCGCTCTGCCGCTATTTCTCCCCGGCGCTGACCGCTTTCCGCCCGGCATTGGAGCCGATGGGACGGCGGCTCGGCGAAATCCTGCTCGCCTCGCTGCCGGCTTTCGCCGGGCCCACGGGGCCGCAGACCATCAGGGAGGTCTGGCCGCTGGAACTGGTCGCGCGCGACAGCGATTGACCACACGCCTGTTTCCGCCATCCGCATTTGCCGGCTTTCATAGCGAAGTGGCATCTTGAATAGTAAGCACGCTTATTATATGTATCGCTCATGGTTTCAGATGGCATCGATAGATTGGGATTTTTGATCCACGACGTGCAACGCCTGATGCGCAAGCGCTTCGAGGCGCGCGCCAGCGGGCTCGGCCTGTCTTCGGCGCAATGGCGGCTTCTGGTCCGCGTTGCCAAGGAGGCGGGCGTTGCACAGGCGCGGCTCGCCGAACTGCTCGAAATCGAGCCGATCAGCGTTTCACGCCTGGTCGATCGGATGGAGGAGGGCGGCTGGATCGAACGCCGCTCCGACGCGACCGACCGGCGCGTGCGCATGATCTTCCCGACCGAGAAGGCGAATGCGGCCTATGCGGACGTCAAGAGCCTTGCTGGCGAGGTCTATGAGGAATCGCTCAGCGGCGTTTCGCCGGAAGACCGGCGCATCCTGATCCGGGCGCTGGATGTAATCGTGCAAAATCTGACGGACAGCGAAGCTTCGTCGCTTGAAAAGATCAAGAGTGCGGAAGGTGCGGCAGCATGAACGCGGTAGCCAAGGTAGAAGAAAACGCTCCCAAGGTGGAGATGGAAGCGCCGGTCCAGCCGGCATCAACCCCGGTCGCGGTCGCTCCTCCAGTGCAACCCGCGCCGGCGCCGAAGAAGAAGCGCCGCATCGGCCGCTTCTTCTTGATGTTCGCCTTGCCGGCGGCATTGATCATCGGCGGCGGCTATGTCTGGGTGACGGGCGGCCGCTACCAGGAAACGGAAAACGCCAATCTGCAGCAGGCCAAGGTGTCGATCGCCTCTGACACGGCCGGTCGTATCGTCCAGGTCGCCATATCGGACAACCAGACGGTCAAGCAGGGCGATCTCCTGTTCGCCATCGACCCCGAGCCCTACCGGATCGCGCTCGCCCAGGCGGACGCCGCGGTCGCTACCGCGCGTCTCAATGTCGAGCAGTTGCGCGCGGCCTATAGCCAGGCGCAGTCGCAGCAAAAGTCCGCTGCCAGCGAGGTCGACTATGCGCAGTCGCAATTCGATCGCGCCGCCGATCTTGCCCAGAAGGGCATCAACGCCAAGTCATCGCTGGATCAGGCCAAGAACGATCTCGACAAAGCCAGGCAGCAACTGGCTGTTGCCGAGCAAGGCATCATCAGCGCCAAGGCGGCACTCGGCGGCAACCCCGACATCGAAACCGACAAGCACCCGACGGTGATGTCGGCGCTCGCGGCGCGCGACAAGGCTGCCTATGATCTGGAGCAGACCACCGTGAAGGCGCCTGCCGATGGGGTCGTCTATCAAGCCGCGTCCTTCAAGGTCGGCCAGTATGTCGGCTCCGGCACGCCGTTGTTTGCGCTGGTCGAGACCGGCGACACCTGGGTCGACGCCAATTTCAAGGAAACCCAACTGACCAACATGAAGCCGGGCCAGAAGGCGGAGATCGTGGTCGATACCTATCCGGGCAGGACCTTCGAGGCGACGGTCAGGGCTATCGGTGCCGGCACCGGCGCGGACTTCTCGCTGCTGCCCGCCCAGAACGCCACCGGCAACTGGGTCAAGGTCACTCAGCGCATCCCGGTGCGCCTGGAACTGACCGACCCCGATGCCAAGATGGCGCTGCGCACCGGCATGAGCGCCTCTGTTACGGTCGATACGGGCGTCGCGCGTGGCTGGCCGTCGATCTTCGGTCACGCTAGGGCCGGCGAGCCCGCGAAGTAGTCGGCAGAAGCCCGCGGAGACCAGGCGGGTGAAAGCGAGTTGAAGGATTGGTCTGACGGGAGGGGTGGGAAGGATCAGCGTTTGGGCCAGCCGCGTGGCAGCGGTCCAAAATCTGAAATCTTCGACACGGACCTGTCGGTCCTCAGGTTTCCGGGCGGCAGGCATCCGCTCATCAGAGACTTTCAGTCGATGTAACCCCCACATCGATAATCGCGTCCCACCGCGACGAAGGTCTCTCAACGGAAGGCTTTGCCGCCCGGAAACCCGTTGTACACGTTTCTGTTACCTTCTGGAAGTTCTGCGCCATGAGCACGTCCGAGCCATTCAAAGAAGTGCCGCATCGTGGCCTGATCACGGTCGCGCTCATGCTGGCGACGATCATGCAGGCGCTCGACACCACCATCGCCAACGTCGCGCTGCCGACCATGACCGGCGATCTCGGCGCCTCGCCCGACAACATCAACTGGGTGCTGACCTCCTACATCGTCGCCGCCGCCATCATGACGCCTGTCACCGGCTGGCTCGCCGACCGTTTCGGCCGCAAGGAACTGTTCCTGACGGCGGTGGTCGGCTTCACCATCTTCTCGATGTTGTGCGGCTTGGCGTGGAGCCTGGAAACCATCGTGCTTTTCCGGCTGATGCAAGGTGTGTTCGGCGCCGCGATCGTGCCGCTGTCGCAGACCTTCCTGCTCGACATCAACCCCAAGGAGCGCCATGGTCAGGCGATGGCCATATGGGGCGCCGGCATCATGCTGGGACCGATCCTCGGCCCCACGCTCGGCGGCTGGCTGACCGAGAATTTCAACTGGCGCTGGGTGTTCTTCATTAACCTGCCGGTCGGCATCGTCGCCTTTCTTGGCATGGCGGCCTATCTGCCGGCGGTCGCTCGGCGGGTGCGCAGCTTCGATTTCTTCGGCTTTGCCATGATATCGCTCGGCGTCGGCGCCCTGCAGCTGATGCTCGATCGCGGTGGCGAGGTCGACTGGTTTTCCTCGGTCGAGATCTGGATCGAGCTCGGTCTTTCGCTCACCGGCTTCTGGGTGTTCATCATCCACACGATGACATCGGAACATCCCTTCATCGATCCGAAGATTTTCCTCGATCGCAATTTCGTCACCGGGCTGGCGTTCATCTTCGTCATGGGCGTGCTGATCCTGGCCTCGATGTCGCTGCTGCCGCCGATGCTGTCGACTATCTTCGGCTATCCGACAGTCACCATCGGCATCGTCATTGGGCCGCGCGGTGTCGGCACCATGATTTCGATGCTCGTCGTCGGGCGCATCATGGGCAAGGTCGATGCCAGGATTCTCGTCGTCATCGGTTTCCTCCTGACCGCGCAGTCGCTCTACACCATGGCAAGCTTCACCCCGCAAATGGACAACTGGCTGATCCTCAGCTCCGGCGTGATCCAGGGCCTGGGCATGGGCATGGTGTTCGTGCCGCTGTCGACGGTTGCCTTCGCCACGCTCGACGCCCGCTACCGCACCGATGCAACCTCGCTGTTCAGCCTGGTGCGAAATCTTGGCTCGTCGATCGGCGTGTCGGTCGTGACCGTGCTGCTGGTGCGCAACACGCAGATCAACCACGCCGAGCTTTCAACCTTCATCAACCCGTTCAATCCCAATCTCTGGGCGATCTCGCCGGCAGCCGCCGGCGGCGACCCGACGGCACTGTCGCAGGTCGACCGCATGGTCAATCTGCAGGCGATGATGATTTCCTACGTCAATGACTTCAAAATCCTGATGATCATGACGCTGGCCGCTATCCCGTTCGTCTTCCTGTTGCGCAAGCCGAAAACGGCGCCGGCCGGCGGCGGTGCGCCCGCCGCTCATATGGACTGAAGTAGCGGCTGCTCGTCAGCGGATGTCCGCTGCCGGCGATGTCTTTGCTACCTGCCGAGCACCAGCGACCAGTAGCGCAGGTTGGGGTCGCGGCCGTCACGGACATAGGCAAGTCCGAAGCGGTTGAAGTCCGGATCGAGTATGTTGCGCCGGTGTCCCTGCGAATGCATCCAGATATCGAACAGCTTCTGTTGGTCGAAGCGGCCGGCCGCGATGTTCTCGGCCGCGGCACCGTGTACGCCATTGTCCCTCATGCGCGAGGCGAAATCCTTGCCCCAGCCGGTGGTGTGGCTCATGTTTTCACGCTGCGCCATGTAGCCGGCCTGCTGCAATGCTGCTTGCTCCAACTGCGCGTCCGGGGTCAGCGGGCCGCGCCCGGCCGTCGCACGTAGGCTTGCCAGCGTGCCGGTTGCCGAGGAGGAAACCCCGGCGCCTTGCCCTGTCGGCAGCGAGACGGTGCTGCAGGCGGCAAGCCCAAGCAAGGCCGCCAGGCCAGCCGCCTTGAGCCCAGCCGCCTTGAGCCCGCTGCGCCTGTTCAAGTTCGCGATCTGGTCGCAATCTATTTTCGAAGTGGTCATGCGTGCCTGACTCGGTCCCGATCATGGCTTTTGCCGGGCAGGCGGTGAAAAATCTCGATCGAAGCGGCCCCTAGTTCACAAGCGTGATGAGGCGGCTGGAGTACATCTCTCGATTTCCGAACACCGCCGTGCAGTCGGTCTTGATGGAAGAGTTGCCTGTCATCTGCACGGTCAAGCCAACAAGCCTCAGGCAGTCCCCCTGACCACTCATGTCCGAATTGCCGGCAAACGAAACGGCCGCGTCAGGCGCATAGACGAATCCGCTGATCACGGAATTTGCGCCGCCATTCAGGGTCAAGGCCGAAACGTTCCCGCGGCTCTGGAAGATGGTGATGCCGGCGTAAGGTCCGCTGGTGGGCGGGGAAAGGTTCACCTTTTCATTGGCATTTATGATGATCTGTGCCCCTTCCGTGAGGAATATGGTTACGCCCTGGCCGCTCAGGCTGCCATTCCCGCCCGGCTTCAGGGTGACGCCGCGCAAGATGTAGACGCCCGGGTTGAACGTGATGTTTCCTGACAATGTCTTGTCGCAATAGGTGCCGGGCGACAGCGTGTAGGTTTTGCCGTTCGGCACCGGCAGGCAAAGTGTGTAGGGGGGAGGGACGATGTCGGCCAGGGGATCGAAGGACGCATATTGATGTTCGAGCGGCGTGCCGCAGGTGAGGTTGGCAGCGGGCGGAGAAAGCCCGGAAGTGCCACCGACGGCCGATACGCAGCCCGCCGAGACCTGCGCGGAACCGCCCCTGCTGACGGCATCGGAGGCGTCCGAGTTTGCCGCGATCACGCAGTTGCTCATGGCGACATCGGTCGAGCCTTGCAGGCTCACCGCCGCCGACGCATGCGGATCGAGCGCCAGCACGCAGGCCTGGGCGCCCGGGTGCATCTTGACCGTCGCCGACCGGTGAGCTGGCCAGGGGCCAGCGCCATTGATGAAGCTCGGACGGTTGATGCCGGACGACAGCGAGATGTAATAGGCGCTCGGATCGCCGCTGGCGGTGGCCGAAAAGGCGGAAACGCTGTCTGAATACTCCTGCTGGTCGGCAATGCTCAAATTGGCTGCGAAGAATGTCAGCCCAAGCCCCTGGACATCGTTCGCGCTCATGCTGGGCAGGTATTTGGTGCCGACGGCAAGGCCAGCCGCGTCCAGCGAGTTCTGCAGTTGCGCGGCGTCATCGCTCGTGCCCGTCAGGTCGAGGGTGCCGGCGACGACAGCCATTATCGGCAGCAAGGCTACGGCGGTCGCCATGGCGAAATTGCCGCGTTCGCAAGACCAGAAGCCCTTCAACGTGAACATCGCCCCTCGCCAACGTTTGTAAAGCTCAGGTGATACGCTGTGGGTCTCTACGAGTAATTTAAGCAATAGCTAAAATGCATGGATTCTAAAATGAACTCAGTGGTTCGCCAGACGATGACCGCTCAGCAAACCTTATGAGACGCGGCGACAATCCCGGGAAGATCGGCTATCATGCGAGCGTTCTTCAAGTGGCAGCTACGGGCAGCCACCCTAGGCGGTGACCGCCCCCCGAGAAAAACGGAGGAAGGTTATGGCCGGCTTTCATGTCATGGCGGACGCGTACGGGATGCATGTGCAACCAGCGGTCCGCCGCATTTCCACGGCGGACCTCTGGGACGCGCTCAGGCTTGGCGCCGAGGACTTCTGGGCCAAGCCCTCGCATTACGTGTTCCTGTGCCTGATCTATCCGGTCGCCGGCCTGATCCTGACGCAGTGGACGTCCGGCTCCAATGCCATCCAGCTCGTCTATCCCTTGATGTCGGGCTTTGCCCTGGTCGGGCCGTTCGCCGCGATCGGACTCTATGAGATCAGCCGCCGGCGCGAGCTCGGCATGAACACCAACTGGCGGCATGCGCTCGATGTTCGCCATTCATCGGCGCTGCCCTCGATAGCGGTTATCGGAATCATGCTGTTCGCGCTGTTCCTGTTGTGGCTGTTCACGGCGCAGTCGATCTACACCAGCCTTTTCGGCGGCGAGCCGCCGGCTTCGGTCGGGGCCTTCCTGCGCGATGTGCTGACGACCAGCAAGGGCTGGAGGCTGATCCTTCTCGGCAACGCGGCCGGCCTGGTCTTCGCGGTGGTTGTGCTGGCGACCACGGTCGTTGCTTTTCCGCTTCTGCTCGATCGGGATGTCGGCGCCGTTTCGGCGATAGAGACCTCGGCGCGCGCGGTCATGGCAAATCCGCTGCAGATGGCGCTATGGGGCCTCATCGTCGCGGTGCTGCTGGTGATCGGCTCGATCCCGCTGTTTGCCGGTCTCGCCGTCGTCATGCCGATCCTCGGCCACGCGACCTGGCATCTCTACCGCAAGGTGGTCGAGCCGGCCCAGATCCGGCCGCCGCGCCGGCCGATGTGACGCTTCAGCGCTGCGCGTCAGTCGCCATCTTCAGCGCCAGCGCCGTCAGCACGGTTCCCATCATCCAGCGCTGGATGACCAGCCACAGCGGGCGTCCGGCGAGGAAGGTGGCGATCGAGCCGGCCGTCAGCGCGATGACGGCGTTGACGCTGAGGCTGATCGATATCTGCGTCGCGCCCAGCACCAGAAGCTGCGACAGGACATGGCCCTTGCCGGGGCTGATGAACTGCGGCAGCAGCGACAGATAGAGAACGGCCACCTTGGGATTGAGCAGATTGGTCATCAATCCCATGGCGAACAGCTTGCGCGGCCGGTCCTTCGGCAGGTCGCGCACCTGGAATGGCGAGCGTCCGCCCGGTTTTACGGCCTGCCAGGCCAGCCACAAGAGGTAGAGTACGCCGGCAAAGCGCAGCACATCATAGGCATAGGGCACCGCGATCAGCAGCGCCGTGATGCCGAACGCGGCCGACAGCACGTAGAACAGGAATCCGACAGCAACGCCGCCAAGCGAGATCAGTCCGGCCTTGGGCCCTTGCGACAGTGAGCGCGAGATCAGATAGATCATGTTCGGACCCGGCGTCAGCACCATGCCGAGGCAGACCAGCGCGAAGGCGAGATGGTTGGCGGTATCGGGCATTGTTCGTTCCCCAGCCTGCCGCGATGGATGAGAGACCATGCGAACGGCCAATCTGTGCCTGCCACGGCAGGCGCCCGCAAGGGCTTGACGGCGCCGGGCGTTGCGCCAGTGGAACGAACTCGGGTTAGCCGACCACGCGCAGGTTCGACAGCTCGTTGCCGATTTCCTTGAAATCGTTTGCCAGGCTGGCGCCGGTCGCATTCCAGAACAGCTTCGCCGGTTTGCTCGGATCGGTCGCATCCTTGCGGAAGCGTGAATTCGACGAGCAGGATTTCAGCGCATCGATCGCCAGCTTGTCGCTGGCCCTGGTCGTCGACAGGTCGAGCGCCACCGTCATTACCATGATGTTGGCTGCCTTGGCGTTGTTGCAGAGCGTGGCTATCTGCTCGTTGAGGGCATTGGTGTAGTTGCCGTTCGAATAGTCGAACTGACCGATGGCGCTCGATGTGCCCATGAACAGGCGTCCGACCGAGGTGCCGTTGTAGCCGGGGTTGAGGTAGCCGAAGGAGGCGTAGGTCGATTTCGAATTGGCGGGGTCGGAATAGCCCAGCGAGGATGGCGTATAATAGGTGTTGGCGCCGTCGGTCAGCACGATCACCACCTTGTCGTTGCCTCTTTCGGCTTCCGGGCGCCCTTGCGTGAACGGCTCTCCGCTCGAGACCACCCGCCAGCCCCAGGCCATGCCCTCGGGAACATTGGTGCCGCCATTCGGCTGCATCAGGTCGATCGCCGCCTTGATCGAGGTGAGCCCGTCGGCGACGCTGACGTCGGTCAGCGGCGTGATCGGGTTGGTGGTGCAGCTGTAATTCGGCCCGTTGCCGGCGGGCAGCGCCGGCGCATCGATCGGCCGCGGCTGGAAATATTTGGCCATGTTGCGCAGCCGCGATTGGCCGCTGCTGCTCGATGGATCGTCGTTCCACCAGCTGTTGATGGCACCATAAGTTACCGGTGCGGCCTCGTCGGGGTCCTGGGTGAGCTTCCAGTGATTGCCGGGTTCGTCGGGCGCGAACATCGGCACGAACATCGTTGCCGGATCGCCGACGCCGATGCCGGTGTTGGCCGAGCCACCGGACGGCGTGGCGTCGTTGATATTGTAAGGGTAGGGCCGTGCCTCGACGCAGCCTTGCCAACTGGCGAACGGACCGTAGGAATCGACATAGTCATATTCGTTGTGGCTGCTTTTGCAGGTGTTGTTCGAATTGTATGCGTCGCAGACCACGCGCTTGCTATTGACGATACGCTCGTGGTTGGTGACGACCTTCATGTCGCGGTAAAGCGAAAACCGGGTCAGCATTTGGCCTTCCTCGGTTCCCCAGCCGGTGCCGCGCTTGTACCAGATGCCGTTGGTCTGCTGGGCGTATTTGTTGGCGCCGTTCAGCGTCGACCAGTCGAAATTCTCGTTCGATACCGGCGACAGACCCTCGGTGTCCATCCACGAGGCGTTGCCGTTGCCGGGGCCGACATTGACGGAGGCGGCAAAGGGCACGAGGCCGAATTGCACCGGCCTGTCGACCTGCTTGATCATCGCGGCCTGCTGGGCAAGCGTGTCGACCAGTTGCTTGGCCGCTGTTTTGAGCAGATCGATGCGCATTTGTCCTGAGCCGGTGCCGGGCGTGACCATCGATCCGGAATTGTCGAGCACCAAGGCAACCTCCAGCGTGTTCTTCAGCCGGACTTGCGAGGTGACGTTGAAGCTGAGCCTCTGGTTGGCATCGGTCACCGATTTGCCGACGAACTGGGCGAAGGCGGGGTAGAAATAGGGTTTGTAATTAAGTTGGGCGGTCATGGTCAGCAGGCCGCCGCCGCTGGTGTTGCTCGGCAAGGTAACGTTGAGCGTCGCGCTGGCGGGATCGATGTCGTTCAAATTGGCGTTGAAAAAGTCGAGCGCGTAGGCTCTCAGCTGATCGTCGGTGGCGCCTTCCGTCAGCCGGCGGGCCGTGGCGAAGTTGGCGGCGTCGAGCGCGTTCATCACCATCTGCTTTTCACGGTTCATTTCCGTGAAATCGACCGCGATCGCCAGGCCGCCCATCAGCGGCACCATCGCCACAGCCGTCATGAGAGCATAGTTGCCGCGCCTGTCGCGGCGGAACTGACGCCAGATTTCAAACATGCTTGCAGCGGCCCCCGCCGACGGATTCTCGGCCGGCGCCAGCTTTCCACAAAACGCTGAAGGACGGGTTTGGGAAACCGCTCTATTGCTTGGTCGGCGCTTCACCAACCGCTAACCAATCAAGGCCGCGGCTTGCGCCGCAATTCGCGCCGATCAAGGCGAAAGCTGGTGACAGCATGGGCCGGTTCGGATAATTCGAACCGGCCGCGGGGAACCGTCGGCCGCTGTAACCGCAACGATCATACTGAAGGAAACGGCATGGCGGATTCGCCTGAAATCGTCGGCTCGCTCGAAGACGTCTCGAAAGCCTATTCGGCAATTCTTTGCGATGTCTGGGGGGTGGTGCACAATGGCGAATGGCATTTTCCGGCTGCCGCGGCTGCGCTGGCAGCGGCAAGGGCGGACGGCACTCCTGTCGTTCTGATCACCAATTCGCCGCGCCGCAGCGCCGATGTCGTGGCGCAGATGAGCGTGATCGGCGTCCCGCCATCAGCCTATGACCGTGTGGTGACCTCGGGCGACGTGACCCGTGATCTGATCGCGGAAGGCCCGCGCAAGGTCTTCCACATCGGCGCCGACCGCGATCTGACCCTTTATGACGGCCTCGATGTCGAACTCGTTGAGGAGTTCGAGGCCACCGGCGTCGTGTGCACCGGACTGTTCGACGACGAGGTCGAAAAACCCGACGACTATACGGAACTGCTGCGCCGGTTGCGCGCCAGGAACCTGCCGTTCATCTGCGCCAATCCCGATATCATGGTGGAACGCGGCGAACGGATCATCTGGTGCGCCGGCGCGCTCGCGCGCGACTACGCGCAGCTCGGCGGTCGCACGCTGATCGCCGGAAAACCCTATGCGCCGATTTACGAGGTCGCGATGAAGGAGGTGGCCGAGATCCTCGGCCGGTCGGTTGAGCGCTCGCGAATACTGGCAATCGGCGATGGCATGATGACCGACGTCAAGGGCGCGGCCGACAATGGTTTCGACGTCCTCTATGTCTCTGGCGGCATTCATGCCCGCGACTATGGCGATCCATCCCGACCGGATCCGGCAAAGCTCGGGCTCTTCCTGGAGCGGCACGGCTATCGTCCGGTGGCCGTGATCGCAAGACTGCAGTAGGTGGCAATGGTCGCGTTCCAGCATCTTACGACAACCGCGCCGCTGCCCGCCGATCTGCGAGGGGGCGTGGTCGCGATCGGCAATTTCGATGGCGTCCACCGCGGCCATCAATCCGTGCTCGAACGGGCATTGGCGGAGGCCGTGCGGCGTGGCGTACCGGCCCTGGTGCTGACCTTCGAACCGCACCCGCGAACGGTTTTCAGGCCTGATCTGCCGCTTTTCGTGCTGACGCCGCCGCCGATGAAGGCGCGCCTCCTGTCGCTGCTGGGCTTTGCCGCGCTCGTCGAGCAGCCCTTCACGCGCGACTTCGCCTCGCTGTCGGCGGAAGCCTTCGTCACCGATGTGCTGGAGAGGGCGCTGGGCATTACCCACGCCGTGACCGGTTTCGATTTCCATTTCGGCAAGGACCGCCAGGGCGGGCCGGCTTATCTGATGGCTGCCGGCGAGCGCCACGGCTTCGGTGTTACCCTCGTCGACGCCTTTCGCGACGAAGGCGCCGAGGTGGTTTCGTCGAGCCGCATCCGTGCCTTGCTTTGCAAGGGCGAGGTGGCCGAGGCCGCCGGTCTGCTTGGCTATCGCTTTACGGTGGAAAGCGAGGTTGTCGGCGGCCAGCAACTCGGGCGAACGCTCGGCTTTCCCACAGCCAATATGAGGCTTCCGGCGGAAGCCACGCTCAAGGAAGGGATCTACGCCGTCCGCTTCCGTCGCGCGGACGGTACGCTGCACGACGGCGTCGCCAGCTTTGGCCGCCGCCCGACCGTCGACGACAATGGCGCGCCGCTCCTGGAAACCTTCGTCTTCGATTTTTCCGGCGATCTCTATGGCGAGACTTGCGAGGTGTCGTTCTTCGGCTTCCTGCGCAGCGAGATCAAGTTCGACGGGCTCGACGCATTGGTCGTGCAGATGAAGCGCGATGAAGCCGAGGCCCGCGCGCTGCTTGGCGGCGTCAAGCCGCTCTCCGGCCTGGACGCCGCGGTGGCGTTCTGAAGCATGATCCCGAAAGGGGAAACGAGTTCCTATTTCTTCAACGCAAGGCCGACGGCGATGAAGGTCCAGCCCTGGAAGATCAGGTCGATCGCCAGGAACAGTCCGAGCACCCACAGGCTGTTGACCGGCCAGCCCATGGCGATGATCAGGCCCGCGAGCACGCTGATGACGCCCGCCGCGACAATCCAGCCCCAGCCGCGCTCCGGACGGTGGCTGTAGCCGACCCAGGCCCGCAGCGCGCCGGAAGCGACGAGCGCGATGGCCAGCAGGAAGGTCAGCACCGCCGAGGCGAGTAACGGATTGTCGAAAGCGAAGAACCCTGCGACCGCATAAAGCAGTCCGCTGAGCAGCCAGTAGAAGAAGCGGCCCCAGGTCTTGACCCCGAAAGCATGCATGATCTCGATGATGCCGGCCACCAGCATCAGCCATCCGACAACGTAGACGGAAGCCACCGTGGCGATGAACAGATTGCCGAAGGCTACACCGCCGAGGATCAGCAGCACCACGCCCAGACCGATGAACCATCCCCATTTGTCACGCGTCTGGCCGATCGCGTTCTTCAGAGTATCGCCGTGCAAGGTCATGTCGCCACCTCCATAGAGGACCGCCAGCATGCAGGGAGGTTACCCTCGGCGCCGACCCGCGTCCAGCCGATGGCGGGCGCGATGGTGCAGGCAATGCGCGCTGGATGTCTCGCCCTTAAATCAAATTTTACCAAAGCCTCGTCAAAGCTGTCGCCGCAGGGCAGTTGTATCGTGTTAGTGGAGTGACCATGAGTCAGGTCGGGAAGATTTCTGTAGCCGTGGCTACTGTCGTGCTCGCCATGTCAGGCGCGGCCGAAGCCGGTGATGGCGCTTTCGGCTGGCTGTCCGGCGACTGGTATCTGACGGTCGGCGCGACCGGCCTGGTGGCGCCCAATTTCGAAGGCGGCAAGAAATACATGCTGAGCGCCCAGCCCATCATTTCGCTGGGCAAGGCCGGCCCTGCGGCTCGCTTCACCTCACGCAACGACAATATTTCGCTGGCGCTTGTCGACGACGGCGGCGTCCGTGCAGGCCTGACCGGCAAGTTCCTGTTCTCGCGCGACGACGGCGATGCCGACGAGCTCAGGGGGCTCGACCCGGTCCGCTGGGGCGGCGAGGTCGGCGGCTTCTTCGAATTCTATCCGACGGACTGGATGCGCGCGCGCGCGGAATTGCGGCATGGCATCCGAGCCCATAACGGCTTTGTCGCCGACATCGCCGCTGATGCTTTCTACGACCTGACGCCAACCGTCAGGATCTCGGGTGGCCCGCGCGTGTCGTTCGCCTCGGCGAACTATTTCGATGCCTATTACGGTGTCAACGCGCAGGAAGCCGTGGCTTCGGGCCTGAGCCAGTACAATCCCGGCGGCGGCCTGAAATCCGTCGGCCTCGGTGGCGCGGTGACCTGGAAGGTGACCGATCCGATGACTGCCAGCCTGTTTGGCGAATATTCGCGCCTGGAGGGGCCGGCCGCCGATTCCAGCCTGGTCAGGGAGCGTGGCGACCGCAACCAGTTCATGGTCGGCGTGTCGACCACCTACCGCTTCGACTTCAAGATGTAAGCGAATCGAACGAGACGCTTTATTCCTGCGCTCTTCTCCGCTAAAAGCCCAGCAATGACGAGCTTTTTGCGCCTTCACGCGCCGACGATACGAATTACCAGCCCGGTGTTCCCAGCAGCCTGAAGGCTGTAGGAGCCGCCGGGAATATTGCGCGCGGCCTCTCGCGCTTTTCCAGATCATCAAAGCATGTCGCCCCGAGTGGGCCCCTTTTTGGGAACGGCATGCGTGTAAAATAGAGTTTCACGCCGCAAGCCACGTGGCCCGGCATGCACATGGCAGACCAATGACCGACGAAACCCAATCGACGATCGACTATTCGAAGACCCTTTATCTGCCGCAGACGGAGTTTCCGATGCGCGCCGGCCTGCCCGAGAAGGAGCCGGTGCTGGTCAAGCGCTGGCAGGACATGGACCTCTACCGCAAGCTGCGCGAGAGCGCGGCGGGGCGCACAAAATACGTGCTGCATGACGGTCCGCCCTACGCCAACGGCAACATCCATATCGGCCACGCGCTGAACAAGATCCTCAAGGACGTCATCACCCGCTCATTCCAGATGCGCGGTTATGACTCGAACTATGTGCCCGGCTGGGACTGTCACGGCCTGCCGATCGAATGGAAGATCGAGGAACAATACCGCGCCAAGGGCAAGAACAAGGACGAGGTGCCGGTCAACGAATTCCGCCAGGAATGCCGTGAATTCGCCGCGCACTGGATCTCGGTGCAGGGTGGAGAGTTCCAGCGTCTCGGTGTCATCGGCGACTTCAAGAACCCTTATACGACCATGGCCTTCCACGCCGAGTCGCGCATCGCCGGTGAATTGTTGAAGTTCGCCATGTCCGGCCAGCTCTACCGTGGTTCCAAGCCGGTGATGTGGAGCGTCGTCGAGCGGACTGCGCTCGCCGAGGCCGAGATCGAGTACCAGGACTACGAGTCAGACACGATCTGGGCGAAGTTTCCGGTGGCCAATCTCGTCGTCGCCAGTGTGGTGGACGGGCAGCCGGCGGAGCTCGATCCGGACCTGAGCGGTCGGTCGCTTGACCTGCTGGATGCTCATGTCGTCATCTGGACGACGACGCCGTGGACCATCCCGGGCAATCGCGCCGTCAGCTATTCGCCGCGTGTCGCCTACGGCCTCTACGAGGTGACGGCGGCCGAGAATGCGTTTGGCCCGCAGCCAGGCGAGAAGCTGATCTTTGCCGATGCGCTGGCAGAGGAAAGCCAGGCCAAGGCCAAGGTCACCTTGAAGCGTCTTCACGGCATCAGCACCGAACAGCTTGGAAATCTTGTGCTTTCGCATCCCTTCAAGGGCCTCGGTGGTGGCTATGAATTCCCGGTTGCGATGATTGCCGGCGACCATGTCACCGACGATGCCGGTACGGGCTTCGTGCACACCGCTCCCGGCCATGGCCGGGAGGACTTTGATGCCTGGATGGACGCCGCGCCCGCGCTGCGCCAACGTGGCATCGACACCGAAATCCCGTTCACCGTCGACGATGCCGGCTTCTTCACCAAGGACGCGCCGGGCCTCGGCCCTGACCGCGAAGGCGGAGCCGCGCGCGTGATCGACGACAATGGCAAGAAGGGCAACGCCAACCAGGCGGTCATCGATGAGCTGATCAAGCGCAATGCGCTGTTCGCGCGCGGCCGGCTGAAGCACAGCTACCCGCATTCATGGCGTTCGAAGAAGCCGGTCATCTTCCGCAACACGCCGCAATGGTTCGTCTACATGGACAAGGACCTCGGCGACGGCACCACGCTGCGGGGCCGCGCGCTGAAGGCCATCGACGAGACGCGCTTTGTCCCGGCCGCCGGCCAGAACCGCATTCGCGCCATGATCGAGGAGCGCCCGGACTGGGTGCTGTCGCGCCAGCGCGCCTGGGGCGTGCCGATCGCCGTCTTCGCCGACGAGGATGGCAATGTGCTGAAGGATGAGGCCGTCAACCGCCGCATCATGGACGCCTTCGAGGCGGAAGGCGCCGACGCCTGGTTCGCGCCCGGCGCCAAGGAGCGCTTCCTCGGCAATCACGATGCCTCCAAATGGAAGCAGGTGATGGACATTCTCGACGTCTGGTTCGATTCGGGCTCGACACATGTCTTCACCTTGGAAGACCGGCCCGACCTGAAGTGGCCGGCCGACGTCTATCTCGAAGGCTCCGACCAGCATCGCGGCTGGTTCCACTCCTCGCTGCTCGAAAGTTGCGGCACCAGGGGCAGGGCGCCTTACGACACCGTCGTCACCCATGGCTTCACCATGGACGAGGATGGGCGCAAGATGTCGAAATCGCTCGGCAACACGGTCGTGCCGCAGGATGTGATCAAGCAGTCCGGCGCCGATATCCTGCGGCTCTGGGTGGTGACGACCGACTATTGGGAAGACCAGCGCCTCGGCAAGAACGTGCTGCAGACCAACATCGACGCCTATCGCAAGCTGCGCAACACCATACGCTGGATGCTGGGCACGCTCGCCCATGACGATGGTGAGGTCGTTCCCCTGGAGACGATGCCGGAGCTTGAGCGGCTGATGCTGCACCGGCTGGCCGAACTCGACGAGGTGGTACGCCAGGGCTACGACGCCTTCGAGTTCAAGCGCATCACGCGCGCACTGCTCGATTTCATGGTGGTCGAGCTGTCGGCCTTCTATTTCGATATCCGCAAGGACGCGCTCTACTGCGACGGCCCGTCGAGCGTGAAGCGCAAGGCCTCGGTCCAGGTGGTGCGCCATCTCTTCGATTGCCTGGTGAAATGGCTGGCGCCGATGCTGCCCTTCACCATGGAGGAGGCGTGGCTCGAGCGTCATCCCGATGCGATGTCGGTGCATCTCGACCAGTTCCCGCAAATCCCGGCGGGTTGGAGGAACGAGGCGCTGGCGGAGAAATGGCGCAAGGTCAGGCAGGTGCGCCGCGTCGTCACCGGCGCGCTCGAGATTGCGCGTGCCCAGAAGGTGATCGGCTCCTCGCTGGAGGCCGTCCCCGTGGTCACGATCAACGACGCGGCGCTCGAGGCGGCGATATCGGACGTCGACATGGCTGAAATGGCCATCACCAGCGATCTCGTCATTGCCCATGGCGAGGCGCCGCGAACCGCCTTCGCCCTCGATGATGTCAAGGGCGTTGCAGTGGTCGTCGAGAAAGCGGACGATCGCGGCCTGGTCAAATGCGCGCGTTCCTGGCGCTACACCGCCGATGTCGGGCAGGATTCCGAGTTTCCGGATGTTTCGGCACGGGATGCCGCGGTGCTGCACGAATTGAAAGCGCTGGGAAGGCTCTAGTGCCTGTCGCCCAAAGAAGTGCACAAATGCCACGCCGCGCGGGTGCAAACCCGCCCGTGCGTTGCCCTTAACGAGCGGTTGAGGTAAACACGCGAAACTCCGGAAGACAAATTGTCGCCGGATTTCCGTCGCAAGTGCTTGCACGATGGGGACCGGACACAAGGCCGGTGCGATCGAGAGGTTGTCTAGAGTGGGACTTTTTGGCATGACCGAAAGATATAACGCGCGCCTTGCGCTGCTGGCGCCGCTTGTCGCATCGGGCCTCGCTTTGTCCGGCTGCATGGGCTCTCCGACCTACGGCACCGACAAGACCGCCGCCGAGCAGCTGGCCGGCGATCTTACAGGCGCCGTTTCCTTCGCGCCGAAGCGCAAGGACCCGATCGACTACAAGCCACGTCCCACCCTGGTGAAGCCGGCACCTGGCCAGAAGGAAGCGCTGCCTGCCCCGCAGGAAAGCATCCAGACGGCAAACGCCGGTTGGCCCGAATCGCCCGAGCAGCGCCGCGCGCGCCTGCGCGCCGACGCCACCGCACACCAGAATGATCCGGCCTACCAGTCGGAGATCGTCGATGACGTGCAGACGGATCCGGCTTCGGTGAAAAGGGCGATGGAGGAATCAGGATCCAGCCACCCGCCGGCGTGGAAACCCGCCGATTCCGACAAGGGCCGCGCCGCCGAGATCCAACGCCGCCTTGCCGAGAGCAAGCAGGGCGATCCGAACACGCGTAAATACCTCAGCGAGCCGCCATTGGCCTACCGTGTCGCCTCCGATGCCGCGCCGCAGAACGAACTCGGCGAAGACGAGTACAAGAAAGAACGCGCTCTCAAGGCAAAGGCCGAGGGCAAGAAGGGCGGCTGGTTCGACTGGTTGCAGTAAGAACAAGTCGCCCAGGTCTTGCGGCGGCCTTGGCTCAGTCTCGACGTCCCCTGAAAAAATCCTTCAGCAGCAGGCCTGCTTCGGTCTCGGCCATGCCCGGATAGATGTCGGGCGTGTGGTGGCAGGTCGGAGAGGCGAAGAAGCGCACGCCGTTGACGACGGCGCCGCCCTTTTCGTCGGCCGCGCCAAAATAGAGACGGCGCAGCCTGGCGAAGGAAATTGCCCCGGCGCACATGGCGCAGGGCTCCAGCGTGACATAGAGATCGTGGCCGGTGAGCCGCTCGCTCGAGAGTTTGCCGCAGGCTTCACGGATCACCAGCATCTCGGCATGGGCCGTCGGGTCCGCAAGCTCGCGCGTGCGGTTGCCTGCACTGGCAATAACCGCGCCGCCATTGGCGATGACCGCGCCGACCGGCACTTCGCCACGCAAGGCTGCCGCTTCGGCCTCTTTTAGGGCCAGGGCCATGAAATCCGGCCTCTTCAAGGGGTTTGTCTTCCCATTATATCCTCGCCACCCGGCGGTGATCCTGTTATGGAGCGCATCAACCCGAAAAATCGGACTCGATTTTCGGAAATGATCATGCGCCAAATCAAAAGTGCTACAGCGTTCGTTGCGCGCCGAACGGATGCGCCACGCTGTAGCAGCGCAAACGGACAAAGGCCACATGGACGACAACGACAAGAAATCTCCGCGCAAAGCCGGCCCGGGCAGGAGTGGCCCGAAATCGGCAGGTGCACGTGGCCGCGATGCCGGCAAGGGCGGGAAGCCGTCCTTTGCTGCGAAAAAACCTTATGCGCCACGTGGCGATCGGCCGATGGCCGCCGACGGCGACCGGCCGAAGCGGGACTTCAAGGGCGGCGACAGGCCATTCAGCAAGGGACCGCGCCCCGAAGGCAAGCCTTATGAAAAGCGCGAAGGCCCGCGCAAGCCCTATGCGCCGCGTGGCGACCGCCCGATGGCGGCCGAAGGCGAGCGCAAGCCTTATGAAAAGCGTGAGGGACCACGCAAGCCCTACGCGCCGCGCGGCGACCGCCCGATGGCAGCCGAAGGCGAACGCAAGCCCTATGAGAAGCGCGAGGGACCACGCAAGCCCTACGCGCCGCGTGGCGACCGTCCGGTTTCTGCATCGGCGGAGGGCGGTGAAAAGCGCTTCGACCGTCCCAAGCGTGATTTCGGAGATCGTCCGAAGCGGGATTTCGCTGACCGTCCAAAGCGTGACTTTGGCGGCGACAGACCCAAGCGTGATTTCGGTGATCGGCGGCAAGGCGCGTCTGGCGGCGGCTTCAAGCCGCGCTCGCGGCCTGCCGAAGCAACGGAAGAAGCCGGCGAGCGCATCGCCAAGCGGCTGGCACGCGCCGGGCTCGCCTCGCGCCGCGACGCCGAGGAGTTGATCGCCGCCGGCCGCGTCAAGGTCAATGGCAAGGTGCTGGCTTCGCCGGCGTTCAACGTCATGCCCAATGACATCATCCATCTCGATGGCATGGAAATCCCGCCGATCGAACGCACGCGCCTGTTCCTGTTCCACAAGCCGGCCGGCGTCGTCACCACCAACCGCGATCCGGAAGGGCGCAAGACCGTCTTCGACGTGCTGCCCGCCGAACTGCCGCGGCTGATGACCATCGGCCGCCTCGATATCAACACCGAAGGCCTGCTGCTGCTGACCAATGATGGCGGCCTGTCGCGCGTACTCGAACTGCCGGCCACTGGCTGGTTGCGCCGCTACCGCGTGCGCGTTCATGGCAAGATCGAGGAAAGCGCGCTCGCCGGCCTGCGCGAAGGCATTGCCGTCGACGGCGTCTTCTACGGCGCCATCGAAGCCAGCTTGGATCGCGAGCAGGGCTCCAACGCCTGGCTGACGATCGGTCTGCGCGAGGGCAAGAACCGTGAAGTCAAGAACATCCTCGGCGCGCTCGGCCTCGACGTCACGCGGCTGATCCGCATCTCCTACGGTCCGTTCCAGCTCGAGGATCTCGCCGAGGGCCATGTTCTGGAGATCAAGGGCCGGGTGCTGCGCGACCAGCTCGGCGAGCGCCTGGTCGAGGAATCCGGCGCCAATTTCGACGCCGAGATAACAAAACCGTTTTCCAATCAGCCGGTGCGGCGTACCGAAGTCCGAGAAGTCGAGCCCGAACGGCCGAAGTTTACGCGAGACGGCGAGCGCCGGCCGATCGGCGAGGGTGGGCTGATCAAGAACCGCAAACGCCGGGAAGGCAGCCGCGACGAGGCGCTCGGCAAACTGTCGACGAGCCCCGACAGGGGTGAGAGACCAGAAAAGAGCTTCGGCGATCGCGGTCCGCGACCGGAGCGCGGCGGCTTTGGCGATAAGCCGGGTGGAAGTTTTGGCGACAAGCCGCGCGGTGGATTCGGTGACAAGCCTCGTGGCGGCGGCAAGAAACCCGAACGCGAGCAACGGCCGATCGAGCCGCCCGGCCAGCGCAAGGCCAATGTCTGGATGGCGCCGGGAGCCCGGCCGATCGGCAAGGGCAGGGCGGAGGCCGATGCGGCCATGGCGGCCGAGAACAAGGCACGCAAGGCCTCGTTCAAGCCGTCTTATGGCAAGCTCGCCGGCAAGCCAGGTGGCGCGAAACCGTTCGGCAAGCCGCGTGGCGAACGTCCAGGAGGCGCCGGTGGCGGCGAGCGGCCGCGCGGCGGTCCCAAGGGCCCCCGGACAAGATGAGAATCGTCGGCGGTGAGTTTCGCGGGCGTCCGCTGGCGACGCCCCGCAGCAGCGCCATCCGCCCGACGACCGATCGCACCCGCGAGGCCGTCTTCAACGTTCTGGCGCATCGCTTTGCCGGGCAACTGGACGGCGCGCGCGTGCTCGACCTGTTCGCTGGCACCGGCGCGCTTGGCCTGGAAGCCCTGTCGCGCGGGGCATCCTATGGCGTCTTCATCGAGGAATCGGCCGAGGGCCGTGGTCTGATCCGCGACAATGTCGAAGCCTTCGGCCTGACCGGACGCACCAAGATCTTCCGCCGCGACGCAACCGGCCTTGGCGAGGCGGGCACGCTGGCGCCGTTCGGCTTGGTCTTTGCCGATCCGCCCTATGGCAAGGGCCTTGGCGAGCAAGCCCTGCGGTCGGCCCAGGCCGGCGGCTGGCTGCGGCCAGGCGCACTCTGTGTGGTCGAGGAGACGGCGGTGGTTCCCTTCGAGCCAGGCCCGGGCTTTTCCGTGCTTGATGAGCGCAACTATGGCGAGACCGTGATCCGCTTCATCGAGGCTGCCTGACACGCCTGCTTTCAGCCGTGGCCTCTTTGCCGCCGCCTTTGCCGGCAACATGACCAACAATTCACTTTGCTTGTCGCCAGCGCCTTGCCTATCGTCGCTGCATGAAACCGGAGCCATCGATGACATCAAGGACTGAATGGCTGCGGGCCACGCTGCTGGCGACGTCGCTGGCATTGTTCATGACCGCCCCCGTCCTGGCGGACGGCCCCGTATTGCCAAGCACAGTGCCGGCCGAGTTCAAGGTCACGGACTTCCTGCTCGACAACGGCATGGAAGTGGTCGTCATTCCCGATCATCGCGCGCCGATCGTCACCCACATGGTCTGGTACAAGATCGGCAGCGCCGACGAGCCGCCGGGCAAATCCGGCATCGCCCATTTCTTCGAGCATCTGATGTTCAAGGCCACGGCCCACCACGCGGCCGGCGAGTTCGACCGCGCCGTATCCGACATTGGCGGATCCAACAACGCCTTCACCTCCTACGACTACACCGCTTTCCACGAGACGGTGGCGCCGTCGGCGCTCGAGCTGATGATGAGCTTCGAAGCCGACCGCATGCGCAACCTCATCCTCACCGACGACGTCATCAAGACCGAGCGCGATGTCATCCTGGAGGAGCGCCGCTCGCGCATCGACAACAACCCGCAGGCCGTGCTCGACGAAGAGGTCGATGCCACGCTATGGCAGAACCAGCCCTATCGCATCCCGGTCATCGGCTGGATGCAGGAGATGGAGCAGCTGAACCGCACCGACGCGGTCGCGTTCTACAACAAGTACTACCGGCCCAACAACGTCGTGCTGATCGTGACCGGCGATGTCGAACCGGACACGGTGAAGGCGCTGGCCGAAAAGACTTATGGCAAGGTGGCCCGCGGGCCGGACCTGCCGCCGCGCGTCCGTCCGGTCGAGCCGGAGCAGAACACCAGGCGCACGGTCACGCTCTCCGACGCTCGTGTCAGCGTGCCGAGTTTCTCGACACAATGGGTCGTGCCCTCCTATCACACTGCCAAGCCGGGCGAGGCCGAAGCGCTCGATCTGCTGGCCGAGATCCTCGGCGGCGGCAACCGCAGCCGGCTTTACCAGGCCCTTGTCGTCAAGCAGGGCATTGCTTCCGGCGCCGGTGCGTACTTCCAGGGCACCATGCTCGACGACACCAATTTTACCGTCTACGGCGCGCCGCGCGGTGACGCCAAGCTGGCCGACGTCGAAGCCGCGGTCGATGCGGAAGTGGTGCGCATCGCCAGCGACGGCGTCACTCCGGACGAGCTCGAAAAAGCCAAGGACCGCTACGTCAGGTCGATGATCTTTGCTCGCGACAAGCAGGATTCCATGGCCAACATCTATGGCTCGACGCTTGCCACCGGCGGCAACGTCCAGGACGTGCAGCAATGGCCGGACCGCATCCGCAAGGTCACCACCGACGAGGTCAAGGCCGTTGCCGCGCGCTATCTGGTATTGGCCCGCTCGACGACCGGCTATCTCTTGCCGCAGCAACAGGCGGGGAATTGATGATGACGAACCAGTTTAGCGGCGCGTTGACGTCGCCCCGCCAGGCTCCCCCTTCTCCCCTCGTGCGAGAAGGGAAGGCCCTCCACGCCCTCGCAACCTTCTTCCTCTCCGTCCTCTTCCTGGTTCTGCCGGCACTTGCCGCCCGCGCCATGGAGATCCAGTCCGTTACCTCCTCGAAAGGCGTCACGGCCTGGCTGGTCGAGGACTATTCCGTGCCGGTGGTCGCCGTCCGCTTCGTCTTCGGCGGCGGCTCGACGCAAGATCCGGTGGGGAAGGAAGGTCTCGCCAACCTGATGACCGGCCTGTTCGACGAGGGTGCCGGCCCGCTCGACTCGGAAGCCTTCCAGATCAAGCTCGACGATGCCGGGGCGGAAATGAGCTTCGACGAGACCCGCGATGGCATCTACGGTTCCATGCGCATGCTGGCCGAACAGCGCGACGAAGCCTTCGACCTGTTGCGTCTGGCGGTCAATGAGCCGCGCTTCGACCAGGCGCCGATCGACCGCATCCGCGCGCAGGTCCTGTCCGGCATCATCGCCAACGAGAACGATCCCGACACGGTGGCGCAGAACCGGTGGGCGCGCGCCGTCTATGGCGACCACCCTTATTCGCGTTCCGACCAGGGCACCAGGCAGAGCATCGCCGCCGTCACGCAGGCCGATCTCGAGGCCCTGCACAAGGCGGTGTTCGCGCGCGGCGGCCTGCATGTCGCCGTGGTCGGGGCCATCGACCCCGAGACCCTGAAGAAGAAGCTCGACATGGTGTTCGGCGACTTGCCGCGGGACCAGGCGCTCGCTCCTGTAGCCGATGTCGAGCCCAAGCTGGCGCAGCATATCGAGGTGAATTACGACCTGCCGCAGACATCGCTGCAGCTCGCCTGGCCGGGCGTGAAGCGCAAGGCGACGGATTTCTTCCCGGCGGTGCTGATGAATGAGATCCTCGGCGGTGGAACTTTCACCTCGCGCCTGTTCCAGGAGGTGCGCGAAAAGCGCGGGCTCGCCTACAGCGTCAATTCCTCTCTGGTCAACCAGGACCATGCCAATGCGCTGATCGTCACCACTGGGACGCGCTCCGATCGCGCGGCCGAGACGCTCGCTATCGTGCGCGACGTCGCCAAGCGCCTGGCCGAGGATGGCCCGACCGAAGCCGAACTGGCGGCGACCAAGAAATATCTGATCGGCGCCTATGCGATCAGCAATCTGGATTCGTCGAGTTCTATCGCCGCCACGCTTGTCGAGCTGCAGATTGACGATCTCGGCATCGACTACATGCAGCGCCGGGCCGGCTATATCAACGCGGTGACGATCGATCAGGTCAAGGCGGCGGCGAAGAAGCTGCTGACGACCGAGCCGACCATCATGGTGGTCGGGCCGCCGCTGGCGGGAGCCGGCAAGGGATGAGCCCCACTTTCGGCATAGCGTTCGGCGGTGGCGGCGCGCGCGGTCTGGCGCATATCCATGTCATCGAGGCGCTGGACGAGCTCGGCATCAAGCCGGTGGCGATAGCCGGCTCGTCGATCGGCGCCATCATGGGCGCCGGCATGGCCTCGGGCATGACCGGCAAGGATATCCACGACTATGCCCGCTCGATCCTCGGCCGCCGTGCCGAGGTGGCGAGCCGCATGTGGCGGGCGCGGCCGGGCACGATCGCGGAGGCCATGCAAAATGGCATCCGCGTCAGCCAGTTCAATGTCGAGCGCATCCTGAAGGCGTTTCTGCCCGAGGCTATTCCCGAATCCTTCGCCGGATTGAAAATCCCGCTGAAGGTGACAGCAACCGACTATTTCGGCCACAAGCTCGCCGTGTTCGACGATGGCGACCTGCATTCCGCCCTTGCGGCCTCTGCCGCCATTCCTGCCGTCTTCCGTCCGGTGACGCGCGACGGCAGGCTGCTGATCGACGGCGGCATCTACAACCCCGTGCCCTTCGACCTGATCGAGAAGGATGCCGATATCATCATCGGCGTCGACGTGGTTGGCGCGCCGGAAGAGGCCGACCGCAAGCAGCCGACCTCCGTCGACCTGATGTTCGGCGCCACGCAATTGATGATGCAGTCGATCATCGCCAACAAGCTGAAACAGTGCCAGCCCGACATACTGGTCCGCCCGGCGGTGTCGAAATACCGCGTCCTCGATTTCCTGAAGATCGAGGCCCTGATGAGCGAGACGGTTGAAATCAAGGATCGGCTGAAGCGGGAGGTGGAGGTCGCAATTGAACGGCGTTCCGCCAACGTCGAGGCAAAAAGGACAAGAACACCAGCCAGGTCGTGATCGCGGTCAGCGAGACTGCGAGGCTACTTTGTGCCGTGTCGGCGGGGCATCATGCCGAGGCGGCAACAATGCCTCCGCCTCGCTCAGTCCTTCGCCCGCTCCACATAGGACCCGTCCGCCGTCATCACCACGACGCGGGTGCCAGGCGCGATGTGCGGCGGCACGGTGGTGCGCACGCCATTGGAAAGCACGGCCGGCTTGTAGGAAGACGATGCCGTCTGGCCCTTGGTCGTCGGCTCGGTCTCGACCACTTCGAAGGTGGCGCGCTGCGGCAGCACCAGGGCGATCGCGATGCCGTTGAACTGTGACACCTGCACCGGCATGCCCTCCTTCAGATAGGGCGCCGCGTCGCCGACCACGGCTTCAGACACCGCCACCTGGTCGTAGGTTTCCGGGTTCATGAAGTGATAGCCTTCGCCATCGGCGTAAAGGAAGGTGTGCTCGCGCTCCTCGACATAGGCGCGCTCCACCTGTTCGGTGGTGCGGTAGCGCTCCGACACCTTCACCCCGTCGCCGATGCGGCGCATATCGAGCTGCGTCACGGGCGTGCCCTTGCCGGGGTGGATGTTTTCGGCGAAGAGGATCACATAAAGCTTGCCGTCCTTGTCGACGACATTGCCTTTGCGGAGCGAACTGGCGATGACTTTCACCACGGTTTTAAATCCTGCGAGAGTTGACTGGCGTTTGCCGGCTTGCGCGGCGCTGGATGGGGGCCTAGCGCATCTTGGCGCGAACCGCCAGCCCCCTCGGCGAACCGAAGCGCGCTGATGACCGCCGCGTCGCCCTGGTGGACGCCGCATGTCCATGCCGACCGCCGTCCGCGCTTGATGCTGCGCAACGGGATGACGGCTGCCTTGCGCGACTGGTTCGCCCGCAACGACTTCATTGAGGTGGAGACGGCGGCGCTGCAGGTCTCGCCCGGCAACGAGGCGCATCTGGCGGCCTTCGCCACCGAAGCGGTCGGGCCGGATGGCGCCCGCTCGCCGCTTTATCTCCACACCTCGCCGGAATTCGCCTGCAAGAAACTGCTTGCGGCGGGGGAGCAGCGCATTTTCAGCCTGGGGGCCGTCTACCGCAACCGCGAGCGCGGTCCCTTGCATCATCCCGAATTCACCATGCTCGAATGGTATCGGGTGGGCGAGACCTATGAAAGCCTGATGCGCGACTGCGCCGATCTGCTGGCGCTGGCCGCGACACGGGCAGGGGCCACGCACTTCTCTTTCAGGGGCCGCGACTGCGATCCGTTTTCCGAACCGGAGCGGCTGACCGTGGCGGACGCCTTCAGCCGCCACGCCGGGATCGATCTGCTGGCCACGGTCGCGCCCGATGGCGGCACGGACCGGGACGCGCTGCATGCCGCTCTGATCCAGGCCGGTCTGCGCACCGCGCCTGACGACAGCTGGGCCGATTTGTTCAGCCGCGTGATGGTGGAAAAGATCGAACCCAATCTCGGCCTCGGCCGCGCGACCATTCTTTGCGAGTACCCGGTCGCCGAGGCGGCACTGGCGCGGCCGAGCCCGAGGGATCCGCGCGTCGCCGAACGCTTCGAGCTCTATTGCTGCGGCGTCGAGCTCGCCAACGGCTTTGGCGAACTGACCGACGCGGCCGAGCAACGCCGGCGCTTCGTCATCGAGATGGACGAGAAAGAGCGCGTTTATGGTGAGCGCTACCCGCTGGACGAGGACTTCCTCGCCGCGTTGGCCATCATGCCGCAGGCCAGCGGCATCGCGCTCGGCTTCGATCGGCTGGTGATGCTGGCGACCGGCGCGCAGAAGATCGAGGACGTGATCTGGACTCCGGTCCCGGCATCTTGAAGACGGGCTGCCGCCCCTTTGATCTCAATGCGCGAATACCTGCTCCAGCGAGCGAAAGCCCTTGAATTCCAAGGCATTGCCCGAGGGATCCCGGATAAACAATGTCGCTTGTTCGCCGGGCTCCCCCTTGAAGCGGACCATCGGCCGCTCCAGCCAGTCTATGTCGTCGCGCGCTTCCAGCCGCGTCGCCAGGCGCTGCCAGTCGTCCATCAAGAGCACAGCGCCGAAATGCGGGATCGGCACCAAAATGCCGTCGACCTTGCTGTCGCTTGCAGCTCGCGCGGCCTGCGGCCGCAAATGCGCCGACATCTGGTGGCCGTAGAGGTCGAAATCGACCCAGGTCGCCGACGAGCGGCCGATCGCACAGCCCAGCACCTCGCCATAGAAAGTTCGGGTTTCATCGAGATCACGGACTGGAAAGGCAAGATGGAAAGGCGTCATGGCGAAGGCTCCAGATAGGCAAAAACCGCGACGTCCGCTCTTTGCGGGCGCTTCGATGGCGATTTGGTCGCAACATCCTGATTGCCCTTCTGCCATTGCACAAGCGGCAGTGGAACAATAGATGGTGCGGCAGCACCTGCCTTCCGGACAGGCTGAAGAAAACAGGATCAAGTGCATGACCGACAAGCTCGATGCCGCGAAATTGACGGACCGTGTCGCGGCCCTGGTCGAGGCCGCCAAACGCGCTGGCGCCGATGCCGCGGACGCCGTCGCGGTGCGTGGCCGCTCGACCGGTGTTTCGGTGCGGCTTGGCAAGGTCGAAAACACAGAGGCGTCCGAGGGCGACGACGTTTCGCTGCGGGTGTTCGTCGGCCGGCGTGTGGCCAGCGTATCGGCCACCGCCGCGTCCGATCCGAAGGCCCTTGCCGAGCGCGCCGTCGCCATGGCCAAAGTGTCCCCCGAGGATCCCTACCAGGGTCTTGCCGACCCCGCGCTGCTCGCCAGACAGACGCGCGATCTGGACCTGTTCGATGCAACCGAAGTGTCGGCGGACCAGTTGAAGGAGGCGGCCCTTGCGGCCGAGGCGGCGGCTCTCGCCGTCAACGGCGTAACCAATTCGGCCGGCAGCAATGCCAGCGCCGGGCTGGGCGGGCTGGTTCTGGCCACCTCGCACGGTTTTCTCGGCCAGTATGTCGCCTCGCGCTTTTCGCGCTCGGCCAGCGTGATCGCCGGCGAGGGCACCGGCATGGAACGCGACTACGAATTCTCCTCGCGCCAGCATTTTGCCGATCTCGACGCGGCCGAGGATATCGGCCGCCGGGCCGGCGAACGGGCCGTGCGTCGCCTTGGCGCGCGCAAGGCGGCGACCGGATCGGTCGACGTGGTGTTCGACCCGCGCGTCGCGCGCGGCATTGCCGGCCATATCGCCGGTGCCATCAACGGCGCTTCCGTCGCGCGAAAAACCTCGTTCCTGCGCGACATGATGGGCAAGCAGGTGGCCGCGTCCGCCATCACCGTTACTGACGAGCCGCTGCGGCGCCGTGGCCAGGCCTCGCGCCCGTTCGATGGCGAAGGCGTCGAGGGCGAGAAGCTCCTGATGATCGAAAAGGGCGTCCTCAATCACTGGTTCCTGTCGACATCGGCGGCCCGGGAGCTCGGCCTCGTCACCAACGGGCGCGGCGCGCGCGGCGGCTCCTCCGTCTCGCCGTCTTCCACCAATCTTGCCATCGAGCCAGGCGAAAGGTCGCCGGAAGATCTGATCGGCTCGCTCAAGAGCGGCTTCTACGTCACCGAAGTGTTTGGCCAGGGCGTAGACATGCTCACCGGCGAATACAGCCGCGGCGCCTCCGGCTTCTGGATCGAAAATGGGGCGCTTGCCTATCCGGTCGCCGAAGTCACCATCGCCTCGAACCTGAAGACGATGTTCCTCAACATGATGCCCGCGAATGACCTTGATCGCAATTTCGGCACCGCCGCCCCGACGCTCCTGATCGAAGGCATGACCCTTGCCGGAGCATGAGCTGACCACCGCCGGTGCCGATCTGGACCTGCCGCTGCTGCGCGACGCCGCCCGCGAGGCGGGTCTCATCGCCATGCGCTACTTCGGCAATAATCCGCAGGTCTGGATGAAGGGCGGCACCTCGCCGGTCAGCGAAGCCGATCATGCCGCCGATGCGTATCTGCGCCAGACGTTGCTTGCGGCACGGCCGGATTATGGCTGGCTGTCGGAAGAGACGGCCGACGACCCGGCGCGGCTTTCGGCGCGCCGCACCTTCGTTGTCGACCCGATCGACGGTACGCGCGGCTTCCTTGAAGGCCAGCGCGCCTGGTGCGTCAGCGTCGCCGTCGTCGAGAATGGCCGCACGCTCGCCGGCGTGCTCGAATGCCCGGCGATGGACGAGACCTATTCCGCGCTGCCAGGCCAGGGCGCATTCCGCAACGGCAAGCGCATTGCGGTGCGCAAGCCAGGCGACAAGCCCGAGATTTCCGGCCTGAAGCAGTTGATCGACCTGATGCCGGCCGGCTGGCAGGAGCGGCTGCAACGGGCGCCCTACAGCCCTTCGCTTGCCTACCGCCTGGCGATGATCGCCAGTGGCACGCTCGACGGCACCTTCGTCAAGCCGAACGCGCATGACTGGGACATCGCCGCCGCAGACCTCATCCTGCGCGAGGCAGGTGGCCAACTGCTCGACCCGCATGGCCACGCGCCGTCCTATGCCGGCGAGGTGACCCGCCACGGTGCGCTCGCGGCCGGCAGCGGCGAACTGCTGGCCGTGCTGGTCGACGTCATAGCCGGGCTGGATGGCTGAAAGCGTTTTTCGAAGGTTCCAAAGTCGGCGGCTTTGGTCTAGACCTGTCACAAACTCACGATATGTGAAGGACCGACATGGCCGCGGAAGACGGAAAGAAACAGCTTTTGCATCTGGTGTTCGGCGGCGAACTGAAGAAACTTGGCGGCACCGAGTTCCGCGATCTCGATGCGCTCGACATCGTCGGCGTCTATCCGGACTATCAATCCGCGCACACGGCGTGGAAGGCCAAGGCGCAGGCCAGCGTGGACAATGCCCATATGCGTTATTTCGTCGTTCATCTGCACCGTCTGCTGGATCCCGATAGCAAGGCCGCCGGTTGACTTCGATGGAGCATGATCTGGCGAAAGAGCCAGCCGGCGAGGCCGCGCCCACGGGCAGGGGCCGCAGCCGTACGACCAAGGCCTTCTGGCGCAGGATTCGCGAACCGCTCGCGCAGTCGCGATTCGTCAAGAACGCCATTGCCAGCCTGCTCGCGCAATTCGTGCGGCTGGTTCGCGCGACCAGCCCCCTGGTCGCCGGATCGGCGCGCTTTTCGGGCGGCGCCTATGCCGAGTTCGAGCCGGGGATCATTGCTCTGTGGCATGGCCAGCATCTTTTGACGCCGGCCTATTACCCCAAGCGCAAGCCGCTGGTTGCCATGGTGTCGCGTAGCGCCGATGCCGAGCTCAACGCCCTGATGCTGGAGAAATTCGGCATCGAGGCGGTGCGCGGTTCGGGCGGGCGCGACAATGCCAGGCATCTCGACAAGGGCGGGGCCAAGGCGCTCATCGCCCTCAAAAAGTCGCTCACATCAGGCAAGAACGTCGCCATGATCGCAGACATTCCCCATGGTACCCCGCGCGATGCAGGGCTCGGTATCGTTCTCCTGGCTCGCCTCTCCGGCCGGCCGCTGCTGCCCGTCGCCATCGCCACCAGCCGCCGCAAGGTGCTGGAAAAGAGCTGGGACAAGACCACCATCAACCTGCCCTTCGGCCGCTCCGCCGTGACCATCGGCACGCCGATCTTTGTGGCGGCGGATGCCGATGACGCCGAAATGGAACGCAAGCGCCAGGAAATCACCACCGCCCTCAATGCCGCGACCGCCGAGGCCTACCGCCTCGTGGATGGCCCGCGGTGAGCGGCCGCTGGGCCCGCACCATGTTGTCGGCATACCGTTTTGCCGGCGCGGCCGCCTATCCGCTGGTCGGGCCTTACGTCGCCTGGCGCACCTCGCGCGGCAAGGAAGACCGCAATCGCCGCCGCGAGCGCTACGGCGTCGCCGGCCGGCCGCGCCCCGAGGGCCCGGTGATCTGGATCCATGCCGCGAGCGTCGGCGAGACCTTGGCCGTCGTGCCGCTTGTCGAAAGCATCCTCGACTATGGCGTCAACATCGTGCTGACGACCGGTACGGTCACCTCGGCCCAGGTCGTCGACGAGCGGCTCGGCGACCGCATCATTCACCAATATGTGCCACTCGATCTGAAGCCGGCGGTCAGCCGCTTCCTCGATCACTGGAAACCCGATCTGGCGATCATCGCCGAATCCGAGATATGGCCGATGACCATCCTCGAACTTGGTGCCCGCCACGTGCCGCAGGTGCTGGTCAATGGCCGGCTCTCCGATCGCTCCTTCATGTCTTGGAAGAAGCGGGCCAACATCGCCGAGGCCCTGTTCGAGAATCTGGCCCATGTCGTTGCCCAGTCCGACGTCGACGGCGAGCGTTTTCGGGCGCTCGGCGCCCGGCCGGTGACGGTGTCGGGCAATCTCAAGGTCGACACCAACCCGCCGCCGGTCGACTTGCGAGCGCTTGGCACATTGCAGCGGCAGATCGGCGATCGGCCGACCTGGGCGGCGATCTCGACCCATGATGGCGAGGAAGTGGTCGCCGCGGAAGTTCACGCGACGCTGCACAGGCGTCACCACGGCCTTTTGACGATCGTCGTTCCGCGCCATCCCGATCGGGCCGAAGCCCTTGCCGCGCAGATTTCCGGCATGGGCCTTAAAGTCGCGCGGCGCAGCAAGGGCGACCGTATCGGGGCCGATACCGATATCTTGCTTGGCGATACGATCGGCGAAATGGGCTTGTATCTCCGGTTGACCGAAATCGCTTTCGTCGGCCGCTCGCTGACCTCCGAAGGCGGCCAGAATCCGCTTGAGCCGGCCATGCTCGACACCGCCGTTCTCGCCGGGCGCAACGTGCAGAATTTTCGCGAGGCCTACCAGCGCCTGCTCGACAGCGGCGGCGCCAAGCTGGTGCGCGACCGCGACATGCTGGCCGGCGCCGTCAATTTCCTCCTGACCAACGAAGTGGCGCGCCACGAGATGATGGCTGCGGGGATCGCGACTGTCGAAGAGATGCGCGGCGCACTGGCACGCACGCTCAAATCGCTCGAACCCTATATCCAGCCGCTGGTGGTCAAGGCGCGCCTGAAGGGCGCCAACGGGCGTTAGAATGGCCTCCGAAGCACCGCCATTCTGGTGGGAAGAGCCGGACTGGAAGGTCCTGGCGCTGTCGCCGCTGTCGGCTGTCTATGCGCTGGTTGCCGGTCGCGGCATGCGGCGGGCCCGGCGCGAGAAGATCCAGGCGCCGGTTCTGTGTATCGGCAATTTCACCGTCGGCGGCACCGGCAAGACGCCGGTGGCGATCGCGCTCGCCCAACAGGCCAAGCGCATGCATCTGAAGCCCGGGTTCCTGTCGCGCGGCCACGGCGGTTCCTTCGCCGAGCCGCATGTCGTCGATGTCAGCCATGACAGCGCCAGGCATGTCGGCGACGAACCGCTGCTGCTGGCCGAACATGCCCCGGTGGCGGTGACGCCGAACCGTGCCGCCGGCGCCCGGCTGCTGCTGGAAAAACACGGTTGCGATTTCCTGATCATGGACGACGGCTTCCAGAGCGCGCGCATCCACATCGATTATGCACTGGTCGTGGTCGATGCCCGCTATGGGATCGGCAATGGCCGCGTCATCCCGGCCGGTCCGCTCAGGGCCAAGATCGTCGACCAGCTGGTCTTCACCAGCGGGCTGCTGAAGATGGGCGAGGGCACGGCCGCCGATGCCGTGGTCCGCCGAGCCGCGCGTGCCGGCCGGCCGATCTTCGAGGCCCACACGGAGCCGAGCAGCACGGCCGGGCTTGCCGGAAAGCGGTTCCTGGCCTTTGCCGGCATCGGTCATCCCGAAAAGTTCTTCGACACGGTGCGTGACGCCGGCGGCGAAGTGGTCCTGTCCAGGCCCTTTCCGGACCATCACTTCTACGCCGAGGACGAGCTTGCCGAACTGGCCGCGACGGCACGCGCCGAAGGCCTTGGCCTGATCACCACCGCCAAGGACGCCGCCCGGCTGCGTCACGGCGCCCCGCAGGACTTTCTCGACCGTCTTGACGTGCTGGAAATCGACACGGTGTTCGAGCTTGATCACGTGCCCGAACGCATCATCGAGGAAACGCTCGATGCCTGGCGGCAGCGCAAGCTGAGGAGATGAAGCTACTTCAGGAAAAAGTGCGTGGCGGTCTTCAGTCCGGAATTGCGTAAAACAATGAAGGAGAGCGGGTCAGATTCTATCAAACGCTGAGCCGCTCTAACTCCGTTTGCGCAACTCCGGATGCACCTCGATTTCGCGGCGCAGCGATGCGATGGCGTTCACGTAAGGCTCCTGCCTGGCGACGCTCCAGTATTTCAGCTCGTCCAACGGGATGTTTTCGCCCGTCACCGCGCAGCGCACGAACGAGCCCGGGCTGGTGACCTGGAAATCGCCATCGAGATAGCGGATGCGGGCTTCCTTGCCGCCCGGGCCTTCGAAACGGTTCATCATGCAACGGTACTTGAGTTCATCGGGATTCAATCGCCATAAATCGTGGGCAAGGTCAAGCTTGGCGCAATGCTCATATAATATTGCGGTATGGCACAATGGTTGTCAGGAAGCGCCATGGACATCGCCAATGCCAGTATGACGTCTTTGCTGAAAGAAGCGCTCATTCCCGGGCCGGTGCCTTCGCCCAGGGCCGATCCCGCGACCGCGGCTCTGGTCAAGGCGCTCGTCCAGCCGGCGGCGCCCGCGATGGTGCAATCGGCGCAGTTCGCTGCCCAGGCGCTGCAAGGCTCGCTACCGCGGCCGGCCGGTCAAACCTCACAACGCCTGTCCTCCCCCGAGATCGAGGATGCCTACCGGGCCGTCATGGAACCTGACGCCGCCACCCACCATGCATTGGCACGGGCCTCGACGGGTGGGGCAGGGACGGACACCGATCAGGCTTCGCGCGACTTCGCTCCGCCGCGGATAACGGCCAACGACAGCACCCCCAAACTCGCCGCGCCGCCGGCCCTATCCACATTCTCGCCGGCCGTCGCTTCGGCCGCGGTGCTGGTCGCGGCCAATGCCAACGCGCCGCAACCGCGCGGCGCCTCCATCCGTCCAGCGGGCCATGCTCCCCGATCCGAGCCAGTTCCGTCGTCGCTGTGGACGATATCGATCGTGACGGCCATCGTCTCGGCCGCAACCACCACGATCGTGCTTTTGCTGTTCCGTTAAGCGAGTATCACGCGATTTCCGATAGAGGCCGTCACGCATTCTCCGAGATGCGTCAGCGCCTAATCGTCATCCTGCAGGAAAGCTTCCAGCCTTGCCGAAGCAAGTCCGGCCTGTTCGGCAATGCGCCTGGCGAGATCCGCGGCGGCCGCGCGCGGCCGGCCGACCGGACGATCCAGCCAGTAGGAAACGGGATTGAGCACGGTGCGATCGTCAACGGCGACGAGGCGGCCGGACTGTATCTGGTGCTCGGTGAGCGGCGGCCGCGCCAGCGCGATGCCGAGGCCATGAGCCGCTGCATCGAGCACCAGATTGTAATCCTCGAAACGACGGTCTTGCGGGCGCGGCCGGTAGTCCATGTCCTGCGCGGCCAACCAGGCGCGCCAGCCCGAAGCGTCGGAATCGTTGATCAGCGGGAATTTGAGCAGCCGGGCTGGATCGCCGCTGCCGATCTCCCGTGCGAGGCCCGGCGAGGCGATCGGGAAGAGATATTCTTCGAACAGTTGCACCGAGACACGGCCCGGGATGCGGCCGCGACCGCAGCGCACCGACAGATCGATGCCTTCGTCGGCGAGATCGGCCTGGCGGTTGTCGACATCGAGCACGATGCGCAGGCGGGTGGGATCGTTCTCCAGCGCCGCCATGCGCGGCATCAGCCACAGGCCGCTCACCGAAGGAATGGAGGCCAGGCGCACCACCGCGGTGCCGCGCGGCTCTACCCACCGGTCGGAATTGACCGAGATCAGCGCGAAGGCTTCGGTGGTCCTGAGATGCAGTCGATTGCCTTCGTTGGTCAGCGTCACGCCGCGCGCGCCGCGCTCGAAAACCTTCAGGCCAAGCCAGTCCTCGAGTTTGGCGACCTGCCGGCTGACCGCGCCATGCGTGAGGTTGAGTTTTTCGGCGGCGGCCGAGAAGCTCCCCGTGCGCGCCGCCGCGTCGAAAGCGCGCAACGTCTCCAAGGGCAGCATACTGTTCGAGCTGTGATCCATGCTCACAGGTGACCCTCGATTTGGTCGTTTGTCAATTGACCTGGAAAGGCGTTTCCTGCTCCCGAGACCTGAAGAATCCGAGGCACTGGGATGAGCACGACGACAGGCACGTTGAATTCGACACAGCGGATGGACACCACGGCCGCCATTGCCGTGGCGCTGACGGTGATCGGCTGGGCCTCCGCCTTCCCGGCGATCCGGGCCGGGCTCGCCGCCTTTCAGCCGCTGGAGCTTGGCGCCCTGCGCTTTGCCATCGCCGCCGTGCCGGCGGCGATCTTTCTTGCCATCAAGCGTCCGGCTCTGCCCAGGATTGGCGATCTCTGGCGCTTCGCCTTTGGCGGCGCCATTTTCGTCGCGCTCTACACGGCGATGCTCAATTTTGGCGAACTGACGGTCTCGGCCGGAGCGGCGGGCTTCATCATCAATGTCAGTCCCATCTTTACCGCCATCATGGCAATGGCGCTGCTCGGCGAGCGCTTCTCCGGCCTGGCCTGGATCGGCACGGTCATCTCCTTCGCCGGCATCGGCATCATCGCCGTCGCCGACGGGCATGGCCTTCATTTCAATGCCGGCGCGCTGCTGGTACTTGGCTCGGCCCTCTGCTCGGCCGTCAACACCATCGTCCAGAAGCCGCTGTTTGCCCGTCATCATCCGCTGACGATCGCGGCGTCCAACATGGTGCTCGGCGCGCTCTGCCTGGCGCCCTTCCTGCCCACCGCTCTGCAGCAGGCCGCTGTCGCCAACACTGCCGGCGTCGGCGCCGTCATCTATCTCGGCATCGTGCCGAGCCTGGTTGCCTATGCGGCGTGGGCAACCGCGCTGTCGCGCCTGCCGGCGGCGCGTGCCTCGAACTTCCTCTATCTGGTCTCGCCGATGTCGGCCCTGATCGGCTTCTTCTGGCTGGGCGAGGTGCCGACGCTGCTCGGCATCCTCGGCGGCGCGCTGGCGCTCGGCGGTGTCATCGTGGTGAATTTGAAACGCTAATTCAAAAGCTTGCGATCTTTCCCTGACTCGTGTCGGGAACCACCGATTTCATCGCCAGTTGACGGCTGCCGCAAGGCAAGGCAACTGTCACTCGGTCTTGGCGGATGGTCGTCGCGGGCGCTGCGAGGTCGGGATGGGAAGACGTTTTATCTCAACGGTCGTTTGCTTGTTGCTGCTTAACGCGAAAGCCGTCGCGGGTTGGTACCACGTGGAAAACTACGAGGGTTTCCTCGGGCCGTCTCCCATCCATTTCTCCATACAGACATATGATAGCTTAGGCAGCGCGCCAAAGGTCGATGGAAGCTACTTCTACGACGCGAAGCAGAGCCCGATTGCGCTGTATGGCACGGTCACCGGCACCAAGTTCGTGCTTTGCGAGATTTCAGACGACAAGGAATTCTATCGGATAATTGTGCAGGGGCCGAGACCCGCTGTGGATACCACAAGCTGCCCATTCTCCCTCGACCTCAATGGAAACGCTGTGACCGGAAGCTGGAGCAAGGGCACGGATAGATATCCCGTCACCCTCAAGAAAATAGCGAGCCTGGATGACACTGGCGAGGCGAAGATCGACGGCACCGTCGAGATTTCCTTCTGGGCGCAGACAGCCACCGACAGGTTTTCGGGAATTTACACGAATACCAGCGCCGGCCTCTGCATGGAAAAAATGCGTGTCATCAAAAAGAGCAGCCGCAAGGTTGTCCAGGAAATTACCTTCGCCGATGATGACGTGTGCAGTGCCGGCATGCTGATGACGACCATCTATATGAACGTCGAGAAATGGGTGGAGCGAGGCAAGGACGTCATTTCCGTGAATTTTCGAGGCGGTGGCGCCGGAACCGCGGTCGATTACGTCTTCAATTCACGGACAAGGAAATATCAGCGGAGGAAATGAGGGCTGGCCGCGCAGCCGGTTCACCGCCGCCCGAACAGCCTCTCGATGTCGGCCAGCTTGAGCTCGATATAGGTCGGGCGGCCATGGTTGCAGGTGCCGGAACCCGGCGTCGCCTCCATCTGGCGCAGCAGGGCGTTCATCTCTTCGGCCTTGAGCAGCCGCCCGGAGCGGACAGAACCGTGGCAGGCCATGGTGGCGGCGATCTTGTCCAGCCGTTCCTTGAGCGTCTCGACCGTATCGTTGTCGGCAATCTCGTCGGCAAGGTCGCGGACCAATTGCTGGACGTTGGTCTCGCCGAGCATCGACGGCGTCTCGCGCACGGCGACCGCACCCGGTCCGAAACGCTCGATGCCAAGGCCGAAGCGGGCGAGCGTTTCGGAATGCACGGCCAGCCGCTCGGCGTCCTCCTCGGGCAGGTCGATAATCTCGGGCAGAAGCAGCATCTGTGACGGCACCGGCCGCGCGTGCAGCGCGTTCTTCAGCGCCTCGTAAACCAGCCGCTCATGGGCCGCGTGCTGGTCCACGATGATGAGCGAATCCCTGGTCTGGGCGACGATATAGTTCTCATGCACCTGCGCGCGCGCGGCCCCCAGCACCGCGCCGAGCAGCGTCTCCGCTGCCTCGCTCTGCCCGGGGCGCGCATCGGCGCTGGCAAGCGGGCCGGCATCGAACGCGGCTTGCTCATTTTCGCCAAATCCGCTGCCCTGTCTTGCGCCGGTGCGTTCAAAGCCCGGGCTGTCGAATTGTATGTCGAGCGGCCGCTGCGGCGAGCGCACGGGATCGAAGCCGGCGGCGCCTGAAGCGCGATAGGCCGCGTCGTAGCTGCGATGGCCGTTGGCCGGGCCGGGATGTGCATAGGACGGGCTGCCCGGCCGAAACGCTGCCATCATGCCGGCGGCACCGGTGGTGGCCGAGCGGATGCCGGCATCGGCCAACGCCTGCCGGATCGCGCCGACGATCAACCCGCGCACGAGGCCCGGATCGCGGAAGCGGACATCGGCTTTGGCCGGGTGGACGTTGACGTCGACGATGGCCGGATCGAGCGAAAGAAACAGTACCGTCACCGCATGGCGGTCGCGCGGCAGGACGTCGGCGAAGGCGCCGCGGATCGCTCCGGCGATCAGCTTGTCGCGCACCGGGCGGCCGTTGACATAGGCATATTGCTGCAATGCGTTGGCGCGGGTGAAGGAGGGGATCGACACATGGCCGGTCAGGTGCACGCCTTCGCGCATCGCATCGATGGCAATGGAATTGTCGGGAAAGTCGGCGCCCATCACCTGCGCGACCCGGCGCAAGCTGCCGTCCGCGCTGTCATCGGTAGCCGGCAGTTCCAGAGTGGTGCGGTCGGAACCGGCCAGCGTGAAACGCACCGTGGGGAAGGCGATGGCGATGCGCTTGACGATGTCGCTGATGGCCGAGCTTTCGGCGCGTTCGCCCTTCATGAATTTCAGCCGTGCCGGCGTGGCGAAGAACAGGTCGCGCACCTCGACCGTGGTGCCGCGATTGGCCGCCGCCGGCTTGATTGGCAGGACGCGGCCGCCCTCGATGCCGATCTCTGCGGCGCTGTCGCTAGAGGCCGTGCGCGAGCGGATCGACAGCCGCGACACCGAGCCGATCGATGGCAGCGCTTCGCCGCGAAAGCCGAGCGAACGAATGTCGTTGATATCCTCGGTGAGCTTGGAGGTGCAGTGGCGTGCGATGGCCAGCGCCAGTTCCCGTTCAGGAATGCCGAAGCCGTCATCGGTGACGCGGATCAGGTTCAGCCCGCCGCCCGATGTGACGACTTCTACCTTGCTGGCCCCGGCATCGAGCGCATTCTCGACCAGTTCCTTGACCACGCTCGCCGGACGCTCGATGACTTCGCCGGCGGCGATCTGGTTGATCATCGTTTCGGAAAGCTGGCGGATGGGCATGCTCTGATCTTACACGGATTCGGTGGGCGCGCGCGAGGCCACTTTACGCCTGCGCCAGCAGCCAATCCCTGACCTTGCGCGCATTGTCGCTGAGTTCGCGGTTCTTCGGCCAGATGACGTAGAACGCGGTGCCCGTCTTCATGATGTGGTCCGTCACCGGCACCAGCAGCCCGGTCGACAGCAGCCGCTCGACAAGGTGGCGCCAGCCGAGCGCGATGCCTTGCCCCTCCATGACCGCCTGGATCACAATCGCATAGTCATTGATGCGCAAGCCACGCTCCGCATTGCGGAGACTGGCTCCGGCCGATTGGAACCATTCGTCCCAGTTCGGGGCCTCGCGATAGGGCTCTTCCAGATGAATGAGGCGGTGTGTCGCCAGTTGCTCGACGGTCTCGGGCCGGCCGAATTTCGTCAGATAACTGGGACCCGCGACCGGAAAGATCTCTTCGTCGGAGAGCGCTAGCGAGTGGTAGTCCGGCCAGTCGCGTGGCACGCCTCCGCGCACGGCAAGCGGAATGCCTTCCGCGATGATGTCGAGATCTCGGTCGCCGGTCTGGATGCGCAGATCGATGCCCGGCAATTCATCGCGGAACCGCTGCAGGCGCGGCATCATCCAGAACGAGCCGAAGGCCGTCGAGGCGGCGAGCGTCACATGGCCACCAGTCGCCTGCAGACGCAGGTCCTCCGCCGACTTGCGGATGTGGGAAAGACCGAGCGAGACGTCGGCATGGAAGCGCTCGCCGGCCTCCGTCAGGCTGACCTGGCGGTGGCGGCGCTGGAACAGCGTGGCGCCAAGCTGTTCCTCCAACCCACGCACGGCATAGGAAACTGCGGCCTGCGTCATGCCGAGCTCGCGCCCGGCGGCGGTGAAACTCGACAACCGGCCGGCCGCCTCGAAGACGATCAGGCTGCCGGCGGAGGGCAGGAGGTGGCGAAGGCTTCGCATAAGCTCAGCTTATACAAGAGATCAGGATTTTCCAGCGTCACAGTCGAATTTCACCTCGCTAAGTTGACCGGGATCGAAGGGATGGAGGCTCCATGAACGCACCGGCCACTGAATTGACCGAGCAAACCCATCGCCGTGGTGGTGGCCGTCTCGGGCGCAAGGCGATGAGGAGCGCGCCGATTGCCTCGTTCCCGACCCTGGTGCGCCAGATCCCGGTCTATGAGATCGTTCCCGATGAGGCGGTGGAACTGATCCACGAGGAGTCGCTCAAGATACTCGAAGAAGTGGGCTGCGAATTCCGCGACGACGGAGCCATCGAGCTCTGGAAGGCGGCTGGGGCCGATGTCAGGGAAACGCGCGTGCGTATCGACCGCGCGCTGCTGATGGAGCTCGTCTCGAAAGTCCCATCCGAATTCACGCTCCATGCGCGCAATCCCGAGCGCACGGTCCGCGTTGGCGGCAAGAACTCGATCTTCGTGCCGATGTATGGCGCGCCCTACATACGCGACCTCGACAACAACAGGCGCTACGGCACGCTTGCCGACCTCAACAATTTCCACAAGCTCGCCTACATGGCGCCGGCGCTGCATTCCTCGAGTTCGGTCATCTGCGAGCCGATGGAAATCGCCGTGCCGAAGCGGCATCTGCACATCATCCATTCGGCGCTGAAACATTCCGACAAGCCGTTCATGGGCATCGTGACGTCCAAGGAGCGCGCCGAGGACACGATGGCGATGGCTGCAATCGTCTTCGGCGAGGAGTTCGTCCGCGAAAACCCGGTGCTGGTGGCGATCACCAACTGCAATTCGCCGCTGGTCTGGGACGCCACCATGATCGATGCGATGCGGGTCTATGCAAGCCACAATCAGCCGCTGATCCTGGCGCCGTTCGCGCTCTGCGGCGCCTCGACCGCGGCGTCGGCCGTCGGCGCGGTGGCGCAGGTCAATGCCGAGGCGCTCGCCGGCGTGGCCCTGACCCAGCTCATCCGTCCCGGTTCGCCCCAGATCTACGGCCAGTTCATGGTCACGGTCGACATGAAGACCGGCGCTCCCATGGGCGGCACGCCGGAGGCCGCCCAGATGATGTATCTGATGGGTGCGCTGGCGCGGAAATACAAACTGCCGTGGCGCACGTCGGGCTTTCATGTCGGCTCGAAGCTCAACGATGCCCAGGCTGGCTATGAGGCGAACATGCTGATGCATGCAGCCATCCTCGCCGGCGCCAACTACATCTGGCATTCGGCCGGATGGCTGGAAGCGGGTCTCACTTGCGGTTACTCGAAATTCGCCACCGACTGCGAACAGCTTGTCGGCTGGTACAAATATGCCGGCGGCCTGCCTTTCGACGATTTCACGGAAGCGATGGCAGCGATCCGCGAAGTCGGGCCGCAGGGCCATTTCCTCGGCACCCAGCACACGCTCGAGCATTTCGAGAAGGCTTTCTTCATGCCGAGCATCATGGACTTCAACTCCTACGAACAATGGAAGGCGGAAGGGGCGAAGGACCACGACACGCGCGGCCGCGAGAAGGCGCGCAACATGCTTGCCGACTATGAGGAGCCGAAACTCGACGAGGGCATTGCCGACGGTCTCAAGGATTTGATCGCGCGGCGCGAGGAAAAACTGCCTGACAGCGTTAGTTGAAAAAGCAGGCAAAGACCTCACGGGAACAACAAGGGGAGAATGACATGACGATTTTCAGAAGCAACGGCGACCGTGTGCCGCCCGCTATCGAAGCGATGGCGGCGGAAGCGAAGGCGGGTCGCATGGACCGGCGGGAGTTCCTGGCGCTGGCCAGCGCGCTTGGTGCGTCGACCGCATTTGCCTATGGCATGATCGGCCTCGCCGCGCCGACGCAAGCTGTGGCCGAGGAACCGAAGAAGGGCGGGACGCTGCACGTCTCGATGGCGGTGAAAGCGCAGAAGGATCCGCGCACTTACGATTGGGTGGAACTGGCCAATGTCTCGCGTTGCTGGCTGGAGCCGCTGGTGCGCTACACCAGGCAATTCACCTTCGAGCCGGTGCTGCTCGAAAGCTGGGACATCAACGACGACGCCACCGAATACACGCTGCATGTGCGCAAGGGCGTCACCTGGAACAATGGTGATGCCTTCAGCGCCGATGACGTGGTGCACAATGTGACGCGCTGGTGCGAGAAGGGCGTCGCCGGCAACTCGATGGCGGCCCGCGTCGGTGCGCTGATCGATGCCAAGACCGGCAAGGCCAGGGACGGCGCCATCACCAAGGTCGACGACAACATGGTCAAGCTGAAGCTCAGCGAGCCCGATATTTCGCTCATTCCCAATTTCACCGATTATCCGGCGCTCATCGTGCACCGCAATTTCGACGCCGATGGCGCCGACCCAATCAAGAAGCCGATCGGCACGGGAGCGTTTGAGCTGGTCTCTTACGACGTCGGCCAGAAGGCGGTGGTCAAGCGCCGCGAGAACGGCAAATGGTGGGGCGGCGAGGCGCCACTCGACGGCATCGAGTTCATCGACTACGGCACCGATTTCAACGCCACGGTGAACGCGTTCGATTCCGGTGAAATCGACCTCAACTTCGAGTCGCCCGCCGACTTCATCGACATTCTCGACAAGATGGGGCTGCAGAAGTCTGAGGTCGCGACCGCCACCACGCTGGTTGCCCGCACCAACATCACGCACAAGCCATACGACGATCAGCGCGTTCGCAATGCGCTGCAGATGGCGGTCGACAACAACGCGGTGCTGCAGCTCGGCTACAACGGCCGCGGCACGGTCGGCGAGAACCACCATGTCAGCCCGATCCATCCGGAATACTATGCCCTGCCCAAGAAGGAGCGCGACGCCGCCGGCGCCAAGAAGCTGATGGCGGACGCCGGTCAGGCCGACTTCGAGCACGAGCTGATCACCATCGAGGACGACTGGCAGAAGAACACCGGCGACGCGATCGCCGGCCAGCTGCGTGACGCCGGCATCAAGGTCAAGCGCACGGTGCTGCCGGGCTCGACCTTCTGGAACGACTGGACGAAATATCCCTATTCGATGACCATCTGGTACATGCGCCCGCTCGGTGTCCAGGTGCTGGCGCTGGGTTATCGCACCGGCGAGGCGTGGAACGAATCGGCCTATTCCAATCCCGATTTCGACGCCAAGCTCAAGCAGGCGCTCTCGCTGATCGATGTCGCCAAGCGCAAGGAGGTGATGAAGGATGTCGAGCAGATCCTGCAGGACTCCGGCGTCATCATCCAGCCGTTCTGGCAGAAGCTCTACAGCCACACGAACAAGAAGGTGAAGAACTACGGCGTCCACCAGACCTTCGAGATGGACCTCCAGAACGTCTGGCTGGACGCCTGACGCCAGAAGTTCTGCCACACAGCGCCGGCGCTCCCTTGCGCCGGCGCAATGCCGCCGATGGGGAAGAATTTGCATGTCCGGCCGGGTCTTCAAACGTTTGTTCGAGCCGGCCACCTTGCGTGGCAGAACATTGCGCAACAGGATCGTGTTTGGAGCCCATACGGCGAACATGGCCGAGAACGGGCTGCCGACCGAACGCCATGTCGGCTACTACGCCGAACGCGCCATCGGCGGGGCCGGCATGATCGTGGTCGAGCCGATGCCTGTGCATCAGGCCGCCGTGCTTACCCGTGGCAATTTCAGCCCGTCCGATGACCGCGTCATCCCGTATTTCCGCAAGGTGACGGAGGCGATCCGCGGCAACGGCGCCGTCGCCATCCAGCAGCTCTACCATGTCGGTCAGCACGCGGACGCGGACAACTCGTTTCACCCCGGTTGGTCGCCTTCCGGCCTGCCGAGCTACCACGATTCCGACGGCTCGCATCGGATGTCCGAAGCCGAGATCGAAGAAACGATCGACGGCTTCGTCCAGGCCGCGCGCCGTTGCCACCAGGCCGGCTTCGACGGCGTCGAGGTCTGGGCGGCGTACCATTCGATGCTGGACCAGTTCTGGACACCTTGGTCGAACCGCCGGGACGACCGATGGGGCGGCAGCCTCGAAAACCGCACCCGCATGAGCCGTGAGGTGATGACCAGGATTCGCCGGGAATGCGGCGATGATTTTATCATCGGTCTCGCGATCAATGATGAGCCCGAAGTCGAAGTGGCGCTGAAGCGCGAAGCGCTGGCCGAGATCATCGACCTCCACGACCGCGATGCCTTGATGGACTATGTCACTTGCGGAACGGGTTCCTACTTCGATTTCTACAAGATCATGCCGACCTTTGTTTACCCGGAGAAGCTCGGTGCCGACCTGGCGTCCGTGCTCAAATCCACCGTGCGTCACGCGTTGATCACCGCCGAGAGCCATATCCGCACGCCCGAGAACGCCGAGAGCGTGCTGAGCGAAGGCCGTGCCGATCTCGTTTCCATCGTGCGTGGGCAGATCGCCGATCCGCATCTGGCTGCAAAGGCTGCCGCCGGCCGGCCGCAGGACATTCGCAGCTGCCTGTCCTGCAACCAGATGTGCTGGGGCCGGCGCAGCCGTGACTACTGGATCAGCTGCGTCATCAATCCTTCCGCGGGGCGGGAATGGGAGTGGGGCGGCGACCGCTTTGCTCCTGCCGGCCAGCCGAAGCGCGTACTGGTCGTCGGTGGCGGCCCGGCCGGTCTCGAAGCGGCGCGCGTGGCGGCCGAGCGCGGCCATCGCGTCACGCTGGCCGAGGCATCCGACCGCCTTGGGGGGCAGTTCCGTCTTGCCGGACTGCAGCCGCGCCGTGCCCAGATTCTGGACCTGATCGACTGGTATGAGCGCCAGCTCGGCCAGCTCCAGGTCGACATCCGCTACGGGCAGTATGTCGAAGCCGACGATGTCGAGCGCGAAGGCGCCGATCACGTCATCGTCGCGACCGGCTCGATGCCGCCGGACGGCGCTTTCCAGCGGGCCTTGCCGCACTGGGAGAGCATTCCGGGCGGCGGTCCGGTGCTCTCGGCCGAAGCGGTGATGGCGCGCGAGGCGAGGCCGGGAAAAAATGTTCTCTTGCTGGACGACGGCGGTAACTGGAAGGGCTGCGGCACCGCCTGGAAACTCGCCGAGGATGGTCACAACGTAACGCTTGTGACACCGGACGCCCTGGTCGGCAAAGAGCTTCAGCGAATGGCCGTCGATGCGCCGCTGCGACGGGCACTCGCCAAGCTGAAGGTGCGGTTTGTGACCGAGAGCGCCGTCGTTCATTGGGACGGCAGGGTGGCCAGGATCGCTTCGCTGCTCGACGGGACCGAGCAGCAGGTCGAGGCCGACGCTTTGGTCTTCGCCACCACCAGCATGGCGCAGGACAGCCTGTCCATCGAGCTCGAAAGGCGCGGAATTGCGCATACCTCCATCGGCGATTGTACCGCCTCCAGACAGGCGGCATTTGCCATTCATGACGGGCGCAAGGTGGCGCTTGGTCTTTGACCATGGCGAAAGGCGCCAGACCAGGCAAGGCATGAACGAGGCTGATGTCTGAATGCGTATCAGGTCAATCAAAGTCTATCAGATGCTTCTGCCTGTTAAAGGCGGTGCCTACCGGATGGCCAGCGACACCGTGCAGAATTTGGACAGCACGCTGGTTGAAGTCACCACCGAGGATGGACTGTCAGGCTGGGGTGAGACTTGCCCGATCGGCCCTGTTTATCAACCCCAGCATGCTCTGGGCGCGAGAGCGGCAATTGCTGAAATAGCGCCGGGACTCATCGGCGAGGACACAGCGTCCATGCGCCGCCTCGCCAAACGAATGGACGAACGGCTGAACGGTCACAACTATGCCAAAGCGGCCTTGGACATAGCTCTCCTCGACCTCGCCGGCCAGCGGCTGGGCGTCCCTGTATCAACACTTCTCGGTGGTGCGCTCACCGATCGCGTGCCGTCATACTACTCGACGACCGTCGGTGCTCCGGACGAGACCGCGCGTATTGCCGCCGACAAGGTCAACGCCGGATATCCACGGCTTCAGATCAAGATCGGCGGGCGGGATCTCGAACAAGACGTCGCCACTGTGCACAAAGTATGGGAGGCGGTTGGCTTCAAGGCCCGGATAGCCGTCGACGCCAATCGCGGCCTGACCGCTGCCGCGGCGCTGCACATCGATCGGCTTTGCCAGGCAATCCCGTTCGTGTTCGAACAGCCTTGCAACACCATGGAGGAAGTCGCTGGTCTCAAAGGGCGCGTTACGCATCCGATCTATCTCGATGAGAGTACCGAGGATTTGAATGCCGTGCTTCGGGCAGTTTCGTCAGGTATGGCGGACGGATTCGGATTGAAGGTCACCCGTCTTGGTGGTCTCACCAAGATGGCCACGGTCCGCGACCTGTGTGCGATACGATCTCTACCGCACAGCTGCGACGATGCCTGGGGCGGAGACGTCATCGCCGCGGCATGCGTCCACCTCGCCGCTACCGTCGAGCCGAGACGTTTTGAGGGAGCCTGGATCGCGCAGGAGTACATCGAAGGGCATACTGATCCCGCAAACCCGATCGTGATCGAGAACGGGCATATACGCGTCCCGCAGATCCCAGGGCTCGGTGTCAAGCCTGAGCGCTCCCAACTCAACGCGACGATCGCCACTTTCGGAAACTAAGGATCGTTGGATTTGATCTATGCAAGCAGACGCGCCGCCCGGAGGAGGCTTCATGAGCCGCAAAAAAGCCGATATGCACGATGCGTGGTATTGATTGCCTTCCGCAGTCAAACATTCGGGGAAATCCATGAAACTGCTGCTCGCTGCCATCCTGTCGATTGCCGCACCAGCCGCGGCATTGGCCGGCCCGGCGTCCGACGCCGTGAAGTTCTTCTATGTCCCGCAGGTCAAGTTCGAGGCCGACGCGCAATACCGCGATCGCTTCACCGAGCCGGTGACGAAACTGTTCGACCTCAACGACCAGGCCACCAAGAAGAATCCGGACCAGGTCGCCTGTATCGACTTCGACCCCGGCCTCGACGCGCAGGATTTCGACCAGAAGGCCCTTTCCAGGACACTGAAGCTGTCCGAGACGGTGGAGGGCGATACGGCGCAGGTGGTGGCGAGTTTCAGTCTTTTTCCGGAAGGAGACGATTCGCAGCGCGAAATGCACTGGTCGCTGAAGAAGGTCGACGGCAAGTGGAAGATATCGGACATTGCATCGAAGACCAGCGACTGGACGCTGAGCCAGCTCGAATGCATGGCGGGCCAAGATCCGGAGTGATGCGATGGCCGGTCGCACGCTTCTTTTGTTCTCGGCCGTGTGCCTGCTGGCGGCGGACTTGAACGGCGCGGCCGCTCAGGGGCTGTTGGGCGCGCCGCCGGCAAAAGCTCCGGCCGGGACCGCGCCCGATGACAGCGTGACGCCGCCGGCAACCCCGCCTGGGGGCGCCGCGGAGCCGCCGACGCCACCCGTCGCATCGCCGCCAAGCGAGCCTGCCGCTCCAATCCAGCCGGGGTCGCCGACAGCGGTGGTGCGGCCGTTCTACGATCAGGTCGGCCTGGAGGTCGATCCTGCTCAGCGCGGCCATTTCATCGATCCGGCGAAAACCGTGCTCGACAAGAGCGATGCCTTGCGCAAATCCGGGCAGGGCGAGTGCCTGGACCCCAACATGGCGCTCGACAATGCGGACTACGATAAGGCCGAGATCGACAAGAGCCTGAAGACGCTCGAAGCGATCAATGGCGACCAGGCCAAGGTGATCGTCGCCTTCGTCGTCGCCGGTAACCCGCACCGCCTCGAATGGAAGTTCAAGAAGGTCGATGGCGAATGGAAGATAGCGGACCTTTTGTCGGTGACCGGCGAATGGGCGCTCAGCCAGTACCAGTGCGAATGATGGCCGAACTAGCCGCGCCCGCGATAGGGGGCGACGCCGGTATCCGGCAGCCAGGCGCCTTCGGGCGGAGCGCCGGTCTGCCAGAACACATCGATCGGAATGCCGCCGCGCGGATACCAATAGCCGCCTATGCGCAACCAGAGCGGCTTGGTCGCGGCCACGATGCGGCGTCCGATCATCACCGTGCAGTCTTCATGGAAGGCGCCATGGTTGCGAAACGAGGTCATGAACAGCTTGAGCGACTTCGATTCCACCAGGGCGGCATCGGGTGCGTAGTCGATGACGATGTGGGCGAAATCCGGCTGTCCGGTCACCGGGCAGAGCGAGGTGAATTCCGGGCAGGTAAAGCGCACGATCGCCGGCGGCCCGTCGCCGCGCGAAAACGGCACGGTTTCCAGGACCGCGGCTTCGGGGCTCTGTGGCGTCTCGACGTGCGTGCCGAGCTGGGTGAGATTTTTGGTATCGATCATATGCGGTTTCCCTTGGATTTGCCGCTCATTAGCACAAATTAAAACGGCAGGAAGACGATGACCAGCAACGACCCGCTTCTCCAACCCTACCAGCTCAAGCATTTGACGCTGAAGAACCGGGTGATGTCGACCAGCCACGAGCCGGCTTACTCGGAGGACGGCATGCCGAAGGAGCGCTACCGGCTCTACCATGCCGAAAAGGCCAAGGGCGGCATGGCGCTGACCATGACCGCCGGCTCGGCGATCGTTTCGCGCGACAGCCCGGCTGCCTTCGGCAATCTGCACGTCTATGACGACCGCATCGTGCCGTGGTTGGCCGAACTCACCGATGCCTGCCATGAGCATGACTGCAAGGTGATGATCCAGATCACCCATCTTGGCCGCCGCACGGGTTGGAACAAGGCCGACTGGCTGCCGGTGCTCTCGGCTTCGCCGGTGCGCGAGCCGGCGCATCGCGCTTTCCCCAAGACCATCGAGGAGTGGGATATCGAGCGCATCGTCGCCGACTATGCGTCGGCCGCCCAGCGCTGTCAGGCGGCCGGGCTCGACGGCATCGAGTTCGAATCCTACGGCCATCTGATGGACGGCTTCTGGTCGCCTGCCACCAATCATCGCGATGACGAGTATGGCGGTTCGCTCGACAACCGCCTGCGCTTCACCAACATGGTGCTCGATGCGGTGCGGGCGGCGGTCGGCGAGAAATTCGTCGTCGGCATCCGCATGGTCGCCGACGAGGATTTCGACAAAGGCCTGTCGAAGGAGGAGGGCGTCGAGATCGCCAGGCGGCTGGCCGGCTCCGGCAAGCTCGATTTCCTCAACATCATCCGGGGCTCGATCGAGACCGACGCGGCGCTCACCAAGGTCATTCCGGTGACCGGCATGCGGTCTTCGCCGCATCTCGATTTCGCCGGCGAGGTGAGGGCGGCGACGAAATTCCCGACCTTCCACGCGGCGCGCATTTCCGACGTCGCCACCGCGCGCCATGCGATCGCCACCGGCAAGCTCGACATGGTCGGCATGACACGCGCCCATATCGCGGATCCGCACATCATCAAGAAGGTGATGGAGGGCCGCGAGCACGAGATACGTCCCTGTGTCGGCGCTACCTATTGTCTCGACCGCATCTATGAAGGCGGCGAGGCGCTGTGCGTTCACAATGCGGCGACCGGCCGCGAGGCGGATATCCCGCACGTCATTGTCAAGACGGAAGGGCCCAAGCGGAAAGTGGTGGTCGTCGGCGCCGGCGCTGGTGGGCTGGAGGCGGCGCGCGTCGCAGCCGAGCGCGGTCATCAAGTCACGATCCTCGAGGCATCATCACAAGCTGGCGGCCAGGTGCGTCTGGCGACCCAGAACCCGCGCCGCAAGGAATTGATCGGCATCATCGACTGGCGGCTGGCCGAACTCGACCGGCTCGGCGTCGAGATCCGCTATGACACCTGGGCGGAACAGGACGATGTTCTGGCGCTGGCGCCCGACGTCGTGGTGATCGCCACCGGTGGCCTGCCGCAGAACCCGCCGCTGGCCTCCGGCGACAATCTCGTCACCTCGAGCTGGGACATCATGGCCGGCAGCGTCAAGTCGGCCGAAAATGTGCTGCTCTACGACGACAATGGCGGCCATCAGGGCATGGGCGCGGCCGAACTGATTGCCAACAGCGGCTCGAAGCTGGAACTGGTTTCGCCGGAACGCTTCTTCGCCCCCGAAATGGGCGGCATGAACCACGTACCCTATGTCAGGGCCTTCCAGGAAAAGGGCGTCACCGTCACCATCAATACCCGCCTGCGCTCGGTGCGGCGCGAAGGCAATCAACTGATCGCGGAACTCGCTTCGGATTTCGCCGATGGCTGGCGCGGAGAGCGCAGGGTCGACCAGGTGGTGGTCGAGCACGGCACGGCGCCGCTCGACGATCTGTACCTTTCGCTGAAACCGCTGTCGAAGAACGGTGGTGCGGTCGACTATGAGCGGCTGGTCAACGGCGGCGCCATTTTTCCCAAGCGCAACGCGGATGGCGGCTTCGTGCTCTTGCGCATCGGCGACGCGGTTGCCTCGCGCAACATCCACGCCGCAATCTATGACGGGATCAGGTTCGGGATCAGGATTTGATCACGATCGGGTGGCGCGCAACGGCCTTTGCAAGGAGAGCCACCTGCCGCTCTGGTCCGTTGCGCGCCGCGCATGATCGGCTTTCACCGGCCGTGCGATGCTAAAACATCTTGGCGGTCGCCATGCAAAGCACGGTGATGACCAGCAGCCCGCCGGCGATGCGTTCGCCCCTGGTCATTTTCGCGCGCAGCGCCGTTTGGGTCGCGGCATCGGCGCCGGCAAGCTGCCTGCTGGCGGAGCCCACAAGCGCGCCTTGCACGCCGGCGGCGATCAGCGCCGTCAAAATGCCGAGCGCCAGTACCTTTTCCATCGAGCCAAAAGCACCCTCATGAAAGAAATACCAGAGCAGCAAACCGGTCAGGAAAGCCAAACCGGCCGCGCCCATTTGCGGCCGGAAGAACCGCTCTGCCCGGATGTCCGGATCGCGGCCAACCGCGATGGTCGTGCCGGCCCAGAAGACGCCGGCCATGACGTGCAGGCCGATGACGGCGATATAAACATATTGCATGACCGCATTCCTCTCATTCGCCCACCGCCTACGCGCCGCAACCATGCTGCGATGCCATCAATAAGGCAAAATTAGATATCTAACGGTTAGATGTCAACCATGAAGCCAAGTTTCACATTCCCACTGCTTGCTCTACTGTCAGATCATGACACCATTTGACCGCCCGCCGGTCGGCATGAATCTCGGCCGAACCGCCAAGCTTGTCGCCCAGGCCTTCGACGCTGCCTTGGTTGAAGCAGGCGGCACATTGCCGGTCTGGCTCACGCTTCTGTCTGTCAAGTCGAGCGAGCTTGCCAATCAGCGCGAACTCGCCGGCATGATCGGCATCCAGGGCGCGACGCTGACCCATCATCTCAACGCGATGGAAGCGCAGGGCCTGTTGACGCGGCGGCGCGATCCCGTTAACCGCCGGGTTCACCTGGTCGAATTGACGGAGACGGGAGAAGCGCTGTTCGAGACGTTGCGGCAAGCGGCACTCGTCTTCGACAAGCGGCTTCGCAAAGGACTGTCCGACGAGCGTCTGGCGGAATTTGCGCAGGTGCTTGCGGCGTTGCGGAAAAACGTAGAGAGCTAGGAATGCCGGCCTGTTGGACGCACTGGCCTCGGCATGCATACCGACCATGAACAGCGTTGCCGGAACCTGCGCGGCCTCCAAGACGTCGAGGATGTTGCTTGTACCGTTCAGCGGACCGTCGTCGAAGGTGAGATAGATGGTGCGATCCGCGCCATGGGCAGGCAACGCCGACATCAACATGGCTGCCAGGGCAAGCCGAAAGAATGTCATGGAGCCGCTATCCCCTCGCGGTCAGGACAGGCCGCCATTTCCGCGGCTGCTTGTCAAGGCTGGCCGGGTTACGCCAGGCTTCCCTGCAATACCGTCAGCCTGGCTTTCTTCGGCATGCGGGCGGTCAGCCATTCCAGCGCCTTGTCATGCGGCATCGGGAAGGCGATGGAATAGCCCTGCACCTGGTCGCAGCCGATCGCCATCAGCGAATCGAGCTCGGCCTCGGTTTCGGCACCCTCGGCGACGATGGAGATGCCCAGCCCCCGCGCAAGTTCAGTGATGGCGCGCACGATCTTGGAGTTGTCGCCATTCTCATGGATGTTTTGCACGAAGCGACGGTCGATCTTGAGCCTGTCGATCTCGTTGGGATTGACGTGGCTGAGCGAAGCGTAGCCGGTGCCGAAATCATCGAGCTCCAGATGCACGCCGGCCGCCCTGATATGACGCAGCTTCGCCGCGATGCCGGTCTTCTCGTCGTCCAGAATGACGGATTCGACGATTTCCAGCGACAGTTTCTGCGGCGGCAGTCCGGCTTTCTCCAGCGTATCGAACAAAAACGCATCGAAATCATGCTCGCGCAACTCGGTACCCGAGACATTGACCGCAAGCCGGCCGAAAGCAATCCCGGTCCGGTTCCATTCGGCGGCCTCGTTGATCGCCTTGCTGATCACGATACGGCCGATCTCCGGCATGAAGCCGCATTTCTCGGCGACCGGGATGAATTCGCCCGGCGAGATCATGCCGCGCTCGGGATGATTCCAGCGCACGAGCGCTTCGATGCCGCTGATGGTGCCGTCGGTCAGCGAGACCTGCGGCTGGAAATAGACCTGGAACGCCTTTTCCGAAATGGCGACCTTGATGTCGTGTTCGAGCTGCTTGCGGTAGTCGAGTTCGCGGCGCAGTTCCTCGGAGAAGAACGAGAAGTTGCCGCCACCCATTTTCTTGGCGGAGTAGAGCGCCAGATCGGCATGGACGAGCAGGTCCTGCGCATTGTCGGCATCGATCGGATAGACCGCGATGCCGCCGCTGGCGCCCGGGAGAATGGTGGTGCCCTGGAACACGATCGGCTCGTTGATGTGCACCAGGATGCGCCGTGCCAGCATGTTGATGTCCTCGGTGCTGCCGGCTCCGTTGAGGATCATCACGAATTCGTCGCCGCCGAGCCGCGCGCACAGATCCGACGCGCGGCAGGAATCGCGCATGCGCTGTGCCGTCACGACCAGGACATAATCGCCGGCGGCGTGACCCAGCGTATCGTTGATCTGCTTGAAGCGGTCGAGGTCGAGCTGGACTACGGCCAGGCGCTCGCGCCGGCGATGCGCGCCCTTGATCAGCGTCTCGAAATGGTCGGTGAGGAAGGTGCGGTTGTGCAGGCCGGTCAGGCCGTCATGCACCGCGATGAAGGCCATCGAATTGCGCGCGTCGACCAACTCACGCGTCTTGCGCAGGATCGCGTTGGACATCGGCCTGAAGATGAACAGCGCCACCAGCAGGATGACGCCGAGTGTGGCGTAGAACAGCGTGCGGTGGAGGGAGAGCAGCTTTTCGGAGCGCTCGTCGGCATCGGCGCTGATGCGCTGGCCGAGCGCGGCATAGCCCGACAGCGTGGCATTGGCGACCGAGGCATCGAGATTGACGCGTTCGGCGCCGCCCTTGTAGCCGCCATTGTCGCCAAGATTGAGTTGCGATTCCAGTGCGGAGACCAGCCGGTCGCCATTGGCGATCAGGCCAACCGAGAAATAGTCCAGATGAAAGGGCTTGGCGAAAAGCACGCTCTGGATCGACTTCGCATCGAGCTTGGCCGGCGATTGCGGATCCGCGCCCGTCTGCTTGAGCAGCAGATCGTAGTTCGTCTCGAACTCCGCCGTGGCCTGCTTCAGCGCGCTGACCAGCGCCGGCTGCTTGTCGCGCGAGGCGGCGCCCGTTGCGTTGGCCAGGAAGACGATGCGCTGCGACAGCGTCTTCTGCGTACCGACGATGTCGAGCAAGGTGTTGTTGTGCTGCTGCGTGGCCATCGTCTGCTGCAGCAGGACGAAGGAGGCCGCGACCATGGCGGCAATGATCAGCAGCGCCAGCCAGTAGCCAGCCTTGATCAGCAGTATGAGCTTGCCTGAAACGGTTTGCACCGGCTGCTGAGACATGTTCGGGGGCGGTCCTCTCGCCAACGGATTTATGCGAGCACCATTGAACTGCAAACGTTAACAGGACTGGAAATCGACGGCCGCCCGGCGCGGACGAGAGGCGGAAAGATCACGAAATGGTTATCGGGTTCTTTCGCGGCCGCCCCGCATTTGAGCATTCGTCGGCCCATGCGTTTCCGGGTGGTCACCTGGGCAATGTCGGAACGTCCCAGCTGATGCTGCCCGGCCACCTGATCCGGTCGCTTTTACGATGGATTTTTTGTGCGGGCGGGACGACAGTCTGCCGACGTCAAACGGGGCCCGATCATGACCGCAGCATTTCTCTCCCATATCGACAGCGAGCTTGCAGGGTTGAAATCCGCCGGGCTCTACAAGTCCGAGCGGGTGATTTCCTCGATGCAGTCGGCTGAGATCGAGGTCGGCGGCGAGAAAGTGCTGAACTTCTGCGCCAACAACTATCTCGGCCTTGCCGACAGCGCGGAGCTGCGCGCCGCGGCCGCGCAGGCGCTCGACCGCTACGGCTACGGCATGGCCTCGGTGCGCTTCATCTGCGGGACGCAGGAAGAACACAAGCAGCTCGAGACGACGATTTCATCGTTCCTCGGCTTGGAGGACACCATCCTCTACGGCTCCTGCTTCGACGCCAATGGCGGCCTGTTCGAGACGCTGCTTGGCGAGGAAGACGCAATCATTTCCGACGCGCTCAATCACGCCTCGATCATCGACGGCGTCCGGCTGTCAAAGGCCAAACGCTTTCGCTACGCCAACAACGACATGGCCGATCTCGAGGCACGCCTGAAGGAAGCCAAGGATTGCCGCTTCCGGCTGATCGCCACCGACGGCGTGTTTTCCATGGACGGCATCATCGCCAATCTCTCAGGCGTCTGCGACCTGGCCGAAAAATACGACGCCATGGTCATGGTGGATGACAGCCATGCGGTCGGCTTCGTCGGCGGAAACGGGCGCGGTTCGCCCGAGCATTGCGGTGTCGAGGGCAGGGTTGACATCATCACGGGCACGCTCGGCAAGGCGCTCGGCGGCGCTTCGGGCGGCTACACCTCGGGCAAGAAGCAGGTGGTCGACTGGCTGCGCCAGCGCTCGCGGCCTTATCTCTTCTCCAACACGCTGATGCCGGCGATCGCCGGCGCCTCGATCAAGGTGTTCGAGCTGATCCGCAATGGCGACGGATTGCGCGAGCGCCTATATGCCAATGCGGCGCGGTTCAGGTCCCAGATGGGCAAGCTTGGCTTCACGCTGGCCGGGGCCGACCATCCGATTATCCCGGTGATGCTGGGCGATGCCACATTGGCGCAGGAGATGGCGGCGCGCATGCTGAAGCGTGGTATCTACGTCATTGGATTCTCATTCCCTGTGGTGCCGAAGGGCCAGGCCCGCATCCGCACCCAGATGTCGGCGGCGCACTCCAGCGCCGACATCGACCGGGCCGTGGAAGCGTTCGGAGCGGTCGGCAGGGAATTGGGCGTGATTTCCTGAAGGGCCGGTAGCGAAAAGCGATTCCGGATCAAAGATTCAAGGGACAAGAGAATGTCGAACATGATGAAGGCACTGGTGAAGGCCAAGGCCGAACCGGGCATCTGGATGGAAGAGGTTCCGGTGCCGGAGATCGGCCCCAACGATGTGCTGATCAAGATCAAGAAGACCGCGATCTGCGGCACCGATGTCCACATCTACAACTGGGACCAGTGGGCGCAAAAGACGGTTCCTGTGCCGATGGTGACCGGCCACGAATTCGTCGGCACGGTAGCCGACTTTGGTGCCGCGGTCACCGAATACAAGGTCGGCCAGCGGGTGTCGGGCGAGGGACACATCGTCTGCGGTCATTGCCGCAACTGCCGCGCGGGCAGGGGACATCTATGCCGTAACACGCTCGGCGTCGGCGTCAACCGTCCGGGCGCCTTCGGCGAGTACCTGGCCATTCCCCAGCACAATGTGGTGCCGATCCCCGACGACGTGCCGGACGAGATTGCCGCGATCTTCGATCCCCTGGGCAATGCGGTCCACACGGCGTTGTCCTTCGATCTGGTCGGCGAGGATGTGCTGGTTACCGGCGCCGGACCGATCGGCATCATGGGCGCGCTGGTGGCGCAGTGCGTCGGCGCACGCAAGGTTGTCATCACCGACATCAACCCGGTGCGCCTGGCGCTGGCGAAGAAACTCGGCGTCCAGCATGTCGTCGACGCTTCGCAGGAGAAGCTGCGCGACGTCATGCCGGCACTCGGCATGACGGAAGGTTTCGATGTCGGGTTGGAGATGTCGGGCGCCGCGCCCGCCTTCCGCGACATGATCGACACCATGAACAATGGCGGCAAGATCGCCATCCTCGGCATCGCCCCGACTGGTTTCGAGATCGACTGGAACAAGGTCATCTTCAAGATGCTGCACTTGAAGGGCATCTACGGCCGCGAGATGTTCGAGACCTGGTACAAGATGATCGCCCTGGTACAGGGCCCGCTCGACGTCTCCGCGCTCATCACGCACCGCATCGGCATCGACGATTTCCAGGCCGGCTTCGATGCGATGCGCAGCGGCAGTTCCGGCAAGGTGGTGATGGACTGGTAACGGCGCGCATAGCGCTATCCGGTGAAACGTCTGCGCGAGGCGTCCCCTCTGTCCTGCCGGACAGAGGTGGCGCTGTCCCGCCAGCCTATCCCCATTCTTTCAGCGCTACTTTTCTTCCAACGCCTTCTCCAGCGCCGCCACCCCACGCACAATCGCCGCACGTTCGTCCACGCCAAGTTTCGCCAGCAGTTCCCGCTCGAAACTCTGCGCCAGCGGCACCATCTCGCGATAGGCTGCAAGCCCGACTTTGGTAAGCGTCAAGTGCTCGACGCGGCCGTCGTTCTCGTCAGGTGTTCGTACCAGCCAGCGCCGCCGTTCTAACTCGGCCACGGCGCGCGAGACCTTGGTCTTGTGCATGGCCGACTGCTCGCCAAGTTCCGTCGCGGTCATCGTGCCGCGCTGTCCCAATCCCGACAACGTGCGCCATTCGGGCCGGGTCAGGCCATGGCGGTCCTTATAGACCTTCGAGAATTCGCGGCTGACCGCATCTGCAAGGCGGTAGAGCCGGTAGGGCAGAAAGCTTTCGAGTTCGAGAATGTCCATTGTCCGCATCCGGGAAAAACGGAAGATTGATAGTTACATTTTCGATGGTTACAAATGAAACCAATTTGGTCAATCCGGGAGGAAGCAATGGCCTTTTCCTATATGCCGGGTTTCGGCAACGACTTCGAAACCGAAACCTTGCCCGGCTCGCTGCCGCAGGGACGCAACTCGCCGCAGCGGCCGGCCTACGGCCTCTATGCCGAGCAGCTTTCAGGCTCGCCCTTCACCGCGCCGCGCGGCACCAATGAGCGCTCCTGGCTCTATCGCATCCGGCCGAGCGTCAAGCACACGGGCAGGTTCAAGGCGGCGAGTTATCCCCTGTGGAAGAGCGCCCCCAATGTCGGCGACCACGAGCTGGCGCTTGGCCAGTACCGCTGGAATCCGGTGCCGATGCCGAAAGAGCCGACCGACTTCATCAAGGGTATGCGCACCATCACCACCGCCGGCGACGTGCTTGGCCAGACCGGCATGGCTGCCCATGTCTATGTCGCCAACCGCTCGATGACCGACGATCATTTCTTCAACGCCGACGGCGAGCTGCTGATCGTGCCGCAGGTGGGCAGCTTGCGCTTCATCACCGAGATGGGCGTTATCGAGCTTCGGCCCGGTGAAATCGCCGTGCTGCCGCGCGGCCTCGTCTTCAAGGTCGAACTGGTCGACGCCGAAGTGCGCGGCTATGTCTGCGAGAATTACGGCGCCAAGCTGACGCTGCCTGACCGCGGCCCGATCGGCGCCAATTGCCTGGCCAACCCGCGCGACTTCAAGACGCCTTGCGCCTGGTTCGAGGAGAAGGAGACGCCGTGCCGGCTGATCGTGAAATGGTGCGGTAATTTTCACGTCACCGAGATCGGCCATTCGCCGCTCGACGTCGTTGCCTGGCATGGCAACTACGCGCCCTATAAATATGATCTGGCGACCTTTTCGCCGGTCGGTGCGCTGCTGTTCGATCACCCCGATCCGTCGATCTTCACCGTGCTGACGGCGCCGAGCGGCGAGGAAGGCACCGCCAACATCGATTTCGTCATCTTCCCGCCGCGCTGGCTGGTGGCGGAAGATACGTTCCGGCCGCCCTGGTACCATCGCAATATCATGAGCGAGTTCATGGGCCTGATCCACGGCCAGTACGACGCGAAGGAGGAAGGTTTCGTGCCCGGCGGCATCAGCCTGCACAATCTGATGCTGGCCCATGGCCCGGATGCGCCTGGCTTCGAAAAAGCCTCGCGCGCGGACCTGAAACCGGTCAAGCTCGACAACACCATGGCCTTCATGTTCGAGACCCGCTTTCCGCAGATGCTGACCCGCTACGGCGCCGAACTCGAAACCCGGCAGGACAACTACATCGATTGCTGGGCCGACCTGAAGAAGCGGTTCAATGGCAAGCCCGAGGGCGACTGGTCTTGAGCGGCAAGCCAATGCCGGACCGGCTGGTGCTGCTCGGGTCGAAAGGCGGTCCGGCACTGCGGCCGGGCGGGCCGTGGCCGAGCTCGACGCTGCTCGAAATCGGCGGGCGAGCCATCGTCGTCGATTGCGGGCTCGGCGTGACGCGCGGCCTGGTCGATGCCGGTGTCAGCCTGAAGGCACTCGACCTGATCTTCATCACGCATCTGCATTCCGACCATGTGCTGGAACTCGGGCCGCTGATCCACACCGCATGGACGGCTGGCTTGGCGACGCCGGTCACCGTGTTCGGGCCGCCTGGGCTTGGCCACTACTGGCGGCGCTTTTGTCAGGCGATGGAATTCGACATCGAGATCCGCATCGCCGACGAGGGCCGCCCCGATATTCGCGAGTTGGTTTCTGTCGACGAATTCGGCCAAGGGCATGTGGTCGAGGAGCGCGGACTGAAGGTGACGGCACTGCGCGTCGACCATCCGCCGGTGACCGATTGCTTCGCCTTGCGCTTCGAGCATGGGGGAAACAGCGTGGTGTTCTCGGCCGATACTGCTTTCTTTCCGCCGCTGGCCGATTTTGCCGATGGCGCTGCTATCCTCGTCCATGAAGCCATGCTGGAAGAAGGCATCGAGCGGCTGGTTGCCAGAACCGGCAATGGCGCGCGGCTCAGGGAACATCTGCTCGCCAGTCACAGCTTTGCCGAGGAGGCAGGCCGTATCGCCAGCGATGCCGGCGTCAAAAGATTGGTGCTCAATCACCTCATTGCAGCCGACGATACCGAGATCGGCGAGGTCGACTGGATAGCCGCTGTCAGGAAAACATGGGCTGGCGACTTGACGATCGCTCGCGACGGCCTTGTTGTGGAGTTAAGCGGCGCCAAGGCCGCATCAGGAGAGGGAACCGCATGAAGCTTGCCACGCTGAAGGACGGAGCACGCGACGGAAAACTCGTCGTCGTTTCGCGCGACCTGACGCAATACACGGACGCCTCGTTCCTGGCGCGGACGCTGCAGGCCGCACTCGACGACTGGCGCAGGATCTCGCCGCATCTCGCGACCATAGCGGAATCGCTGGAGAACAATGCGATGCCGGCGGCCCGTTTTCACGAGCATGACGCGCATTCGCCGCTGCCGCGCGCCTATCAATGGGCCGACGGCTCGGCCTATGTGAACCATGTCGAACTGGTGCGGAAGGCGCGCGGCGTCGAGATGCCGGCAAGCTTCTGGACCGACCCGCTGATCTACCAGGGTGGCTCGGATTCCTTCGTTGCCCCGCGCGATCCGATCCGTCTAGCGGACGAGGCCTTCGGCATCGACATGGAAGCCGAGATCGCCGTCATCGTCGACGATGTGCCGATGGGCGCCAGTCTCGATGAGGCGCGCGCCGCAATCCGGCTGGTCATGCTGGTCAACGATGTCACGCTGCGCGCGCTGACCGGGCCGGAACTGGCCAAGGGATTCGGCTTCTTCCAGTCGAAACCGTCCTCCGCCTTCTCTCCGGTCGCGGTGACGCCGGATGAGCTGGGCGATGCCTGGGACGGCGGCAAGGTCAATCTGCCGCTGCTTGCCGACATCAACGGCAAGCCGTTCGGCCGCGCCGATGCCGGTGTCGACATGACCTTCGATTTTCCGGCGCTGATTGCTCACGCCGCCCGCACAAGGCCGCTGGTATCAGGCACCATCATCGGCTCTGGTACGGTGTCCAACAAACTCGACGGCGGCCCGGGCAAGCCGGTCTCTGCGGGCGGAGCCGGTTATTCCTGCATCGCCGAACTGCGCATGATCGAGACCATTGTGTCAGGCGAGCCCAAGACACCTTTCCTGCGCTTCGGCGACACCGTGCGCATCGAGATGAAGGACAGATCAGGGCATTCGATCTTCGGCGCCATCGAGCAGAAGGTCGAGAAATACCAGCGGTAGGCACAATGAGAGGTTTGAGTGATGGACCTGCTGGATTATCTGCGTCGCATGGCGAAGAACAATCTCTGGTCGAACGACCGGCTCTATCGCGCCGTGCTTGCGCTGAAGCCCGGTGAATTCGAGGCCGAGCGCACCAACTTTTTCCCGTCGATCAAGGCAACGCTCAACCATGTCCTCGCGGTCGATCATCTCTATCTCGATTTTCTCGAAGACGGCGGCCTCGGTGCGGCTGCCTACGATGACTTCGTGCCTTTCGATGCCGCGCCGGAGCTTTACCTGGCTCAGCTTGCGGCCGACCGGCGGCTGATCGCCTTCTGCGATGGCCTGTCGAAGGCCGATCTCGATCGCAGCGTCGTCACCGACCGGCGCGAGGACGGCATGATCCCGGAAAAGATCGGCGATATCCTGGCGCACGTCTTCCTGCACGACATCCACCATCGGGGCCAGGTGCATGCCATGCTCGCGGGTACCTCCGTAGCGCCGCCGCAGCTCGACGAGTTCCTGCTCGATTATGACGTTAAGTTGAGAACAGCGGAGGTCGAACGGCTGGGATTATGAAACGTCATGCCAGCGCGACGTCATAGAGAGCAAATTGCTTGTCCGCTGTCAGGATGGTGAGATTCTCGACCTGCGCTTGGGCGATCAGCAGCCGGTCGAACGGATCGCCATGGTGGCGGGGAAGGCGGCCGACAACATGCGCATGCTGAAACGTGATGGTCAGCGGCTGGAATTGCATTCTCGGGAGTAACGCCGGCAGGTCGTCCGGAATGTCGAGTTTACCGATCGATCGCTTGATCGCGATTTCCCAAACGCTTGCCGCGCTGGCGTAAACGGTCGCGTCCGATGCAAGGACAGCCCGGTGCTCCTCGCTGAGTCGAGGGTCGTCCTTAATAGACCAAAGGATAATTTGCGTATCGGCAAGAAAGGAGCCGGCAGTCATTTGACGTATTCGTCCCATTCGGGACCGAGTTCGTCAAAATCGTCCGCTATCCAAATCTTGCCCTTTAAGGCGCCAATACGGGGCAGGAGATTTTCGCCGAGCGGTGGCACCAGCCGAGCCGCGATCTTGCCGTGACGTGTAAGCACGATCTCTTCGCCAGCTTCCGCACGGCTGATCAGTTCCGACAGTTTTGCCTTGGCTTCTGCAATGGAAACATTCATGGGCTCGACCTCTTATGACCAAAATTTAGGTCATAATTAGTCGAGCCGCAAGCGGAGCCGGAGAAATTACTCTGCCGCCTGAACCTTGATCACACCGCGCTTGATCTGGTCCTGCTCGATCGATTCGAACAGCGCGCGGAAATTGCCTTCGCCAAAGCCTTCGTCGCCCTTGCGCTGGATGAACTCGAAGAAGATCGGCCCGATCACAGTCTTCGAAAAGATCTGCAAAAGAATCTTGGTCATGCCGCCGTCGACCACACCTTCGCCGTCGATCAGGATGCCATGCTTCTTCATCCGCTCGATCGGCTCGTCATGGCCGTTCACGCGGTCATACGACATGTCATAGTAGGTCTCGGGCGGGCCGGGCATGAATTTCAGCCCGTTCTCCGCGAGCTTGTCGGTGGCGGCGTAGATCTCGTCGGTTCCCACCGCGATGTGCTGGATGCCTTCGCCATTGTACTTCTTCAGATATTCGGCGATCTGGCTGGTTTCATCCTTGGACTCATTGAGCGGAATGCGGATCTTGCCGCAGGGCGAGGTGATCGCCCGGCTGACCAGGCCCGTGATCTTGCCGTCGATGTCGAAGAAATGGATCTGCTTGAAACCGAACAAATTGCGGTAGAAATCCCACCATTTGTCCATCTGGCCGCGATAGACGTTGTGGGTCAGGTGGTCGAGGAAATAGAAGCCGACGCCTTGCGGCTTGGGGTCGCGTTCGCCCAGCCACTCGAATTCGGCGTCGTAGGCCGAGCCCTTCTTGCCATAGCGGTCGATGAAATAGAGCAGCGAGCCGCCGATGCCGACGATAGCAGGCACGTCGAGCGCCTTGTCGTCGCCTTCGTAAGGCGTGGCGCCCTTCGAGACGGCATGCTCGAAAGCGTGCTTGGCATCAACCACCCGCCAGGCCATCGAGGCAGCACAGGGGCCGTGCTTGTCGGCGAATTTCATCGCATGCGAGCCGGGCTCGGCATTGACGACATAGTTGATGTCGCCCTGGCGCCAGACGGTGATGTCCTTGGTGCGATGCCTGGCTACCGCGACATAACCCATGCGGGCGAACAGCTCGGCCAGCTTCTGCGGCTCCGCATGCGCGAATTCGACGAACTCGAAACCGTCGGTGCCGGCGGGGTTGTCCTTGCTGATCGTGGCGGGCGGGGCGTCGTGCGGGAAAGGACCCATGATATATCCTCCGGAAGCTGCTCGGCCCGAAAAGCCGTCCAAGCTCATAATATCGCGGAGCCGGCGCACGGTGCTTGCATTCAAACGCTTGAAATGGTGATGTCATGCGCGAATCGTGCATGATGACGGCAAAAGTCATGGATGACGCGCGCATTGACCACTTCGACCGCAAGATAATGGCGCTTTTGCAAGGCGACGCGCGGCTCACCAACAACGATCTCTCCGAGCGGGTGAACCTCTCTGCCTCGCAATGCTCGCGCCGCCGCCAACGGTTGGAGGAGGACGGCTACATCAAGGGCTATCGAGCGGTGCTCGACCGCGACAAGCTCGGTTTCTCGCTGGTCAACGTCATCTCGGTGACACTGGCCACCCACAATCGCGACAATGCGCGCCGCTTCGGCGAATTGGTGGCACGGCTGCCCGAGGTGCAGGAGGCTCACGCACTGACCGGCGAGATGGATTACATCCTGAAGGTCGTAACGCCAGACCTCAAATCACTGTCGGAATTCGTCAACGGCGTGCTCCTGCCGCACGAATCCGTGCAGCATGTGAAGACGGCGATCGTGCTGGAGACGCTGAAGGAGACCGGCGCGCTGCCGATTTAACCCTTCGACTGCTGGATCAGCCCGTACAGATTGGTACAGCGGGCGCCGGAGCGGCAATAGGCGAACACCGGGCCGTCGAGTTCGTCGAGTGCCTCGGCCTGGTCGTCGACATTCTCTCGCGTGATCTGGCCGCTGATCACCGGAATGTAGCGAAAGGCGAGGCCAGCGGCCTCGACCGCGGCCTTGAGCGTGTCCGCCGAAGGCTGTCCCGGCTGCTCATCATCAGGCCGGTTGCAGATCACGCTCTTGAAGCCGGCTTCCTTGATGGCGGCAACGTCCTCGGGCTGGATCTGGCCCGAGACCGAATAGTCTTCGCTGATCTGGCGGTATTCCATGGCTCGTATCCTCGCGATCTCTTTGACGGCAGTCTTGCCACTCCGGGAGGGGGGCGGCAATCCGCATCGAAGGAATTCTCTGCCAAATAGACATCGCGCGCCAGAAAATCCAACCGGGCCGATACGGCCCGGCTGGCCGCAGATCAAACTCAGCTGCCGAGAATGGCGCCTTTGATCTGGCGGATGTTGTTGTGCATCATGTCGATATAGGTCGAGCCGGGGCCGTCGGGCTGCGACAGCGCGTCCGAGTAAAGCGTGCCGCCGACCTTGATGCCGGTCTCGCTGGCAATCTGCTCGATCAGGCGAGTGTTGGTGATGTTCTCGACGAAGATGGCCGCGGCCTTGTCCTGCTTGACCTGCTCGACCAACTTGGCGACATCGGCGGCCGACGGCTCGGAATCGGTCGAGATACCTTGCGGGGCGAGGAAGGTCAGGCCGTATTCGTGCTCGAAATAGCCGAAGGCGTCATGCGAGGTGATGACGACGCGCTTTGCTTCGGGGATCGACTGGATCGCCGCCTTCACTTCGCCTTCCAGCGCGTCGAGCTTCTTGGTGTAGGCGGCGGCATTGGTCTGGTAGCTGACGCAGCCGTCGCTGTCGGCCGCACAGAAAGCTTCGGCGATGTTCTTCACATAGATTCTGGCATTGGCGATCGACTGGAAGGCGTGCGGGTCTGTGACCGTCTTGCCGCCGCCGGTGCCGGCGCCTTCGGCCGCGTCGGCTTCGGCGAATTCAGGCTTGAAGTCGATCGGCGTCACACCCTTGGTCAGCGTGACGATCGAGGCCTTGGTGGCGCTGGCATCGACCAGCCGCTGCAGGAAACCTTCGAAATGCAGGCCGTTGACCAGCACGATGTCGGCCTTCGCCATGGCGACCGCGTCGGCAGGGCTTGGCTCATAGACATGGGCGTCGCCATCCGGCCCGACAATCGTGGTGATCGCGACGCGGTCGCCGCCGACGTTTTTGGCAAAGTCGGCAATGACCGTAAAGCTGGCGACCACCTTCAGCGGCGCCGCGAAGGCCGATGATGCGCCAAAGGCAGTTAATGTTATAACGCTCAACGTCAGGCCGGCACGGATCGTTTTCAGCATAAGCGGGGTTCCTTCTAGAGGGTGAGGCGGATCAGGCCGTTCTGTGACGGTGATGGATGATGCGACCGCGCAGGATGCCGCGCGTGCCTAACAGGATCGAGGCGAAATAGACGACTCCGGCCGACAGGATGATGGCCGGGCCGGACGGCAACGACGCCTGATAGGACAAGAGCAATCCGGCAATGCAGGAGGCAAAGCCGATCAGCACCGCCAGTACGCACATCGGCTCGACGCGTGCGGTCCAGAATCGCGCGGCTGCCGCCGGCAGCATCATCAATCCGACGGATAGCAACGTGCCGAGCGCCTGGAAGCCGCCGACGAGGTTGAGCACGACGAGGCCGAGGAAGATGAAATGCACCGGGCTGCCCATGCGGCTGACCGAACGCAGGAACAGCGGGTCGAGGCATTCGGCGACCAGCGCCCGCCAGAAGATGGCCAGGCTGGCCAACGTCACCGCGACGATGCCGCCAATCAGCATCAATGCCTCGTTGTTGAGCGCCAGCACCGTGCCGAACAGCACATGCATGAGATCGACGCTGGAGCCGCGGATCGACACCATCAGCACGCCGATGGCGAGCGAAATCAGATAGAAGGCGGCCATCGAGGCGTCCTCGCGCTGGATGGTGAAGCGCGAGACAGCGCCAGCACCGAGCGCGACGATGACGCCAGCGATCAGGCCGCCAATGGTCATCGGCAGGATTTCAAGGCCATAGAACAGGAAGCCGGCGGCCGCTCCTGGCAGGATGGCATGCGCCATGGCGTCACCCGACAGGCTCATGCGCCGCAGCATCAGGAAGACGCCGATGGGGCAGGCGCCGAGCGACAGCATCAGCGAGCCGAACAGCGCCCGCTGCATGAACCCGAAATCGGCGAAGGGAGCAATGAAGAGACTGTAGAGCGCGTCCATCAGGCGGCCCTCGGTCCGGCGCCATGGTGATGGTCGTGATCATGGCCATGATGATCATGATCATGGCCATGAGCGTGCTCGTCAGGCTCGCACCAGGGGGCGTTCTCTTCCCAGGCTTCGTGGAAGCGGCGCGCGCGCAGCAGGTTCTCAGGCTTCAGCGTCTCCCGGGTATCGCCCCAGGCAACCGGCTGGCGGGCAAGCAGCAGTGTTTCGGGAAAATTCTGGCGCACCAGGTCCAGATCATGGACCACCACCATGATGGTGCGCTCTTCGCCATGCCAGCGCTTGATCAGGGCAATGAGGTCACCGACCGTCTTGGCGTCGACCGCGTTGAAGGGCTCGTCGAGCAGGATCAGGTCGGCATCCTGCAACAGCACGCGGGCAAACAGCGTGCGCTGCAGCTGGCCGCCCGACAGCGTGTCGATCGGCCGCTTCTCGAAGCCGCCGAGGCCGACGGCCATCAATGCTTGGCTGACGGCTTCGCGATCTTCCCTGGTATAGCGGCCGAGCATGCCGCGCTTCGGCCACAGGCCAAGCGAGACCAGATCGACGACGCGGGCGGGAAAGGAGCGATCGAGTTCCGACTGCTGCGGCAGATAAGCTGCCCGCACGCCCGACGCGCGGATGACCTCGCCGGCCATTGGCTTCAGTACGCCGACAATACCCTTCATCAGCGTCGATTTTCCGGAGCCATTGGCCCCGACCACGGCCGTCAGCGAACCCTTGCAGATCGTGCCATCGAGGTGATGGATCGCGGGATGGCTGTTGTAGCCCAGCGTCAGGTCACGGAAGGTTAGGCAGGTCTGGGTCATATCGTTCCGTTGGGAAGTCGAGCCTGGCCGCGATAGTGGCCGTTGGATATGTGATGTTATTACATTAGTCAACAGGCCAATCCGGTGAATTTGCGACCCGGCGGCTCAACTTGCCGTGAGTTTCTTCCGCGCTGGTCCAAGGAGATTTGGCGCCGGCGGCCTTGCCCGAAGCCCACGCCGACTCTAAACAAGCGCAACCCTCAAACGAAGGAACCTCGCAATGAGCATTCGTCGCATCGATGTTGGCCCGCGCATGAGCCAGATCGTCATACACGGCAACACCGTCTATCTGGCCGGCCAGGTCGGCGAGCCCGGCGGCAACGTCGCCGCGCAGACCCGCGACATCCTCGCGACCATCGACGAATTGCTGGCCAAGGCCGGCACCGACAAGACCAAGATCGTCCAGGCGATCATCTGGCTGGCCGACATGGGCACCTTCGCCGAGATGAATTCCGAATGGGACAAATGGGTGCCGCAGGGCCACACACCCGCTCGCGCCACCGGCGAGGCGAAGCTCGCCGGCCCCGAATATCTGGTCGAGATTATTATTACGGCTGCGCTGTAAAGCGGCTGTAGGTGCCGATCTTCCCCAAGCGGGAGATCGGCTTACCCCTGCGACGGCGTGAACCTTGCCACCAGCGTGTGGCTTTCCGCCGGATAGATGAAGCGCACGTGTGTAACCGGGTGCTCCGCGCTCCAGGTGCGGCGCTCCACGACCAGGCAAGGCGCGCCAGGATCGATATCGAGCACGTCGGCGATAGTCTCATCGGCGGCCACGGCGCGTATCCGATGTTCGGCCTCGCTCCACGGCACGCGGCCGATCAGCCATGGACCCGCCGCGATTTCCAGAAACTCTTCGTCCCCGGCTTCCGCGACCGCCGAAAGATTGATCAGACGTTGCTCGAGTGCGAATGGCCGTTCGCCGGCAAAATGAAGGCCTTCGACCGCCAGCACCGAACCCGCGGCGGACAATCCGAGCAACGCCCTGTCCTCCACGTTGCTGCGCCGCCTCAGGCGTTCCAGCCGTTCGTAGCGATAGGGCAGGCCGAGCGCCTCGACCTCGATCCTGATGTCGTGAAGCTCCAGCACCGCTGCCTGCGATTGCGGCTGGCGGACAAAACTGCCCGACCGGCGGCGGCGTTCAATCAGACCTGCCTTGGCCAACTGCGACAGAGCCTTGTTCACCGTCATGCGTGAGCATTTGTATTCGGCGGTCAGCTCATGTTCGAACGGGATACGGTGGCCGGGCGCCCAGGTGCCGGACAGGATCTTTTCGCGGATATCGGACAGGATGCGCTGATGCAGCGAGACGGTCTCGCTGTCGTCTATGTCCGTCCGTTCAGCCATGCTCATCTGCGTTAACCCTCGGAAAGCGCAGTCATCACGCTGCGAAACCGTGCGGCGATAGCCCCGCGCTTGGCGTGTCTGCCAGCGCTGACCTGTTTCTTGCCATGCACCCAGACGCAATCGACCTTGCTGCCATTGGCAAAGATCCAGGCATCGAGGATCGCGTCGCCGGTCTTGCCAGCCAGCGAGGGACTACCGACGTCGAGCGAGACGAGATCGGCGGATGCCCCAGTCGCGATTTGCGAGGCGCCGGCACCAAGGGCGACGCCACCGCCGTCAAGCGCTGCGTCGAACAGGGCGCGGCCTGTTGAGCCGCCGGCTACCGCAAGCACATTGCGGGCGCGGTGCGCGAGGCGCTGCGAATATTCGAGCTGGCGCAATTCGTCGGGCAGGCCGATCAGCACATTGGAATCGGAGCCGATGCCGAAGCGGCCGCCATGCTCCCTGAACAATGGCGCGGCAAAGGTGCCGTCGCCGAGATTGGCCTCCGTGATCGGGCAAAGGCCGGCAATGGCGCCGGTCTTCGCCATGCCGATGGTCTCGGCATCCGTCATATGGGTGGCGTGAATCAGGCACCAACGCTGGTCGATAGCGGCAGCCCCAAGCAGAAATTCGACCGGACGCGCGCCGGACCAGGCAAGGCAGTCCTCGACTTCCCTGACCTGTTCGGCGATGTGGATGTGGATCGGTCCGTTTGGCGCCATGGCGGTGACTTCGATCAGCTCTTCAGGCGTCGCGGCGCGCAGACTGTGCGGCGCGACGCCGACGACAGCTTGATTCAGCGCGCGAACCGATTCACGGCTTTTCTCCACAAGCCGGGCGAACCGATTCACATCGTTGATGAATCGGCGCTGGCCCTCATTCGGAGCTGCGCCGCCGAAAGAGGAGTGGGCGTAAAACACCGGCAGCAGCGTCAGGCCGATACCCGTTTCGCCAGCCGCGGCAGCGATGCGCTCGGCCATCTCGGCTGGGTTGGCATAGGGTTGTCCATCCCGATCATGGTGCAGATAATGAAATTCGCCGACGCGGGAAAAACCGGCCTCCAGCATTTCGACATAGAGCTGCGCCGCCACCGCCTCGACCTGGTCGGGAGTCATCGACAGCGCGAAGCGGTACATCACCTCGCGCCAGCTCCAGAAACTGTCGGCGGAGGGGCCTCGCAACTCGGCAAGGCCGGCCATGCCGCGCTGGAAGGCGTGGCTGTGCAGGTTGGGCATGCCTGGCAGCAGAATGGAATGGCGTTCATCACCGGGCAAGGCGGCGGCTTCAGGCTCCACGGCCGTAATGCGCCCATTGGCAAAAGTGATCCGCACATTGTCGTGCCAGCCGTTAGGAAGAAGCGCCTGTTCCGCAAAGATATCGGTCACTTTTCTCTCCGCTTTCCGGTCTCGTATGTGATGATGGCACTTGCAGTGCGTTTCAATATGTATATACATAATCGCCACCGATTGAAACGGAAAAGATGATGGCCGTAGAGAGCAGCAAAAACCACGCAGGGGGGCTTCGCCTGTGGCGCAATGCGCGTCTGGCGACCATGGCTGAAAATTCTGCCGGATTGGGTATCGTCGAGCATGGTGCGCTCGCCGCGCGCGACGGCCGCATTATCTATGCCGGTCCGCAATCCGAGATGCCCTCGGCCTTTGCCCAAGGCGAGATCATCAATTGCGAGGGCCGCTGGATTACGCCCGGCCTGATCGACTGTCACACCCATCTGATCCACGCTGGGAACCGCGCCAACGAATTCGAGATGCGGCTGGCCGGCGCCACTTATGAGGAAGTCGCCAGGGCCGGCGGCGGCATCGTCTCGTCGGTCAAATCCTTGCGTGCTGCCAGCGAGGGCGACCTGGTTGCCCAGACGCTGCCGCGCCTCGATGCGCTGATTGCCGAGGGCGTAACCACAGTGGAAGTAAAGTCGGGCTATGGCCTCGATCTCGAAAACGAGAAGAAGTCACTGCGCGCCGCGCGACAGCTGGGCAATGAACGCCGGGTGACGGTTCGCACGACCTTCCTTGGCGCCCACGCGCTGCCGCCGGAAGCCAAGGGCGACAAGGATGCCTTCATCGATCTCGTTGCCAAAACGATCCTTCCCGGCGTCGTCGAGGAAGGCTTGGCCGATGCCGTCGATGGGTTCTGTGAAGGCATCGCCTTTTCGCCGGAGCAGATGGCGCGCGTTTTCGATGTCGCCCAGGTGGCTGGCTTGCCCGTCAAACTTCACGCCGACCAGCTGTCCAATCTGCATGGCGCTGAACTTGCCGCCCGCTATGGCGCGTTGTCGGCCGACCATCTCGAATATACCGACGAGCCAGGCGCGGTGGCAATGGCCAAGGCGGGGACCGTGGCGACGATCCTGCCCGGCGCCTACTACTTCATCCGCGAGACCAAGAAGCCACCGATCGGCCTGTTTCGCCAGCATGGCGTCAGAATGGCTGTTGCCACCGACAACAATCCCGGCACCTCGCCGCTGACCTCGCTGCTTCTGACCATGAACATGGCGGCCACCCTGTTCGGCATGACGGTCGACGAATGTCTTGCTGGCGTCACCCGCGAAGCAGCGCGTGCGCTGGGGCTGCTCGGCGAGACCGGCACGCTGGTATCAGGCAAATCCGCCGATCTGGCGATCTGGGACATCGAGTGTCCCGCCGAACTCGTCTACCGCATGGGCTTCAACCCGCTGCATGCCCGCATCTGGAGAGGACAATGACCGAACTGACCCTGAAGCCCGGCAATGCGACGCTGGCCGACTGGCGCGCCATATACCGTGGCGCCGTGCCGAAACTGGACGATGCCTGCCGTCCGAAAATCAAGGCGAGTGCCGAAGCTGTCGCGCGCATCGTTGCCAAGGGTGAGCCGGTCTATGGCATCAACACTGGTTTCGGCAAGCTGGCCAGCGTGCGCATCCCCGCCGACGATCTCGAGACGCTGCAGCGCAACATCGTGCTTTCGCATGCCGCGGGCGTGGGCGAGCCGATGCCCGTTGCCGTTGCCCGGCTGATGATGGCGCTGAAACTTGCGAGCCTCGCGCAGGGCGCCTCCGGCGTGCGCTCGCAGACCATCGAGCTGCTTGAAGCGATGCTGGCCAACGACGTCATCCCGGTCGTGCCGGCGCAAGGTTCCGTCGGCGCCTCCGGCGACCTTGCCCCGCTGTCGCATATGACGGCGGTGATTATCGGCGTCGGCGAATGCTTTACTCCGCATGGCCGTTTCCCGGCCAAGGTTGCCTTCGTCTCGCACGGGCTGGAGCCCGTGACATTGGGTGCCAAGGAGGGCCTTGCGCTGCTCAACGGCACGCAGTTTTCGACGGCCTATGCACTGGCCGCTTTGTTCGATGCCGAGGTGCTCTACCAGTCGGCGCTTGTCGCCGGCGCGCTTTCGACCGACGCGGCAAAGGGTTCCGACGCGCCGTTCGACCCGCGCATTCATCTGCTGAGAAAGCACCGTGGCCAGATCGAGACCGCGGACGCACTGCGCGATTTGATGGCCGGCAGCGCCATCCGCGAGTCGCACCGGGTCGGCGACGAGCGTGTGCAGGATCCCTATTGCCTGCGTTGCCAGCCGCAAGTGATGGGCGCCGCACTCGATGTCCTGCGCAAGGCCGCCGATACGCTCGAAACCGAGGCCAATGGCGTCACCGACAACCCGCTGATCTTCGCAGAAGACGATACCGCTCTGTCCGGCGGCAATTTCCACGCCGAGCCGGTGGCTTTCGCCGCCGACATGATCGCGCTGGCCGTCTGCGAGATCGGCTCGCTGTCGGAACGCCGCATCGCCATGCTGGTCGATCCAGCGCTGTCAGGCATGCCCGCTTTCCTGACGCCCAAGCCCGGTCTGAACTCCGGCTTCATGATCCCGCAGGTTACGGCGGCCGCGCTTGTTTCGGAAAACAAGCAGAAGGCCTATCCGGCCAGCGTCGATTCCATCCCGACCTCGGCCAACCAGGAAGACCACGTCTCGATGGCCGCGCATGGCGCACGCCGCCTGATCGGCATGGTCGAGAATGCAACCGCGGTGATCGGCATCGAGTTGCTGGCCGCCGCGCAAGGCTGTGATTTCCATCAGCCGCTGGCGTCGAGCGCAGCACTGGAAGCCGTGCGCAAGCTGGTTCGCGCCGAGGTGCCGCATCTCGATAACGACCGGCATTTCCATCCCGACATGGAAAAGGCGATCGCCATGGTGCGCAGTGGTGCGGCTGTGAAAGCCGCGAGCGCTGTGGCACTGCCGTCGATTGCCGGAGCGGCGTGATGACGGCCAGCCCCTGGCTCACGGTCACGCGCGGCACGGCGCCGCTGTTGGTGTCGATCCCGCACACCGGTATCGACCTCGCCGGCCTCGAAAACCGGCTGGTCTCGCCTTGGCTCGGCCGTCGTGATTGCGACTGGTGGATCGACAATCTCTATGATTTCGCCGCCGGTCTCGGCGCCACTGTCGTGCACACCGCGATCTCGCGCACCGTCATCGACGTCAACCGCGATCCATCCGGCGCCTCGCTCTATCCCGGCCAGGCAACCACCGGCTTGTGCCCGACCGAAACCTTTGACGGCGACCCGCTCTACCGCGACGGCGAAGAGCCGGGGCCATCGGAGATCGACGAGCGCCGGCTGAAGTTCTTTGCACCCTATCACGCCGCCTTGCAGGCCGAGATCGACAGGTTGCGCACCTTGCATGGCAAGATTGTCCTCTATGACTGCCATTCGATCCGCTCGGTGCTGCCACGCCTGTTCGAAGGCACGCTGCCGGTGTTCAATCTCGGCACGAATGACGGCAAGAGCGCCGATCCGACGTTGCAGGCGATGGTCAACCAGATCATGGCCGAAACCGGCGAGACTTTTGTCGTCAACGGACGCTTCAAGGGTGGGTGGATAACGCGCCATTTTGGCCAGCCGCTACAGGGCGTGCACGCGCTGCAGATGGAACTCTCCAATCGAGGCTATATGCGCGAGCCCGAGGGGAAGGGCACGCCGGACAATTGGCCGGTGCCCTACGACGCCGCGTTCGCCGCTCCGATCCGCGCCACGCTGACGCGAATTCTTCAAACCGCCATTGACTGGGCCGGGCACTGACGCGCCGCCTCGTCCGAAAGGGACAATGATGAACAATCCCCGTCACAACATACGCGAAGTGCGCGCCCCGCGCGGCGACAAGCTCAATGCCAGGTATTGGACCACCGAAGCGCCGCTGCGCATGCTGATGAACAACCTGGACCCGGACGTTGCCGAAAACCCCAACGAACTGGTCGTCTACGGCGGCATCGGCCGGGCGGCGCGGACCTGGAACGATTTCGACCAGATCGTTGCTTCGCTGAAGATGCTTGGCGAGGACGAGACGCTGCTGGTGCAGTCGGGCAAGCCGGTCGGCGTGTTTCGCACCCACCCGGACGCGCCACGCGTGCTCATCGCCAACTCCAATCTGGTGCCGCACTGGGCGACCTGGGAGAAATTCAACGAGCTCGATAAAAAGGGCCTGATGATGTACGGCCAGATGACGGCCGGCTCCTGGATCTACATCGGCACGCAAGGCATCGTGCAGGGCACCTACGAGACCTTCGTCGAGGCCGGCCGCCAGCATTATGGCGGCAATCTCAGGGGAAAATGGATATTGACCGGCGGCCTCGGCGGCATGGGCGGCGCGCAGCCGTTGGCCGCCGTCATGGCCGGCGCCTGCTGCCTGGCGATCGAATGCAATCCCGACTCGATCGATTTCCGCCTGCGCACCCGCTATGTCGACGAGAGAGCCGAGACGCTCGACGAAGCCATGGAAATGATCGAGCGCTGGACCAAGGCCGGCGAGGCGAAGTCCGTCGGCCTGCTCGGCAACGCCGCCGAGATCGTACCCGAAATGTTCCGTCGCGGCATCCGCCCCGACATGGTCACCGATCAGACCTCTGCCCACGACCCCATCAACGGCTATCTGCCGAAGGGCTGGACGATTGCCGAGTGGCGCGAAAAGCGTGTCAGCGACCCCAGGGCGGTCGAGAAGGCGGCTCGCGCCTCCATGCGCGAACATGTCGAGGCGATGGTGGCGTTCTGGAACGCCGGCGTGCCGACGCTCGACTATGGCAACAATATTCGCCAAGTCGCCAAGGATGAAGGGTTTGAAAACGCCTTTGCCTTCCCCGGTTTCGTGCCGGCCTATATCCGTCCCCTCTTTTGCCGCGGAATCGGCCCGTTCCGCTGGGCAGCACTCTCCGGTGATCCAGAGGACATCTACAAAACCGACGCCAAGGTCCGCGAGCTCACTCCCGGCAACACCCATCTGCACAATTGGCTGGACATGGCCCGCGAGCGGATCTCCTTTCAGGGGTTGCCGGCGCGCATCTGCTGGGTTGGCCTCGGCGACCGGCACCGGCTGGGTCTCGCCTTCAACGAGATGGTGGCCAAGGGCGAACTGAAGGCGCCCGTCGTCATCGGCCGCGATCACCTCGATTCCGGTTCGGTCGCCTCGCCAAACCGCGAGACGGAAGCGATGAAGGACGGTTCGGACGCCGTGTCCGATTGGCCGCTGCTCAATGCGTTGCTCAACACAGCTTCGGGCGCCACCTGGGTGTCGCTGCATCATGGTGGCGGCGTCGGCATGGGTTTCTCGCAGCATGCCGGCATGGTTATCGTTGCCGACGGCACGCCGGATGCTGCAAGGCGCCTGGAACGGGTGTTGTGGAACGACCCGGCGACCGGCGTCATGCGCCACGCCGATGCCGGCTATGACATTGCGATCGAATGCGCCAAGGAGCACCAGCTCAACCTGCCTGGCATTTTGGGCTAAGCCATGCGCGTTCTTCGTGCCGCCGACTACCGCGTCATGCCGTGGAAGAACGGCGGCGGTACGACGACCGAGATCGCCGTCTCGCCCGCTGGCGCTGGGCTCGACGATTTCGACTGGCGCGTCTCGATGGCCCGGGTCGAGACGAGCGGGCCGTTCTCCAGCTTTGCCGGCATCGACCGCACCCTGTCGGTTCTGGAAGGCGAGGGGATCGTGCTTAATGTCGCCGGCCGTCCGCCCGAGCGGATGACAGCGGCTTCCCAGCCTTTTTCCTTTCCAGCCGACCAGCCCACGAGTGCCGCGCTGATCGCGGGCCCGATTACCGATCTCAACGTCATGACCCGCCGCGGCCGCATGTTGCATCAAGTCGAACGCCTGCCGGTTTCGGCGCCTGTGGAAATCTCGACCGAGGCCTGTTCCACCCTCATCCTTTGCCACAGAGGCCATGCCATTTTCGCCGGCGCCACGCCTATCCGCCTCGAGCCGCTCGACACCCTGCTGCTCGGGCCGGATGTGCCTATCTTGCGGGTTGAGCCCGCCCCGGATGCGACCCTTTTCGTGGTCCGCATAATCAGGGCCGCCTGACGGGTTTGCCGCCAACGGTTACCGCCTGTTTCCAAACATGATCGCGATGCCGGCGAAATATAGCGTACACTGACGATGGCATCACGAAAAAGCCCGAATCCTCTCCGTCGATCGGTCCCGACGGGAGCGAGGGGCGCTCGTCTTTGAGTTGGTCGAAAGATGACGCTCCGTCGTGGTGCGGAAACAAACTTTCGGCATAGGGGTTGATGCAGCCGATTGCATTTGAACCGGTTTTAGGGCCATTGCCGTGGCGGTGACGCCGCTGAGTGCCCGCTTACGGAATTTTCAATGAATATTCAGACGAACCCAGCCCAGATCGAGAAGACAAGCGCGAGCTTCCCGGCCGTCACGGAAGAGCCGATACGATCGGTATTCCTGCCGGAGGAACGGCTCCGGCTGCTCGGCGAGAGCCTTGCCAAGGGCGATCTGACGGATCTGTTCGGCCTGATCCCGTTCGACTTCCAGGCCCGCATCCGTGACAGCGCCAAGAAGATCCTCGAGGTCTACCGGTCGACCAATGCCGCGCAGGGGAGGGGCGAAACCATCACGCCGGCCGCGCAATGGCTGCTCGACAACAACTATCTGATCGAGGAAACCATTTTCCAGGTCAAACGCGACCTGCCGCGCCGCTTCTACCGGCAATTGCCAACGCTGAAACTGCCCGATGGCGGCACCGTGCCGCGCGCATTGGCGCTGGCCTGGACCTATGTCGCGCATTCCGACAGTTCCGTCTCGGCGACCATGTTCAAGTCCATCGTCCAGGGTTTTCAGTCGGTCGAGCCGCTGAAAATCGGCGAACTCTGGGCACTGCCGTCCCTTTTGCGCTTCGTGCTCATCGAAAACCTCCGCCGCCTGGCGGTCAGGGTCAACCGCACCCGCCAGATGCGCCAGATCGCCAACGACGTGGCCGACAAGGTGCTGGCGACCGACGACAATCCGGACCGGCAGGCGATCCTTGCCAATTTCAGCGCGCATGCACAGGACACCACCTTCGCCACTCAGCTGCTCTATCGCCTGCGTGACGGATCGCAGAATGCCGGCAAGGCGCTGGAGTGGCTGGAAGGCGAACTCGAAAAGACCGGCTCGGATGCCGAGGAAATCATCATTTCCGAGCACCAGACGCTGTCCAGCGGCAATGTGACCACCGGCAACATCGTTCGCGGCCTGCGCCTCATCAACGACGTCGACTGGACGGTGTGGTTCGAAGGCGTCAGCCGCATCGATACCGTGCTGCGCGAGCGCACTGATTTCGCCGCGCTCGACTTCTTCTCGCGCGATCAATACCGCACCGCGATCGAGGAACTGGCACGCCGCTCGAACCTGTCGGAGTACCGTGTCGCCGAAAAAGCCATCGAACTAGCCGGCCATGCTGTCAGCGAAACCGTCCCGGAGAGCGGTGAGGGGGTTGATGCCCAAGCTGCATCCGTTCACACCGATGTCGGTTTCTATCTCGTTGGCCCGCGTCGGCTGGAACTCGAAAAGACGATCGGTTATCGGCCCACGATCAGCCAGATCGTCAAGCGGACCTTCGCCAAGACCGGATGGCTTGGCATCGTCCTGCCCGTCTTCGCCCTGACCGTCCTGCTGCTCGTCCTGTCGGGCAACGCCCTTTCCAATCTCGGCCTGTCGGTTCCGTCCATCGTGCTGATGCTGGCCCTGTTTGCCGTGCCGGCCAGCGAAGGCGCGCTCGCTTTCTTCAACACCGTGGTCTCGCTCTTCCTCAAGCCGACACGCCTGATCGGCTATGACTACAGGCACGGCGTGCCGCCCGAGGCGCGCACCCTGGTGGTCGTGCCGTCGCTGATCGGCTCCCGTGACGATGTCGAGGAAAACATCCGCAACATCGAAGTGCATTACCTTGCCAATCTGGCGGACGAGATCCATTTCGCGCTGCTTTCGGATTGGCCCGACAGCAAGATCGAGATCGATGCGGCCGATACCGAGATCCTCGACTTCGCTCGCGCCGAAATCGCCCGCCTCAATGCGCGCTATCCCTCCGAAGGCGCGCCGCGCTTTTACATCCTGCACCGCCGCCGGCTCTACAATGCCGCTCAAGGGTCCTGGATGGGTTGGGAGCGCAAGCGCGGCAAACTGCACGAACTCGATCTCTTGCTGCGCGGCGACAGCGATACCACCTTCCTGCCGCTCGAAGTGCCGCTGCCGGAAAAAGTCGTCCATGTGATGACGCTCGACGCCGATACCCGCACCACCCGCGATGCGGTATCGAGCCTTGTCGGCAAGCTTTGCCATCCGCTCAACCGTCCGCATTTCGACGCCACCAGGCGCGTCGTCACCGCCGGCTATACCATCCTGCAGCCGCGCATCACCGCTTCGCTCACCAGCGGCGACGAAGCTTCGTTCTTCCAGCGCGTGTTCTCGGCCAATCGCGGCCTTGATCCTTATGTCTTCGCTGTTTCGGACCTCTATCAGGACGTCTTCAGCGACGGGTCCTTCACCGGCAAGGGTCTCTATCATGTCGATGCCTTCGAGGCCGCTTTGCAGGGCCGCATCGAGGAAAACACCATTCTCAGCCACGATCTGCTCGAAGGCGCGCTGGCGCGCGCCGCGCTGGTCACCGACGTCGAACTGGTCGAAGATTACCCGACCCGCTACTCGGTCGATGCCTCGCGCCACCATCGCTGGGCGCGCGGCGACTGGCAGCTTTTGGGGTACATCTTCAACCCGCGCTCCGGCGTTCCGGCCCTGTCGCGCTGGAAGATGGTCGACAATCTGCGCCGCTCGCTGACGCCGATCTTCTGGGTGATGGCGGCGATCGCCGGCTGGACCTTGCTGCCCTTCACGCAGGCCGCGCAGTGGCAGGCCTTGCTGATCCTGAGCCTGTTCATGGCGCCGACCTTCGACGTCGTCAACGCCATCCTGCCCAAGAGCGGCGACCAGACGCCGCGCGGCCATTTCTCGGCGCTGGCGCGCGACGTCGCCTTCGGCACCGCCATGGTGGCGCTGAAGATCGTGCTGATGGCACATAACGCCTGGATGATGGGCGATGCCATCGTGCGCACGCTCTACCGGCTGTTCGTCAGCCGGCAGAACCTCCTGGAATGGCGCACCGCCTCGCAGGCGCACAAGGCCGGCGACAACGATGTCGGCTCCTACTACGGAATGATGTACGGCGCCGTGATCATCGGCTTTGTCGGCCTCGCCATTCCGGTGCTGGCCGATTCCACGGGTGCCTTCGTCGCCTTTTTCTTTGCCTTGTTCTGGATCGGCTCGCCGGCGATCGCCAGCTGGATCAGCCGCTCCGCTGAAACCGAGGATCGGCTGCGCATATCGCAAGCCGACATCCACACGCTGCGCACCGTGGCGCGCCGTACCTGGCATTATTTCGAGAGCTTCGTGACGGCAGGGCATCACAATCTGCCGCCGGACAATTTCCAGGAGAGCCCCGCGCCAGTCGTGGCGCCGCGCACCTCGCCGACCAATATCGGCGTCTACTTGCTCTCGGTCGTCTCGGCACGCGATTTCGGCTGGATCAGCCTGTCCGATGCCATCACCCGCATCGACGCCACCATGACCACCATCGAGAGCATGCCGCGCCATCGTGGCCATCTCTTCAACTGGTACGATACCACGACGCTGAAGCCGCTTTATCCGCTCTACATCTCGGCTGTCGACAGCGGCAATCTCGCCGGCCACCTGGTGGCGGTGGCGGCTGCCTGCGCCGAATGGGCGGAAGCCCCTTCCGTCCACCTGCAGGGCGATTTCGAAGGCATCCTCGATACGGTGACCATCCTGAGCGAAAGCCTCGATGAACTGCCCGACGACCGCCGCCAGTTGCGCCCGTTGCGCCAACGCCTTGTCGATCGCCTCGACGGCATGCGTCGCGCGGTTGAGACGATCAAGGCACAGCCGGAAATGGCCTCCATCCGCACCATCAACCTGGCGGTGCTGGCCGGCGAAATCCGCAAGCTCGCCACCGCCATTCACACCGAAGCCGCATCGCCGCAAAGCGACGTCATCGTCGACTGGACGGCACGGCTCGAAACCACCTGCGAGGCGCACGTCCACGACGCCCACAGCGACGAGAACGCCGTCGAGGCTCTGCGTGCCAAGCTGCTCACCTTGCGCGAGCGCACCCGTCGTTTCGCCTTCGAGATGGAGTTCGCCTTCCTGATGCGGCCGGAGCGCAAGCTTTTGTCGATCGGCTACCGGGTCGAGGAACATCAGCTCGACGAAAGCTGCTACGACCTTCTCGCCTCCGAGGCGCGGCTGACCAGCCTGTTCGCCATCGCCAAGGGCGATCTGCCGACCGAACATTGGTTCAGGCTTGGCCGCCCGATCGTCGAGATCGGCTTCCAGGGCGCGCTGATGTCGTGGTCCGGCTCGATGTTCGAATATCTGATGCCGCCGCTGGTGATGAAGGAGCCGCAAGGCTCGATCCTCAACCAGACGAGCAAGCTGATCATCAAGCGCCAGATGCAGTATGGCCGGCAGAAGAATGTGCCGTGGGGCATTTCGGAAGCGGCCTACAACGCCCGCGACCGGGAACTGACCTATCAGTACACCAATTTCGGCGTGCCGGGGCTTGGGCTGAAGCGTGGCCTTGGCCAGAACACGGTGATTGCGCCTTACGCGACCATCATGGCGGCGCAGTTCAACCCGCGCGAAGCGGTGCAGAATCTGACCCGGCTGCGCGAGATCGGCGCGCTTGGCCGTCATGGCTATTACGATGCGGTCGACTTCACGCCGCAGCGCGTACCGGAAGGCACCAACCACGCGGTCGTGCTGAACTACTATGCCCATCATTCGGGCATGTCGATCGCCGCCGTCGCCGACGCCATCTTCGAAGGTCGCCTGCGCGATCGCTTCCACAGCGATCCGGTCATTGAATCGGCCGAATTGCTGCTGCAGGAGAGGGCGCCGCGCGACATTCCGACCGCCACCGTCCGCACCGAGGCCGACGAGCGCTCCAAGGACGAGACGGAGACCGAGAGCCCCGACACCCGCATCGTGCTCGATCCCGCGCGGGCGTTGCGTTCGACCAATGTGATGTCGAATGGCCGCTATTCGGTGATGGTGACCGCGACCGGCTCCGGCTACAGCCGCTGGGGCGATCTTTCCGTCACCCGCTGGCAGCCCGATCCGGTCGAGGATCGGCTTGGCTCCTACATCTTCCTGCGCGATGCCGCCACTGGCGACTGGTGGTCCGCGACTTCGGAACCCAGGCGCGCGGCCGAGGAAAAGACGCAGGCCCTGTTTTCCGATGACAAGGCGAGCTTCGTGAAGCTGGTCGGCACGCTGCGCTCCGAAGTGGAGTGCATCGTCATCTCCGAGGGCAATGGCGAAGGCCGTCGCATCACGCTCTACAATGAGAGCACATCCGACCGTCACATCGAGGTGACGTCCTTTGCAGAACTGGTCCTGGGTTCGGAAGCTTCCGACAACGCGCATCCGGCCTTCTCGAAAATGTTCGTGGAAACGGAAATCGCCGCCAACAACGGCGCGATCTTCGCCACGCGCCGCAAGCGTGAAACCAGCGAACCGGATGTGACGCTGGTGCATTTCGTCACCGATCCGTCGGGACCGGCGCGTGATGCCGAGGCCGAGACCGACAGGCGCGCCTTCATCGGCCGTGGCCGCACCATCGTCGATGCCGCCGCCTTCGATCCAGGCGCCAGGCTTGGCGGCCATTCCGGCTTCACGCTCGATCCCATCGCCTCGCTGCGTCGTCAGGTGCGCGTACCCGCCAACAAGAAAGTATCGCTGACCTTCTGGACCGTCGTCGGGGCAAACCGTGCCGAGCTGGAGGAGGCGATAAGCCGGCTCGACCATCAGGAGAGCTTTGCCCGGCAGGCGATGCTTGCCTGGACGCGTAGCCAGGTGCAGACCCGCCATATGGGCCTCAGTCTGACCGACGCGGCCAATGTGCAGAAGCTGGCGCGCTATCTGGTCTATCCCGACCCGTTCCTGCGGTTGCCGGCCGAGTCCATCGCTTCCGGGTTGGGCAAGCAGTCGAGCCTGTGGCCGACCAGTATTTCGGGCGATTACCCGATCTTCCTGGTCAGGATCGGTGACGTTGCCGATCTCGAGATCGTAGCCCAGGCGTTGCGCTTCCAGGAATACATGCGCACCCGCGGCATGATGATCGACTTCGTCGTGGTCAACGAGCAGGCTTCGTCCTATGTCCAGGATCTGCAGCGCGCGGTCGAGACGCTGTGCGAAAACAGCCGCTTGCGCGGCAAGGAACTCGGACCCCGCCAGCACATTTTCGCGGTGCGCCGCGACCTGATGGAGGAAACCACCTACAAGACGCTGCTCGCCGTCGCCCGGGTTGTGCTGCATACACGTAACGGCACCATCTTCGACCAGATCGAACGGGCCGAGGCGGCCGCGCTGCAGGCGCGCGATGGCTTGCAGCCGGCAGGATTGCCGGGTTCGCGCGAAATCGCGGCGCTCGCACCGCAGATGCATGCATTTGCCTCGCAGGCGGTGGCCGACGTCAGCGCCGATGGCTCCGGCCTCAGCCTGTGGAATGGTTTCGGCGGCTTCGACGGCGACGGGCGGCACTATGTGGTGCGCCTGGCTGGCCGGCGCACGACGCCGCAACCCTGGATCAACGTCGTCTCCAACGCGTCGTTCGGCTTCCACACCTCGGCCGAGGGAGCGGCCTTCACCTGGAGCCGCAACAGCCGCGATTACCAGCTGACGCCATGGTCGAACGATCCGGTGTCCAACCGGCCGGGCGAGGGCGTCTATATTTACGACCAGGCCAGCGGCAAGGCGTTCTCTCCGCTCGCAGCGGTGGTGCGCGATCCCGCGATGACCTACGAGGCTTGGCATGGCCAGGGCTTCTCGACCTTCCGCTCGAAGCGCGGACCGTTGTCGATGGACCTGACCCATGTCGTCGATCCCATCGATCCGGTGAAGATCACGCGGCTGCGCATCCAGAATTCCGGCCCGGTGCCGGCTAGGCTGCGTGTCTATGCTTACGCCGAATGGGTGCTTGGCGGGCATCGGTCGCGCACCGCGGCAACCATAGTGCCGTCCCGCGACGGGGCCACCGGCGCGTTGCTGGCGCAAAATCCCTACGGGCTCGATTTCAGCGAGCGGGTGGCCTTCCTCGCCGCCGACACCGGCGTCCACTCGGTGACGTCAGACCGGGCCGAGTTCCTCGGCCGGCACGGGTCCAGCGAGCTGCCACAGGCGGTGCTGAGCGGTTCGGCCCTGTCGGGTCGAGTCGAGGCCGGAGATGATCCTTGCGCGGCGATCGCTCGCGACGTCGAGATTCCGGCCGGCGCCGACGTCACGCTCATCTGGCTGCTCGGCGATGCCGATTCCGCGGCGCAGGCGAGCGCGTTGGTGCAGACGCACCGGGGCAAGGATTTCGACCAGCGCCTGGCCGACAATGAACGCGAATGGCGCGCCTTCCTCGACACCATCCAGGTGGAGACGCCGGACAAGGCACTCGATGCCATGGTCAATCACTGGCTGCCCTATCAGAGCCTTGCCTGCCGCATCCGCGCCCGCTCGGCCTTCTATCAGGCAAGCGGCGCCTTCGGCTTCCGCGACCAGTTGCAGGACACGCTCGCCTTGCTGGCGCATGACCCGAAGCTGGCGCGTGACCAGATCCTCAACGCCGCGCGGCGGCAATTCCCGGAGGGTGACGTGCAGCATTGGTGGCTGCCGCGCACCGGCGCCGGCGTGCGTACCTTGATCTCCGACGACGTGGTGTGGCTCGCCCACGCCACGTCCCGCTATCTCATGGTGACCGGCGACGCCGCCATCCTGAAGGAGCAACTGCCTTTCCTCGACGGACAGGCGCTGGGTGAAGGCGAGCACGACGCCTTCTTCACCCCGGAAATCTCGAAGAAGACAGTGTCGCTCTACGACCACTGCGCGCGTGCGCTCGACCTTGCCATCAAGCGCAGCAGTCCAGCCGGCCTGCCGCTGATCCTTGGCGGCGACTGGAACGACGGCATGAACCGTGTCGGCGAACACGGCAAGGGCGAGAGCGTGTGGCTGGGTTGGTTCCTGTTGAAGACGCTGGGCGACTTCGCCGCGGTCGCCAAGACCGAGGGCGACACCAAGCGCGCACAGGCCTGGGCAAAGCATGCCGACGCGCTGAAGCGGGCACTCGAAAGCACGGCATGGGACGGCGAATGGTACCGGCGCGGCAGTTTCGATGACGGTACGCCTTTGGGCTCGCGTACATCGCAGGAGTGCAAGATCGACTCCATCGCCCAGTCCTGGAGCGTGCTGTCGGGCGAGGGCGACCCGGCGCGGTCGACCACGGCCATGCAGCAGGCGACGAAGCTGCTCGTCGACGACCGTCTCAAGATCGTCAAACTGTTCACGCCACCCTTCTCGAAGACACAGAAGGACCCCGGCTACATCAAGAGCTATCCACCTGGCGTGCGCGAGAATGGCGGCCAGTATACCCACGCGGCGACGTGGTTCGTCATTGCGCTGGCCGAGATGGGGCAGACCGATGAAGCTTATCGCTGCTTCTCAATGCTGAATCCGGTCAACCACGCGTTCGACGAGGCCTCGGCCGAGCACTACCGCGTCGAGCCCTACGTGGTGGCGGCCGATATCTACGCCGGCGATGACAAGGGAGGTCGCGGCGGCTGGACCTGGTACACCGGCTCGGCGGGCTGGCTTTATCGGGCGGCGGTCGAAGGCATCCTGGGCATCGAACGGCGCGGCAAGCAGATCACATTCCGGCCGAAGCTGCCCAGCCACTGGGATGGCTACCAGGCTTCACTCAAGATGCTGGGCGCCGAGATCAAGGTCCAGGTCATTCGCGACAAAAAGGCCAAGACGATCTCGCTCGAAGTCAATGGTTCGAAGACAAAATCGACGTCCTTCGCACCCAAAGCTGGTGACCAGACCGAGGTCGTGGTCAAGATACCGGCATGAAATCAACCATTTAGTGATTAGATCGCGCGTCCTCCAGGACGCGCGATGCCGTGCATTGTTTACTTGCGCGTGGGGTGCCGACGACGTTGGCCAGCCGCCCGGACGAAGTCATGCCGGCCTGCCGTGATTAAAAATGTGGCACAGCTCGACCACTGCCATGATTTTGCCGCAAGGCTGACATTTCACCTTTTATCTCAAACTGTTAGGTGATCACGCCAGATTTCGTATCGTCGTCATCTTTTGTTCGCTAAATGGGAACGGAAGAGATAGACGGGCATTGTTTTGCGACGCATCAACCGTTACGTGTCAGGAAATGGTGCGGTGCACAATATTGGTATTGGGCACAATAGAACGTTGGCGGAGTAGCTGAAGTGTCACTTCTGCAGATCTATTGGAGAGCGCTGGGGTATCTGGCTGCCGACAAGAAGCGCGTCGCGCTGATCTGTTCGGCCAACGTCGCTCTTGCAGCCATCGCGATCCTTGAGCCGATCATGTTCGGCCGGGTCATCGACGCGATTTCCGCGCACGGTTCGGTTTTCTCCACGCTCGCCGTGTGGGCCGGCCTCGGCGCCTTCAATGTCATGGCTTTCGTCCTGGTAGCGCGCGGCGCCGACCGGTTCGCGCACGCCCGGCGCAGCGAAGTGCTCTGTCAGTCGTTCGAGCGCGTCATCACCATGCCGCTCGCCTGGCATCATCAGCGTGGCACCTCGAATGCCCTCCACACGCTGCTGCGCGCCGTCGAGACTCTGTTCAGCCTCTGGCTTGAATTCATGCGCCAGCACTTGTCGACCGCTGTCGCGCTCGTTCTGCTGGTTCCGACGGCGCTCAGCATGGATGTGCGCATGTCGATGGTTCTGCTCGTGCTCGGCGTGCTCTATGTCGGCATCGGCCGCCTGGTGATGAAGCGCACCAAGGAAGGCCAAGCTGCGGTCGAGCGCCACTATCACAAGGTATTCGCGCATGTGACGGACTCGGTGAGCAACGTCGCCGTGCTGCAGAGCTACAACCGTCTCGGCTACGAGGCCGAGGCGCTGCGTGGCTACGTCAAGAACCTGCTCGACGCGCAGAACCCGGTGCTCGACTGGTGGGCTATCGCCAATGCGCTCAATCGGCTGTCGTCGACGATCTCGATGATGGTGGTGCTTCTGATCGGCGCTTACCTGGTCACTCATGGCCAGCTGCGCATCGGTGACGTCATCGCCTTCACCGGCTTCGCCACGCTGCTGATCTCACGGCTCGATCAGATGTCGGCTTTCGCGAACCAGATTTCGGAAGCTCGCGCCAAGCTCGAGGATTTCTACAAGCTCGAGGACTCGGCCGCCGATACCGCCGAGCCGGATGGTCTGCGCGACCTTGCCAACGTCACCGGCCATGTTCGTTTCGAGGATGTCAGCTTCGAGTTCGCCAATTCGGGGCAGGGCGTCAGCGACGTGTCCTTCGAGGTGCAGGCCGGCCAGACCGTCGCCATCGTCGGACCGACGGGTGCGGGCAAGACCACGCTCATCAACTTGCTGCAGCGCGTCTTCTCGCCGTCCAGTGGCCGTATCCTGATCGACGGCATCGATACCCGCACGGTGACCCGCAAGTCGCTGCGCCATTCGATCGCCACCGTGTTCCAGGACGCCGGGCTTTTGAACCGCTCGATCGAGGACAACATCCGCGTCGGCCGCGCCGATGCGACCAACGACGAGATCCATGCCGCCGCCACCGCGGCCGCGGCGCAGGATTTCATCCTGGCCAAGAGCAATGGCTACGACACGGTGGTCGGCGAACGTGGCGGCCAGCTCTCGGGCGGCGAGCGCCAGCGCATCGCCATTGCCCGTGCCGTGCTGAAGGATGCCCCGATCCTGGTGCTCGACGAGGCGACCAGCGCACTCGACGTCGAGACCGAGGACCGCGTCAAGGAAGCGATCGACGAATTGCGCCGCGACCGCACCACTTTCATCATCGCCCACCGCCTGACCACCGTCCGCGACGCCGATCTGGTCGTGTTCATGGACAAGGGCAGGGTGGTCGAGATGGGTGGCTTTGCCGAACTGTCGCTGCGCAACGGCCGCTTCGCCAGCCTGCTGCGCGCCGGCGGCCTGCTCAACGACGAGGAAGTCCGGCGCCTCAGCCGGTCGGTGCAGGGCGAGGCCGCCTGAGCCGTTAACGGTTCCGCCTTCTCCCGAACGGGAGGAGGCAAGACCAGAGCTGCGACACCGCCGCTCGATTGCCCCAAACGCATCGGCGGTCTATGTAAAGTCGCATGAGTGACACCACCTCACGCCTGAGCGGCCTGACCGATCTTGCCAATCCGACGCGGTTCGTCGGGCTTGCCGACAAGCTTGTGCCGTGGCTGGCGGCGCTCGCCGCGCTCATCCTCGCGATTGGCCTCTATATGAGCTTCACCGCGCCCGAGGATTTCCAGCAGGGTATCACCGTTCGCATCATGTACATCCACGTGCCTTTCGCCTGGCTCGCCATGATGTGCTATACGCTGATGGCGGTCTCCGCGCTTGGCACGCTGGTCTGGCGCCATCCGCTGGCCGATGTCGCGCTGAAGTCGGCCGCACCCATTGGAGCGGTGTTCACCGCGCTGGCGCTGATCACCGGTTCGATCTGGGGCAAGCCGATGTGGGGCACCTGGTGGGTGTGGGACGCTCGCCTGACTTCTGTCTTCGTGCTGTTCCTGATGTATCTCGGCATCATCGCGCTGACCCGTGCGCTGGATGATGCCAGCCGCGCCGCCTGGGCCGCTGCCATCATCACGCTGGTTGGCTTCATCAATATCCCGATCATCAAATTCTCGGTCGACTGGTGGAACACGCTGCACCAGCCTGCCTCGGTGTTCCGGCTCGGCGGCCCTACCATCGACCCGAGCCTGCTCTGGCCTCTGCTGGTGATGGCTTTCGGCTTTACCGTGCTGTTCTTCGCGCTGCACCTGATGGCAATGCGCACCGAAATCCGCCGCCGCCGGGTGATAGCCATGCGGCGGGTGGCAGCGCGGCAGGCGGAGCGTCCGGTCTAAAACCTCATGTCATCAGCCCGCGAGCCGCCACTGGCAGCGTTTCGAGAACCTTCTCGTCGTCTATCAGATTGACCTCGTTGAACAGGTTGGTGACGACGCAGCAGTGGTCCGGCACCACGCGCACGCGTTCGCCAATGCGCAGCCTGCCGTCGCCAGAAAGCGTGACCGTGCCGTGCTCCTCGCTCAGGCCCGTCACCAGTGCTCCGGGGACGCCCATCAACTCTCCAAAATCCTTTAGCCCTAGCGTATCGCTGGACAGGGCCTTGCTGCCGCTATCGAGAATGGCGCGGGTCGCTGTCGGATGGCTGACCACGGTCGCGAGCACCGTCAGCGCGCAATCGTCCAAGGTGCCGACGCCTTTGGCGACCTGGTAGCGATCGAGATAGATGTAGGTTCCCGGGCGATACTCCGTGACGACGGATGCGTCGACGGAGCGCCACATATCAGGCGTGCCGCCACTGGAGATGCGCTCGCAGGCAAGCCCCGAGGCAGCCAGCGCCTGCTTGGCGGTGGCGAGCCAGGCTTCGGCTTCAGCCGCGCGGCCGGCGGCCGGATAGGTCATCAGTCCGCCGAAGGTGAGGCCACCAGCCTTGTCGATCAGCCTTGCCAGCGCCACCGCTTCATTGGCTGTCTGTACGCCGCAGCGACCCATGCCGGTGTCGCATTCGACCAGCACGGACAGAGGATGGCCGGCATCGGTGAAAGCTGCCGCGAGCCCTTCCAGCGTGTCCATGCTGTCGGCCGTGACCGACAGGGTCACGCGGCCATGCAGCGCCTTCAGCCGCTCGAGCTTGGCGCGCCCCAGGATGTTGTAGGGAAGAAAGATATCGGTCAGCCCGGCGTCGGCCATTACCTCGGCCTCGCCGATCTTCTGGCACGTGATGCCGACGGCACCTGCCGCCATTTGCTTCTTCGCCCAATAAGGCAGCTTGTGCGTCTTGATGTGCGGCCTGAGCTTCAGTCCGTTCTTGTCGGCATGAGCCTGTGCACGAGCAATGTTGGCTTCGGCGCGTGCGACGTCGATCAGGATCGAAGGCGTATCGAGGTCATGGATGGTCGGCATCGGCTATCCCTGTGCAATTCGCAAGGGTTATGAGCCTCAAAGCACGCGATGTCACGCGGCCAGCGGGCCGCGATCTGTTGGCCATGACTGGCCCGCGCAAGGCTCGAACAGACAGGGCTCGAACAGGCAAGGTGGATCGACACCGCACCGGCGTTCGGCTATGCGATTGTCGGAAAAATCGACACGAGGGTCATCATCATGAAACGCTCCGCCATCAACGACATCATCCGCGAAGCCGACGCTTTCATCCGCTCGTTCGGCTATATCATGCCGCCCTTCGCCTACTGGTCGCCGGAAGAGATGAAGGCGCGCCAGGTCGATTCTTCGGCCATCTTCACCTCGCGGCTCGGCTGGGACATCACCGACTATGGCCAGGGCAAGTTCGACGATCTCGGCCTGTTCCTGTTCACCGTTCGCAACGGCCGCTACGAGGACATGAAGAAGGGCATGGGCATGCTCTATGCCGAGAAGATCATGATTTCGCGCAAGGAGCAGATGTCGCCGATGCACCGCCACAACATCAAGGCCGAAGACATCATCAACCGCGGCGGCGGCAAGCTGGTGCTTGAACTGTTCATGCATGATCGCGACGGCGGCATCGACCCCAAGGCCGAGGTTTCGGTGCCGGTCGACGGAACTATCCACAGGCTGCCGGCGGGCGGACTGCTGAAGCTTGATCCCGGCCAAAGCGTCACGCTCTTGCCCGGCGTCTGGCACGCCTTCTGGGCCGAGGGCAAGGATGTCCTGATCGGCGAGGTGTCGACCGTCAATGATGATCGCACGGACAACGTCTTCCGCGAGCCGATCGGCCGTTTCGCCGATATCGAGGAAGACACACCGCCGTTGCATCTATTGGTGGCCGACTATGACAAATGGCTGGGCTGACGGCATCCGTCCTCAACCCGCTTTGACCCCGATTTGCTGGGCCAGCACCCAAGCCCGAGGAGAAATAAGTCTTGAAATCAGCTCTAGTTCTAGCCATTGCCGCCTTGGCGGCGCTCAGTTTCGGTATGCCGGCCCAGGCGGCGGGCTTCACCAACATCGTCCTTTCCGCGACGAAGGACGGGGGAACGCCTCAGAGCAACTTCCCTGTCGAGACACCGGCGATCTACGTCTCGGCTGACCTTGTGGATATCGCGCCGACCTCGAAAATCACGTTCTCCTGGGTCTCGGTTGATTCCCACGGCGCCGCGCCGGAGAACTATACGATCGACAAGGTCGACCTCGACGTAGGAGCCAACAATCAGGCTGATTCACAACTCAGCAAACCAACGGCGGGATGGCCGGAGGGCACCTATCGGGTTGATTTGGCCATCGATGGAACGGTTGCTGAATCGGTGCCCTTCAGCATTCCATGATTGAACTGCCCGGGAAGGGTGCGATGGGCATCAAGGACAACAGCTGAGTGCCGATTGCACGCCCGTCCGGCACAGGCACGATGAGCTGATCGGCACATCGGCCTTGGCCAGCGCCGTGGCGAGTTTTGCCTGCAGTGCAGGCAGCTCTTGGCTCTCGCCGCGCCGCCCCAAACATTCCACCAGCCCGTGCAGCGCCCAGACATTGTCCGGGTGCCGGGCGCAGCGCTGCACATTGCCGCTCAGGCCGAGATCGTCGCGATAGACCTGCTCCGCCTCTTGCGCGTGGCCCTGGTCGAGAAGCAGCGCCGCCAGCGCATGGCGCGGCGGGTGCATCCACGCCCACGGCTCGGTGTAGGACAGATTGTCGTCCAGCTCGACCGCGTGCCTGAGATGGCCATAGGCCTGCTCGTGCAGGCCCTGATGGTAGGCAAGCTCGCCGTCGAGCAAGGCGGCACCGACGGCGAGCGAGGCGCGGGCCGGGTTGCTGAGAAAACGCCGCTCGGCTGGAATGCCTTCGAGATGCTGGTGGAAGCGTTCACGCTCGCGCTCGGCGTCGGTGAATTGCCTCAGCGTCGCATGCGCCACGCCCTTGGCGTAATGCTGCATGGCCGCCGTCAGCACATAGAGGCCGGGCTCTTCGGTTGCCGGCTCGTCGATGATTTCCCGCCAGCGACCGAAGCGCACCAGCACGTGCGATTTCATCGCATGGTAGCCTTCCACGGTCTGGGTGAGTTTGGGCCGATCCTGGATGGCGACCACGTCACGCGTCACCAGGCTGCGCACCTTGTCGGCGGCCCACAGCGCTGGCTGGTACTGGCCCGACAACATGCAGGTGAACATCATCAGGTGCAGATCGTGGCAGCAGCCGAGCAGATAATAGGTCGGCTCATTGGCGTAGGCGATATAAAGGTCGTTGGCCCGAACCGCCTTTTCGCTGGCGAGCTTCGCTTTCTCATACTCGCCGCACAGCACATAGATATGCCCCGGCATGTGGTTCATGTGCCCGGCATCGGGGCACATCTCGCCGAGCAGATCGGCCGAGCGCATGCCGCGTTCCGGGATGGTGGACATTTCCAGCAGATGGATGTGCAGATGGACGATCGCCGGATGCTGGGCGGTGCCGGCCTCGTCTGCCAGCAGGATTGACCGCTCGCAAACCTCCAGCGCCTCGACGACATCGGAATTCGGCGCCGGTTCACCGGTCTTGAGATTCCACAGGCGCCGCACCGTGCGCATCATCAGCGCCTCGACGAGAAGCGCCATCACATCATGATCGTCGGGAAAATTTTGATAGACCCGCCGCATCGCGGCGGCATAGGCGTCGTCCCATTGCTCGAATTCCTGTGGCGTCACCCGGTGCGGTTTCCGGAAGCGGCAGGCCAACGCCTCGATCAATTGTCTTTCGACCTCGCTGGCTGCAGCCGCACTGGCGCGCGCGAGCTGGACATGCTCGAAGCAACGCTTCGTCGCGCTGTTTGCCTCGGCCTCGCCATGCTCTTTCCAGGTCAGATTGTAGAAAGGCCCGGCTGCATAGGCGATGCCCCAATGAACCATCGGGCAGTCCGGATCGGTCTCCAGTGCCTTCTCAAAGCACTTGATGCCTTCCTCATGGTTGAAGCCGTAGCACCAGTTAAGACCGATATCGAACCAGCGCTGGGTTTCGGTGGAGCGGGTGGAGATCGGGCGGCGGTAGGCGCCGAGATTGAAGCGATCCATGGGGTCTCATTCAAGTCTGGTTCGCCACGAGCCAAGCCCTGGCCAGATTCTTCGCGATCAATGTGTTCCGAAATTCGTAGCCGTGGCAAACACCATGGTTTGGGGTGAGTGTGAAGAGCGGCAGCGCGCCGTCCTAGTCGGTTGCTTCGGGCGCCGCTTCGTCTTGCCAGCCGCCTAACTCCGGCAGGTCGTCAAGCCAACTTTTCTCGGTTATCACGGCATCGCCGGCCCGCGGGGCGACCTCGGCGGCGTTTTGAATCAGCCAGTCCACCCACTTCCGATAGGCAACCGGGTCCATCCGGGGCGGCAGCACCTTGGCCTTGAGCAGCATCCTCTTGCGGAAGCTGGTTTGCCTGCGCAGTTTGGTCGTCGTGAACTTGATAGCCTTGCCTTGGTATTCAACCGTCCAGCGGTCGCCCCCATGACCGACAAGCCTGTCTACCGAGAAACCGGCATCGACCGGTCTCTCCCGCCAGGGAAGCTCGATGGCGTTCCTCCTCAGATCGAGAACCCATCGCCTGTAGTTGGCCCCGGGACACTGGGGCGGCAGCACGCCGGCCTGTTCGAGCATCTTCCGTCGGAAGGTAGGCTGCTTCTTGAGCTGGCCGGTCGTCAGCTCGATGCGATGTCCACGGAATTCGACATGCCAGCGGATCCTCCCATTGCCGACATACTTCACCAGCCTGTCGATAAAGAACTCGCCATCGGCAAGCATCACGCAGCCTTGGCTGATGCTTTCGACGATGAACTCGGTGTCAGTGACCATCAGGCGGCCTTGCAGGATTTGTTCGCGAAGCGTGGCGACAGCGATGTGCCGGATTTATGCATCAGAAAAGTGTTCCGGTTCCGATTTTCGCTAAGTGACCATTTTCATTGAAAAATGCTTGGCTGGGGTTCCTGGAAGCTTTTCGAACTTTCTGGGTCGCGCCTCAGCCTGAATTGCGGGTGCTTACGGACAAAGTAGGATACTAGCTTCGGGTTTGTGAGGCATCGACTTCCTGGCGCGTTTGCCCACCTCATGTGCACGTCCGGAGGTATCCACCTAAGGTTTGGTGGCCAATGCGGAACTTTTGGCAGGCCGAGAGCTTCTCCAAGCTCGAGACCACAGGAGGAACGAGTGGCCAATCCTGGAAGACTTGCGATCGCTATGCTGGGGGTCTTGGCTTATCAAAACCGCGACACGATCGCAGAGATGATCCGTGGAGCGGGAGAGCGCGATGCAAACAATCCGCAAGGGGGGATACTGGACCAGGTGTCCAGGGGCGTTGCCGGCACCGCGCTTGGCGATATTCTCGACCGTTTTAAAAATGCAGGTGCTGGCCCGAAGGTGGACTCCTGGGTTGGCACCGGGCCGAACGAGCCGATCGAGCCTCATGAGGTGGAAAAGGCTATCGACGCGCAGACGCTGGAGGCACTTTCAACGCAGACTGGCCTCTCGCGCGAGGAGCTCATTGCGAGGATCACCAGGGATCTGCCGGACGCCGTTAACCAGATGACCCCAAACGGCAAGCTGCCAGCAGATCACCGAACGAACGACTCGGTCGAGCCGACCCTACTAGACGACGTGCCACGGACAGGGAGCGGGACGCCGAAGCAATAGGAACAGCTATGAGATATGGTCCCCATATTCTGCTGAGTTTACTTGTCACCACGGTGCCCACGTCGCTGCTCGGTGCTCAGGGATGGCAGGGCTTCGGGATCAAACATCTCGGCTTCGTGTTCGATGTCCCCCCGGGGTTTGTACTTACCCAGCGCTCCGACCAAGGGGCAGCCTTCGAGGGCAAAAACAAAGCGTTTCTCGCAGTATGGGGGGCGCAACTCGGCAAGGCGAGTTTTCGCACCGAGATAGAGCATCGCATGGCAGTGAATGAGCACGACGGCTGGAGGTTGACCTATAAGCGAGTGATGCCGCAATGGGCCAGCTATTCTGGGCTGAAGGACGGTCAGATACTGTATGTCCGGGCCGTCAAAGTATGCGACGGCCGCGCGGCATTGTTTACGGCCACCTATAGTCGTGACGAAAAGCTCCCCTACGATCCCATTGTCGTTCGCATGGTAAGATCGCTAAGGGCCGATGGTTGTTAACCAAGCTGTATACGACCCGGCTGGATGGCGCTGCTTGCATGTCCTGCTGGTAGGGCATCGCATCGATCTCCAGAGGCCAGTCCGATCAAAGCGACGTCAACGGTTCTACGCCTCCTGGTTGTCCACGCTTGAGAGTCACGGCCCTGGACGCGACCGCTCGCCGGCGAGGCCCTTCGCTGCCGGCATCCGTCGAGACGGGTACGCGTGAGCACGGCATCGAAGCTCCAGGAACAAAGTGGTTCCGCTAATGTTGGGAGAAAAATTAGCGGAGACTAATATGAAATTCTTACCCGTTCTGGAACCGTGCGACACATGGGCGGTATTCGACACCACGAGCGACGAACCGGCCGAGTTTGCAGGTGAGTGCCTCATTGGTCTGACAAAGGCCGCCGCTATTTGGCTCTCGGCAAGAGCCAGCGACGATGAAAGAAGAAACCGTTGCCGGCATGCATCGAGCATCAGCGTACTGGGTAGCGGTGGGTTTCTTCAGCAGCAACCGCGTGAACAGTCGTGGGGGTGATGAGTGACGAGGCCATGGCCGCCGTGTTGGGCTCACGTGATGATGAAGTGCAGGTCCTCGGTGTATTCGACGCAGCGAACAAGAAAGAAGCCGCCCTTGAACTTCGCCGTCTTGGAGAGGCAGTTCACTTTTTGGCAAACGCGTCGGTATTGGGCTACGACGTTCGTTCTGCGATAATCTTTCATAAAGTTGCGGGAGCGCCATGCTTGAGGGCGAAGCAATGTGAGCAACTTTGGGCGAAACACGGCGCGCTGCTGGTAAAGTAACACTGCAGTTCTTGATGGAAGGCTTGTCGGTGACGGCTGGCCCGACTGTGTCTGCGATCCTGACGGCTGGCCCGGGCCTCGCCCGATCCGGCTGCTTTACGGATGACTGCGTTGAAAGGATCTATGTGAGGACATCTGGCCGGATGCCCGCTCAACTTGACCTTAGGTCGCTGGATGGGCGATTGGGAACCGGCAGCGGGCTCCGGGGGAGAACGCGCCCACGGCCGTGTTGCCTCTCCCCAAAGCCCCTCATGGCGCCTGTGGTGTTCGCCAAACTCCGAGCCGCTTTTTGACTAGCCGGATTTCAAGCTAAGACACTAGCCAATCACGGCATTTCTTCACGACCGCCAGAGCCATGCGAGAAAGACTGGATTTCATCCATGTCGATCTTCCCGTCACCGTTCTGGTCGATTGCAGAGAAGATTCTGCCGACAGCCTCCTGGACCTCGTTCTCGGACAGCGATCCGTCACCATCCGTGTCCAGAAGCGCCAGTACAAGTCGCATCCCGGTGCCGCGCATCATGCGAGGACCATGATTTCCGACCATTCCATGCTCACCGGCCGGCCCGCCAGTGCGGTGCCGCTGCCAACCGTCTCGATGACGGGAAGCTTCCTCTTGACGGTTGTCACCCTCCTCTTGCCGATTGTCACCTTCGTTAAAGCTCCGATCCTGTTGCATTCTCTCCTGGACGGCTTGCTCAATCATCTGGCGAATCATTTCATGCGTCGGCCCACCCGTCTGTCCGCTCACATCCGGCAGTTGCCCAGCTCCGGGCTGTTGGGTCGCCGGGGTTGGTGCAGGTGTTCCGTTCGTCTGGGCGAGCGCAGGGAAGGCCGCGAACATCAAAGTGGCGGCCGCGGTGGTCGTGCAGCGTGGAAATCTCATGACATGCTCCATTGGTTGGTCGTGGTCTGCCTCAAGCTGATTGGCTGGCCCCCAACTTGGAGTTCATTCTGATTGTTCCTCCCTGGAGATCGGGTCACGATGAAGTTACACGACCATGGAGTATGGGCTTCAACATACTGTGCCGACAGCAGCCGCACGTCACGGCCACGTGCAGTCAATTCTCGCCCAACAATGCAATGAGCTGCAGGCTTCGATCCCGACCAGGCAGCGTGGCAGGCCCTCGAAGAATGGCAGCACGCGCCCACGCGTCAGCTTCCTGCGAACGACAATCTCACCTCGTGGACTTGCAGAATCGGCAGCTGCGGCGGCCTCATGCGAGCCGACCGGGGCGAAATCATCCGTAGGACATCCAGTTTGGCTGGGGAACCTGGATCTTCGGTAATCCGGCCGACGATGTGGTGACGCTGGAACCCTAACCGGCCGGATCCTCGACGCCGACCAGAAGCCCGCCGCTCGCCACGGCGGGCTTTTCACTTGCCTCGCCGTTCCCGTCATACTCGACCGGACCGAGGCGCTGCACGAAACCGAGAATTCATAATCTTGTTGCAGCGTAGGGAATGAACAAGAAAACGAAGATCATTTCTTATGCCGTGGTGCTGGCGTGCCTCGCCTTCGCAAGCTGGCGGCTTATTTTGCTTGTCTCGGCCGGCCAGTGGAAGGGAAGATTCGGCGGCTGGAGAGAATGTGAAACGTTTTGGTGCTATTCGACGGGCATCTTGTCTTATGCGAGCGTGGTTGCGTTCTGCCTCTTCGCGCTCTACCTGTTGCGCTACCGCGAAAACTATGTCGCGAAGCTCTATCGAGATTACCACGAAATGAAGGGAAAGGGCTGATGCCCCCGGGTGAGACATCCATTTGGGTGTAACACTTAGCAATTTCTAATGTTCGCTAAGCAGCTGAAAACAACGATTAAAGAGGTGTTGGCTGGGGAACCTGGATTCGAACCAGGACTAACGGAGTCAGAGTCCGTGGGTCTACCGTTAACCTATTCCCCAGCAGGCGTGACTATCACTGTAAAAAGTGAAAACCGCGCGGGCCGAACGGCTGAGCCGCTTGAGCGCTGCCTTGTAGCCGCCAGTGGAAAATAGTCAAGTCTGCTTTGCGGTTCAATTGCCAGGTTTCATCACCGGTTCCGAACACCAGCTTTTCCGGTGGCGTGCGAACCTCCAAGCCTCAGCTCTCCTTGCGGCTGAACTGCGAGCGTTCGAAGAACAGCACGATGCCCAGGCCCAGAGACAGCGGGACGATGAGATAAAACAGCCGGAACACCAGCAGCGCCGCCACCACGCCGACCGGGTCCATGTCGGAAAGCCCGGCCAGGAACACCACCTCGAAAACGCCGAGGCCGCCTGGCGCGTGCGAAATCTGGGCGACCGAGAAGGAGACCAGGAAGACGCCCAGCACGACGAAATAGCCGGGATTGTGCACCTCGGGCAGGGCGAAGAAGATGATCGCCGCGGCCGCGAGCAGCTCGATCGGGCCGATCAGCAACTGCCTGGCGACGATCGGCAGCGCCGGATAGTGCAACTGAAACCCGGCGATCCTCAGCGGGCGCAGGTGCAGCCAACTGCCGAATACATAGGCTGCGATGAGGACCAGCATCGCAATGCCTGCCGCCTCCGACAGGCCGTGATGGGCAATGCCGGAAAAGCGGTCGATGATCCGCGGCTCGAACACCAGCACAAGGCCGGAGACCAGTAACGTCGACAGCACGAAGGTTATCCAGCAGATCGCCACCAGCACGCCGACTTCCTGGCCGGTCAGCCCCCTTGTGCCGTAGGCACGGTAGCGAATGACGGCGCCGGAGAACACCGAGCCGCCGATATTGTGCGACAGCGCGTAGGTGGTGAAGGAGCAGAGTGTCACGAACAGCCACGACACCTTTTTGCCAATATGCAGCAGCGCGATGTGATCGTAGCCGGCGAGCGCGGCATAGGCGACGACCGAGCTCAAGCCCGCCAGCATCCAGCCACGAGTTGGAATGGCCGCCAGCCCATCCCAGACGTCGTCGAGCGAGATGCCGCGCAATTCATGCCAGAGCAGCAGCAGGGAGAAGATCACCGCGCCGATGCCGACGACCGGCCAGAAATAGCGTTTCCAGTTCATTGCCCGACTGCCATGCGTTGCGTATCCGCTTCCTTTCCGTCGAGAGGCCGTCCGCCCCGGATTTCCCATTCATTTCAGAGATGCCTCATTGAAGCCGGCTATTCAACCGCGAACACTTGTCGCGCCTGATGCCATCCCTGTTTGCCGGGCGGCGCGACGGTGTTGCGCTACCAGCCCAGCCTTGCCGGTGCATTACGCCAGTGCAAAAACAGGCCCGCGCACCCAGCCGGCAAAATTCAGCATGCGGCTCTTGGTGATCGGGCACGGCGCTGTTAGTCTGGCGGCAACTTGAAACATGCCAAAGCGCCTGCTGCGTCCTTCACCGGTTCGCGCGGCGCCGGAAGGAACGACAGTGGAAGACCGCGACACCGGCGCAGGCGCGCCGGAGGTGGGCGCGTCCAGCGCTTCCCTGGGGCCATCAGGCCCGGGGACAGCCGGTTGGCAGCAACGCCGCCCAACGGAGCCTCGCTCCGTGAATGGGCAGGCTGGCGACGCGACCCAGAAGGGCAAGCCCAAGAAACGGCGCAAGCGAAGGCGTGGACGCAAGGTTTTTGCGCGTGACGAGGCGCGCCCAGGGGACAATCAATCGCCGGTGCAAGGCAAGGCTCATGTCGCGGCGGTGGATTTGAAGCCTGTTGCCGCGGCGACAATCTCGCCCGCCGCTTCATTGCCTCGCCCCGAACAAGGCCACCGCCGGCCGCCGGTGCACGAGCTTCCCGTCTTCGCCGCGCTGGACCTCGGCACCAACAATTGCCGGCTGCTGGTCGCCGTTCCCACGCGTCATGGCCAGTTTCGCGTCATCGATGCCTTCTCGCGCATCGTCAGGCTGGGCGAGGGGCTCACCGCCAATGGCCGGCTCGGTCAGCCGGCGATGGACCGCGCGGTCGAGGCGCTGAAGGTCTGCGGCGATAAATTGCGCGGCCGCAAGATCAGGAAAGCAAGGCTGATCGCCACCGAAGCCTGCCGCACCGCCGAAAACGGCGTGGAGTTCCTCGATCGCGTCGAACGCGAGGCTGGCCTGAAGCTCGAGATCATCGACCGCCAGACCGAAGCCCGCCTCGCGGTTTCCGGCTGCGGTTCGCTGGTCGAGCGCGACACGCAGGGCGTCGTCCTGTTCGACATCGGTGGCGGGTCTTCCGAGATCGCCCTGATCGATCTCACCGGCCGCCGTTCGCCGCGGCTGGCCAATCACATCGTCTCGTGGACCTCGCTGCCGGTCGGCGTCGTCTCGTTGGCGGAACGCTTTGGCGGCCGCACCGTGACGCGCGAGATATTCACCGCCATGGTCGACGACGTCGCCGGCAGGCTGGCCGCTTTCGATGGCCGCGATCGGTTGAGCCATCTCACGGCCAGCCCGAATTTCCATCTGCTGGGCACTTCGGGTACGGTGACGACGCTGGCCGGCGTCCATCTCGACCTCGAACGCTACGACCGCCGACGGGTCGACGGCCTGTGGATGGACCGCGACAGCGTCGACCGCATGGTGGAGAAACTGGTCGGCTGGGATTTCCAGCAGCGCTGCGCCAACCCATGCATCGGCACCGACCGCGCCGATCTCGTGCTGGCCGGTTGTGCCATCCTCGAAGCGATTCGCGCCGTCTGGCCCTCGGAGAGGCTGCGCGTCGCCGACCGGGGCTTGCGCGAAGGAATATTGAGTGAGCTGATGGCCGATGACGGCGTCTGGCGCAATGACGGGCGTGCCCGGGCATCATGATCATGCTCAAACAAGAAATCAGGCAATGACGAAGAAACCAGAAAAGCCAGGATCCGCCAGCATTCGCGTGCTGAAGACGCGGATCAAAAAGAAAAGCGGCCTGAAGGAATCGTCGCGCCGCTGGCTGCAGCGCCACATCAACGATCCCTATGTCCAGCGCTCCAAGGCCGACGGCTATCGCTCGCGCGCGGCCTACAAGCTGATCGAGATCGACGACAAGCACCACCTCTTGAAGCCCGGCATGAAAGTAATCGATCTGGGTGCCGCCCCCGGCGGCTGGTGCCAGGTCGCGGCCGCGCGCACGAAATCGACGGCCGAAAACCCGCATGTCATCGGCATCGATTATCTCGAAATGGACGCCGTGCCCGGTGCGCCGGTGCTGCTGATGGATTTCCTGGACGCCGACGCGCCGCAAAGGCTGGCCGAGGCGCTGGGCGGGGATCCGGATGTCGTGCTGTCCGACATGGCGGCGCCGACCACCGGCCACAAGCGGACCGACCATATCCGCACCATGCATCTGTGCGAGGTGGCGGCCGATTTCGCGCTCTCGGTCCTCAAGCCGGGCGGCCATTTCCTCGCCAAGACCTTCCAGGGCGGCGCCGAAAATGAGTTGCTCTCGATGCTCAAGAAGAATTTCCGCTCCGTCCATCACGTCAAGCCGCCGGCCTCACGCGATGAATCAGTGGAGCTCTATCTGTTGGCCAAGGATTTTAAGGGGCGAGAGTCCGGTCCGCCGCCAGGCGGATCGGAACGTCCAGTGGACGTTCCGAAGGACTCGAGCGCCCCGAGCCATAGCGAAGGGCCGGGGGACGCCGACGGCTGAAAGGCCAGCTCCCCGCCGGTCCGCCGCCAGGCGGATCGGAACGTCCAGTGGACGTTCCGAAGGACTCGAGCGCCCGGAGCCATGGCGAACGGCCGGGGACGCCGCGGCTGATCGCTCTACGGCGACTTATCACTCTCCCGGCGATCTGACGGGTTCCAGCGTCTTCGGCGTCGTCAGCCGGCCATGGCCGGAGACGGCGTTACCGGCGTCGGGCGCCATCCGCATGAACGACAGCGACGCCGCCGCCGACACCGCCGCCACGATGAAGAAGGCGGTATGGAAGTCGCGCAGCGTCAGCGGGCCGCCATGGATCGAGGTCGAGACTTCCAGAATGCCGCCGGCGAGCGCCACGCCGAGCGCGATCGAGAGCTGCTGGAACACCGCCGTGATCGGCGTTGCCTTGCTGGTATCCTCGGCCGACACCTCGGCATAGGAGAGCGCGTTGACGCCGGTGAAGAACATCGAGCGGATGAAGCCGCCGACCAGCAATATGGCCAGCATCAGCGCGTAAGGTGTTTCGGGGGTGAAGAGGCCGTAGATGGCGATCGATGCGGCGGCGACCAGCGAGCCGACGATCAGCACGCGGCGAAAGCCGACAACGCGGAAGATCAGCGCAGTGACGAATTTCATACCAATGGCGCCGATCGCCGAGACAAAGGTGATCATGCCGGACTGGAACGGTGTCAGCCCGAAACCGATCTGGAACATCAGCGGCAAAAGGAACGGCACGGCGCCGATGCCGATGCGAAACAGCGAGCCGCCAAGCACCGACGAGCGGAACACCTGGTTACGGAACAGTTCGAGCGCCAGCAGCGGATTTTTGGCGCGGCGCGCATGCATGAGGTAGAGCCCGCCCGACAGCAGTCCCACGGCGATCGTGATGAAGCCGGTCGCCGGCGGCAGATAAGGCAGGCTGACCACAGACAGGCCAAAGACGACGCCTGAAGCGGCCAGCCCGCTCAGGACGAAACCGACGAAATCGAGCGGCGGCGTCTCGGTTGCCTCGGTTTCCGGCAGGAAGCGAGTGGCAAGCCAAATGCCGATCAGGCCGATCGGGACGTTGATCAGGAAGATCCAGTGCCAGGTGAAGTAGGTGGTGATGAAGCCGCCGATCGGCGGACCCACCAGCGGGCCGACCAGTGCGGGAACGGTCAGCCACGACATGGCGGCGACCAGCTCGCTCTTGGGCGTGGCGCGCACCAGAACCAGGCGCCCGACCGGGGTCATCATGGCGCCGCCAATGCCTTGCAGGAAACGCGCGACTACGAAGGCGGGCAGCGAACCGGAGAGGGCGCACGCCACCGAACCGGCAATGAACACTGCAATCGCGGCACGAAAGATGGTCTTGGCGCCGAAGCGGTCGGCCATCCAGCCGCTGATTGGAATGAAGATCGCCAGCGACACCAGATAGGCCGTCAGCGCCAGTTTGAGCGCGATCGGGCTGGTGTGGATGTCGATGGCGATCGCCGGCAGCGATGTCGCGATGACGGTCGAATCCATGTTTTCCATGAAGAGAGCGACCGCCAATATGAGCGGAATGGTGCGGTTCACAAGACGCGTCCGGACTGATTCTCTGTGTCGTCGGCTGGGGCAAGCCGGCACGCAGGGCGGTTATCACGGCCAGAGGGTGATGTCGTGTTAAATTGCTGTCACTTTTGTGCGACTGCAAGGATGCGGCCTTTCGCTTTGGCATGCCCCATGCCGGCAGAGATCCCTGCCAGGCAAGGGACACCTTGCATGGAACGACACACATCATTATTGTAGTGAATATAACTACTATGGGAACATTGCCATGGAAAAAGGTGTTTCGGCGGCCGATGCCAATCGCAGGTTTTCTCTCCTACTGCGCGGCGTTCGCGAAGGACAAAGCTACGTGGTGACCAGTCACGGGCGTCCGGTCGCTCGGATCGTGCCCGCGGATCATCAGGAGGGTGTGGCTGCCCGATCGCGCGCGGCGTTGTTGTCGCGCCTTGAGCGCCAGCCTGTCATGAATGCCGGGCAGTGGACGCGCGATGAGCTTTATGAGGACGAGCATTGAAGATCGCGCTCGATACGAATATCCTTGCTTACGCGGAAGGGGTGAACGGTGCGGAGAAGCGCGACATCGTTCTCGAATTGCTGCGCGATCTCCGGCAAGATGACGCGGTTATTCCTGTTCAGGTTCTTGGTGAACTCTTCAACGTTTTGGTCCGCAAAGCAGGAAGACCGCCCCTGGAGGCACGGGATGCCCTTCTGAGCTGGAGCGACGCATTTTCCGTTGCCGCGACGACGCAGGACGTGATGATGATGGCCGCTGATCTGGCTACCGATCATCGACTCAGCATTTGGGACTCGGTCATTCTCTCCACGGCCTCGCAAGCTGGCTGTCGGCTGCTGGTCTCGGAAGATCTGCAAGACGGCTTCACATGGGGCGCGGTCACTGTCGTCAGTCCTTTCGCAGCGCCGCGTCACCCCTTGCTTGATGCTCTAGCGGGGAAGTCTGGCGACTAGAACGCGGAACGACGCAACGATCGGCTTTTCATCCGTCCCGCGACGTGTTACCAGCCACCGCCAATCCTGAAAGGGAATAACGAGTCGGCGCTGTCCATTCTGGTCCAGCGCTTTTTCGCATTCAAAGGGCTGGCCATGGCAAAAATCATCGAAACGTCCACCGGCGCACTGGCGCTGACCTTTGACGACGTGCTTTTGCAGCCCGGTCATTCCGAGGTCATGCCCGGCCAGACCGACATCCGCACCCGCATCGCCGGCGACATCGATCTCAACGTGCCGATCCTGTCGGCGGCGATGGACACGGTCACCGAGGCAAGGCTCGCCATCGCCATGGCGCAGGCCGGCGGCATCGGCGTCATCCATCGCAATTTCTCGCCCGCTGAACAGGCCGAGCAGGTGCGGCAGGTCAAGAAATTCGAATCCGGCATGGTGGTCAACCCGGTCACGATCGGGCCCGACGCCACGCTCGCCGACGCATTGTCGCTGATGCGCACCTATTCGATCTCGGGCATTCCGGTGGTCGAGAATGGCGGCGCCGGTGGCCACAAGACCGGGCGGCTGGTCGGCATCCTGACCAACCGCGATGTGCGCTTCGCTTCCGATCCGGCGCAAAAGGTCTACGAATTGATGACCCGTGAGAACCTGATCACGGTCAAGGAGAACGTCGACCAGGACGAGGCCAAGCGGCTTCTGCACCAGCACCGCATCGAGAAGTTGGTGGTGGTCGACAAAACGGGCAATTGCGTCGGGCTGATCACCGTCAAGGACATCGAGAAGTCGCAGCTCAACCCGCACGCCACCAAGGATGCGCAGGGGCGCCTGCGCGCCGCGGCCGCCACCAGCGTCGGTGATGACGGCTTCGAGCGCGCCGAGCGTCTTATCGAGGCCGGCGTCGATCTTTTGGTGATCGACACAGCGCATGGCCACTCGCAGCGCGTGCTGGACGCGGTGACGCGGGCGAAGAAGCTTTCCAATTCCGTGCGAATCCTGGCCGGCAACGTCGCCACCGCGGAAGGCACACGGGCGCTGATCGACGCCGGCGCCGACGCCGTCAAGGTCGGCATTGGCCCGGGCTCCATCTGCACCACCCGCATTGTGGCTGGGGTCGGCGTTCCGCAGCTTTCGGCCATCATGTCGGCGGTCGAGACAGCGCACAAATCAGGCGCCTCGGTGATCGCCGACGGCGGCATCAAATATTCCGGCGATCTCGCCAAGGCACTCGCCGCCGGCGCCAGCGCCGCCATGATCGGCTCGCTGCTTGCCGGAACCGACGAAAGCCCGGGCGAGGTCTATCTGCACCAGGGCCGCTCCTTCAAGGCCTATCGCGGCATGGGCTCGGTCGGCGCCATGGCGCGGGGCTCCGCCGATCGCTACTTCCAGGCCGAGGTGCGCGACACGCTGAAACTGGTGCCGGAAGGCATTGAAGGGCAGGTTCCCTATAAAGGACCTGTGTCTGGCGTGCTGCACCAGCTTGCGGGCGGGCTGAAAGCCGCTATGGGTTATGTTGGTGGCCGCGACCTTGCCGATTTCCGCGACCGCGCCACCTTTGTGCGCATATCCAACGCCGGACTTCGTGAAAGCCACGCCCATGACGTCACGATTACCCGCGAAAGCCCCAACTATCCCGGCGGAGCCTGATTCTTCCGGGCTTTGGGCGAGCTTGACCGCCATGGTGCTGCGCTTGTCGCGCCATGTGGGGGCGCTCTGCTTCCTCTCGGTGGCGGTTTTTGTCGCCATGACGGGGATGGAGTTCTTCTATTTCCGTCGACTGAGCGGGGGCCTGGCTTCGCTCGACATGCGTTATTTCGGATTCACGCCCGACGAAGGCATGGCCTGGCTTACGGCGCTTGGCCGGCGCGGCAGCGAGATCATCCTAGTCTGGCACTACCTGACCTTCGATCTTCTGTTTCCGGCGCTGTTGTCGCTGACGCTGGTCAGCCTGATCCTGGCAACTGGCCGGCGCCTGAAGAATTTCCGCGTGCTGCCGGCGCAGATGCAGGCGGTCTTCGCCCTGGTCCTGGTGCTGCCCTATACGCTCGCCGACTACGCCCAGAACATCGCCGTGGCGCGCCTTCTGTCCGATTTCCTCTACGCCAATCCGGACTCGCTGTCCTTTGCCTCGGCGCTGATCGTCACCAAATTCGCGCTTCTCGCCGTCCCGGTCATCGTCATTGCCGCTTTCTGGCTGGCAGGCCAAAGACGTCGGAGTTGAAGCGGAGCAGGGCAGGGGCGGCTTCATGAACCAGACCACGATCTTCTGGCCTGTGCTGGCTCATGTGCTGCTGATCTACATCGTCTATATCGTCATGGGCCGGCGCCGCTATGTTGCTGTCAAGTCGGGTGAAGCCAAGGTCGGCCAGTACAAGGTTCGTTCGACCGAGCCGGCCTCTACTGCCACCGTCGCGAACAATTTGATCAACCAATTCGAACTGCCGGTGCTTTTCTACGTCCTGTGCCTGACACTGCACATGACCAACGGCGTCAATTACATCACCCTCGCACTGATGTGGATTTTTGTCGCGTCGCGCTATTTTCACGCCTGGTTTCACCTGACCAGCAACAAGCTGCTGGTGCGCAACCGCTCCTTCGTGCTGGGCGCGGTGGTGCTGGCGCTGGGCTGGATCTGGCTGGGCCTGCACTTGCTCGCGATCGTATGAGTTGCGCCAATCACCTTCTCCAAAAGGGAAGGGGGAAAGGCCGGCGCCTATAGATCGAACACCGCGATCTTGCGATTGTCGAACTTGATGCCGATCTCGCCGCGTACCAGCTTCAGCGCGTGTTCGCCGAACACGGCGCGCCGCCATCCTTGCAGCGCGGGCACATCGGCATCCTCGCCCTCGGCGGCGATGCGATCGATGTCATCGCTGGAGGCCAGCACCTTCGAGGCGACGCCCTGTTTTTCGGCGACGATCCTGAGCAGCACCTTCAACAGTTCCGCGGCCGCATTCGAGCCCTCGGGCGGCTGGAAGTTTTTCGGCAGTTTCGGCATCTGCTCCTTGGGCAGGGCGAGCGCGGTGTTGACCGCGCCGAGCAATGCCGTCGCTGTCGAGGAGCGTTCCCAGCCTTTTGGCGTGGTGCGCAGCTTGGCAAGGGCTGGCGCATCGCGCGGTCCTTGCTGCGCGATCTCATAGATCGCGTCGTCCTTGAGCACACGGCCGCGCGGCACGTCGCGTTCGCGCGCCTCGCGTTCACGCCATGCCGCCACGGCCTGCACGATCGCCAGCTCCTGGGGCTTGCGAAGCCGCATCTTCAGCCGCTTCCAGGCATCCTCGGGGTGCGGATCGTAGGTCTCGCGCGAGGTCAGGACATCCATCTCCTCATTCAACCAGTGAGCGCGGTTTTCCCGCGCCAGCTCGGCGTTGAGGTGCTGATAGACCTCGATCAGATGGGTGACGTCTGCCAGCGCGTAGTCGAGCTGCTTGTCGGACAGCGGCCGATGGCGCCAGTCGGTGAAGCGCGACGACTTGTCGAGCCGCGCCCCGGTGATGCGCTGTACCAGCTGATCGTAGGAAACGCTGTCGCCGAAGCCGCAGACCATCGCCGCCACCTGGGTATCGAACACGGGGTGCGGAACGAGGTCGCCGAGATGGACGATGATTTCGATGTCCTGGCGCGCCGCATGGAAGACTTTGACCACCGCCTCGTTGGCCATCAGCCTGAAGAAGGGAGCCAGGTCGATGTCAGGTGACAGCGGATCGATCAGCGCGGTCACGCCGGGCGCGGCCATCTGGATCAGGCACAGGATTGGCCAGAAGGTCGTTTCGCGGATGAATTCGGTGTCGACGGTGACGAAATCCGACTTTTCGAAAGCGGCGAGAACGGTCTCGAGTTCTTTCTGGGTGGTGATGACGTGCATCAAATCGCTTTTGGCAGGAGTAGGGTCTTCCTAGATTTCAGCCGGGAAGGCTTTCGTCAAGCTGTGGCGCCACCGTCACGGTCCTTCCGGACTGTCTGGATCGCTATTTCTCCTCGCCAGCCGTGCGAAAATGGTCGACGTGCGCAACAGCGCCGTGAAGCGGCTGCGCTTGCCTGCCGGTACTCCAGAGCGTGCCTGCATGCGGTAGAGGATGACGGCGATGAAGATCGCGTAGACCACGGCGCTGAAGACGAACAGCGCGCTTGGCCCGAAATACTGCATCGCGGTCGAGGCCGCGAAAGGGCCGCCAATTGCGCCGAAGGAATAGAACAGCATCAGGGCGGCGTTGATCAGCACGAACTCGCCGGCATCCGCGCGGTCGTTGGAATGTGCCGCCGACAGCGAATACAGCGGCATGGCGAAACAGCCGAAGATAAAGATGATGATGAAGTTGAGCAGCGGGTTGCTGCCGGCGATGAACACCAGCGCCAGAGCCGAAAGCATCGCGCAGCAGGTCGTCATCAGCAGCACCCGGCGCCGATCCCAGCGGTCCGAGAGGTAACCGAGCGGATACTGGATGATGGCGCCGCCGAAAATGCCGACGCTGACGAAGGTGACGACATCGCCGACCGACATGCCGATCTGCTCCGCATAGACCGGCGACAAGGTGCGAAAGGCACTGTTGGTGACGCCGACGGCGATGCAGCCAAAGCAGCCCAGAGGCGAAATCCGCCAGACGCGGGCCAGATCGAGCTTGACCTCTTCCGGCGGCGTCGGGTTGGAGCGGTCGCCGAGCGAGACCGGCACCAACGACAGCGTGATCATGATCGACATGATTGCGAAGATGGTGAAGCCACCGGCGCCGAAGACGGGAATCAGGAACTGGGCTGATGTCACCGATCCGGTATCGACCATCCGGTAGATCGCCAGCACGCGGGCGCGGTCGCGGTTAGTGACGCCGGAATTCAGCCAGCTTTCGACGATGGTGAACAATCCGGCGAAACAGAAGCCGCCGGCAAAGCGCACCGCGCACCACATCACCGGATCGACAACCAGCACGAGCAGCAAGGTGCCGACGGAGGCGATCGCCGCCAGCGCCGAAAACGCCCTGATATGGCCCACAGCCTTCATGATGCGGGTGATGGCCAGGCAGCCGAGCAGGAAGCCGGCGAAATAGAAGGTGCCCATCAGGCCGATGTCGGAAGCCGAAAACCCTTCCTGCGCGCCACGCAGCGCGATCAGCGTGCTCTGCAGCCCATTGCCGCCGAGGAGGATGCCTGCGGCGAGAAGAAGCGGGATCAGGGGACGGATGGAGGACATAAGGAATACAGCCGCTCATCGTTGATCCTTTTTGGACCATCGTCTCCGTCGATGCCAGCGGCATTTGCCAATGAAAAGGCAGCAAGGCCTCGGCCCGAATTCAGCTCGGCGGATGAAACAGATGTCGATGGCGACCGGCAGCGCCGGTTAATCGGTCAGAGTATCAATCGACGCGCTCAAAAGTGTCTAGGCTGGTCCCGAAGGCGCGCCATGTTCCAACCGTGGTCAGCTTTGCGGGCTCACCCTCGGCATCGGCTGAAAGAGCCAGGCCAGCCACTGTGTGCCATAACATCTCGATCTTGCCGTCTCGAAAAATGCCGGTATAGCTGACCGCCGCCGGCCCCGTCTTTCCTAACGCCGCGGAAGTAAAGCCGATCACATCTCCATGAGCGGCCCCGTGAAGAGGCACTTCCATCCCGGAAAAGCTGCTGTCGGGCAACGCTGTCTTGAAGACACCGCGGATCAAACCCTCACTATCGTCCTCGATAATTACAACCGAACCGTATTGATTGCGCCAAGTGCCCTTCCAGGAAAACATGTTTGCCTCCTCTCAGTCCATCATGCGCTAACGTGAGAGGCGGTTTACCGTTCCGCCACATGAACGGCCATAAATTGAAAGCCGAAGTTCCAAGCTGAGAGATCGCCCCCTCCGTCCCTTTGCCTTGACAAACCATGCCTCTCATGCGCTTTTCGCGCAAATTTTGGGCCGGGCTGCGATGCTTTGGCCCGCAACTCACAATCCCGGACTTTTATCCATGACCATGCACCGTTACCGCAGCCATACCTGTGCCCAGTTGCGAAAGAGCGACGTCGGCAATTCCGTTCGCCTGTCGGGTTGGGTGCATCGCGTGCGCGACCATGGCGGCCTGCTGTTCATCGACCTGCGCGACCACTACGGCCTGACCCAGATCGTCGCCGATCCCGATTCGCCCGCCTTCAAGGTCGCCGAGACCTTGCGCGGCGAGTGGGTGATCCGCGTCGATGGCGAGGTCAAGGCGCGTTTGCCCGAGACGGTCAACGCCAATTTGCCGACCGGCGAGATCGAGATTTTCGCCCGCGAGATCGAGGTGTTGTCGGCGGCCAAGGAATTGCCGCTGCCGGTGTTCGGCGAGCCCGATTATCCCGAGGACATCAGGCTGAAATACCGCTTCCTCGACCTGCGCCGCGAGACACTGCACAAGAACATCGTGGCGCGCACGAAGATCATCGCCGAGATGCGCAAGCGCATGGGCGAGGTCGGCTTCACCGAATTCTCGACGCCGATCCTGACCGCCTCGTCGCCGGAAGGCGCGCGCGACTTCCTGGTGCCGTCGCGCATCCATCCCGGCACCTTCTACGCGCTGCCGCAGGCGCCGCAGCAATATAAGCAGCTGATCATGGTGTCGGGCTTCGACCGCTATTTCCAGATCGCGCCCTGCTTCCGTGACGAGGACCCGCGCGCCGACCGCCTACCCGGCGAATTCTACCAGCTCGACCTCGAAATGAGCTTCGTCGAGCAGGACGACGTGCTGTCGACCATGGAACCGGTGATGCGCGGCGTCTTCGAGACCTTCGCCAACGGCAAGCCGGTGACGCAGAAATTCCAGCGCATCCCCTACGATGTCGCCATGCGCAAATACGGCTCCGACAAGCCGGACTTGCGCAACCCGATCGAGATGCAAGCCGTCTCCGACCATTTTCGCGATTCCGGCTTCAAGGTGTTCGCCAACATCCTGGCCAACGATCCGAAGGCCGAGGTGTGGGGCATTCCGGCAAAGACCGGCGGCAGCCGCGCCTTTTGCGACCGCATGAATAGCTGGGCGCAAGGCGAGGGCCAGCCGGGGCTGGGCTACATCTTCTGGCGCAAGGAAGGCGACAAGCTCGAAGGCGCCGGCCCGCTCGCCAAGAACATCGGCGAGGAACGTACCGAGGCGATCCGCTTGCAACTCGGTCTTGCCGACGGCGACGCCGCTTTCTTTGTCGCCGGTGATCCGAAGAAGTTCGTGTCGTTCGCCGGCGCGGCGCGCACCCGTGCCGGCGAGGAGCTGAACCTCGTCGACCGCGAACGCTTCGAACTGTGCTGGATCGTGGACTTCCCGTTCTTCGAATGGAACGAGGAGGAGAAGAAGATCGACTTCGCCCACAACCCGTTCTCGATGCCGCAGGGTGGCATCGATGCGCTGAACGGCGAGGATCTGCTCGGCATCAAGGCCTTCCAGTACGACATGGTCTGCAACGGTTTCGAGATCGCCAGTGGCGGTATCCGCAACCATCTGCCCGAAACCATGATCAAGGCGTTCGAGACGGTCGGGCTCGACCGCGCCACGGTCGAGGAGCGCTTTGGCGGCCTCTACCGTGCCTTCCAGTATGGCGCGCCGCCGCATGGCGGCATGGCCGCCGGCGTCGACCGCGTCGTCATGCTGCTGGTCGGCGCGAAGAACCTGCGCGAAATCACCATGTTCCCGATGAACCAGCAGGCTTACGACCTGTTGATGAACGCGCCGTCGGAAGCCTCTCCGCAGCAGCTTCGCGATTTGGCGCTGCGCGTAGCGCCGGTGAAGAAGGACTGACGGGTGCAACTGCCCTTTCTCCCCGTCACTATACGGGGAGAAATGTCCGGCAGGACAATGAGGGGCAGCGCGGATGCTGGCGATTTGCGAGCGATCGTAGCAGCCGAGGCCTTCTGACAGGCAATCGTTTCAGACTGGAATTCATATTCGCAAGCGTCGGCGCTGCCCCTCATCCGCCTGCCGGCACCTTCTCCCCGTATAGTGACGGGGAGAAGGCAGCTAATTCGATCAGTCCTCGTTCGCCTTGACGGTCACGCCGAGCGTCTTCGGCAGGTCGAGCGGGTTGGACATGGCGCCCGCCATGATCAGCGCGAACGGCACCGATGCCGGCGGCTCGGCCGAGATTTCGAGGCTCTTCGGATCGTCGAGATATTTGCTGACAGCCGCCGTAACCTGGGCCGTCAGCTCGGGATTGTTGAGCTGCGCCATGCCGAACGGCACGATTGCCTTGGCTTGGTTGGCGATGTCCTTGGCCGACATGCCCTGCTGCTTGCCGACATAGTCCAGCACCTTGCCGGTCAGCGAATCGTCGTCGAAGCGGATCGATGCGCTGTTGAACGAAAGCTGCTGCAACAGGCCGAGCATGGCCATGCCTTGCGCCGAATTGTCGGCGCCTTCCGGCTGTGCGGCCATCTTCTTCTGCATTTCCTGCAGCGACTTGATGAAGTCGATCGTGTAGCCGCCGAGGTCGAAGGTCATGCCGAGCGTGCCGGCATTCTCGACGGATATGTCGTATTTCGACAGCTCCATCTTGCCGTCCGACGGCTGCCAGGTGCCGGCCATTTCAAGATTGCCCGAAATGTTCTGGTAGCCGAGCGCGTTGATGACGTCCTTGGACTTGGGGTCCTCGACCAGCGAGAGATCGGCCGTGAATTTCTCCGTGTTGGCGGTGAATTCCATCGCCTTGCCGTCGGCGGGCGGCGTGATCTGGATGGCAAGCCCGTCCATCGAAAAAGCGGTCTTGTCGGCGACCTTGACCGTCATGTTCGAGAGTTCAGCGGATTTGTACATCATCAGCGAGCCAAGCGGGCTGGTGGAGCCGTCGGCCGGCACCGTCATGTCGTGGATGACGAAGGGGCTGAGATCCAGGGTGACGCCGTCCTTGCTGTGTTCGAAGGCCGAGGTCGACACGGTGCCGATATCATAGCCGCCATTGGCTTCGGTGATGTTCTCGAGCTTGACGTCGCCGATCGTCAGCGCTTCCTTTTCCGCGGCCGGTTTCACGGACACGCCCTGCAGCACCATGCTGGTGTTGTCGCCGGTCACGCCGGTCCAGGAGATGTCGACGCCCTGTGCGGAGAGTGCTGCCTTCAGCCGGTCCGCGACCGCCGCGTCCTGGGCAAGGGCCGCATTCAGCGGCAGCGTGAGCAAGAAGGTCGAAAGTGCGAATTTCCGGAGAGTTGAGCGGTTGATTGTCATCGCAAGGTCCCTGAGAGTGTCCTGAAATTATTTTTCAATTCGTTGCGCCATCACCATTCCGTGACGAACTGGACGGGAAAAAGGCGTGTCCCGGCACAATGGTCGAAAATCGCGCTGAAAGGCAAACCCGATCCGACCGCTATTGGAGAATGCAGTGAATTTGGCATGAAGGTCGAGCCGCCAGCGTGCTTCGCAATAGATGCGGCATGTAACAGATTGATGTTGGCCGGCAAGCTCGACCTTGCGGTTTTCTGTTGCAGAATTGCGCGCAAATCGACTGGCCCGGTGCGCGCCTCTTGCCGCGAATCACCCGCTCGGCTAGGTGCAGCCCATGGGAAAAAGGCTTTTGCCGCCTGACAATGGCGGCGGCGATCATATCGAACCGGTCGACCTGAAGAAGGCGCTGGAAGAGCGCTATCTCGCCTATGCTTTGTCGACCATCATGCACCGGGCGCTCCCGGATGTGCGCGACGGACTGAAGCCGGTCCATCGCCGCATCATGCACGCCATGCGCCTGTTGCGCCTCAACCCCGACCAGGGGTTCGCCAAATGCGCTCGTATCGTCGGCGAGGTGATGGGCAAGTTCCACCCGCATGGCGACCAGTCGATCTATGATGCGCTGGTGCGGCTGGCGCAGGATTTTTCGATGCGCTACCCCCTGGTCGACGGCCAGGGCAATTTCGGCAACATCGACGGCGATAACGCCGCCGCCATGCGCTACACCGAAGCGCGTATGACCGACGTGGCCACCGATCTGCTTGCCGGCATCACCGAGGACGCGGTCGACTATCGGCCGACCTACAATGAAGAAGACGAGGAGCCGGTCGTGCTCCCCGGTGCCTTCCCCAATCTCTTGGCCAACGGCTCGTCCGGCATCGCGGTTGGCATGGCGACCTCGATCCCGCCGCACAATGCCGCAGAGCTCTGCGACGCGGCGCTGCATCTGATCGAGCATCGCGATGCGCCGGTGGCGAAGCTGATGGATTTCGTCCAGGGCCCGGATTTTCCGACCGGCGGCATCATCGTCGACAGCCGTGCCTCGATCCTCGAAGCCTATGAGACCGGCCGCGGCGGGTTTCGCGTGCGGTCGAAATGGAACCAGGAAGACCAGGGCAGGGGCACCTGGAGCATTGTCGTCACCGAAATCCCCTATGGGGTGCAGAAGGCGCGGCTGATCGAGAAGATCGCCGAGCTGTTGATGGCCCGCAAGCTGCCGCTGCTCGAGGATATCAGGGACGAAAGCGCCGAGGACATCCGCGTCGTGCTGGTGCCGAAGAGCCGTTCGGTCGACCCAGGCATCCTGATGGAATCGCTGTTCAAGCTGACCGAGCTCGAAAGCCGTTTCCCGCTCAACATGAATGTGCTGTCGCGCGGCAAGGTGCCCAACGTGCTGTCGCTGAAGGGCGTGCTGCAGGAATGGCTGGACCACCGCCGCGACGTCCTCATCCGTCGCTCGAAATTTCGCCTCGGCGAGATCGAGAGGCGGCTGGAAATCCTTGCCGGCTACCTGATCGCCTATCTCAACATCGACGAGGTGATCAGGATCATCCGCGAGGAGGATGAGCCCAAGCAGGTCATGATGGCCCGCTGGTCGCTCACCGACACCCAGGCCGAAGCGATCCTCAACATGCGGCTGCGCGCCTTGCGCAAGCTGGAAGAATTCGAGATCCGCAAGGAATTCGACGGCCTGACCGCGGAGAAGAAGCAGATCGAGGCACTGCTGGCGTCCGATGCCAAGCAATGGTCGACCATCAAGTGGGAAGTCACTCAGGTTCGCGACAAGTTCGGTCCGGAGACCGAGCTCGGCAAGCGCCGCACGCAGTTCGCCGACGCGCCCGAGCACGACCTGACCGATATCGCGCACGCCATGATCGAGCGCGAGCCGGTCACCGTGGTGGTTTCGGAAAAAGGCTGGCTGCGGGCGATGAAGGGCCATCTGGCCGATTTTTCGACGCTGACCTTCAAGGAGGGCGACAGCCTCAAGCTCGCCTTCCATGCCCAGACGACGGACAAGGTTCTGGTCTTCACGACCGGCGGCAAGTTCTATACGATCGGCGCCGACCGGCTGCCGGGCGGCCGCGGCCATGGCGAGCCGATCCGCATCATCGTCGACATGGACAATGACCAGGACATCGTCACCGCCTTCGTCCACGATCCCAAGCGCAAGCTGCTGCTCGCCTCTTTCGACGCCAACGGCTTCATCGTTCCCGAGGAAGAGGTGGTCGCCAACACCCGCAAGGGCAAGCAGGTGATGAACGTCAAGGCGCCGGACGAGGCCAAGCGCTGCGTGCCGGTCACCGGCGATCACCTGGCCATCGTCGGCGAGAACCGCAAGATGCTGGTGTTCGCGCTCTCGGAAATTCCGGAGATGGGTCGCGGCAAGGGTGTGCGGCTGCAGAAATACAAGGACGGCGGCCTGCTCGACCTCAAGCCGTTCACGCTGGAGACCGGTCTCTCCTGGCAGGATTCGGCCGACCGTACCTTCACCCGGTCGCGCGAGGAATTGGCTGAATGGATCGGCGCCCGGGCGTCGGCGGGACGGATGGTGCCTAAGGGATTCCCAAGGACTGGGAAGTTCGGCTAGAAGCTGCCGATCTCCTCCCTCGTGGGGGAAATGGCCGGCTGGCCAGAGGAGGCGCTGTCCCGCCAGCGCATCAAATGGCTGGCTACACCTCTCGCAATTCTCGGTCCTTAAGATCAGATCAGAGGTTCACGCCCCCTCTGTCCTGCAGGAGATTCCCCACGAGCGGGGAGATTGGCAGCTGCGCCATCACCATTTGGAGTATCGTCACGATTGCTGCACTATATCGGTGCATAACTGACCGGATGGGCCGGGGAGAACAGGGCGTTTGAAGGAAGCAAAGATCCAGAAGCCGGAACGGCAGCAGCGCCTCTTCGGGCTGTCCACACCGCTTCGTTCGGCCGTCATACCGCCGCTCTCGGCGGCGCGCTGGCTGCTGGTGCTGATCGTTGCCGCCGGCGTCTATTTTTTCCATGGCTTCCTGTTCCCGGTGCTGGCCGCCCTCGTTATCGCCTTCGCCAGCTGGCCGCTCTACCGACGGCTGCTGGTCGGCGTCGGCGGCAACCGAACCATCGCCGCCACATTTGCCATCCTGTTCATCCTGGCCTTCCTGGTGATACCGATCGCGCTTGCCGGCACCTATGCCATCAACGAGGTGCGCGAATGGGTCGGCTGGGCGATAGAGACCAACCGCCACGGTGCGGTGACGCCGCACTGGATCGCCACCCTGCCTGTGGTGGGTGAATGGCTGAACGAGCAGTGGACGACCAATCTCGGCCATCCCGGCGGCATCGGCGAACTGATCCAGCTGGTCAGCGGCGCCAATATAGGCAGCATCTACCGCGGTGCGCTCGCCGCCGGCGGCAGCGCTTTCAGCCTCTTTCTGACGCTGCTGTTCATGATGATCGCCCTGTTTTTCGCCTATCGCGACGGCGAGAATTTCGCCGGCCAGATCGACCGCCTCGGCGAGCGCATCCTGCCCACCCGCTGGGAACGGATCTCGCGCGTCGTGCCGGCGACCATTTCCTCGACCGTGACCGGCATGACGGTAATCGCCATCGGCGAGGGACTGGTGCTGGGCATCGCCTACTGGCTGGCCGGTGTGCCGTCGCCGGTGACGCTCGGCGCGCTGACCGGCGTGATGGCGCTCATCCCAGGCGGCGCGCCATTGTCCTTCACATTGGTCTCGATCTACCTCGCCGCCAGCGGCTCGCCGATGGCCGGCCTGGCGCTGTTCATATGGGGCACGGTCGAGCTGTTCATCGTCGACAAGACGTTGCGCCCCAAGCTCGTCGGCGGCCCGATAAAACTGCCCTTTCTGCCGACCTTTTTCGGTTTGATCGGCGGCGTCAAGACCATGGGTTTCCTCGGCCTGTTCATCGGCCCGGTGCTGATGGCGCTGCTGGTCGCGATCTGGCGCGAGTGGCTGCGCGAGGTGGAACTGGCCGACGAGATCGTGCCGCCGAATGAGATCGAAGCCGGTCCACAAATCGAGGTCCTGCCCGAGCCCAGCGTGGTCAAGAAAGCCAGCGCCTGATCTCGACCTCTACGCCGGATGGTGCACCGCGAGGTCGCCGCGCCGCTTGCGCCCATCATGCAACTGCCAGAGCGAATGGGCGACGAGCGTGACGATCAGGATGCCGCCGCCGATCAGGCTGTTGCGGGTCGGCGTCTCGGCAAAGATCATCCATACCCAGATCGGCGCCAGCACGGTTTCGAGCAGGTAGAACATCGCCACTTCCGGTCCTGAAATGTATTTCGGCCCGGCGGCGAGGCAGAAGAACGAGATCGGCATGATGACGGCGCCGTTGAAGATGATCCACCATGGCGCGTTTACGTGAAAGCCTTCGCCGCTCACCATGAAGGCCGCCAGCCCAAGCGGCAGAAGTACGCCGATCAGCGAGGTGAATCCCATATCTTTGCCGCTGGCTCGCGAGAGGGTGATGGCCACCGCGATGAAGAAAGCCGAGCACAGCGCCATGAAATCACCGAACAGCTTGCCGCTGCCAACCGAACCGCCGACGATGACCAGCACGCCGAGGATCATGACCAGCATGGCCGCGATCGTCACCGCTCCCGGCCTTTCCCGTAGGAATATCCAGGACAAGAGTGCGGCGAAGACGGTGTTGAAGGCCAGGATGAACACCAGGTCGGCGGTCGAGGTGTGGAAGACCGCGGTAACGAAGGTGATCGAGGTCAGCCCATAGCATATCGCCACGATCAGCCCGGACCAGCCGGGGATAAGCGGCGGGACATTCCGGCTCAGCGCGCGCCAGACCGACCAGATGATCATCGCGGCGATGAAGGTGGTTCCGGTTCGCAGCAAAAGGATGGTCCACGCGCCGCCATCCGCAAGGCGGATCAACGGTATGTCGACGGTCAGTATCAGTCCGCCGATGGCGGTTATCAGAAGGCCCTTCTGGTGATCATGGTGAGAGGACATGCAGGAACTTTCGCAATTGAATTGCAGGCGGCCGGTCGGCGCAAGCGCGCACTCTCTCCAGCCGAGCGGCTGAAAGACCAGCATCCCCTGCCTTGAAACAGTTTAAGCGTGGATCGGGGGAAAACTCAGCGTCAGACCGCTTCGTTGGTATAGCGCTCCCAGCCTTTTGGGCCGAGATGCTCCTGCGGCATGAAGCGCATCTTATAATTCATCTTGCGCGAACCATTGACCCAGTAGCCAAGGTAGACATGGGGCAGCCCCATCGCCTTGGCACGGGCGATATGGTCGAGGATCATGAACGTGCCGAGCGAGCGGCTTTCGAAATCGGGATTGAAATAGGAATAAACCATCGACAAGCCGTCGGCCATCTTGTCGGTGAGCGCCACCGCTATGAGTTCACCCTGGCCTTTGCCGGTGATGAAGGTGTCGGGTCCGCGCCGCCGGTATTCGATCACCTTGGTGTCGACATGGGTATCCTCGACCATCATGGCGTAGTCGAGCACCGTCATGTCGGACATGCCGCCGCGGCGGTGGCGGGCATCGAGATAGCCGCGAAACAGTGAATATTGTTCGGTCGAGGGCTCGGCGTTGTGCATGGCGCCGACGAGGTCGGAATTGTGCTGCAGCACGCGCTTCATGTTGCGGCTGGCGGTGAACTCCTGTGCCAGGATACGCACCGACACACAGGCGCGGCAGGTCTCGCAGGCTGGTCTGTAGGCGATGTTCTGCGAGCGCCGGAAGCCGCCTTGCGTGAGCAGGTCGTTCATCTCCGAGGCCTTGTCGCCGACCAGATGCGTGAACACCTTGCGCTCGAACTGGCCGTCGAGATAGGGGCACGGCGACGGCGCGGTCAGGAAGAACTGCGGCGACTGGGTCGGGTGCTGCGTCATCGAGCCTTGGAAACACTCCTTCGAATCGCTCTACCTTTGGCTCCGGCGGCGAAAAATTCAACAGGATTGTGAAGGTGTGGGCAACTCAACACCTTCACATTTACGCTCAAGGGGGCTGCGGCTTTGCTTCAGGGCGGTTTCAGCGGCCGGTGCGGCTGACGACAGTGCCGAGCAAAAGATCGTGCAGCGTGCGCTTGCGGTCCGAGAACAGGGTCACCAGCAGGACCAGCGGCGACAGGATGACGTTGCCGGCCCAGAACAATACGGAATGGACGACCGCGGTCAGCCCGTCGATGCGGGTGCCGTCGAGACGGTCGAGGCGAATGCCCATCATCTTCATGCCCGTGGTGGCCTGGTCGGCGCTGCCCAACGTGTTCCAGATGTAGAGGATGGCGACTGCCGGCACCAGGACGCCGAACAGCATCCAGCCCAGGCCGAGGGTCAAGAGCCCGAGGAAGAACACCAGGATGGCGACCGGAATGCTCAGCAGGCCAACGATGAGATAGTCGAGCACGAAAGCCAGAATGCGCCTTGTGCGCACGCCTTCAAAAGCCCTGACATCGTCGAGCCGGGTGTTGATGATTTCGCCGTCGAGAACGCGAGCGTTCATGTCATTTCCTCGTAACAGGGGCCTGCTTAGCCTGCGCCCCACCGCACCAGAAATGGTGAAGGCTCATGGTGGAATCAAGATCGGACCGTTTCGCCGCGGCGCCAGGCGGGACAGAATGGGCTGAGGGTCCGAAGCGGTTGAATTTGCAGCACGGATGGCGTTAGCTTGCTGCGGCGCAACAAGACGCCGAGGGGACGGGGCAATATGGACTACGACATGCTGGTCATCGGCAGCGGCCCTTCCGGCCGCCGCGCCGCCGTGCAATCGGCCAAACTCGGCAAATCGGTGCTGGTGGTCGACCGGGGCCGGCGCCTTGGCGGCGTCTCGGTGCACACCGGCACCATTCCTTCCAAAACGCTGCGCGAAACGGTGCTCAATCTCTCGGGCTGGCGCGAGCGCGGCTTCTATGGACGCGGCTATCGGGTCAAGCAGGATATCTCGGTCGGCGACCTGATCGAGCGCCTGCACAAGACGCTCGACCACGAGGTCGAGGTGCTGCAACACCAGTTCATGCGCAACACGGTCAAAAGCGCGCGCGCGGCGGTGAAATTTCTCGGCTCCAACAAGGTCAGCCTGACATCGGACAATGGCGACTACAGCGAAGTCGGTTTCGCCAACGCACTGATCGCCGTGGGCACCAGGCCGCATCGGCCGGCCGACGTGCCCTTCGACAAGACCCGTGTCTTCGACAGCGACGAAATGCTTGAACTCGACCGCCTGCCACGCACGCTGACGGTGATCGGCGCCGGCGTCATCGGCGTCGAATACGCCACGATCTTTTCCGCGCTCGACGTACCGGTGACGCTGGTCGAGCCGCGCAACTCCATCCTCGATTTCGTCGACCGGGAGATCGTCGACGATTTCATCCACCAGATGCGCGACCGCGGCATGACGATAAGACTGGGCAGCGCGGTCAAGGAAATCCGCTCCAAGCCGGATGCCGCCGAAGTGGAACTGGCCGATGGCCGCACCATCCGCTCCGAGGTCGTGCTCTACGCCGCCGGCCGCACCGGCAATGTCGGCAGCCTCGGCCTCGACGTGGTCGGCATCGAAGCCGACTCCAGGGGCCGCATCAAGGTCGATCCCCAGACTTTCCAGACCAGCGTGCCGAACATCTACGCGGCCGGCGACGTCATCGGCTTTCCAAGCCTCGCCTCGACCTCCATGGAGCAGGGCAGGGTGGCCGCCTGCCATGCCTTTGGCGTGACCCTGCCCGCGCCGCCGGAAACCTTTCCCTACGGCATCTACGCGGTGCCGGAGATATCGACGGTCGGCCAGTCCGAGGAGCAGGTGCGCCAAAGCGGCGGCGCCTATGAGGTTGGCGTCGCGCGCTTCCGTGAGACGTCGCGCGGCCACATCATGGGCGTCGACACCGGCTTCCTGAAGCTGTTGTTCTCGATCGAGACGCGGCGCCTGCTCGGCGCGCACATTGTCGGTGAGGGCGCCACCGAACTCATTCATATCGGCCAAGCGGTGATCAATCTCGGCGGCACGGTCGACTTCTTCGTCAACAACACCTTCAACTATCCAACCCTGGCCGAGGCCTACAAGATCGCCGGCCTCGACGCCTGGAACAGAATGGGAAGAGGGTAGCCCAGTCTGGTGCAAGTTCGGGGGGAGCCGTACACTCCCCTCCATTCTGTTGCCACTTCGAGCGGCTGCTGGAATTCCTGGCGGGCGAGGGCATGGCGGCGGTTCCAGCCATGGAATTGCTGATGACGGTCGGCCGCTACACGGTCGGCTGTGTCATGGAGGAGCAAGCCGAAAATCCGTCAGGTCCGGGGCGTGGCGAAGCGCTGGATGCGGCGGCGCATGATCATCCGCTTTTGCATGAAGCCTTGGTGCACTACCGTGCCGGCGGACACGAGGCGCTGTTTGAAAGCGGGCTCGCCCTGCTGATCGCCGGGGCAGAAGTTCGAATGGTGGCCGAACGCTGATTGGGCAGCGAGCGGTCGCAAAGGCGGTCAGCCTCCCTGTGCCGCTCCGGCCAGCCATCGCTCGACGATCGCGGCGTCCGGGTCGCCGATTTCGTGGCCTGATGGAACGATCCGGGCGTCGATCTCGCTACCGTGCCGGCTGAGCAGCGTCACCAGCGCCAACGCGAAAGGCCCGTAGGTCTCGTCCGCCGCCCCGGCAATGATCAGCGTCCGTGTGCCCATGAGGTCCGTTGAAGGCACCTTGTCGAGCACCGGCATTGGCCTCAGCAGCGCCGCGCTCCGGACAATGCCGGGATGGAGCAGCATCAGGCTCGAAACCAGATTGGCGCCGTTCGAATAGCCAAGGAATGTCGCGTGGGCGAGATCGAGCCCATGGCGCGCGGCGACTTCGCTTGCGAATGCCGCGAAGGCGGCGGTTTCGACACGGATGCTTTGCTGGCCGAAGCGCGTCGGCGTGATTCGCTCGAACCAGCGAAAACCGTCCTCCTGCGGGATGCGGCCCCGTACCGCGATCAGGGGGGCGTCGGGCGCGATGCGCCTCGCCAGCGGCACCATGCTTGTCTCGTCGACACCCGATCCATGCAGCAGGAACAGGCACGCGCGGCCGCTTTTGCCGGCACCGAGGAGGCGATAAGGAAAGGCTAGATCCAGCATCGGAGGGCCATTTTCGACACTGGCGCCAGTCATACCGCATCCTGTTGATTATATGAGGTTTCGCTCAATTTGCCGGCTTCAAAACGCAATATTTTCATGCTCCGCGAAAGTTGATTGAACCAGGCTCATTGCGGCCCGTTTCTGCGCCGATACACTCCCTGTGGGAGGAATCGAAGCGGTGCGTCGGGGGTCGCATTGCTGGACATGAACAACCAGCTTTGAGGCCTTTTGTCGATGACTACCCCTGTTTCGCCAGATCGCGATTTGCGTGTCTTGGAACGCGACCCGCGTATCGATGTGCTGCGCGCGCTGGCACTGCTCACCATCTTCGTCGACCATGTGCCGGGCACGGCTTTCGAGACCCTGACCTACAAGAATTTCGGGTTTTCGGACGCGGCCGAGGCGTTCGTGCTGATATCAGGCATTTCGGTCGCACTCGCCTACGGCACAAAGTTCCGGCCGGGTGGCCGGCTTCTGGCGACCTTGAAAATGTGGCGGCGGGCCGGCGTGCTCTACGTCGCCCACATCGTCACGACGATGGTGGTGATGGCCCTGTTCTGCGCCGTGGCGGTGTTTGCCAAGCGGCCGGAACTGCTGACGCTCATCAACATCGAGCCCTTGATGAAAAACACGCCGCAAGTGCTGGTCGGCATCGTCACGCTCGGCCATCAGCTCGGCTATAACAATATCCTGCCGGTCTATGCGGCGCTGCTTTTGATGGCGCCGGCGTTCGTCCTGTTCGTCAGCTCCAGGCCCGCCGCGGCGCTTGTCGTGTCCGGCACGCTATGGCTGGTTGCCGGAATTTGGGAGATCGCTCCACCCAATTACCCCGAGCCCGGTTTCTGGTTCCTCAACCCGTTGTCCTGGCAGCTCCTGTTCAACATCGGCCTTGCCGCCATGCTGCATGTCAGGCGCGGCGGTGTCATTCCGGTCAACCGCTGGCTTGTCGGCGCGGCCGCGACCTATGTGCTGGCGGCTCTGGTGTGGGTGCATAGCCCGCTCTGGGGACAGATAACGTGGTTCAACCTGCCGGTGGTGATCGGCGGCTTCGACAAGACCTTCCTGTCGTTGCCGCGGCTGTTGCACATCCTGGCGGTCAGCTACCTCGTCGTCGCCCTGCCGACGGTGTCAAACCTGTTCCGCACCAGCCCCGACCATCCGCTGGCCATACTGGGCAAAAGATCGCTGCCGGTCTTCATCGCCGGCACGGTGATCGCCATGGTCGCGCAGGTGATGAAGCTGATCAATCCGGGCGGGCTCGTCTATGACAGCCTGCTGATATCGGCCGGCATCGCCATGCAGTTCGCGCTCGCCTTCTATCTCGAATGGCTGTCGACCATCGGCGGTTCGGGCAAGGCCCGCACGGCCCAAACGGTTCCCGCGCCGGTTCGTGCGCCTTTGGGGACTGCCATGGCAAGAGCCAATCGGTAGGCGGTTCGGCCGTGCGGTTCAGCCGCGTGGCGAAGCCGTCGAGGCTCGCACGATCAGTTCGACCGGCAGTTGATGCCGGCTGACCGGCCCGTCGCTCTCCAGGATCGCCCTGACGGCAAGGCGGCCCATCTCGGCAATCGGCTGGGCGATCGTGGTCAATGGCGGCTCGGACACCGCTGCTTCCGGAACACCGTCGAAGCCGACGATGGAAACGTCGTCAGGCACGCTCAGCCCGCGTGCGCTCAGCCATTCGAGCGCCACCAGGGCTATTCTGTCCGACATGGCCAGAATGGCGGTGGGCGGCGTGTCGGAGGCGAAGATGGTCTCGAGCCCCGCCTTCGTGCTCGCCACGTCGTTGGCGGTCTCGTAGACAGGCACTTTGGTTATGTCGACGCCAACCCGCGAAAGCTCCCGGAGATAGCCGGTGAGGCGGTCGCGCGTTCCGGCATAGGTCGCCGCCCGAACCTGTTCGGCCGAAACAAGGCCCGTCCTGTTGTCGGCGAAGGGCAGGGCCATGACGGCGAAGCGGCGATGGCCGAGATCCGTGAGATGGCGGGCCGCCATGCCGGCGCCGGCGATGTTGTCGACTCCGATCGCGGCGACCGAGCCGTCCTCGGAGTCGAGGTCGAGCGCGACGAAGGGCAGCTTGCGCTCACGTGCCAACTCCACTAGGCGCGAGCCACCTTCGATGCAAAAGACGATGAAGCCGTCGACCAGAGCGCTCTGGATGTTCCAGGCAAGCTGCTCGTTGTTGGCGGCCGAGACCAGGGAAATGCCGGCTCCGGTCGCATCGCAAGCTTGCGAGATGCCCGCCATCATGACGCGCGCAAACGGATCGTCGAAGAAATAGGAGAGGGGCTCGGCGGTGGCCACGCCGATGGCGTTGACCTTGCCGGCCCGCAGCAGCCTGCCCTTTGGATCGGGGCCGCCATAACCCATTGCCTCGGCCGCGGCGCGAACCCGTTCGCGGACTTCCTCGCGCACGATCTCGGGGCGGCTGAATACGTTGGACGCGGTGCCGTGCGAAACACCGGCGGCCTTGGCGATGTCGGCCAGCCGTACGGGTCGTCGATTGCCTGCGGTGAGTGACGCCATTTGTGCGTGCCTCCTGACATCCATGTAGCACGTTCTTCCGCCGCATCTAGTATTTTCGTTGGATCGATTCAAATTTTGCTTGACCTGCGCCGGTTTCGATCCTAGATTTGAATCGATCCAAGTGGCAGCTTGTTCTGCTGAATAGCCAAAAAGGGAGGAGCGCCATGCATCCCGTCAACTACCTGTTCGCCGACATCTACCGCAACGACTGGAATATCGGGTCAGCCACCAACAAGGCTAGGCATCGTGGTGAGACGGGCCCATGGGTTCGCGATCTTCGCTTCTTGGTGGCGCGCAAGCGGAGCTGATCAAACCGGCTTTTTCGCGCCCGACGATTGGATCGATTCAAAGACAAGGAGGATGAGTCATGCATCCCATCAAGCATCTGTTCGAAGATATCTACCGCAACTACTGGGGCATCGCACCGGCCACCGAGCGACCGGAAGCGCGACGGCGGGTGAAACCTGCTGTTGGCGGCCGTGCCCTTTGGGTCCGCCCGGAACGCCGCCGGGATTGACCTCAAGCAATCATTTCAGGGTCGTGGACGTGCCACGGCCGAGATCGCTATCGCCAGCCAGCCTGCAATGAGCAGGGTGCCGCCGATCGGCGCCGACATCGGAAACAGCCTTGAGCCCCAGAAATCGCGGGCGAGAAGATCGCCCGCGAAGAGGAGCAGCCCGGCGAGCAGAACGAGGCTGGCGATGCGCAGCCAGCGGTTCGCGCCGATAAGGCCGATGGCGAGGAAGACCGGCGCATGCATCAGCAGGAACGACGCGGCGGTGCCGGTAAAGGCGCCGCCGCGGTGGGCGGCGGCCGCCGAAAGCGCCACCCCCGCCGCGCCGACGAGGCCGCCGGCAAGCACGAGGAGGCGGCTGCCGTTTGGATCGGGGTTCATGGCCGGCGTGCTCCTTCTTTCTTCAGCAAGCGTCAGGGCTTGCGCGCTTCCAGCGCCATATGCCGCGTCCGCCGCGACTGGACGGTCCAGTTGTAGGCCGCCCCGAGCGCCATCAGCACCGACGTGCCGAGAAACACCGCCGGCATGCCGAAATGGCCGCCCACAAAACCGCCGGCCAGTGGCCCCGCGACCTGTCCGACATACTGCGCCGAGATCGCCAGGCCAAGCACGTTGCCGCCAACGCCGTCGGGGATGTTGTGCCTGATGACACTGGTGATGCAGGGCAGGAGGCCGCCCAGCGCCAGGCCCATCAGGAAACGCAGGCCGATAAGCTGCCAGCTATTGGTGACAAAAGCCTGCGGGATAAGGAGCAGCGCCGAAACCGCCAGTGCTCCCACGACAACGTTCCAGTGCCCGATCCGGTCCGCGAGCTTGCCGAGCCAAGACGCCGAGAGGATGGTGCCCAGCGCGGCGGCCGACATCACAACGCCGGCGACGAGCGTCACCCTGCTCTGGTCCTCAATGAGCTGCTGCACATAGACGGTGATGATCGGCTCGATCGACATTGTGGCGAAGGCGAGCAGCATGCCGGTGGTCAGCATGGCCACGACCGGGCGCTTGTCCGGGATCTGCGACCAGCCGCTTTTCGGTTTTGCCGCCGACACCGGTTTGGCTGGCTTCGGGCGCGGGCTCTCCTTGATGAGGAAGGTCGTTGCCAGGAAGGCGAGGAAGATCACACCGCCTGACAAGAGGAAGGTGGCGCGAATGCCGATCACCGGCGGCAGCACGCCGCCCAACAGGGGACCGACCAGCGAGCCCGCCGTAATGCCCGCCGACAGCACGCCAAGCGCCCAGCCGGAACGCTCCTTCGGCGTCTGCATGGCCACCAGTATGGTTGAACCGGAGGAATAGCCGCCCGCGAAGCCGATCAGCAGGCGCAGCAGAACCAGTTGCCAGACCGTCTCGACCATGCCCGTCAGCGACATGCAGATCGCCATGCCGAAGGAGGCGCGCACCAGCATCACCTTGCGCCCGTAGCGGTCACCCAGGCGCCCCCATAGCGGCGCTACTGTGGCCGCGGCGAAGAAGGTGGCGCCATAAGCGACGCCGGACCACTGCACGATTGCCGCGTGGCCCTGTGCGCCGAGCTGTTCGACATAGAGCGGCAGGAATGGCAACAGCAGGGTCATGGCGATGAGCGTGCTGAACGAGCCCGCGAAACAGACCGCGAGATTGCGCCGCCAGTGAATGTTGTAGCCGCTTTGCTGCGTGTCTTCCTGCGTCATGCCCTGCCTGCCCGGTATCAGCGCTTGTTGCGGATACCATTTTGGGATACCAAATTGGTCTCCGTCATGAACTTCACGCCGGCCGCTGTCAATGCGGCTTCGGAAAGGGCGCGCGATGTCGCAGATGCAGAATGTCGAACGGCAGCTTCGCGAGATGATCCTGGCGCTCGAGATCGGGCCGGGAGAGCGGCTGACCGAACGCTGGATCGAAAGCCAATTCGGCGCCTCGCGCACGCCTGTCAGGGCGGCGCTGCTGCGGCTGGAGACCGAGGGGCTGGTCGGCAGGGACGGGCGCGGCTGGACCGTTTCGCCCATCAATCTGGCCGAACTCGAGCAGGTTGCGGTCTATCGCGAGGCGGTCGAGATCGCGTCATTGCGGCTGACGTGCGGGCAAGCCGACAAGAGCGCCATCGATGTCATCGAGGCGATGCTCGATTCCTGCGACGAAGATACGCCGCGCGAGGAGTGGCATCGTGTCGGCATGGATTTTCACATCGAGCTGGCGCGGCTCTCCGGCAACGAATTCCTGTTCCGGGCGGTTCGTGACGCGATGACGCGCCTGTCGCGCGCCCGCTGGCTGGAAGTGCGTGACGAGACGGCCCTTGGCCGTGCCTGGGTCGAACATCGCGCCATTCTTGCCGCGACACGCCTCGGTCAGGCTGATGAAGCCGCGCGGCTGCTGTCGGCCCACATCATCGGCAGCCGTGATCGGCTGGTGACGTCGCTTGCCAACGACCGACGTGGCCTTCGCGCCAGGGGATTTGCCGTCGTCGCCGCTTAGTGCGGTCCATGCGCTGCGGCGCGCTGGCCGGAAAAACAGACGGGTCTGACGTGAAGCGCACTTTCGGCCTCGCTTCAAGGAAGCCGATGGCGTAAGAGCGGCGATGGAAAACAACCGGTTTGAAACACCTGTGACCGTCAAATCCGTCACGGCGGGAAGCACTCAGCTCTTGCGTTCGGCAAGGGAGGCTTCCGATTACCTCCTCAACAACTGGCCCGGCAAGCGCAGCCCCAAGCATCGTGCGGCGCTGCAGGCCTGTCACGACGCGCTCGCCGGCGACAAGCCGGCGATGAATGCCAGGCGCGCTTTCATCGCCGCGGCGCGGGAAGTGGATGTCTTCATCAGCGACAAGGCGCCAGCCTGATATTAGCTCGCGGTTTGGGCTGACAATTGGATTTGAGGCTCGGCCCGCATTAGCGGGCCGGATGCCGTTAATCCTTCGTTTCGGTCTCAGTCTCGGTTTCAGGCTTCGTACGTTCGCGCGCGGCAACCTTGGCCGCCAGCTTTTCAGCCTTCTTGGCCGCTTTCTGGCGGTCGCGCTCCTTGCGTTCCTGATCGTAGTTTGGTGCTCGCGCCATGTCGGCTCCTTTTTGTGACTGCCTTGCGGCCCTGAGCCTGCCTAGGAGCATTAGCCGTCAAACACAACAGCCGAAGCGACAATGCGTGGCTGCTGGCATCGAAGAGATGCGGGCGCTTGCCAGATCGGCGCCACAATGATGTAGGACATGCGGGCGCCATGAATTGAGAACCGCCCGTTTGTTTTGATCAAGTGACCGATGGCCACAATTTCGCGGACCGCAGCAAGAGTTTTCTATTATGCGAGAAACGTCGCGCGCGATGTCGCTCCGCAAGCGTTGTTTCGTGCCCGGCTGGCTGGCCGTCTCGAAAGGGCCAGGCTTTCCGGTGAGGCGGCGCGCCGCAGGCTGAATTACTACAACAAGTTGCAGGATGGTTTCGCGCCAAGCGCCGATGCCATGCGCATCGGCAAACTGCCCTTCACGCCGACCATGTACTATTACGACCTGAAGGAGTTCGCCCGCTACTTCGATCCCGGCCTGCTCATCGACCTGGAATTCGGCGACGTCAGGAATGTCCCCAAGGTGCCTTCGATCGTCAAGGACCGGCCAATCTGTGCTGACGACAAGAACGCGATCATCATGAAACTCGACAAGTTTCGTCATTTCCAGATGCCGGCTGACGCGATGTCGTTCGCCGACAAGCTGCCGTCCGTTGTCTGGCGCGGTGATCTCAACAATCCGATCAGGACAAGATTTCTGAACGCTGTGCGCGACCTGCCGTTCTGCGATGCCGGTTCGCACAAGCCGAACGCACCGCCCGAATACGCCAGGCCTTTTCTCAGCATCAGCCAGCACCAGCGCTATCGCTACATCGTCTCGCTCGAGGGCAACGACGTGGCGACCAATCTCAAATGGATCATGAATTCGAAGTCGCTCTGCATGATGCCGCCGCCGACCTATGAGACCTGGTTTGCGGAGCGGCAGCTCGAAGCCAACGTCCACTATGTGCCGCTCGCGGCGGATTTCTCGAACCTTGAGGACCACGTCGCCTATTTCGAGCGGAATCCGGCGGAGGCGGAGCGCATCATCGCGGCTGCGAACGCCTATTGCCGGACATTCGACGACGAACAGACCGAGCAGACGATCTCCCTGCTGGTGCTCTACAAATACTTCGTGCTGTCGGGCCAGATCAAACCGGATGCCGAGGTGTGGCGCTACATAACGGGCTAGTTGCGGCGCTCGGTCGAGGCCGCCAGCCGCATTCGGGCGCTATCGGAATGCGTGGCTGGATGGTAGGGCAATCATGCTGCGGGAACCATCCCGACCTTCACTTGTTCAACCGCGTTTATCTTTGATCAAAAGAGTCCATGGCCACCCTCCAACGAACGACGGCAAAGGTCTTCTACTATGCGCGGAACGTCATGCGCGATATCGCGCCCCAGGCGATCTTCCGGCGGCGATTGGCCAGCCGCCTGCAGCAGGCCAGGCTCTCGGACGAGGCCGTGCGCCGGCGACTGAATCACTACAACAAGCTGCAGGACGCTTTTACACCAGGCCCGGATGCTGTGCGCATCGACAAGATACCGTTTGAACCGAGCATGTACTATTACGACCTGAAGGAATTTGCCCGCTATTTCGATCCATCATTGCTTATCGACCTGAAGTTCGGTGATGTCATCGGCGTGCCCAAGCTGCCGACCCTCGTCAAGGACCGGCCGATCCGCGCCGACAACGGCAATGCCGTCGTCATGAAGTTCAACAAATTCCGCCACTTCCACATGCCCGTCGATACCGTCGCCTTCGCCGACAAGCGCCCTGCCGTGGTCTGGCGCGGCGACCTCAACAACCCGATCAGGACACGGTTCCTGGATGTCGCGCGCGACTTGCCGTTCTGCGATGCCGGTTCGCACAAGCGCAGCGCACCGGCTAAGTACAGCAAGCCTTTCCTCAGCATCAGCCAGCACCTGCGCTATCGCTACATCGTCTCGCTGGAGGGCAATGACGTGGCGACCAACCTCAAATGGATCATGAATTCCAACTCGCTCTGTCTGATGCCGCCGCCGACCTACGAAACATGGTTTGGCGAGAGCCAGCTCGAGGCCGGTGTCCACTATGCGCCGCTCGACCCGGATTTTGCCGATCTCGGCGAAAAAGTGCGCTATTTCGAAGCGCACCCGGCCGCGGCGGAGCGCATCATCGCCGCAGCCAATGCCTATTGCCGCAAATTCTCCAATGAACGGGACGAGCATGCGATCTCGTTGCTGGTCCTCTACAAATATTTCGTGCTCGGCGGCCAGATCGAACCCGATCCCGAACTCTGGCGGTTTATCGGCAGCTAACTCTGCTCTCGGCCTGACGCCGATCAGATATCGCTGCGGTCGAGAACCAGGTCGGCGGGGCCGAAGCGATCCTTCGCTGTCAGTTGCTGGTGCCAGTAGGGGTAGAGCAGAGCCGGCCGGCTGACCGCGTCGAGGCGCTGGCGTTCTTCGGTGCCGAGCTTCAGGGCCGCCGCCGCAAGGTTGTCCTTGAGCTGAACGTCATTGCGGGCACCGATCACCAGCGAGGAGACGGCAGGGCGTCCAAGCAGCCAGGCGAGCGCCACCTGCGCCGCCGAGACGCCACGATCCTTGCCGATCTCGACCAGCACATCGACAATCCGCCACAGCCGGTCCTCGTCGCGGATCGGCGGCTCGGACCAGCCGGCAAGCTGGCGAGCGGTCGGGCTGTCGCGGCGGTATTTGCCCGACAGCAGGCCGCCGGCGAGCGGGCTCCAGACCAAAACGCCCAGCCCCTGGTCGACCGAGATCGGCAAGAGCTCGTACTCGGCCTCGCGCGCTTCCAGCGTATAGTGGATCTGCTGGGTGACGAAGCGTTGCTGGTGACGGCTGTCGCTGATGGAAAGCGCCTTCATCACCTGCCAGCCGGAATAGTTGGAGCAGCCGATGTAGCGCACCTTGCCCTGGCTGACCAAACTGTCGAGCGCGGCAACGGTCTCCTCGAGCGGAGTGAGGCCGTCCCATTGGTGGACGAAATAGATGTCGATGACATCGGTCTTCAAGCGCTTCAGGCTGCTCTCGCATTCACGGATCAGATGATGGCGCGACAGGCCCTCGTCGTTCGGGCCCTTGCCGATCCGCATCCGCGCCTTGGACGCGATCAGCACATCGTTCTTGCGCTTGCCGCCGAGAGCTTCGCCTATGATCTCTTCGGAGAGGCCGTTGGAATAGACATTGGCGGTGTCGATGAGGTTGATGCCGGCATCGATGCACATATCGATCATCCGCTTGGCTTCGGCGAGATCGCTGTTGCCGACCGCGGCGAAGGGCCCGGCGCCGCCGAATGTCATGGTGCCAAGCGTCAGTGTCGAAACCTTCAGGCCGGAACGGCCAAGGGTGCGGTATTCCATGTCAGATCCTCACGATTTTGTTGAAGAGGCGTGCCGGCAAGGCAGGCCTGGAAGGCGACCGCGCATTTGTAGGACAATTCGGCCGGCTTGTCGCCATGCGACGACGGTCGATCGATCGTACATTGCGGAATTTGAAACGCCGGCAATTGCGCCTGTGCTGCAATAAAACCGTCACTGCCGGCCTATATTGAAGTCGGCTCAGGTGTTTCCATTGGCCAGCAATTGGAGCGCCCAGTGGTAACCGACAGGGCTTGCAAGCGGAGCAGTTGATATGACCGAGCTGAAACAGAATTCCCCTGCCAAGGACTGGCTTGAAGCCGAGCTCGCCGACACGCTCGACGAGGACTATGAGCTCGAAATGTCGGAGCCGGCCCTCTCGATGGAGATCGCCAAGATCTACAAGAACTCGCATCCGCCTTCGATCGATCGCATGCAGTATTTTCGCGACCTGATCAGCCTCCAGTCCGAATTGATCAAGCTGCAATCCTGGGTCGCCTACCACAAGAAGAAACTGGTGGTGATATTCGAGGGCCGCGACTCCGCTGGCAAGGGCGGCGTCATCAAGCGCATCACACAGCGGCTCAATCCGCGTATCTGCCGCGTCGTGGCGCTTCCGGCTCCGACCGAACGCGAGAAGTCGCAATGGTATTTCCAGCGCTATGTCCCGCATTTGCCGGCAGGCGGCGAGATCGTTTTGCTCGACCGCTCCTGGTACAACCGCTCCGGCGTCGAACGGGTAATGGGTTTTGCCAGCCCCGAGCAGGTCGAGGAGTTCTTCCATGACGTGCCGGAGTTCGAGCGCATGCTGGTGCGCTCGGGCATCACCGTGGTCAAATATTGGTTCTCGATCACCGACGAGGAACAGCAAATGCGCTTCCTGATGCGGATCCACGACCCGATGAAACAGTGGAAGCTGTCGCCGATGGACCTGCAGTCGCGGGTGCGCTGGGAACACTACACCAAGGCCAAGGAGGAGACCTTCGCCCGCACCAACATTCCCGAGGCGCCCTGGTTCATCGTCGAGGGTAACGACAAGAAGCGCGCGCGGCTGAACTGCATCGACCATCTGCTCAAGCAGCTGCCGTATGAAGAGGTGCCGCACGAGGAGATCACGCTGCCGGAGCGCGTCTTCAACCCGGAATACGAGCGCCAGGTGCTGCCGCGCGAGCTTTACGTGCCGGAGAAGTATTGAGCGAGAGTTTTGTCTTTCTCCCCGTATAGTGACGGGGAGAAATGGGCTTTCGTCGAGGGTTTCGCCACCTTACGCCCGCTTGATCACCACGTGCGTGGCCAGTGCCGTCGCCACCTGTTCGCCGCACTGGTAGCCCAGATTCAGCATGTCGAGGCCCGCAAAAAGGTTCTCGCCTCTGCCAAGCAGCACCGGCGAGATCGCCAGGTGCATCTCGTCGATCAGCTTTTCCTGCAGATACTGCCGGATGGTGGAGACGCCGCCGCCGACCCGCACATCCTTGCCTGACGCGGCGGCTTTGGCTTGTTCGAGAGCCGAATGGATGCCGTCGGTTACGAAATAAAAAGTCGTGCCGCCTTCCATCACGATGGGATCGCGCTTGTAATGAGTCAGCACGAAGGTCGGGACGTGATAGGGCGGATTGTCGCCCCACCAACCCTTCCAGCTGTCGTCAGGCCACTCGCCCCGGATCGGCCCGAACATGTTGCGGCCGAGGATCCAGGCGCCGACATTCTCGAAGCTGCGCGCCGCAAAGTCTTCGTCAACGCCTGTCTCGCCGCCTTCCTGGCCAAACATCTTGCGGAAGGTGCGAGTGCTGAAAGCCCATTTGTGCAGGGCCGGTCCGCCGACACCGAGCGGATTTTCAAGGCTCTGATCGGGACCGGCGCCATAGCCGTCAAGCGACAGGCTGAAAGCGTTGACGCGAAGTTTGGACATGAGGACCTCCTCCTTGAGAACCGGTTGTATTTTGCAAGTGGTTTCTTCTAGCAAACTGATCTTGAATTGCAAGCGGTTTTCGAGGCGGAAAAAAGGTATTTCCGAATCTTGCCGCCAAGCTACGGTCGCCGCCTCATTGGCCGGTCAGTGGCGCGCGACGATCTCAAGGGCCTCGCTGTGCCTGATCGGCAGGTCGCGGGCGGCAAGCGCCTCCCGCATGGCTTTCGCCATCGTCTTGGCATCGCGATAGGCAAGCATGTCCGTTTCTTCGGGTCACGGCGAAGCCTTTGTCAGTGCCCGCAATGCCGACACCTTCGCCCGACGGTGAAACGGGTCAGGAAGCATCCTCAGGAGGCGTTCGCCATACCTCTTGGCCGAGGTGCGGGCTGCCGGCCGCTCCCATCATAGCTGCAGCCGCCAGTTTTTGTCAGCGGGTTTTCGATAGAACCGCCGACCAGTCGAAAGAGTGGTGACATCTACTGAAGTGCCTTGCCCGGGAAGCCGGGCTACCCCTTCAGCATCACAGCCACTTCGGGTGCGAAATAGGTCAGGATGCCGTCGCAGCCGGCGCGCTTGAAGGCGAGCAACGATTCCAGCATCGCCTTCTCTCCATCGATCCAGCCATTGGAATCAGCCGCCTTGATCATCGAATATTCGCCCGAGACCTGGTAGGCGAAGGTCGGCATCTGGAATTCGTCCTTCAGCCGGCGGATGATGTCGAGATAGGGCAGGCCGGGCTTGACCATCAGCATGTCTGCGCCCTCGGCGAGGTCCTGTTCGGCCTCGCGCACCGCCTCGTCCGAATTGGCGTGGTCGATATAATAAGTCTTCTTGTCGCCCTTGAGCAGACCGGCGGTGCCGACCGCCTCGCGATAGGGGCCGTAGAAGGCCGAGGCGAATTTGGTGGCGTAGGACATGATCGCCACGTCCTGGAAACCGCTGGCGTCGAGCGCGTCGCGGATGGCGCCGATACGGCCGTCCATCATGTCGGACGGCGCGATGATGTCGGCGCCGGCCGCTGCCTGGATGACGGCCGCCGCCGCGACCTGTTCGACGGTCTCGTCATTGACGATGATGCCATCGCGCAGGATGCCGTCATGGCCATGGCTCGTGAACGGGTCGAGTGCGGCGTCTGTGATGATGCCGATCTCGGGTACCGCGTCTTTGATGGCGCGTGTGACGCGGTTGATGATGTTTTCAGGGTCGAGGATGTGGGAACCCGTCTGGTCGCGCAGGCCGAGATCGACGTTGGGGAAGGTGGCAAGGGCCGGGATGCCGAGCTTGGCCGCCCGTTCGGCCTCCTTGACGGCAAGGTCGACCGAAAGCCGGAAGACGCCGGGCATGGCGGCAATCGGCTCTCGGACATTCCTGCCCTCGACGACGAAGATCGGCCAGATCAGGTCGTCGACCGAAAGCCTGTTCTCCTGCACGAGCCGGCGCGACCAGTCGGCCTTGCGCATGCGGCGCAGGCGGCGGCTGCCGGTGACGTCATCGACGCTGCGCGCGCCGGCAGCTTTTGCTGGGGTGAATTTGTTCATGGCCAAAACTCCGGATCGGTGGCTTTTACCACGAGCCCTTGGTGCTGACCAATGCGACACGTTTGTGCCAGTGCCGAAAGCTCCCTGTAGCGCTGTCCACCACGCCTGTTGGTTCAGGGCTGCCCGTTGCCCGAAAGGATCTGTGCCGCGCCTCCGATTGCCACGCGGAACGCCTCGTCGAAGCTGACACCGCGCACCTGCCAACGATAGGTCTTGCCGTGATCGGCCAGTCGCCAATCGGCGATCCACCCCAGTTCCTCGTCGCTCCATACGATGCTGCCGGCGAGCGCTCGGTCGCCTCCGGCTTGTTTGGCCACCCGATCCAGCCTTGCCATGTCCGTCGCGCGTAGCGCTCCTTCACCAAAGTCGGCAAGTTGCGCGGCTTTCGGAAACGCGACATGCATCAGCATCGGACCGGTGGCATTGACGAAGGATTCGCGCATCGTCTCGCCACGTCCTTCCTCGGCGCTCAGCATGAAATGCCGCGCGCCTTGTTCGGTCGTGAGGAAGACGGTGAGTGTCGGTCGATCGCCAAGCCAGGGCCTGCTGCCGAGCGACGCCAGCAGCCTGTCGATCACGTCAGGTTTGTAGAAGCAGGTGAGATCATGCGGCCGGTCATGCGTCCCTTGCTCGTCATGGATCGGAATGCCCTCCATCCGGTCATGGTAGCGGAACGAGTCGACAAAGCTGCCGGCCTTGTCGCGCAGCGCGTCCATTTCGCGTCTGGCAAGCAGCCGCTGATCGCCCGAAACACGGACGAGCACCTTGTCGAGGCAGGTCCTGAAGCCGAGCTGACGATTTTCTTCACCCTGGCCGGTGACAATGGTCTGCGAGTGGTAAAGGTCGCCAAGGTCGGCTGCCCCTGCGGGGACATTGGTTGCCCACAAAAACGGCAGGCAACTCAGAACAAAGGCAAAGCGCAAAAATTGCGGCATGGCTAACTATCCTGCTCTCGGCCTGTCGTACCGGCCACCAATGTCTAGCATCGGCGACCGCTAGCCGCCAAGATCGAGGCGGCCAGGCTGCAGCCATTGACGCACCCATGTGCCGCCTTTAGCACTTCAGTCCCGCAGGCGCGGGAACAAGGATTCTCTGGCGATGGATTTTGGTGGAGGCGACGAAATTCGCTTCGAAAGGTTGGGCAGGGCCGGGGTCGTCACGCTGACGCGGCCGCAGGCGCTCAACGCCGTCACCCATCGCATGATCAAGGCGCTGGGCAAGGCCCTGCGGTCTTGGGAGCGCGACGAGGGTGTGGATGTCCTCGTGGTCAAGGCCGAGGGCAGGGCGTTTTCGGCCGGGGGCGACATCCTGCACATCTACGAAGCCGGCCGGGCTGGAAACCCACCGGTCGATTTTTTCGCCGACGAGTATCGCCTCAACGCCTACATCGCGCGTTTCAAGAAGCCCTATGTGGCGCTCATCGACGGTATCGTGATGGGCGGCGGGGTCGGCATTTCCTTCCACGGTTCGCACCGGGTGATGACCGAGAATGCCCAGTTCGCCATGCCGGAGGTCGGCATCGGCTTTTTCCCGGATGTCGGCGCCAGTCATCTGCTGCCCGACCTTGGCGGTTCCTTCGGCATGTACCTGGCGCTGACCGGGAACCGCATTCGTTATGGCGATGCGCTGTGGTCTGGGCTGGCCACCCACACCATCAAGGCTGAAGACCAGACAAGCTTCCTCGATCGGCTGGCGCTGACGGGCGATCCGGAATCGGTGCTGCGCGGTTTCTTTGTTCCGGCCAAGCGGGAGACCGACAGGCCGATCCTGGAGGCGATCTCCCGCCATTTCGCCCAACCGTCGCTGCCGGATCTGATCGACAGCCTGGACCGCGCGGGCAATGACGAATTCGCCACCGGGACGCTGGCAACGATCCGCACGCGCTCGCCGACCAGCCTTCGCGTCGCCTGGCGACAGATCAGCGCCGGGCAGACATTGTCGATGGACGACTGCATGAGGATGGAGTTCCGCATCCTGAACCGGATGCTGGCCGGCCACGATTTCTACGAAGGCATCCGTGCCGCCATCATCGACAAGGGCTCGAAGCCGCAATGGCGGCCGGCAGCGATCGATGCGGTTAGCGAGGCGGATGTCGAGGCCTATTTTGCCCCGCTCGGCGATCGGGAGCTCGAGCTGTGAGCGAAGTGACATCGAGACGCGTCATCCTGCAGCCCTCGACGGTCGAGGTGATCTTCGCCTGGTTCCAGCGCGTCATCGCGGGCTACTGCCTGCTGTTCGGCATCCTCTACTGGATCAAGCTGATCGGCTTCTATCCGGGCTCGCTGTGGCGGTTCGACCTTATGCCGGTGCATTGGCAGGTGGCGGCGGTGATGCTCGCCGTGTTCTTTCCCTTCGCCGCGGCGGGGTTGTGGATGCTGGCGTCCTGGGGTCCGGTGATCTGGTTCATCTGCGCGGTCACGGAGACGGTCATGTATGCCGGCTTTCCCGAGCTTTTCGGCCATCGTCTGCTGATTATCGTCTCGCATGCCTGCGTGGCGCTGCTCTATATCGTCTTTCGCGTCGTCATATACCTGCAGAAACGACCGGCACGGCACTAATGCATGTCGCCCCGAAGTGTCCTCGGTTGCGGGACAACGACATGCATAAAATCAGAAGCCTGCGGCAGGTCGGGCGAATCCTGTTCGCCGCGACATGCTGCAAGCCCTTGTACGCGTTGACGACCTGGCGACCGCCTGAATCCGGCGCGGCGATCATTGCCTAAATCTTTAGGTTAATCATCCTTGCTCGGGTGACCGTTCGTTAAGCGTCTTGCGAAACCTCTTACCGGTAAGCTCTTGTTAGCCCTAGCGTTTAAGTCGAATTTTATGAGTATTCGATAGTGTCGCGATCAAGGTGAAAAACAAAAAATCACCAAGGCGACAAACGAGAGGCAAAGACAATGATCAATTCGCGTCCGGCGGCGAAGACCGCCAACGTTTCCGACGATCGCCGCGAGGCTATCCGTTCCCTGTACATGGAATCGCTGCAGCTGGTCGAGCGCCTGCACCGCCGTCTGCTTGATGTCATCAAGGACGAATTCGACCGCAACGGCCGCTCCGACATCAACGCCATCCAGGCGCTGCTGCTCTTCAACATCGGCAATTCCGAGCTGACCGCCGGCGAACTGCGCTCGCGTGGCTATTATCTCGGCTCCAACGTTTCCTACAATCTGAAGAAGCTGGTCGATCTCGGCTTCATCAATCACCAGCGCTCGCGCATCGACCGCCGTTCGGTCCGTGTCTCGCTGACGCCGAAAGGCAATGAAGTGGCAGACGTGGTTGCCGGTCTCTATGAGCGCCATGTCGGCTCGATCGAACAGGTCGGCGGCATCAACACCGACGAGTTCAAGCAGATGAACCGCGCTTTGCAGCGCCTCGACCGCTTCTGGAACGACACGATTGCCTACCGGATGTAAGAGCATCCTGGAAACGGAGCCCCGCCGCAGAAGCGTGGCCGAAACAGCGACCTCCAGTCAGGGCCGGTGCCGAAAAGCACCGGTCTTTTCTTTTCGCGCGTTCGGCCAAAGCAAATTACGGGCCAAGGCCACGTTGCCGCCATATTCCAATGGAACCGAGAGCGGCAGTGATGCTGTGGTGAAGACCATGCGTCCACCCGCAACCGTGTCGCGCCCCTTGCCTTGGTCGCCAATGTGATACGGACCATGGTTGGCTAATTGTTAAGATTGCCGATTTTAGAGTGCGGGCGAGATCGCGCGATGGTCGACGCAGCAAGTGATCGAACCGCTACAAGAATGTCTGGAACGTCCATGAGAACCAGCCGCCGCTTTTTCCTTTCCGGAGCCTCCGCGCTCGCCGCCGCCGTGATGGCTGGGCGTGCGAATGCGCAGGATGTGATCGGGGATATCCTGAAATCCTCGGCCCGCGGCAACTGGGACGATCAGTTCGATGCCCGCGCCAGCGAAGGCGGCAAGGTGGCCTCGACGCTGCCCATCTTCAGTCCCCAGACCGTCGCCTTCACCGAGCAGGCGGTCGCGCAGTATCAGAACATTGTCGGGCAGGGCGGTTGGACGGACGTTCCCGCGACCAAGAAGCTGCAACTCGGCGTCGACGATCCGGACGTGGTGCCGCTGCGCAAGCGCCTGATGGTTGCGGGCGACCTGTCGCAGAGCGCCGGCATTTCGACAGCGTTCGATTCCTATGTTGACTCGGCGGTCAAGCGTTTCCAGTTGCGCCACGGCCTGCCGGCTGACGGTTCGATGGGCAAATACACCTACGCCGCGATGAACGTTTCGGCGCAGATCCGGCTCGGCCAGTTGCAGACCAATCTGCAGCGGCTGAAGGAAAAGGCCGGCACGCTGGGCAGCCGTTACGTGTTGGTCGACATTCCGGCGGCGCAGATCGAAGCGGTCGAGAACGACCGCGTCGTGCTTCGCCACACCGCGATCGTCGGCAAGATCGATCGCCAGACGCCGATCGTCAATTCCAAGATCAACGAGATCATCGTCAATCCGTACTGGAACGCCCCGGTCTCGATTGTGCGCAAGGACATCATTCCGCTGATGCGGAAGGATCCCGATTATCTCAAGAACAGCCATATCCGCCTGTTCGCGCCCGATGGCAGCGAAGTCGATCCGATGAATGTGGACTGGTCGACGGACGATGCCGCCAAATACCGTTTCCGCCAGGATCCCGGTTCCGAAAACGCCATGGCGTCGGTCAAGATCAATTTCCCGAGCCCGGACGGCGTCTACATGCACGACACGCCGCAGCAGAGCCTGTTCGGCAAGATGATGCGCTTCGATTCCTCGGGCTGCGTGCGTGTCCAGAACGTGCGCGACCTCGTCACCTGGATCCTTCGCGACACGCCCGGCTGGGATCGCCAGCATTTCGAGGCGGCCATCAAGACCGGCCAGAACACGCCGATCCAGGTCACCAACCCGGTGCCGGTGCATTTCCTCTATCTCTCTGCCTGGTCGACAGGACCCGGCGTCGTCCAGTTCCGCGACGACGTCTATGCGCTCGACGGCAACAGCGAACTGCAGATCACGTCTTCGCTGTAACGAGATATTTTTTCCAAAAAGCCGCTCTCAGGGGCGGCTTTTTTTGTTGCGGACGCCGTCAGATCCACTCATTCGACCGGCTGGACGAAGGTCAGGCGATTGGCGATGGTCGGCAAACAGCCGGGATCGTGCCATGGACGTCGCCATCTTCATTCTCGTCGTGCTCGTCTTCGTTGCGCTGTCGGGCGCGCTCGTCCGGCTGGTTCGGGTGCCGCTGCCGGTGCTGCAGATCGCCATCGGCGCGGCCCTTGCCTGGCCGGCCAAGGGCCTGCATGTCGGGATAGATCCGGAGCTTTTTCTGCTGGTGTTCATCCCGCCGCTCCTGTTCGGCGACGCCTTCGCGGCGCCCAAGCGCGAACTCGTCGCCTTGCGCGGACCCATACTCGATCTCGCCGTCGGGCTCGTCTTCTTCACCATTGTCGGCTTCGGCTATGCCTTGCATTGGCTGGTGCCGAGCATTCCGCTCGTCGTCGCATTCGCGCTGGCTGCCGTGCTGTCGCCGACCGACGCCGTGGCGGTGTCCGCGATCGTCGACAGGAATGTGGTTCCGTCCCGGTTGATGCACATATTGGAGGGCGAGTCCCTGCTCAACGACGCGTCGGGCCTAGTCATGTTTCGCTTTGCGGTGGCGGCGGCATTGACCGGCAGCTTCTCCTTCGCGGGAGCCTCGCTCAGCTTCCTCTACGCCGTCGCCGCCGGCATCCTGGGCGGTGTCGCGGCGCTGTTCATTGCCGCCAAGGCGCTGCAGCTGCTCAACCGCATCGGCGGCGTGCCAGCGGAGGCGCAGGTTCTCGTCATGGTCCTGCTGCCTTTCGTAGCCTATCTCGGCGCCGAGCATGTCGGCGCCTCGGGCATCCTGGCGGCGGTCACCGCCGGCCTGCTGACTGGGGTTTCCGGCATGTACCGCTTCCTCGGCGTGTCGGCGCGCATGCAGACCCTGTCGCTTTGGGCGACGCTCACCTTCGTCTTCAATGGCGCTCTGTTCATCCTGCTCGGCCTGCAGCTTCCCGACATCATCCGCAAGGTCCCACCGGAACTGTCCAGCCGTCATTGGCTGATCGAGCCGGTGGCGACGGTGCTGATCCTGACGCTCTGCCTGATCGGACTGCGCTTCCTGTGGATCTGGGTCGGCGACATCGCCCAGGCGATCGCGGCACGCATCGGCAAACGCGAGGCCGAGCCGTTCGGATTTCGCGTCCGGCTTGCCGGCTCCGTGGCCGGCGTGCGCGGCGCCATCACATTGGCGGGCATCCTGTCATTGCCGCTCGCTTTGCAGGACGGCTCTCCCTTTCCGGCACGCGATGTGGTGATCTTCCTTGCCGCCGGCGTCATCATCTGCTCGCTTCTGATCGCCAGCCTTGCCTTGCCCAGGATAGCGCGGCGGCTGGTCGAGCCGGGCAAGGATCCGGCGGCGGCGGAAGAGCGCCGAGCGCGCGTGGGCGCCGCCAATGCGGCGATCGCCAGGATCGAGAGCATCGCCAATGAGGCGGGCGAGGGCGAAGCGGTCCAGGCTCGGCTGGCCGTCGCCGACAGCATCGTGGCAGGTTACCGTAGACGCATCGCGGCTTCGGACGAAGCCGACGAGGCCCGTGCCGAGGCTCGCGAGGCCGGCAGGCTGGAACTGGAACTCAGGGCGGCCGGCATCAAAGCCGAGCGCTCCGCGCTGCGCGCCATGTTCCGCAGCCAGGAGATCAACGATCACACGATGCGCGCGCTGTTTTCTGAAATCACCTTGACCGAGGCCTTGTTGAAGCAGCGGCGGGACAGGAAATAGCGATCCGCCGCGATCCGTTGGCGCAAACCGGCCAGCAAATTTCGCGCTGCAAACGTGGCGAGCCCAAAACAACTGTGTTAATGGCCCCGCGAACGCAATGCATGTCGCCCAAGGCCGTTGAGTGGTTCGGGACGACGGCGTGCACGAATTTGCCCTTCCAACCCTAGGGGAACTCAGGCCATGGCAACAGCAGCGGCGGCGTCCAACAAATTCGAATCCTTCTTCGAAACCACTTTGGAAGATGTCGATCCGGAGATCTTCGGCGCCATCCGCAACGAGCTCGGTCGCCAGCGCCACGAGATCGAACTGATCGCCTCCGAAAACATCGTCTCGCGCGCCGTGCTCGAGGCGCAGGGGTCGATCATGACCAACAAATATGCCGAGGGCTATCCGGGCAAGCGCTACTATGGCGGCTGCCAGTTCGTCGACGTGGCCGAGGAACTGGCCATCGAGCGTGCGAAAAAACTGTTCGGTTGTAACTTCGCCAACGTCCAGCCGAATTCCGGCAGCCAGATGAACCAGGCGGTGTTCCTGGCGCTGCTGCAGCCCGGCGACACTTTCATGGGCCTCGACCTCAATTCCGGCGGACATCTCACCCATGGCTCGCCGGTCAACATGAGCGGCAAGTGGTTCAAGGTCGTCTCCTATGGCGTGCGCAAGGACGACCATCTGCTTGACATGGACGCCATCGAAAAGACCGCGCACGAGACCAAGCCGAAGCTGATCCTGGCCGGCGGCACAGCCTATTCGCGCATCTGGGACTGGAAGCGTTTTCGCGAGATCGCCGACGCCGTCGGCGCCTATCTGATGGTCGACATGGCGCACATTGCCGGCCTCGTTGCCGGCGGTGTGCATCCCTCGCCCCTGCCGCACGCCCATGTGGTGACGACCACCACGCACAAATCGCTGCGCGGCCCGCGCGGCGGCATGATCCTGTGCAATGACGAGGATATCGCCAAGAAGATGAACTCGGCGGTGTTCCCCGGCCTGCAGGGCGGACCGCTGATGCATGTCATCGCCGCCAAGGCGGTGGCCTTCGGCGAAGCGTTGAAGCCGAGCTTCAAGGTCTATGCCGAAAGCGTGGCCGCCAACGCCAAGGCGCTTGCCTCCAGCCTCAAGGAAACGGGCCTCGACATCGTCTCCGGCGGCACCGACAACCACCTGATGCTGGTTGATCTCAGGCCTAAGAACGCCACCGGCAAGCGCGCCGAGGCGGCCCTTGGCCGCGCCAACATCACCTGCAACAAGAACGGCATCCCCTTCGATCCGGAGAAGCCCTTCGTTACCTCTGGCGTGCGGCTCGGCACGCCCGCCGGCACCACGCGCGGCTTCGGCCAGGCCGAGTTCCGCGAGATCGGCAAGCTGATCGCCGAGGTGCTGGATGGGCTCAAGGTCGCCAATTCCGACGAAGGCAATGCCGCGGTCGAGGCGGCGGTCAAGGCCAAGGTCGTCGCATTGACCGATCGATTCCCCCTCTATCCCTATCTCGGTTGATCGCTTATCTCGGTTGACCGGGCGCGAAGCGTCATCTTTTATCCACCGGCATCGCGTCACCCCTGATCGGGTGACGCATCGAACCGGAGAATTGATGATGCGCAATTTCTGTCTTGCTTCTCTCGGCGCCTTCGGTTGGCTGGCCGCCTGCGGCCCCGTTTTGGCGCAGACGCAGCCCGCCGCGGACATGCCTGCCACCAGCACTTTCGGCCGGTGGACGACCATGGTCGATACGCTCGACACCGGCCAGGACGCGCACAAGACCTGCGCGGCTTCCACAGCCTTCTTCGATGCGAGTGGCAATTCGGGCACGCTGACATTGTCGATCTCGACCGGCGACGCGCTGCCGCCCGATGCTTATCCGGCAATCTTGATTACCATCGACAACAAGAGCCTGCTAACCGGCAAGAAGATCGCGGCGACTTTCGGCGATCCCGGCGTCAAGGTTTCGACGACTGTCTATTCCAATGACGCCGTCAACGGCCGTCCGAGCTGGACGATCGACAACCAGGCCAAGACCAGTCTTGCGCTGCTGCGGGCCATGCGCCAGGTTACCTCGCTCGATGTTGCGTTCGGCAAGCAGGCTGTCGCCAGCATTCCGATGGACGGTTTTACAAAGGCCTATCGCAATCTCGGCGCGTCTTGTGGCTTTCCAACCAAGGACGTGGCGCCATAGCGGGCTGGCCGGCGCAACTGCTTGCCGTGCTGGCAATCTTCCTCGCGCCTCGCTATCTCTGAGGTACGGCAGGCCGTGGAAAAGCGGAACTGCTTCAATCCGCACCGGAAAGGTTCTAAGCCTTTCACCCCACCAGATTCGCGAACCCAAGGCTCTCCATGCGCTGTCCCTATTGCCAGTCCGAAGATACGCAGGTGAAGGATTCGCGCCCCGCCGAGGATGGCGCGGCGATCCGCCGGCGGCGTGTCTGCCCCGATTGCGGCGGCCGTTTCACGACGTTCGAGCGCGTGCAGTTGCGCGACCTCGTCGTGGTCAAGAAGTCGGGACGAAAAGTGCCGTTCGACCGCGACAAGCTGTTGCGCTCGGTCGAGATCGCGGTGCGCAAGCGCAATGTCGACCCCGAGCGCATCGATCGCGCGGTGACCGGGATCGTGCGCCAACTGGAAAGCTCCGGCGAAACGGAAGTGGCCTCGGGCGAGGTCGGCCGGCTGGTCATGGATGCGTTGAAATCGCTCGACGATGTCGCCTACGTGCGCTTCGCCTCGGTCTATCGCAATTTCCGTGAGGCCAAGGATTTCCACGAGCTGCTCGGCGAGCTGAAGGGGGACGAAGAAAAGAGCGAAGAGGACGCCGGCTGAGCATGGCAGCACCGCAACGCAGCGAGGCCGAACAAGCGGCCCTTGACCGCCGTTTCATGGCCGCGGCCTTGCGGCTGTCGCGCAAGAACGCCGGACGCACCTCGACCAACCCTTCCGTCGGCACGCTGATCGTGCGCGATGATGGGACCGGGCCGATGATCGTCGGTACCGGCGTCACCGCCGTCGGCGGCCGGCCGCACGCCGAGACCGAGGCGCTTGCCGAGGCCGGCGAACTCGCGCGTGGCGCAACCGCCTATGTCACGCTCGAGCCTTGCGCCCATCACGGCCGCACACCGCCTTGTGCCAACGCGCTGGTCAATGCCGGCGTTGCGCGTGTCGTGGGTGCCGCCAGTGATCCCGATCCGCGGGTCTCCGGCAAGGGTTACGCCATCCTGCGCGAGGCCGGTGTCGAAGTGGTCGAAAAGGTCCTCGCCACGGAAGCTGCCGAACAGATGGCGGGCTATTTGATTCGCTCTCTGAGAAAGCGCCCGGAAGTAATTCTGAAGCTTGCGCTTTCCAGCGACGGCAAGATCGGCAGGGAAGGCGCCGGCCAGGTCGCGATAACAGGCGACATGGCGCGCCGCGAAGTCTACCTGATGCGCGCCGAGGCGGACGCCATCCTGGTCGGCATCGGCACGGCGCTGGAAGATGATCCGGCACTGACGGTGCGTTTGCCCGGACTGGAGAACCGGTCGCCGGCACGCATCGTGCTCGACCGCCAGATCAGGCTGCCGGAGGGCTCGAAGCTGGTGTCGGGCGTCGATCGCGTACCTCTTTATGTGGCGGCTTGCCTGGAGGCCGATCCGCAGCGCCGGGCCGCGCTCGAGCGCGCCGGCGTGCGCTTCATCGGTACGGAGACGCACGAGGGCGGCGTCGCATTGCCGGAGCTGCTCGAGGATCTGGCGGCGCTTGGCATGGCAAGCGTGCTGGTCGAGGGCGGCGCCAAGGTGGCGAGCGCCTTCCTGGCCGACGGGCTGGTGGACCGCATCGTGCTGTTCCAGGGTCCGGAAGCGATCGGCCAAGATGGCATTGCATCGCCTGTCGACGCTGACCATGTCCCGGTGGGTTTTCGCAAGCTGCGCGAGATGCGGTTCGGCGAAGACGGTTACGCCGAATGGATCAGGGATTTTCAGGGATAGCGATCGATGTTTACCGGGATTGTCACCGATATCGGCACCGTGGCCGCCATCAAGCCGCTGCGGGAAGGGGTGGGACTGCGCATCGACACCGCCTATGATCCCGAGACCATCGCCATCGGCGCGTCGATTTCCTGCGGTGGCGTCTGCCTGACGGTCACGGCTTTGCCCGACAGCGGCTCGAACGCGCGCTGGTTCGAGGTCGAGGCCTGGGAGGAGGCGCTCAGGCTGACCACGGCGTCCGGTTGGAAGTCCGGCACCAGGATCAATCTGGAACGGGCGCTGAAGATCGGCGACGAGCTTGGCGGCCACATCGTTTCGGGCCATGTCGACGGCACCGCCGAGATCGTTGAACGCCGGGATGAGGGCGATGCGGTGCGCTTCACACTGCAAGCGCCGCGCGATCTGGCGAAATTCATCGCGCCGAAAGGCTCCGTCGCGCTTGATGGCACCTCGCTCACTGTCAACAGGGTCGAGGGCACCCGCTTCGACGTGCTGTTGATCCACCACTCGCTGACCGTGACTACCTGGGGCGAGCGCAAGGCAGGCGACCGCGTCAATCTCGAGATCGATACCATGGCCCGCTACGCTGCCCGGCTGGCGGAGGCGGCGAAAGAGGGGCTTTGATCGCCTGCGGGACAGTCCGACCCACGGCAATCTGATACGCGTCGGGCAATCTTCCGCTTGCGATCAAACCGGCTTCGGCCTAAGTCACCGGCGACTCCGGAGACATCTATGGCTGGCACATCCCAACACGGCAAGGCGTTCATTCGTCCCAAGAAGAAGGCTCACCTCCTCGTCATTGAGGCGCGCTTTCACGACGACCTTGCCGACGCACTGCTCGATGGCGCGACAAGCGCGCTCGACGAAGCGGGCGCGACTTACGACGTCGTCACTGTTCCCGGTTCGCTTGAAATTCCCGCGGTGATCACCTTCGCGCTCGACGGCATGGCCGAAGGCGGGACGGGCTATGACGGCTTTGTCGCACTCGGCACCATTATCCGTGGCGATACCTATCATTTCGACATCGTCGCCAATGAATCCAGCCGTGCGCTCATGGACCTGTCCGTGCAGGACTCGGTCTGCATCGGCAACGGTATCCTGACCACCGAGAACGATGTGCAGGCGTGGACGCGGGCCAAGCGCTCCGAAGGCGACAAGGGCGGCTTTGCCGCGCGCGCGGCGCTGACCATGATCGCGTTGAAGGAACAACTGGGAGCGCAATCGTGAGCGAACCCGCTTCGCCCGGACAGCCCGCGGTGCGCCACGCCAACAAGCGCGGCGCTGCCCGTCTGGCCGCCGTGCAGGCGCTCTATCAGATGGATGTCGCCGGCAGCGGCGTGTTCGAGATCACCGCCGAGTACGAGGCGTTCCGTCTCGGCAAGGAAGTCGACGGCGCGCTCTATCGCGAGGCGGACGCGCAGTGGTTTCGTGCCATCCTGACCGGGGTCGTCGAGAACCAGAAGACCATCGATCCGATCATCCGCCAGGCCCTGACCGACGACTGGCCGCTGTCGCGCCTCGATTCGACGCTCCGTGCCATTCTGCGCGCGGGCGTCTACGAACTGATGAAGCGCGAGGACGTTCCTGTCGCGGTCATCGTCACCGAATATGTCGACATCGCCAAGGCCTTCTACGAGGAAGACGAGCCGAAGCTGGTCAATGCCGTGCTCGACCGCGTGTCACGCCGGGTGCGTGGCGAGGGACGCGGCAAGGACGCTTCGTGACCGCCATCGCCGTCGAGGCGAGCAAGGAGGCGCGGCGCACCGCGCTGATCCTCGCCGCCTCGCAGGCGATCATCGGCTCGGCGGCTCCCATCGCCATTTCCATGGGCGCGCTGGCCGGGCAATATCTGCTCGGCGCCGACAAATCCCTGGCGACCGCGCCGATCACCGGCTTCAATCTCGGTGTGGCGCTAGGCGCCTTGCCCGCGGCCGCCATTATCCGCTGGCTGGGGCAGCGTGGCGGTTTCATGACCGGAACCGTGGTCACCGCGCTCGGCGGGCTGGTCGCCACCCTGGCTTTATTCCACGGCAGCTTTTGGCTGTTCGCGTTCGCGCTGCTCGTCATCGGTGTCGGCGGCGCCTTCGTCCAGCAGTTCCGTTTTGCCGCGGCCGACAACGCGCCGCCGGCGTTCAAGGCCCGCGCCATCTCCTTCGTGCTCGCCGGTGGCATCATCACCGCCATCCTCGGGCCGCAGATCGTCATCTTCACGCGCGAATTATTCGCACCAGTCATGTTTGCCGGTTCCTTCGCCTCGATCCTGCCGCTGGCGGTTGTCGGCGCCGTGATCCTGTCGTTCCTTCGTTTGCCGTCGAGGACCGCGAGCAAGGTGGACGTTGCCGACGGCGATGCCCGACCCCTTTCCGAAATCGTCACCAAGCCGCGTTTCGTCGCGGCGCTCTTCTGCGCCGTCGGCAGCTACGCGCTGATGAGTTTCGTCATGACCGGCGCGCCGCTCGCCATGGTGGGCTGCGGCCTGTCGGAGGACGATGCGACGCTGGGCATCTCCTGGCACGTCATGGCGATGTTCGGGCCAAGCTTCTTCACCGGCTCGCTGATCCATCGCTTCGGCGCCGAGCGCATTGTCGCCCTCGGCCTGCTGTTGCTGATCGGCTGTGCCGTCGTTGCCTTGTCGGGCCTGGCGCTGTGGCAGTTCTGGACGGCGCTGATCCTGCTCGGCCTCGGCTGGAATTTCAGCTTCATCGGCGCCACCGCCATGGTGGCGGCCAGCTACCACCCTTCCGAAAAGGGCAAGGTGCAGGGCTTCCACGACTTCGTCCTGTTCGGCTCCGTCGCCTGTGCGTCGCTGATGTCGGGCATGGTCTACAACGCCTGGGGCTGGACCATGCTCAACTGGATGATCTTTCCCGTCGCCGCACTTTGCTTCGTGGCACTCGGCGCGCTGAAGATCACAAGCTTGCGGCCGGCTTGACGCGAATTTGAAAGCTATGCGTCCGGCGGCAGAACCTGAAGCACCCGCGCTATGAACATATGGAACTCAGCCATGTAATTGCGCAGGAAATCCTCAGTGGATTCAACCGTCACCTCGCCGTCATCCGTGATCAGTCCCGGCGTGAACTGGATATAGGCTTCGGGCGCATTCATCTGCGGTGAGTTGCAGAAACTCAGCACGCTGCGGAGGCTTTGTTGGGCGACAGCGGTCGCGATCGCGCCCGGCGATGTTCCGATGACGGCCGACGGTTTGCGCGCGAATGAATTCTTGCCGTAGGGGCGGCTGGCCCAGTCGATCGCGTTCTTCAGTCCGCCGGGGATCGAACGATTATACTCCGGGGTGACGAACAGCACGGCCTGGACGGAGGCGATCGCCTTTTTGAAAGCCTGGGCGGCCGGCGGGAAATTGGCGTCGTAGTCGTAACTGTAGAGAGGCAGATCCTTGAAGCCGATTTCCGTCATTTCGAGCTCGGGAGGGGCAAGTTGCACAAGCGCCTTCGCGAGCTTGCGGTTGATGGATGCCTGGGCAAGGCTGCCGATGAGATAACCGACCTTGTGTATGGCCATGACACGCTCTCCGTGTTTGCCGCCACCCTCGTGGCATTATTCACCCGATAGCGGCCAATCGCCAGCCCGCTGTTGCCGCCAGGCCCAAATCGGCGCGTCCGGAACAAAAATATTGCGCTGGTCCCCCTTCTTATGAAACCGTGTGCCCCGACTGGCCGTTGAAGCCATGCTCATATGCGGCCACCGCATTCCGGTTCACAGCAAGGGGTTTCACAATGTTTTCAGTCAAGGTTCTGGCCAGCGCGGCGATGGCGCTCGCCATCACGGCGGCTTCCGCGAGCGCTCAGGTCGTCGTCTCCTCGAAGATTGACACCGAGGGTGGCGTGCTCGGCAACATTATCCAGCTCGTCCTCAACGCCAACAACATCAAGACCACGGACCGCATCCAGCTCGGCGGCACGCCCGTGGTGCGCAAGGCGATCACCGCCGGTGAGATCGACATCTATCCCGAATACACCGGCAACGCCGCCTTCTTCTTCGAGAAGGCCGATGATCCCGTGTGGAAGGATGCCGCCAAGGCCTATGAGACGGCCAAGAAGCTTGACTACGACGCCAACAAGATCGTCTGGCTGTCACCGGCACCGGCCAACAACACCTGGGCGATCGCCCTGCGCAAGGAAGTGACGGACGAGAACAAGCTCGTCACGCTGTCGGACTTCGGCAAATATGTCGCCGGCGGCGGCAAGGTGGTCCTGGCGGCCTCCGCCGAGTTCGTCAATTCGGCGGCAGCCCTTCCGGCCTTCCAGACTACCTACGGCTTCACGTTGAAGCCGGACCAGCTGATCACCCTCTCTGGTGGCGATACGGCGGCAACCATCGCGGCCGCCGCCAACCAGACCAGCGGCGCCAATGCTGCCATGGTCTACGGCACCGACGGGGGCATCGCGCCATCGGGCCTCGTGGTGCTGACTGACGACAAGGGCGTGCAGCCGGTCTATCAGCCGGCGCCGATCATCCGCGAGGCGGTGCTGAAGGAGCATCCCGAGATCGAAACGCTGCTGAAGCCGGTCTTCGCCAAGCTCGATCTCGTCACGCTGCAGGAGCTGAACGGCCGCGTGCAGGTCGGCGGCGAGCCGGTCAAGGGCGTCGCCGAGGACTTTTTGAAGAAGAACGGGTTTTTGAAATAGCGACGCGTCGATAGCGACGTCAGGGCGAGGCGCCTTATGACCCCGCGTTTCGATAAGCTCGGCGTGGTCATCGCTGCACTCGCTGCTTACGCCGCGTTTCTCGCGCCGTTCGCCACCTTCCGCGCGAACCGCATCGTTCCCGGCCAGGCACGCTCTATCGTCGAGGCGCTGCCGCAGGCGATAGGGCCGTTGCTGCTCGCAATCATTGTCGTGGCGGCAATCATCGCGCTGCTCAAAACGCCGCTCGTCTTGCGCCTTGCAGCGAGCGTCGTGACGCTTGTCGCGCTGGCGCTGCTCATCGGCGTCGCCGGCACATTCCTCACTCCAGCCGGCAATACCTTTGCTCGGGTCTCGCCGGCATCCGGCTTCTGGATTCTCATCTTCGCCTTCACGCTTTTGCTCGCCGACGTGCTGACCCGGCTCAACCTGTCGCCCTCTGCGCGCGTCGGCGTGCTTGTCGTTGCGGCGCTGGCCATCGGCTTGCTGCTGATTTCGGGACGCTGGGACAGCCTCTCGATCCTCAAGGAATACTCCAACCGCGCCGACAGCTTTTGGGCCGAAGGCTCCAAGCATGTGACCCTTGCTCTCGGCTCGTTGCTTGCCGCCGTGATCGTCGGCCTGCCTCTCGGCATCCTGTGCCACCGTGTCGAGAGCCTGCGGGCCGGCGTCCTCAACGTCTTGAACATCATCCAGACCATTCCCTCGATCGCGCTGTTCGGGCTGCTGATCGCGCCGCTTGGCTGGGTCGCGGCCCACGTTCCGGGAGCCGCCGCGCTCGGTATCAGGGGCATCGGCACGGCGCCCGCCTTCGTCGCCCTGTTCCTCTATTCGCTGCTGCCGGTGGTGGCCAACACCGTGGTCGGCCTTGCCGGCGTGCCGCGTGCCGCCAATGACGCGGCGCGGGGCATGGGCATGACGGACCGCCAGCGCCTTTTCGGTGTGGAGTTTCCGCTGGCCTTTCCGGTGATCCTCACCGGCATCCGCATTGTGCTGGTGCAGAATATAGGCCTTGCCACCATCGCCGCGCTGATCGGCGGCGGCGGTTTCGGCGTGTTCGTCTTCCAGGGTGTCGGCCAGACGGCGATGGATTTGGTGCTGCTTGGCGCAGTGCCGACCGTGGCACTCGCCTTTGCCGCCGCCATCATCCTCGACGCCGTGATCGAAATGACCGCCACCAAGCGCAGGGTTGAAACGGCATGATCGAAATCGAAGGCATCACCAAGCGCTATGACGCGACCACTGTCGTCGACGACGTCTCGATGGTCGTCGAGCCGCGCACGGTCTGTGTCATTGTCGGCACCTCGGGCTCCGGCAAGACGACTCTGCTGCGCATGATCAACCGGCTGGTCGAACCAACCGCCGGCGTCATCAAGCTCGATGGTGCCGACAATCGATCGGTGCCGGGGTACGAACTGCGCCGCAGCATCGGCTACGCCATCCAGGGCCACGGCCTGTTTCCGCATCGCACGGTGGCGCAGAACATCGCTACCGTGCCGGTGCTGCTTGGCTGGGACAACGCACGCATCAAGTCCCGCGTCGACGAGCTGATGACGCTCTACCAACTCGACCCCCAGGAATTTGGGCCGCGCTACCCGCATGAACTGTCCGGCGGCCAGCAGCAGCGCGTCGGCGTTGCCCGCGCGCTCGCCGCCGAACCCAACGTGCTGTTGATGGACGAGCCGTTCGGCGCACTCGACCCGATCATCCGTACCAAGGCGCAAGAAGATCTGCTGGCAATCCAGAAGCGCTTCGGCACCACCATCATCCTCGTCACTCATGACATGGAGGAGGCCGTGCACATGGGGGACAAGATCGCGGTGATGGATGCCGGCAAGCTCGTGCAATATGCAAGGCCGGCGGAGATCCTGGCGAACCCGGCCAGCAGCTTTGTCGAAACCCTGGTCGGAGCCAGCGAAAAACCATTCAGGCTGCTGTCGCTGGGGCGGGTACGCGATGCGGTGGAGCAGGGCGGTGCCGAAGGCGAGGCGATCCCCGGTGACGCCAGCCAGCGTGACGCGCTCGCGGAACTTCTCTGGTCCGGCAGGCCGGCGCTGCCGGTGAAGGGTGCCGACGGCCAGCCGATCGGCCGCGTTACCGTGGACGGACTGGTCAAGCGCGCGGCGAGGCCGGCATGAAGGCCTGGCTGCCGCTGCTGCTCAGGCTTGCGCTGGTGGTGTTGCTTGTTGCCTTCATCACCAGTCCGGGGTGGTTCGAGCCGTTGCTGAAGCCGCTGACCGAAAACAACGCTCCCGTAATCTACAATCAGGGCAGCCTGCTGACGCTGACGCTGCTGCATCTGCGCACCGTGTTGATCGCGACCGTCGCGGCCACCATCGTCGCGGTGGCGCTCGCCATCCTCGTCACCCGGCCGGCTGGCGTCGAATTTCTGCCGTTGTCGCGCAGCCTGGTCAACATCGGCCAGACCTTTCCGCCCGTGGCGGTGCTGGCGCTCGCCGTGCCGGCAGTCGGCTTCGGCGAGAAGCCGACGCTGATCGCGCTGTTTCTCTATGGACTGCTGCCGATCTTCGAGAACGCACTGACCGGGTTGACGACGCTGCCGGCTAACGTCGTCGAGGCGGCGCGTGGCGCCGGCATGACCGGCTGGCAAAGGCTCACCAAGGTCGAGTTGCCGCTCAGTGCACCGATCATCCTTGGCGGCATAAGGCTCTCCGTGGTGATCAGCCTGGCCACGGCCACCATCGGCTCGACGGTGGCCGCCAAGACACTCGGCGAGGTGATCATCGCCGGCCTGCTATCCAACAATCTCGCCTTCATCCTGCAGGGCGGCCTGATCGTGGCGGCCCTTGCCGTGCTGATCTATGACGGACTGTCGGCGGTAGAGCGCTATACGGCGCGCCGGATGGGCCGCGAAGCGGAATGATCCTCGGGGAGACCGGAGGTCTTGCCCTGGATGGTTCCCTAGCGTGATTTCAATCGATCTAAATCGAAGGCCCTTTCGGCTCTGCCGTCGCGGGTTTTGTCTTTTGGGCGAAAGCCGGGCAAAAACCGAACAATATCTTGACGTTCGCGGCCCTGTTTCGCATACACCGATGCGAAGAGGTGGATTCCGCGCGCGGAATCCGGTCTTTGTCTCAACGGCCCAGGGAGGGGTTCTTTTGGGCCAACAATCGAGGAAAATTCGGCAATGACCATTATTTCCGCCGTCATCGCCTGCGGCCTGCTTTCAATCCTATACGCCATCTGGGCGACACGTTCGGTCCTCGCGGCCGATCAGGGCAATGCACGCATGCAGGAAATCTCCGCCGCCATCCGCGAAGGCGCCCAGGCCTATCTGGCGCGCCAATACACCACCATCGCCATCGTCGGCGTGGTCGTGCTCGTGCTCGCCTGGTGGCTGCTTTCGATCACCGCCGCCATCGGCTTCCTGATCGGCGCCGTTCTGTCGGGTGCCGCCGGCTTCATTGGCATGCATGTTTCGGTGCGGGCCAATGTACGCACCGCGCAAGCGGCTTCCAACAGCCTCGCCGCCGGCCTCGACATCGCTTTCAAGTCGGGTGCCATCACCGGCATGCTGGTGGCCGGCCTCGCTCTGCTGGGCGTCTCCATCTATTATCTCGTCCTGACCCATTTCATGGGTCTTCAGCCCAACGATCGTATCGTCATCGATTCGTTGGTCTCGCTCGGCTTCGGCGCCTCGCTGATCTCGATCTTCGCCCGTCTCGGCGGCGGCATCTTCACCAAGGGTGCCGATGTCGGCGGCGATCTGGTCGGCAAGGTCGAAGCCGGTATTCCGGAGGATGATCCGCGCAACCCGGCCACCATCGCCGACAATGTCGGCGACAATGTCGGCGATTGCGCCGGCATGGCCGCCGACCTGTTCGAAACCTATGCGGTGACGGTTGTCGCCACCATGGTTCTCGCCGCCATTTTCTTCGGTGGCACCGCTGTCCTCGGTGCGGCGATGCTGTATCCGCTCGCCATCTGCGGCGCCTGCATCCTGACCTCGATCGTCGGCACCTTCTTCGTCAAGCTCGGCTCCAACGGCTCGATCATGGGCGCGCTCTACAAGGGCCTGATCGTGACCGGTCTGCTGTCGATCGTCGGCCTCGGCGTCGCCACCTCGGCCACGCTCGGCTGGGGCGAGGTCGGCACCGTCGCCGGCATGACGATCACCGGCAAGAACCTGTTCATCTGTGGCCTGATCGGCCTCGTGGTGACCGGGTTGATCGTGGTGATCACCGAGTACTACACCGGCACCAACAAGCGCCCGGTCAACTCCATCGCCCAGGCGTCGGTGACCGGCCACGGCACCAACGTCATCCAGGGCCTCGCGGTCTCGCTGGAATCGACGGCACTGCCGGCAATCGTCATCGTCGGCGGCATCATCGCCACCTACCAGCTCGGCGGCTTGTTCGGCACGGCGATCGCCGTCACCACCATGCTCGGCCTCGCCGGCATGATCGTGGCGCTCGACGCCTTCGGTCCGGTCACCGACAATGCCGGCGGCATTGCCGAAATGGCGGGCCTTCCCAAGGAAGTGCGCCACTCCACCGATGCGCTCGACGCCGTCGGCAACACCACCAAGGCGGTGACCAAGGGCTACGCCATCGGTTCGGCCGGCCTCGGCGCGCTGGTGCTGTTCGCAGCCTACTCGAACGACCTGAAGTTCTTTGCCGCCAATGGCGACAAATATCCCTACTTCCAGGGCATGGGCGAAATCTCCTTCGATCTCTCCAACCCTTACGTCGTCGCCGGCCTGATCTTCGGTGGCCTGATCCCGTATCTGTTCGGCGGCATCGCCATGACGGCGGTCGGCCGCGCGGCGGGCGCCATCGTCGAGGAGGTGCGCAAGCAGTTCCGCGAGGATCCGGGCATCATGGCCGGCACCTCGAAGCCGAACTATGCGCGCGCGGTCGATCTCCTGACCAAGGCGGCGATCCGGGAGATGATCATCCCGTCGCTGCTGCCTGTGCTGGCGCCGCTCGTCGTCTATTTCGGCGTGCTGCTGATCTCGGGCTCGAAGGCGTCCGCCTTCGCAGCGCTCGGCGCCTCGCTGCTCGGCGTCATCGTCAATGGCCTGTTTGTCGCCATCTCGATGACCTCGGGCGGCGGCGCCTGGGACAACGCCAAGAAGTCATTCGAGGACGGGTTCACCGACAAGGACGGCGTCAAGCACCTCAAGGGCTCCGAGGCACACAAGGCTTCGGTGACCGGCGACACCGTCGGTGATCCCTACAAGGACACCGCCGGCCCGGCGGTCAACCCGGCGATCAAGATCACCAACATCGTAGCGCTCCTGTTGCTGGCCGTGCTCGCGCACGGCTGAGCGGGAGCGGTTGAAAAAACCCGCGGGGAGCGATCCCCGCGGGTTTTTTCATGTCAGCTGACTGGTCGCTTGGTCCGGCATCTGGGCGCCGCGTGCGCGACAGCCGCTATTCTCCGGTTTCTTCCCGCTTGCTGCCTCTGCGGTACATAGCCAACAGATCATCCACGGTCGGCTCCCGTTCAGGCATGGGCGGCAGGCCGCGTACCTTTCGAAGCATGGAGACAAAAGCACCGCGTTGGTATTTGCGGCGAAACTCGACGGATCTCGGATGAATGCCGCATGCAGCCCAAACTCTTCGTTTCAGATAACTGGATTTCTTCAGGCGAGACGGCACCGCCGCTGCGGCAAGAACCTTGACACGCAGGTCGTCCGGTATGCGCATGCGGTCGATGAGTTCCTCCTGCTCCATTGCCGTGTCATCAAGATAACTGCCGCTGCGCTGGCCGGAGAAGATACTCAGCACCGTCAGGTGCGGCATGGTCGCGATCACGGCTCCCTTTCGCCAGGCCCGGAAGAGCCAGTCCTGCGAACTTTCGCATGAGCATTCGCTGGCAGGCCGCCAGGGGCCGAGCCAGTCCAGCGACGCCCGCCTGACCACCTGTGCCGATCCGTATCCGGCCGTGACGACGGGATCGTAAAAACCGTCTTTGCCCATTCCGTAAATCGAGGTCTTGAGAGCATCGTCTCTCGTCCGCACCGGTTCGATGATGGCGCCACGAGCGATGACGACATCCGCGCCGGTCGCATCGATCCATCCCGTGGTTGCCGCCAGATGATCCGGAAACCAGAGGTCGTCGTGATTGAGCACGGCGACAAGCCGGCCGCGCGCCCTGGCAAAACCGATATTATTGGGGCCGGATTGCTCGCCGAAATTGACGGGCAGGTCGATATAGAAGATGCGCGGATCGCCGAATTCGGCGATGATCGCCGGTGTCTCAGGGCGACAGTCGTCGCCGATCACCAGAATTTCAAAATCCTGCAGGGTCTGGCGCAAGACGCTGAACAGCGTCTGTCGCAAGGCTGCGGGACGATTGTGGGTGGCGATCACCACCGAGACGAGCGGCACGCGCTGCCCTGTTGCATCGAACAAGCGCGATCCTTCCACGCTACACCAGCTTGTAGGGGATTTGTTCGGTGTCCGGTGGCAGGCGCCAATGGTCGGGCGCGTCGTAGGCATAGGCCTTGTCGACGAGATTGAGCAGCAGGGCGATCTCCGGCCCGAGCGCCGTCACGCCGTGCCACACGCCTGGCGGGATTATGACGATCGCCGGCCGCAACGCGCCGAGTATCTTGTGCCACACCGTGCCGAAACTGGGCGAAGCCTTCCGGCCGTCATAGAGCGATATGCGGACGCTGCCGGCACAGCAGAAGAGCCGATCCAGCGTCACCCTGTGCGCATGCCAGCCGGTTACCGCGCCTGGATACATCGTGCGTTGAAACACCTGGCCGACAGGCGATGGATCAAGTCCCCACTCATCCCGAAAGACCTCGGTCAGATAGCCGTTGGATGTAGCGACCGGCCTGATTTCCTTGATTGTGACGCCATCGATCGACGGCGGATCGATGGCAAGCCAGTCTGATGTCACCGTCTGCCGGTCGGGTGTCCCGGTCGCCATCCAGCCAACCGGCATCGCATGGTCGTCACTGCTCATGTCCAAATCCCCCAGCCTGACGGTTTGATATGGGTTTGCCCCATCACTGGCAAGCCGGGCCCCGTTAACAAAAACCCGTGGGATCGCTCCCACGGGTTTTTGGTCGCCTGAGACATTTCTGTTCCCCAAAGTCAGGGAAGCAGGATTCTAGGGATCAGGGGGTGCCGCCGCCGGGAATGCCGGGCGCCAGCTTGCTGGCGCCGTTGATGATCTGGCTGAGGAAGTTCTGGTCCTTGCCGCCGGTTGGCGTGGTGCGCGAAATGAAGTCGAAGATCTTGCCGTCCTTCAAGCCGTAATTGGCGATCTGGGTGACGCGGCTGTCCGGGCCGAAATAGACCGCCAGCACTTTCTGGTCGACCAGCCTCGGCTTGTCGAACGCGACGTAGCGCTTGCGCGTCTGCGAAATATAGTAAAACGCCTCATTGTCGAAAGTCGCCGTGGTCGACGGCGTGCCGAGTGCAAGGAGCACCTGCTCGCGGCTGGAACCGACCGGCACGGAATCGATCGCCTGCTGATCGAGGACATAGCCTTGCGTGAACGTCTCGCTCGGACTGAGGTCGCCGATCATCTTGTTGGTGTGGCATGCCGACAGCGCCGCTACGATAGCCAGCAGCGAGATCGCGCCGGCAGCCCTGGAATTGAAACCCGACTTGAAATTCAGCGCGCGCAACAACAATTCTCCATTATATCGCCGCAACTTGCGCTGGGCCGCAAAACCGGTAAACCAGCTTGCTTGCCGATGCAACAAGGCCAATTCAACAAACGGTCCCCGGAGACCATCCCCATGTTCCAGCGCCTTTTTGGCCGCGAACGCCACGCCAACCGCGCCATCACCGACGCGCTTTACGCACAAATCGTGGCGGCGGCGCGGCAGACCGTTTTTTATTCCCACTGGAATGTGCCGGACACGCCGCTTGGCCGTTTCGAGATGCTTTCGCTGCACATGTTCCTGGTCCAGCACCGCTTGCGCGGCGAGGACGGTGTGGCGCAGGAGATCGCGCAGGTGCTGATCGACGAATTCTTTCTCGACGTCGATCATTCGCTGCGGGAACTGGGCATTGGTGACGTGGGTGTGCCAAAACGCATGAAGAAGCTGGCGAAGATGTTCTATGGCCGCACCGCCGCCTATGATGATGCGCTGGAACGAAACGACCATGACGGTCTGACCGCGGCACTTGCCCGCAATGTCCGTCCCGACGCCGGCGGCTGGCCGGAAGCGTCACGTTTGGCCGGGTATGTCGCCGACGCCAGCCGGCAACTGAGTGCGCAGCCGACCGAATCGATCGTTGCCGGCACTGTGGCGTTTCCCGTAGCCAACGGAGGCTGATCGATGAAACACGTGGATATGCAAAGTCCGGTATCCTTTTTCGCCAATGTCGCGCGTCTGCCGCACAAAGGGCTGCCGGTTGTGATCGAGGCCGATGCCGCGCAGCGCGCGGCACTTGCCGAGACCCATGGGCTGCTGTCGGTCGAAGCCTATCGCGCCGAACTGCTGGTTACGTCATGGAAGCGCAACGGCGTTAAGGTCAGCGGCCGTGTCGAGGCGGACATTACCCAGGCCTGCATCGTCACGCTCGACCCCATCGAAGCGCATGTTGAAGAGCCGTTCGAGGCGCTGCTCTTGCCCGAGGACTCCAAACTCGGACGGCAGGGATTCGAAGGTGGCGGCGAAATCCTGCTCGATGCCGACGGCCCCGACAGTCCCGAGACATTTTCGGGCGACACCATCGATGTCGGGGCACTTGCCGAACAGTTCTTCGGCTTGGCCATCGATCCGTATCCGCGCAAGCCCGGCGCCTCGATTGGCACCGATGACGACACCGGACCGGCCGAGAATGAATTTCAGCAAAAACTGCGATCCTTGCTGCGAAAATCCTGAAAACCTCGCTCGCGACGGAAAAGTCGGTTGTGCGACAGCCTAAAACCGCTATTTTCGCCGAACCTTTGCGATCACTAAAACGACTTGCCGCCTAACCGTGAGATGAATACCGCGTGATCAGGATTTCCATCGATGCCATGGGCGGCGATCACGGACCAGCCGTGGTCATTCCGGCGCTCATGACGGTCGCGACCCGCCGTCCCGACATCCGCTTCGTCATCTACGGACGTGAGGAACTGGTGCGCCCGGAACTCGCCAAATTCCCCAAATTGGCCGAGGTCAGCGAGTTCTTCCACTGCGAGATCGCGGTCAGGATGGATGACAAGCCGAGCCAGGCGCTGCGCCATGGCCGCTGGAAATCGTCGATGTGGAAGGCGGTCGAGGCGGTAAAGTCGGGCGCTGCGGATGCATGCATCTCCGCCGGCAATACCGGTGCGCTGATGGCGATGTCCAAATTCTGCCTGCGCACCATGGCGACCATCGACCGCCCGGCGATCGCGGCATTATGGCCGACATTGCGCGGCGAAAGCGTGGTTCTGGACGTCGGCGCCACCATCGGCGCCGACGCGCACCAGCTCATTGATTTTGCCATTCTCGGCACCGGCATGGCGCGTTCTGTGTTCGGCATCGCCCGACCCACGGTTGGCCTGCTCAATGTCGGTGTGGAGGAGATCAAGGGCCAGGAAGAGGTCAAAGAGGCGGGACGCATGTTGCGCGAAGCCAATATGGCCTCGATGAATTACCATGGCTTTGTCGAAGGCGACGATATCGGCAAGGGCACGGTCGACGTCGTCGTGACGGAAGGCTTTGCCGGCAATATTGCTCTCAAGACGGCGGAAGGCACCGCGCGCCAGATAGCTGGCTATCTGCGCGCCGCGATGAGCCGCACCCTGATGGCCAAGATCGGCTATGTCTTCGCCAAGGGCGCCTTCGACCGCCTGCGCGAAAAGATGGATGTCGGCCGCTCCAATGGCGGCGTCTTCCTGGGGCTGAACGGCATCGTCGTCAAAAGCCATGGCGGTGCCGACTCGGACGGTTTCGCCGCGGCGATCGAACTCGGCTATGACATGGTGCGCAACAATCTGCTTGATCGCATCGAGGCCGACCTCGACCTGTTTCATGCGCGCAACCCGCATGCCCTGACATCAAGGAAATCCGACGTCGTTACCGACGCAAGGGAATAGGAAAGAATTTTGATCAGATCAGTTGTGCGCGGCACGGGCGCCGCGCTGCCCCGCCGCATCATGAAGAATGCCGATTTTGAAGGTATGGTCGAGACCTCCGACGAGTGGATCGCTCAGCGCACCGGCATCCGCCAGCGCCATATCGCGGCTGATGACGAGACGACGGCTTCGCTGGGCGAGGCCGCGGCGCGTGCCGCCCTTGCCGATGCGGGATTGACCCCGGGCGATATCGATCTGGTCGTACTGGCGACCTCGACCCCCAACAACACGTTCCCGGCTACCGCGGTCGAGATCCAGAACCGGCTCGGCATGCAGCACGGTTTTGCCTTCGACATGCAGGCGGTATGCTCGGGTTTCGTCTATGCGGTGACGACAGCCGATCTCTACATCCGCGGTGGCCTTGCAAAGCGCGTGCTGGTGATAGGCTCGGAGACCTTCTCACGCATCCTCGACTGGAGCGATCGCTCGACCTGCGTGCTGTTCGGCGATGGCGCCGGTGCGGTCGTTCTGGAAGCCGGTGAGGGGGCCGGCACGATCGCCGATCGCGGCGTCCTGGCGGCCAGCCTGCGTTCCGACGGCTCGCACAAGGAAAAGCTTTTCGTCGACGGCGGCCCGTCGACGACGGGCACGGTCGGTCATCTGCGCATGGAGGGCCGCGAGGTCTTTAAGCACGCGGTCGGCATGATCACCGATGTCATCGAGGCGACCTTCTCGGCCGCCGGTATTACCGCCGACGATCTCGACTGGTTCGTGCCTCACCAGGCCAATAAACGGATTATTGACGCTTCAGCCAAAAAGCTCGGGATAGCTGAGCAAAAGGTGGTGGTGACCGTCGATTTGCACGGTAACACGTCGGCTGCTTCCGTACCGCTGGCGCTGTCGGTGGCCGTCGCCGACGGCCGCATCAAGAAGGGAGATCTGGTGCTCCTGGAGGCGATGGGCGGCGGCTTCACCTGGGGCGCCGTTCTGGTTCGCTGGTAAGTGCAGAACGGTCCGGTTTCGGTCCTTGACCTTGCCGGATCAATTACTTAGGCTCTGCCGTTGTTGTGCCGATTTTATGTTTGAGCTGATGGGACGGTCGCATGGGGGGAAAGACACTTACGCGCGCCGACCTTGCCGAGGCCGTCTACCGAAAGGTCGGTCTGTCGCGCACTGAATCCGCCGAACTCGTCGAGGCGGTGCTGGACGAAATCTGCGAAGCGATCGTGCGCGGCGAGACGGTGAAGCTGTCGTCTTTCGCGACATTTCATGTCCGCTCCAAGAATGAGCGGATCGGGCGCAATCCCAAGACCGGGGAGGAAGTACCGATCCTGCCGCGCCGGGTGATGACCTTCAAATCGTCCAACGTCCTGAAGAACCGCATCCTGCGTTCCCACCAGAACAGCAAGGCCAAGGGCGGCAAATAGCCTCCATTGCACGGTTGAAAACCGGCTCCGCGACAACGGCGGACTTGAATATTGCTTCACAAACCGCTGAAATAAGGCCCGATTCGGCAGCATGGCCGGATGGGTGTTCTGGCTTATGATCGATTCCGCACCTGCGGAACAAGCTCTTCTCATTGTTGAGCGGGATCTCGTCGGAGCACCGTTCCGGGCTACACGCCAGCGTGAGGATTTCGCCCATGGACAAGAGCCCTGACGCCTTCCGCACCATCAGCGAGGTCGCTGAAGATCTCGACCTGCCACAGCATGTGCTGCGTTTCTGGGAGACGCGCTTCAACCAGATCAAGCCGATGAAGCGTGGCGGCGGCCGCCGCTACTACCGGCCGCAGGATGTCGAACTGATCAAGGGCATCCGCCATATGCTCTATGACCAGGGCTACACCATCAAGGGCGTGCAAAAGCTGCTGCGGGAAAACGGCAATCATTTCCTGGTCGCCATCGGCAATGGCGACATGGCCGCCGTCGAGGCGATCTCGCAGCGCAAGCAGGCCGATCAGGTGCCGCTGACGCCGGCAGCCCAACCGCGCGGCGGAGATGACGAACTGGTTGGCCAGCCAAGGGTCAAGCCCAGCCGCCGCTTTTTCGGCCTGGGCAAGGGCGACGAGGAAGGTCCGGTTGCGCCGGACGCGTCGAAGCTCTCGCGTGACAACCGCGCGCTGCTGCAGGAAGCGCTGTTTGACCTCCTGGAATGCAAGCGCCTGCTCGACCAGGTGCGCTGACCGCCGCGAAGCGCTTTAAAGCCTCGAAACTGGAACTCGCTTTGGGGTGAGGCGTTAGGTTTCCTTCTGCAAGACAAGGAAACGCATGATGGCATCATTTTCGACCCTTTCGGACATCGACCTCGAAAAGCAGGTCGCGGCTCTCTCGAGGGAACTCGCCGCGTTGCGCAAGGCAGTGTCGAAGCGGGGTGGCGCTTACTATGAAGACGGCCGTGATGCTGCTCTTGATACGTATTCGGATCTTGCGGAGCGTCTGCGCGATGCCATGCCGGCAATCCGCAAACAGGGCAGGGTGATCGAGAAATCGGCACGCGAACATCCGGCGGCGGCCGCAGCGGTCGGTCTTGTCGTACTCGGTCTGGTCGCCAGCCTGCTGTTCAGCCGGCGCTGACTGCTACCCAAGAATTTCCAGAGAGAAAATGGCGGCTCGCCCTCCGGCGCGGCCGCTATTCCCATTGACGTCAGCGGTTTGCGATACCGCTCCGGAATCTGGCCGAAGCGCGTCGGCGTAGAGGCGCACGGCACCGCTGTGCTGCCGGTGCAGAAAGGCGGATCGATCGATCCGCCACAGCCGCTCGATTCCGCGGCGATGGCCGGGTTTGTCCAGTAGCCCCGGCCTGGCATTGTGACCAGGAGAAAACCAGCCTTGGACAAGAAGCCAGGGCTGGTCTTCTCGTTGCGGTGCTTAGGCCTTGTTGCCCATCTTCTTCATGTGATGATGGTGGTGGCGATGATGGTGACGGTGATGATGGTGGTGACGATGGTGATGATGCTTTGCCATTGAGGCCGCGTCCGCGCTTGTCGCGCCGACCACCGGCACCGCGAAAGCCATTGCAGCTGCAAGCCCGAGGGCCGAGAGGAGGGATTTCTTCATTGGATCGTTTCCTTTTTCGCAAGCAGGTATCGATCGGGCCGATATCCCGACCGCCGCGAACGGAATTACGCTCCTGAATTTTTTCGTCAGTATTTCCCGATTGTAGAATCTTGTTTCTGAACTGTTTCCCAGGAACCGGCTTCCTGCCCCATGATTGCCAGGGCCGAAGCCGGCTGCTTTGGCTTACATGGGCGGGATCACACCATTGTTTCCGACCACGACGCGGCTGGAACTCAGCGTGCCGTCCGCCTCGCGCTGAGCGGTAACGAAGACCGTCGCACTTGGTTTGAGATCGGTCGGGGCGGCCGGCGCGAAAGTCACGACAGGCGTTCCGTCGGGGATCGAGATATTCTTCGTCTGCCCATTGTCATAGGTCAGCGTCACGGCACGCCCGTTTATGTCGGTGACGTCCGCGACGGTGCCGTTGGTCATGCGGCTGTTCGGCTCCAGGTCCCAAGGGCGATCACCCTCTCCAGTGCCTTTCAAGGCCGCTGGAAAGACCACCACTTCCAGCGCGCCGCTGCCGCCGTCAGCCTTGGAGACGGAGGCGATGCCGACGAAATCGCCCTGCTTAATGTCTTTTACCGATGCGTTGGCGACGCCTGAAAGCTTCCAGCCGTCTTTCAGCTTGATCGCGGCCGTGTCGCCTTGACGGGTTTTCACGGTCAGCAGCGACGGCTCGAAACTGACCACCGTGCCGCGCACGCGCAATGTGTCCGCCGCCTGCGCGCTGGCCATGACGATGCCGGAAAGCATGGAAATCGTGCCGAGCACGAGGAGAGGTGTCTTGAGGCTCATTGGAGTATCCTTTGGGAAAGGCTGGCTGGAAGGAATGGTTCACGCCAGCGACGTCGAGATAACGAACGGGTGGGGCGAAACTGCCGGGCAAAACCCGCTCGCGCGTTCAAAACAACTTGATCGGGACAGGGCGTGGCAGCCCCATGGCATCCGGGTCACGATGCCGTGACGGCCAGATTGGCGCTTGGCAAATCGCTGGCGAGAGGGCATCTTCCTGCTCGTCTCAGGCAACATCCCATTTTGATCAAACGCTTTCAGCCAACGGAGTTGCCAATGCCCAACAATGCAAAAAGCCACGCCCCCTCCGAACCATTAGCCAACGAGATCGGACCGGACTACAACGCCCTCAGGGCAATGCGGGAAACGCGCGGATACAGCCTCGAAGCGCTTTCGCTGACCTGCGGCCTCTCGGTCGAAGAAATCGAGGATATCGAGAGCGGCCGGGCGGCCGACCCGGCGAAGCTGCGTCGTATTGCGTCCGCGCTTCGTCTGCCGCAGGACGCTCCTATTGCTTCCGCCGTACCGACGCTGGCCGCACAAGGCCGGCCTCAGGCATAGAATCGGCGCCAGGCATGCGCGAGAAACCCGCCAAGGTCCGCTTGGCGGGTTTCTTGTGGACGCCATGGCGTTCGCCTGCAGGCCGGCTTGCCGATTTGCAGAACTTGCCGATTTGCAGATCGCACGTGTCCATATGCGCGGTATCCATCCGCGCCAAACGCATCCGCCGTGCAGCGGGTCTGAACCGTGAGTTTTTCGACATGAGCCTGGATTCCGTCGGTGCCTTCTTCGCGGCTCGCGCGCCTGATATCGAGGTGGTCGTCACGCAATCAAGTTCGGCGACGGTGGCGCTGGCGGCGGAGGCGCATGGTGTGTTGCCGGCGCAGATCGCCAAGACGATCTGCCTTCGCGTCGGCGAGCGCACCATGCTGGTCGTGACCAGCGGCATCGCCAGGCTCGACAACCGCAAGTTCAAGGACCAGTTCGGCGGCAAGCCGCGCATGCTGGACGCGCAAGAGGTTGTCGCTGCCACGAGCCATCCGGTCGGCGGTGTCTGCCCGTTCGGCCTGCCGTCGCCGCTGCCGGTTTATTGCGACGTCTCGCTGCGCCAATTCGACGAAGTCGTCCCCGCCGCCGGCGCCACCAATGCCGCTGTCCGGATTGTACCACAGCGCATGGCCGATCTTACCGGCGCCGAGTGGGTCGATGTGTGCCAAGCTTAGTAGCCGGAGCTTGAGCCGGGCAAAGCGGGCGATTCGACAATCGGGTGATGCGGCAGAAGGACGTTCGGGGGCAAGTCCTGCTTAATGATGGTCGGAGTGGCCGGATTCGAACCGACGACCCCTTGAGTGGTGCTCAGGTGACCGACACGGCCCGCGCTCATTCGGCACATATTGCAGGTATAGACTTTAGAGGAAATTGAAGCACTATGCGCTCGATCGACGGCAGCCGGCCCGGGTGGCTGGATTTAGGGGCCAGAAATGTCCGACGAGACATCCGTGAAGCTGATAAAAATCCTTTGGCGCTTGGACTACGATCTAAGTTACGCGGTCTACGATAGGAGAGGAGCCTGCGTCCGAACTCTTCTGGAGACAATTCCAGATTTCCTGACCAAAGTTGGCGAAGCGCGTGCTCAAAATAGGGTTACCGGCGAGACAGAGGAAGGTGCACCAGCCATAAACATTTCAATAGATCCAAATTCGATTTCCGGGGCCATCGAATGGCCACTTGGGACCGCTCTCAAGGGAGTGTTGCAACACCCGGCATTCCGTAACGTCAATAAAGTGGCATCTGAGTTGATGGCTATAGCCGAAGTGGCCAAGGTTAAGCGGTTTGGGATACGATTTATCGTGCTGATCAAAAGTGCCAAGCTTCCGCGGCGTTATGGAAGCGTCGACCACATGTTCGATGAAGGCGCTTCAAGATCGATTCGCGATATCCTAGGTAACATCGAGGATGCGGCGGTTGTCGTCGAGGGCAAGGCGGAAGACAGCGTTAACTATCGAGTATCGTATGGCCCGTTTGCCCAAAAAAATATCGATTTGCACTTGGCTAAGTCCAAAGACGACATAGATCCCGACTATTATTCTGGGTACAATGCGGTCGTCGACTTAGACCTGTTTGAGTTAGATTTTTTTCTTTTGGAGAAATCGTTGTTTCGGTGGTCGTCGACCAAGGTTGATAAAGTTGAGAAGTTCGTGCAAAGTGTAGTGGGTGGAGGAGGAAGGTAGTCGTGGTGCAATCGGCCAGAAAATCAACTGAAGCGGATGTTGCCATCGACGATATCTTGTTCAGCCAAGGGAGCAAGTATCGGCACACCGATCGGAAGCGCTCTATGCAAACGGCGCCTGTGGAGGCCGGTCAGACTAGCCGTCTCACCGAGACCATTACGTCTCTAGGGGAGGTTGTTCAAGTGGATCGTCGGCAGAGGCCGGCAACGCCCCAAGCCAGCATGCACGCTGAAACATCCAACAGAGCGAAGGCGGTTGTTTCCCGAGTCGGAGCCGAATTTATCATTCTTGACTGCTACCTACCCTCAGGAAATTTTCTCGTCCAATTTCCGATCGCGTTGATTGATGAGGATCTTCGAGTTTTTGGTCAGCCGGTTTGGATCTCTCTTGGTTCTGAAGGTGGTTACAGGATACCTCAGATTACCTCGCGCGACATTGGACCGCAGCCGCGCTTAGACGGGATGGAATCGCTCGAAATGTGGATTGATAGCGGTTGTCCTTAACTTTCCGGTTTCTGAATGTGGGGCACGGCAGTTCCACGATCGTCGAATTCAATGACGGTTCGAAAAAGCATTTTGGCATAGTCGACAGCAGTGCAGAAGCTGATAACGAGCCTAGGGCGCTTGAGGTTCTGCGCACCTTAGGCGCGACTGAGCTGTCATTCGTGTGCCTGACACATCCCCACAAAGATCACTATTCGGGCCTGTACACGATAGGTAAGCATTTCACGGGGAAAGTTGGGCAGTTCTATTCCTGTCCCATGGGCGATCTCGTGGCAAACAGGAAAAGAAGAACAAAATTAGCTCAACACCTATTAAAAATCGTTTCGGAAACAGATGGAATGTCAGAGCGTAGGGCGGCATTAGAATTTCTTCAAATAATACGATGGGCGTCGTCTCAAGATAATTTCTGGACAGAGTGCGCCGGTGAAGAAAATACGATCGGTCCGTCTGGGTTCTCTCAAGTTGGCATTCAGACGGTATTGCCTTTAAAGTTCTCAAAGGGCGAATATATTGGACGCATAGAGAGAGATGATCCAAATATGTTCGGCGACATCGACGACAACGAAATAAGTTTGGCTATCAGATTTACCTATGCAGGAATTGATGTAGTTCTTGGAGGCGACGGGACCCTGAACAATTGGCGCAGCCGTACTCGGTTTGAACGAAATGTTGGCCGACGAATCATGGCTAGCGTAGTCAACCTCCCGCATCACGGGTCCCGATATGATTCGGCGCCCGAGGTGCTTGAGAACCTGTTTACCACAGCGGGTGACCGCTACGGTGTTACCTCAGCGAACGGGCATTCACATCCATCTCTGGACGTCATCGAGTGGTTGTCCAATCAAGGCATTTCGCCGTTCTGTACAAACCTAATGCCCGCGTGCGGTGCAAACGCTAGCAAGCTTATCGCGATGCCTGGGATAAGTGCTGGATTGGCCGCGACGTTGCGGCAATCGGCCTTGTACGGTGGCGTGGTCCAACCTTGCCAAGGCGATATAGCTGTTACCATCGAATCCAATGGAAATTTTGCTGTCGTTCCCCAGCATAACAGCTTTTGCGGCTACCGAAGCTCCTTTACCAGCATGTTCCCGGTTATGCCTTAAAAGGCAATCGTTACCCTCGATGACACCTTTCGCATCACGTGATTAGAACTTCAGCAAGGACCAATGGGGGAAAGTCCTTGTTTTAATGGTCGGAGTGGCCGGATTCGAACCGACGACCCCTTGACCCCCAGTCAAGTGCGCTACCGGGCTGCGCTACACTCCGGACCGGTCGCGATGTATCGTGATAACCCGGCTCGGGTCAACCGAAATTCGGCGTTAATCGTACCGGTGCCGATGTGATGGCTGGTGGACCCGGCAATACCGGCCGCAATAGCCGCTGATGGCGGTATTCGAGCGCTATGGCGCCCCAGATCAAGCCGAGCAGCAGATACATATGGCGCCAGTGGTCGATGTCGATGAAGGTGCCGAGCCCGACATTGCCGATGAAGGCGACGTAGGCGCATAGGAGGTAAGGCTGCCACGGCCGGTCGCGCAGCAGGATGCGGAATCCGGCTGAGATCGTCCAGACGACCAGCGTCAGGAACGAGACGAAGCCGAGCCAGCCATAGTCCATCAGCATCTTCAGCCAGATGTCGTGTGTGTCCTCGCCGAAGATCGTGCCGAAGACCAGCGGCCCGATGCCGAATGGGTGCTCCATCGCCATCTGAAAACCGAGCGTGTAGCGGGCGAAGCGGCCCAGGCGTGCGGTGTCGTAGCTCTGTTCCAGATGCGCGCGGCTGGAGAACATCTCCGACACACCGGGCAGTTGCAAGATGACGATGATGGCGATGGCCAGCAGCGACAGCGCGGCGATCGTCATGATCACCACCCGGAGCCGGAACATGCCGCTGGCGCTCTGCAGGAACAGGCAGCCGGTGAGCAGGATGGCCGAGACCGCGAACATGCCCCAGGCACCACGCGAGAAGGAGAAGAAAATGCCGGCGCTGATGATCAGCAGCGGCACAGCCAGCAGCGGCATACGCGTGACTGGGCCCGTCAGCAGCAAATAAAGCAGATAGATGCCGGGCAGCACCAGGAACGGCCCGAACACATTCGGGTCCTGGAAGGCGCCGGCGGCGCGGTCGTATTTGGTGAAAATTTCGGCACCGGGGAAGGCGTGGAAATAGCCCGCTATGCCAAGCAGCGACGTCGCCACCGCCGAAACGACATAGGCATTGAAGATCAGCCGGTAGAGGTTCGGCTGCGTGGCCGTAACCGATGCGAAAAACACCGCGCTGAAAGCGAGAAACAGCGACACGGCAAGATAAAGCGGGGTGTTGGCGAGATCCGCCATCTGCGTCATGGAAATCATGCCGCCGATGTTCATCGTCACCAGCAGCACCAGAAGCGGCATGGCCGCGCGCGACATCCTCAGGCCGAACAGCGCCCAGATGGCGATCAGCGCGGCCATGTAGATTTCGTAAGGCGCCGGCTCGCTGATGACGAAGCCGGACAGAAGAATGCCGAGCACGACCGCGCTCGAGGAGATCAGCGTGATCAGCTTGGCGTTGACCGCCGCACGCGGCAGATCATGGCTGATCGCGCTCAATAGGCGTTTTCCGTGTTCAAGAGCCGGACCGGCGTCAGGAACAGGATCCGCAGGTCGAAAAGCAGCGACCAGTTCTCGATGTAGTAGAGGTCGTATTCCGTCCGCATGCGGATCTTTTCATTGGTGTCCATCTCGCCGCGCCAGCCATTGATCTGCGCCCAGCCGGTGACCCCGGGCTTGACCTTGTGGCGCGCGAAATAGCCGTCGACCACCTCGTTGTAGAGCAGGTTGTGCGACTGCGCGGCAATGGCGTGCGGACGCGGACCGATGAGCGACAGTGAGCCCAGCAGCGCGTTGAAGAACTGCGGCAGTTCGTCGATAGAGGTCTTGCGGATGAAGCGGCCGACACGGGTGACGCGCGGATCGTTCTTGGTCACCGTCTGCTTGGCGGTCGGATCCGACCGGTCGGTGTACATGGAGCGGAACTTGTAGACCTCGATGATCTCGTTGTTGAAGCCATGCCGCTTCTGCTTGAACAGCACCGGTCCCTTGCTGTCGAGCTTGATGGCGATCGCGGCGGCCAGCATCACAGGCGAGAACACGACGATGCCGATGAGGCTGAAGATGATGTCGAAGGCGCGCTTGGCGACCGAATCCCAATCGTTGATCGGCTTGTCGAAGATGTCGAGCATCGGTACTGAACCGATGTAGGAGTAGGCGCGCGGACGGAATTGCAGCGCGTTGGAATGCGCCGACAGCCGGATGTCGACCGGCAGCACCCACAGTTTCTTCAGCAATTGCAGCACGCGCGATTCGGCGGTTAGCGGCAACGACACGATCAGCATGTCGATGCGGGCAATGCGGGCGAATTCGATCAGTTCCGAAATCGTGCCGAGCTTGGGATAACCGGCGACGAGGGATGGCGAACGCTTGTCGTTGCGATCGTCGAAGATGCCGCAGATGCGGATGTCGTTGTAAGGCTGCTTTTCCACCGAGCGGATGAGCACTTCCGCCGCCTTGCCGCCGCCGACGATGACGGCGCGCCGTTCCATGCTGCCATCGCGCGCCCAGCGCCGGATCAGCCTCGACATCACCAGCCTGAGACCGTAGAGGCAGATGAAGGCGACGACGAACCAGGTGCCGAACAGCAGGCGCGAATAGTCTTGCGACATCTTCATGGCGAATGCCGTCAGCGCCATCAGCGCGAAGGTGCCGGCCCAGACCAGCAGGATGCGCCCAAAATTGGCGAGCGGCCGCATCAGGGACACCACCTGGTAGCAATCGGTGACATCGAGCAGCACCACGGCGAGGAACGATGCGGCGGCGATCGTCAGCGGATATTGCCAGGCGAGATAATTGAAGAATCCGACATAGTAGAAATAGACGCCGAGCCCCGAGACGAACAGCACCGCGAATTCGACCATGCGCAGCACGCCGCTGACCATGATCGGCGACATCGTATCGCGCCGGTATTGCGATGCGACCTGCCGGGCAACGTCGTTCATGCCGCCGGGCTTGTCGCCATCGGCAGGCCCGTCGAAGTGACGCACCGCTTCTGATGAAAAGCGGTGCGCGGGGTCGATCTCGTTCATGGAACAGTCCGCAAGCTTCCCAGGGTGATTAGCAAAAGAGAGCTAAGAAACCCTTGAAACAACCTGTGGCTTTGGAAGGGCCTGAGCTAACTTGCGAGCGCGGCGAAGTAGGCCTTCTCGATTTCGGCGGCCATGACGTCGGCGCCGAAGCGCGCCCTGAGCGTGGATTCGTCAGGCATCAATCGGCGATAGGTGGCAAGGTCGCCCAGCGCCTGGCTCATTTTGTCGGCGAGCTCGGCCGGATCCGGGCGAATCAGGGCGGGGGAGCTTGAACCGAAAATCTCCGGTATGCCGCCGACCGAGGTCGCGATAACAGGTCTTGCCGCGGCAAGTGCCTCCAGCACGGTATAGGGCATGGCTTCCGCGCGCGAAGGAACGACGACGAGCGCCCCCAGCACAAAGGCCTCCCGGGCCGGCATTGGCGGCAGGAAACGGACATTGTCTTCAAGCCCGAGGCGTTTCACCTGCGCGTGGTAGCGGGGCAGGTCGTCGCCGTCGCCGACCATCACCGCACTCGGTGCGCGGCCGAGCCGGGGAGCGGCGGCGGCCAGGGCATCGATGAAGATATCCGGGCCCTTGAGGTCCCGCATCATGCCAATATAGAGCAAATCAGCCGCATCGGCCCTGGCGGCTACCGGCTCGAATTCGGTGGTGCGAAGTCCATTGTAGACCAGCGTGTTCGGGATCGGCGGTTCGCCCACCTTCCTGCGGTAGGTCCGCCGCTCGTAGTCGGAGACGAACAGCAGGCAATCGGTGAAGCGCGCCATGAGATACTCGAGCGCGAAGAACAGCTTTCCGGTGGCTGTGTTCTCGTCATAGTGGAGAGAGCCGCCATGCGGCGAATAGAGGCGGGCTACGCGAGACCTTGATACCCGCAACAATGAGCCGAACAGACGGGCATAGGCGCCACCCTTGGCGCCATGTCCGTGCAGCACGTCCGGCCGCAATTCCTTGATGATCCTGTAGGTGCGCCGGGCCGAGGCGAGGTCGCCCGGGCCGACGTGACGCTGCATTGGCGTACGATGAACGCCGAGCGCCAGCATGTCCTTCATCTGCCCGAAAAGATGCTCCTCGAATTCACCGCCGGTGGTCGAGTCGCAGACGATGCCGACCATGTGGCCGGCGGCGACCTGCGCTTCCGCCAGGTCGCGCACGTGCCGGAAAATTCCTCCCACGGGTGAGCGAAAGCAGTGGACGATCCTGAGCTTGTCCGCCACGAGGTGTCTGTCAGAACAGACGTTCGCGGACGTAGACGGTATCTCCCGGCAGCAGGGGATCGGAGGTGACCACACGGCCAGTTATCACCTTGCCGTTGATATCGCGGGTGATGTCGACGCTCTCCTGGTTGGCGCGTGGCGTGAAGCCCCCGGCAATGGCGATGGCCTTCTGCACCGTCAGGCCGGGCACGTAGGAATACTGGCCGGCGGCGCCCACTTCGCCCATGACGAAGATCGGCCGGTAACGATCGATCTCGACCGAGACGTCGGGGTCGCGCAGATAGCCCTGCCGCAATTTGTCGGCGATCTCCTTTTCCATCTGCTGCGCGGTATGGCCCCGTGCCGGTATGGCGCCGACGAGCGGGAAGGAGATATAACCGGACTGGTCGACGCTGTAGCTGTTGGTCAGGCCCTCCTGTTCGAACACAGTGACGCGGACCCGGTCGCCTGCGCCGAGGCGATAGGGCTGTTCGAGGACCTCGTGGAAGGCGGCCGGCGTCGGCCGGTAGCTGGAACAGCCGGCGAGCATCGAGACGGCAAGCAGTGCGCGAAACAGGGAAGCAGTGCTTTTCATGACCGGACAGGTACCTTCGACTGGCCGCTGCGATGTCGCAGCAAACATCTGGGATCGGGTCCGTTATCATCCTGTTAGGGTTAATGGCCGGTAAAGGAGCGCGCCAATAGCGTTTTAGCAGGCAAGGTTTTGCTATTTTTTCGATTTTTTTGTCGGCCTCGGCAATATCCTAACGGAAGCTTACCGTGATCTTAACGGCTGGGTTACCATAGTTGTTTACGGTGCATGCTGATCCAGTTTCGGAGTAGGGATGCATGTCCGTTCAATCCGCGGCCGCAGACGTCGACGTTGATCTTAGGCAGCTCTTCGCCAGCCTGGGACGCAACTGGCTGCGGATTCTGGTCTTCGTTCTGGTGGTGACGGGGCTTGCCTTCGTGGCTGCATCGTTCGCGACCCGCCATTACAAGGCCCAGACGCAGGTGGAGATCGCCCCGCGAGAATCGGTCTACACGCGGCCCGCCAGCAGCAATCCAGACAGCGACAAGCCGATCCTCGACGAGCAGGGCGTTGCTACCCAGGTCCAGATAATTTCGTCCAACGAGATCCTCAAGCAGGTCGCGCAGAAGCTCGGCCTGTCGCGACTGCCCGAGTTTGACGAGACGATCAACATGTCGTCGCTGAGTCGCGTGCTGATCCTGCTTGGCCTTAAGAACGACCCGATGGATGTTCCGGCCGATGAACGTGTCCTGAAGAAGATGCGCGAGAAGCTCAACGTCTACGGTGTTGAAAAGACTCGCATCATTGCCATCGAGTTCTCCTCGGAAGATCCGAAGCTCGCGGCCGCCATCCCCGATGCCATTGCCGCCGCTTACATTGCGGGGCAGGGCGCGGCCAAGAGCGAATCGAACACCGCCGCCGCCGACTTCCTGGCGCCCGAGATCGCCGACCTGTCCAAGCAGGTCAGGGATGCCGAAGCCAAGGTCGCGGCTTACCGCTCGCAGTCCGACCTCCTGATGGGCGGCAACAATTCCACCCTGGCCACCCAGCAATTGGCCGAGCTGTCGACCGAGTTGTCGCGGGTGCGGGCCAACCGGGCCGCGGCCGAAGGCACGGCCGAGAGCGTGCGCAAGGCGCTGCAGAACGGCGGATCGCTGGATTCGCTGCCGGAAGTGCTGTCTTCCGATCTGATCCAGCGCTTGCGGGAGCGCCAGGTCGAGCTGCGCGCCAACATCGCCGATCTGTCGACGACGCTGCTTGACAATCATCCGCGTGTTCGCGCGGCCAAATCGCAACTGGCCGATCTCGACGCGCAGATCCGCAGCGAAGCCCAGAAGATCATGAAGGGCCTGGCGATGCAGGCCGATGCCGCCAAGGCGCGCGAAAGCCAGCTCGTCGCCGACGTCAACACACTCAAGGCTGCTTCGGCGCAGGCCGGTGAGCAGCAGGTCGGTCTCGACGCGCTGCAGCGCGATGCCGCCGCCAAGCGCCAGCAGCTCGAACTCTACTTGACCAATTATCGCGAGGCGGCGTCGCGTCAGGATCGCAATTATATCCCGGTCGACGCCCGCATCGCCTCACCGGCTTCGGTCCCCGCAGAGCCATACTTCCCCAAGGTCGGGCCGATCGTCGGTGCTGCCGCCGCGGCTTCCCTTCTGCTGGCGGCCGTGTTCACGCTGCTGCGGGAGCTTTTCTCGGGCCGTGCCATGCGCCCGGCCAGGGGCGCGCGGTTTGAGCCGATCGACGAGGTGACGATGCCGCCGGCCGCCTATCAGGAGCCGTCCACCCGCCTCGAACCGGCTGTCGCCACTGAGCGCGCCACTCGCACCGCCGACGTATCATGGCCCGAAACGGTCACGGAAACTCCGGCGCAGCCGCGGCCTGCCGCCGAGTTCGGGCCCGTCGCCAAAGCGGAGCCTATCGCCGAGCCTGAACCCTTGGCCAAATCCGAATCCTTGACCAAATCTGGACCCGTGGCAGAGCCTGAGCCCATGGCTGAGCCGGAACCCGTGGAGGTTCGGCGGCCGCGCTCCGTGCTCGGCGAGATCGACGTCGAGAAGGCAGCCGAGAAGCTGATCGCCAGCGGGGCCGCGCGCGCCATATTCGTTTCCCCCGAGGGCGATGAAGCGGCGGCGTCGGCGATCCTGGTGGCGCGCGAGGTTTCCGACGCCGGACTGCGCGTCCTGCTGCTCGACCTCACTGCCTCAGGGGCTGCCTCGCGCCCGATGCTGGACAGCGGGCTTTTCCCGGGCATCACCAATCTGCTGGCGTCGCAGGCGCAGTTCAGCGACGTGATCCATGGCGACCTCTATTCCGACTGCCATGTCATCCCCGTCGGCACCGCCGATCCGGTCCGTGCCATGCGTGCCGCCGATCGGCTGCCGATCATAATGCAGTCGTTGACAACAGCCTACGATCTGGTGGTGGTCGAGTGCGGGCCGGCCGATGCACAAGGCATCAGCCGTTTGGGCGGCGAGGCCACCGAGGTGTTCTTGTCCATGCTGGAGGCCGACGACGAGGTGACGCAGGCCGCGGTCAAGCTGATCGAGAGCGGCTATCCCGACCTGACGCTGGTGACGCCGCTCGGCCACGAGCCGCCAGGCAATCCGGTGCCGGGGCGGCGTTCGGCTGCTTGAGATAACAGCTGTTCAGAGGCCCATCAGGTCTATTCGAGTTCCAGCGTCGTCACATCGAATATCCTGTTGGCGTATTGGGGCTAGTTTTCGTCTTCCGTGGGCACGGGCGCTGTCTGTCCAACGGCCTTGCGGCGCAGCAGCTTGGTGAGCTTCCAGATTGCCGGGCTGTTCTTGACAAAGGCCTTCAGCCGCGCGCCCTGCCGAAGCGCCTGTCCCAGCGCACGGCCCTTGAGCGTCAGCGGGACGAGGACCTCGAAATGCCGGGTTTCGATATCGCACCATAGCCGCTTGTAAGGTTCGTCTCCGACGGAGAAATCATAAACCGCGAACCCGCTCCGGCAGGCATCCTGGATGTTGTCGAAGAACAGGAAGTCCCCCGGGCTGGTGTGGGCAAGATCATCCTCGGCGATCGCTCCGAACTCGCAGATCAGCCGCCTGCCCGAGCGGCTCGCTCCGGTGACGGCGCGCAGCTTGCCGGCGACTTCCAGCCCGTGCAGCACGAAGCAAGGCTTGTCCTCGCCAAGTGCTTGCTTGAACAGCCCCCGGAAGAAGGCGCGTGTCTGGTCGTCACCGAAGACGTTGGCGATGCCCATCTTGCGGAAGCGCTGTTCCTTCATATCGAAGAACGCGTCGAGCAGCCTCTCCACGTCGTCGGCACTGCTCGCCTCGATGCGCCGGTAGCTACCGACAGCCTCGAACTTGCGTGTCTGCGAACGATGCTTCTTGCGTTTGCGCTTGCCGCTGGCACGCAGCAGCAGCGCATCGAATCCGCCGCTGAGATCGACGGCCAGTGAAAGATTGGGGCTGGCGAAGTGATCGAGCGATGCCAGCGGATTGGCGGTGCCGTCGAGATCGGGCAGCAATCTTTCCAGCGCGATGAGATCGATATCGGGCCGGAATCTGGCGATCGCCGCGAGCATCGACTGGATGGCTGTGAGGTCGCCGCTGGCCAGCCATTGCGGTTCGGCGGCGCAGAAATTGCCATTGGCGTGGCGGCCGCCCATGAACTGGGCGACCCGCAACGGGCCGCGCTTGACCACCTCCAACGCCAGTGCGAAGGCCGGCTTGCCCTCCAGTTCCAGCGTGGCAATGAGCAGATCGGGCCTGACCTCGGCGGCCCAATTCAACACCCATGCCGCACTTTGCGCTGGAGCATAGAGCGCCGAACGACAGAACGTCGCATATGCCGCGAGCCCCTCGGCGGCGGCAATGGAAACTAACGGCCCCGCGGCATTTCTGGGTAGCGTGCGTGGCGAGGTCTGGCTCGCCGCGAGCCGCTTGCCATCAAATGACGCGGTTGCGTCAACCATACCTCAATCCTTAAGGCGTATTGATCCCGATTTGGGGCGCGCTCGGGCGTATTCCGTGCTTGGTTAGCCTAGGCGCAAAAGGTGAATGAATGATCGACGGTGGGGAGGCAATCCGGAAACTGGCGCTCAACGTCGCCCGTTATACCGGCCTCGCACCGCTGGCCAGGCCGTTTGTCGGCGGCATTGGCGCCATCCTGATGCTGCATCGCGTGACGGCGACGCCCGAAAAGCCCGACAGCGTCAACCGGCACCTCAACATCGCGCCCAGTTTCCTCGATGCCGTGATCGCCGACATGAAAGCGGGCGGCTATGCCTTCGTTTCGATGGATGAAGCGGTGGAGCGTATCGAGGCAGGCGGCAAGGGCGGCCGGTTCGCCACCATCACCGCCGACGATGCCTATCGCGACAACATGACCGAGGCCCTGCCGGTGCTGGAAAAGCATGGCGCGCCGCTCACCATCTATGTGGCGCCCGGGCTGATCGATGGCTCCGCCCATCTTTGGTGGGATGTGGTGGAGGATATCGTCAATGCATGCGACCGCCTGACTTTGGCCACATCGAACGGCCCTGCGGTGATCGATTGCGGGACCCCCGCCAGGAAACATCAGGCCATCGCCCGCCTGCATGCCTATTTCACCACCGAGGTCCGCGAGGAAGACCTGCGGAGCGTGCTGCGCGGTCTCGCCGCGTCGCATGGTGTCGACGCCGACGCCCCGCGCCTGCGCACGCTGATGACCTGGGATGAGATCCGCGCCGTCGCCGCGCACCCTCTGGTGACGATAGGCGCCCACACGATCAGCCACAGCAATCTGAAGCGGCTTTCCGAGGCCGATGCGCGGCGCGAGATCGGCGCCGTCAAGGACATGCTGCGGACCGGACTTGGCGAGGAGCCGCGCCATTTCGCCTATCCCTATGGCTATGCGAGCGCCGTCGGCTGCCGCGAAGTGGGCTTTGCGCGCGACGCCTGCTATGCCTCCGCCGTGACCACCCGCCACGGCGTGCTGCGCGCCGAACATGCCGGCTTCCTGCATGCCTTGCCGCGCATTTCGGTCAATGGCCGCTACCAGAGCCTCGCCCACATCCGCACCATGCTGTCGGGCGTGACGACCCCGCTCGCCAATGCCGGCAAGATGCTCGTTACCGTCTGACGTACGGCCGGACCGCGCAGGACTCAGCGCTTAGTCCGCGGCTCCAGCATCAGCCATTTGATGATGCCCATTGCCGGCAGCACCCAGAGCAGGCCGCTGACGAGGAAGAACAGGAATTGCACCAGTGCGCCCGATTCCGACAGGCGGGCAACGGCGAAGATCGAGGCGACCAGCGCGTAGATGATGACCAGCGCCAACAGCAGGAACATTCCGATCAGTTTTTTCAGGCGAATGGGCATGTCTTGGCCTCGTTGATGGCTACCGCTTAGGCCGAACGCAAGGCACGCGCAACCCACGACACCGGGCGCGACGGCGTGCCGCGCTGCGCGGCCTTGCCAGCAGGAGTGCGATGGTTCACCAATCCGCGACATTCAACCTGCCGGGACATATCCATGGCCGCCATCACCGCCGCCGCGCCCTATCAGGCCCGCGACCGCGACCTGCACAACCGGGCACTCGTGCGCGGCTGGCTCTATGTCGTGCTCCTGGTGCTGTTCGCGCTGGTGCTGGTTGGCGGCGCCACGCGGTTGACCGAATCCGGCCTTTCGATCACCGAATGGCAGCCGATCCATGGCGTCGTCCCGCCGCTCAACGACGCCGAGTGGCAGGAGGAATTCCAGCGCTATCAACAGATCCCGCAATACGCCGAACTCAACAAGGGCATGAGCGTCGAGGCGTTCAAGTCGATCTTCTGGTGGGAATGGGCGCATCGCCTGCTGGCGCGCAGCGTCGGCCTGGTCTTTGCCTTGCCGCTGCCGGTCTTCTGGGCGACGCGTCGCATCGAGCGCGGCCTTGGGCCGAAACTGGTCGGCATTCTGCTTCTCGGCGGCCTGCAGGGGGCCATCGGCTGGTGGATGGTGGCGTCCGGCCTGGTCGACCGCGTGTCGGTGAGCCAGTACAGGCTGGCGACGCATCTCACGCTGGCGGCACTTATCTTTACCGCGACCATGGTCGTCGCGCGTGGCCTTGCGCCGCATTCCGAGCCCGCGGCCGATCGCTCGACGCAGCGGCTGGCTGGTTTCATCGTGCTTCTGGCGCTGGTCCAGATCTATCTCGGCGGCCTGGTTGCCGGTCTCGACGCCGGCATGAGCTACAACACCTGGCCGCTGATGGACGGCCGGATCATCCCCGGCGATCTGCTCGTCCTCGAGCCGGCGTGGCGCAATTTCTTCGAAAGTCCGAAAACGGTGCAGTTCATCCATCGGCTTGGCGCCTATACGGTCTTCGCCGTCGCGCTCTGGCACATGATCGCCACGCGTCTGCGTCTGCCGGGCTCAACGCATGCGCGACGCGCGACACTGTTGTTCATGCTGGTGCTGGTGCAGGCTTCGATCGGTATTGGTACGCTGCTGATGCAGGTGCCCCTGCACATGGCGCTGACCCATCAGGCTTTCGCGCTCGTCGTGCTGGGCTTTGCCGCCGCGCATTGGCGCGGCACCAAGGGCGCCTACCCACTGCCGACACGGCCACCGATGAAACGCAGATAGATTCTCTATGGTCTCTTGGCAGCTGCAACAGTCTACATTGCAGTCGAATGCCTCGCTACGTCTACCGCTATGTGACTACTGCGCTCAGAAGGTGAGCCGCACCGTCCGGATCGCCGTCGCGATCGACAGTTCTCGGTTCTCCTCGATGGCATTGTCGTCCTCATGGTGCCAGGCCGCGGACAGGCAGCCATAGGCGAGCGCATGGTCCAGTATCGCTGCCGGTGATTGCCCCAGCGTCCGGGCGAAGATTTCGGCCATATGCGCGATCCGCTCCGGGGCTAGGCAAAGTGCATCGCGATCGAGCGGGTTGTAGAACATGTTGGCGGCCTCGAAGCCGGGATCGCCGAGCACGCCCTTCGGATCGATCGCCAGCCAGCCGCGCGGTCCCCGCAGGATGTTCTCGTGATGCAGGTCGCCATGCAGTGGCCTGATTTCATGCGGATTGGCCAGCAGTCGATCCGCGATGGCCGCGGCCTCGACATAGAGGCTGTCATCGCCGATGCCGCGATCGGTTGCGGCCTTCTTGAAAAGACTGGCGAACCGCTCCCTGAGTGGCTGAAGCTCGGGCGGGTAGGGATGATCGGATGGCGAAAACAATGTCGCCATCACATCCGCCGCGATGGCGGTCGCTGCGTTGTCGCCTTGTTCGTCGAGAACCTGCGACAGAAGTGTGTTCCCGCCATATTCGAGCAGCATGGAGTGCCCGTCGCGGCCGAGAAGCCGCACCGCGCCTTCGCCGCGCCGCCAGGCAAGGAAATGCTCGCCGCGCAACTCGTCGGCAACGTCGTCGAACGGCTTCAGTGCCTTCACGATGGCTGGTGCGCCGTGCTCGAGTCGCACCTTCCAGATGCGGCTCGAAAAGGTCTCGGCCATGAGTTCCGGTTCGCTGACCTTCCAGCGCGCTGGAAAGGCTGGTGCATCCATCAGAGACCGAGCATCAGGTCCATGTTCTGGACGGCCGCACCCGAAGCGCCCTTGCCGAGATTGTCGTAGACCGCCAGCAGCAGCGCCTGGGCTCTGCTGTCGTTGGCAAAGACATAGACCTTCATGCGGTTGGTGCCGTTGTAGATCTCCGGATCGATGTCAGGCACGCGTTCCAGATGCGTATAGGGCGCCACCTCGACCACGCCGCCTTGGATCGCGGCGAAATGGTCCGCAATGGCGGCGTGAAGTTCGGCACCCGTCGGCACGCGGTCGAGGCCACCGAGCTGCAACGGCACCACCGTAATCATGCCTTGCGCGAAATTGCCCACCGCCGGCTGCATGATCGGATCATGCGACAGCTTCGCATAGGCCTTCAATTCCGGCACGTGCTTGTGCTGCAGGGTCAGCCCATAGGGCAGGAATTCCGAAGCGTCCTCGCCCTTGGCGACATAATCCTCGATCATCGGGCGCCCGCCGCCCGAATAGCCCGTAATGCCGTTGACCGCGATCGGGAAACTGGCCGGCAGCAGGCCTGCGGTGACCAGTGGCCTGAGCGTTGCGATCGGCCCCTGCGGCCAGCAGCCGGGATTGGCGACGCGCTTGGCCGTGGCGATCTTTTTCGCCTGCTCCTTGTCCAGTTCGGCGAAGCCATATTCCCAGCCTTCGGCCACGCGATGCGCGGTCGACGCATCGATGACCTTGGTGGTTTCGTTGGCGATCAGCGAGACGCTTTCCTTGGCCGCATCGTCGGGCAGGCATAGGATCGCGATATCGGCGGCGTTGAGGAATTCGGCGCGGGCGGCCGTTTCCTTGCGGCGTTCGACCGGGATGGAAATGATCTCCAGATCGCCGCGCTCGGCAAGCAGCGCCCGGATCTGGAGGCCGGTGGTGCCGTGCTCGCCATCGATGAAGATTTTCGGTTTCATTGCCTGATCAAGTTCCCTGATATCTCGAAATTATATGCCGTTGCCATGATTGACCGTGGCGCCATTGTGGTTGCCGTTGTTCAGCTCCTCGAGCCGGGCCTTTCGCTCGGCCAGCAGGCCAAGATATTGCATGGCCACCATCGAGCCGGCGATCGCCGTTATATCGGCGTGATCGTAGGCCGGCGCAACCTCCACGACATCGGCCCCGACAATATCGACCTGGTTCAGCTGGCGCAGCGTCGACAGGATCTTCGCCGACGACGGGCCACCCGAAACCGGCGTGCCGGTTCCCGGCGCATAGGCCGGATCCAGGCAGTCGATGTCGAAGGTCAGATAGGTCTTCTTGCCACCGGTGCGATCGACGATCGCGTAGGCGATGTCGGAGGCGCGCATTTCCTCGATTTCATGACCATGCAGAATCTTGATGCCGAATGTGTCGGGCGCATGGGTGCGAATGCCGATCTGGATCGAGCGATCGGGATCGATGATGCCTTCCTTGACCGCGCGACCGACGAAGGAACCATGGTCGATGCGCTTGCCGTCATCGGGCCATGTGTCCTGATGGGCGTCGAACTGCACCAAGGCCAGCGGTCCGTGGATGGCGGCGTGCGCCTTGAGCAGTGGCCAGGTGACGAAATGGTCGCCGCCGAGCGTCAGCAGGAAGGCGCCCGATTTCAGGATCTTGGCCGCCTCGCGCTCGATCGTGCCGGGCGTCTTCTGATGGTTGCCCGAATCGAGCAGGCAATCGCCATAATCGACCACGGCAAGGTGTTCGAACAGATCGCGCGAGAACGGGTATTGCGGGTCGTTGTCGAGGATCGCGGAGGCGCGGCGGATCGCCTGCGGCCCAAACCGGGCGCCCGGTCGGTTGGTGACGGCGGCGTCGAAGGGAATGCCCCACACCACCGCATCCGCGCCCTTCACGTCCTTGGTGTATTTGCGCCGCATGAAAGACAGCGCGCCGGAGTAGGTCGGCTCGAGGGCGCCACCCGTTTTGGAGCGGGCGGTGAAGGCATGGTCGATGGTGTTGGTCGCCATTACGGGTCCTCGTTTTCATCGGGGTGCAACAACTACAGAACCGGCATGGAAGATGCCAGTCACGGCTTGGGGAGACGAAAGCGCGCCGCCCGGGTGCCACGGCAAGACAGGACTTGTATCATCATGACGCAGACCGCGTTTCTTAATCCGTCGGATGCCGTGGTGTCGACCCACACCGGTACGATCGCCGGCGATCGGTTCCGGGTTCTCGATTCGTGGCGCGGCATCTGCGCGCTGCTGGTGGCGCTGTTTCATTTCCCGACCGCCTCGACGATCTCGCAGAGCAGCTTTATCGGTTCGTCCTATCTCTTCGTCGACTTCTTCTTCGTCCTTTCCGGCTTCGTCATCGCCTCCAGCTATGCCGATCGGCTCGGCCGCACTCAGGAGGTCTGCCGCTTCGCGCTGGTCCGTTTCGGCCGCATCTATCCGCTGCATCTGGTCATGATTGCCGCCTTTGCCGCCTTCGAGCTGCTGCGGCTCGTGCTGCCGCAGCTGCATGGCACGGGTGCTGCTCCTTTCACCGGTGGCTTCGACCTCAGGAGCTTGGCTGCCAATCTCCTTTTGCTGCAAGGTGTCGGCTTCGAGGATCGGTTGACCTGGAACGCCCCGAGCTGGAGCATCTCGGCCGAGTTCTTTGCCTATCTCCTGTTTGCCGGCGTGCTCTTCATCGCCGGCGCGCGCGCCTGGATATGGTTGGTCGCCGCCGCTGTCACCGCGCCGCTGTTCCTGCTCGGCTTCTCCACGCATCATATGGATGTGTCCTATGATTTCGGCTTCATCCGCTGCCTCTACGGCTTCTCGCTGGGCGCCCTGCTGGCCTGGTTTCAGCATGATTCCATTGCAGGAGCGCGACAGGTTCTGGCCGCAAACGGCCCGAGGATGAGCTGGACTGTTGCCGAAATCGTCATGGTGGTCGTCATCGCTCTCTTTGTCTCGCTGGCGGGCGACAATGACGCCGGCATTGCCGCGCCCCTGGTGTTCGCCTTGGCGCTGTTTCTCTTCGCTCATGAAGGCGGCTGGATCAGCGCGTTGCTGAGGACGCCGTTCATGCTGACGCTCGGCGCGCTGTCCTATTCGATCTACATGGTCCACATCTTCGTTCAGGCGCGCCTGATCAATGTCGCCGGGCTGGTCGAGCGCAAACTCGGCCTCGGCCTGGTTGGCGACATCGTACTGCGTGGCGAGCCCGCGACCGGCTTTGGCGCCGGCTGGACGGGGACCGTGGCGATCGTCGTCATGCTTCTTACCACCATAGGTGTCTCCTGGATCACCTGGCGTTTCGTCGAGATGCCTGCGATGGCCTGGTTCCGCCGGCTGTCGAAACGCATCTGAGGCGAGATATCGCGGCAACCGCTAGCCGGCTTCGTTCACCCAGATGTCACGGGCATCGCCTATTCCCGGCTCGATCCGGAATGGAGCGATTCTCGATGCAGACCTTCTGGCCGAGCCTTCTGCTTTCCGTCACGCTGGCGGCTTCCGCCAGCCAGTCAATGGCCGGCGAAACCCGCGCCAGGCAGATCCTCGACCGCTTCGAACATGCCAACCAGTGGCGCGACCATGTCATGGTGGCCGCCCATCGCGCCGGCAGCATGCAGGCCGGCAAGACGCTCTATGCGGAAAACTCGCTTGCCGCCGTGGAGGGCTCGATCGCGATCGGCGCCGAAATCGTCGAGGTCGACATCCGGCGCTCGAAGGATGGTGCGTTCATCGTCATGCATGACAGCTGGCTCGACCGCACGACCACCTGCAAGGGCGAGGTCATCAACTACACGCTGGCCGAGTTGAAGAGATGCCGGCTGGTGATCGAGGGCACCCATGCCGTCACCAACGAGACCGTCTCGACATTGCGCGAGATGCTGATGGCGACACGGGACAGAATCCTCATCAATCTCGACAACAAGCTCGAAGTCGGCGACCTCCCGGGCATGATCGCGATAGCGCGCGAACTCGGCATGGCCGAGCAAGTCATCGTCAAGGAAAACCTTTGGGACCAGAACAGGATCAGCACGGTGAAGGCGGCCATGACTGCCGCAGGCGGTGGCTTCCAGTTCATGCCGATCATCGCCGATGACGCGGTCCATGATGCGGGCTTCGCCTCGACGGTCGACCACGCTTTCGCGCCGCGCGCGATCGAACTGATCAACTGGCGGGCGGGCGCCGAGACGCTGACCGAAACCGGCGGGCCGCTGTTCAGCACGCGCATGCGCGCCGAGGCGGTAAGGGGCGACTGGCACATCTGGGCCGACACCTATGCCATCGTCAACAAGCCAGGCGGCTTCCTCGCCGGCGGCCGTGGCGACGAACTGGCGGTCCAGGCCAGCTTGCCGCGCGAAGCCTGGGGCTTCTGGGCCGATCGTGGCGCCACCATCATCCAGACCGACGAGCCGAAAGCGGCGATCGGCTGGCTGGCGGCGAATGGTTATCGGGTGCCCTATGCCGGCACGGGCGAACGCATCGAGCCAGCCGCGACCGCCAGCATCAATTGAACCGCCGCGTCCAAGCAAAAAGGCCGCCCGGAGGCGGCCTTTTCGATTGTCCGAAATTCGAACCGCTTAGCGCTTCGAGAACTGGAAGGAACGGCGGGCCTTCGCCTTGCCGTACTTCTTGCGCTCGACGACGCGGCTGTCGCGGGTCAGGAAGCCGCCCTTCTTGAGCACGGCGCGCAGCGCCGGCTCGTAATAGGTCAGCGCCTTCGAGATGCCGTGACGCACCGCGCCGGCCTGGCCGGAAAGTCCGCCGCCGACGACGGTGGCGATGATGTCGTATTGGCCCGAGCGGTTGGACGCGATGATCGGCTGGTTGAGGATCATCTGCAGGACCGGACGCGCGAAATAGGTCGCGAATTCCTTGTCGTTGACGACGATCTTGCCGGAACCCGGCTTCACCCAGACGCGCGCGATGGCGTTCTTGCGCTTGCCGGTGGCGTAAGCGCGGCCCGACTTGTCGAGCTTCTGGACGTGGACGGGGGCGGCGGCCTGCGTGTTGGTGTTGCCGGTGGCGGCGCCCAGTTCTGCGAGCGAGGAAAGCTCAGCCATCTTATGCGACCTTCTTGTTCTTGGAATTCAGCTTGGCCACGTCGAGGACTTCTGGCTGCTGGGCGACATGCGGATGCTCGGCACCTGCATAGACGCGCAGGTTCTTCATCTGGCGGCGGCCGAGCGGGCCACGCGGAACCATGCGCTCAACGGCCTTCTCGACGACACGCTCGGGGAAACGGCCCTCGAGCAGCTGACGCGCGGTGCGCTCCTTGATGCCGCCGGGGTGGCCGGTGTGCCAGTAATAGACCTTGTCGGTGAACTTCTTGCCGGTGAATACCACCTTGTCGGCATTGATGACGATGACATTGTCGCCGTCGTCGACATGCGGGGTGAAGGTCGGCTTGTGCTTGCCGCGAAGATGATTGGCGATGACAGTGGCGAGACGGCCGACGACGAGACCCTCGGCGTCGATCAGGATCCACTTCTTCACCACATCCGCAGGCTTCTGCGAAAAGGTTGTCATGTTTTCTGCTCTCGGTTCTGACCTTCGGGAGTGAAGGCGTTTCTTGTTGCTTGGATTGGCGAAAGACGCTTGTCATCAGCCAATAACAAAACGGCGGCCTTTGCGGGCCGCTGCTTCGTGAAGGCTTATAGGCGAGCGGAGTAACTGCGTCAAGGTAGCGGAAAAGTCCTGTAGCGCAGAAAAGGCTGCAGAAACAGCATGTTGGACTAAAGGTATTATTTTACCACATTGGCGGCGCGCTGCGGCGGGATCGAGTAGGTGCCCGTGGCATGCGCGATCGTGTGTCCTTCCGGGCCGGCGACGATGTCAATGTCGAACACCATCAGGCTCTTGCCGAGCTTCAGGATGCGGCAATGGCCATCGATCGGCCCGGCTTCGGCCTTGCGCACGAAGTTGATGTTGAGGTTGGTGGTGACCGAGAGCGCATCCGGCCCGGCATGGCTGAGCACGCAGACATAGCCGCCAATGTCGGCCAGCGTGAACAGGGCAGGGCCGGACACCGTGCCGCCGGGACGCAAATGCCGTTCACCGGCATTGAGCCGTACGATGCAGCCGCCTGGAAACACGTCGATCGCCTCGTAGGCGGCGGCACTCTCGTTGAGTTGGGGAAAGACGGTTTCCATTAACAAATTGATCTGCGTTGCGGTCAGCACCGGCTTGAGGTTGGTCTGGGCGGGCATATCGGTCTCTCGTTCTGCGCCAAGCCTGTATGGGCGCAGCCGGGTGTTTCTGGCAACATATACATCATGCTGGCGCAAGCGATGGGTGTTGGACGAAACCCGATCCGATATTAGATACTCTGCCGGCACCACCGGAATCGCGGAGACCTTAGCCATGGCCGAAATCCTTGCCATCAAGCCTGCTGCCGCCGACGAGGGCCCGGTCACGACAAGACGGGAGAAGGGCGTGCTGCGCCTGACGCTCGCCAATCCGCCCGCCAATGCCCTGTCGCTTTCGGTGATGGCGGCGCTCGTGGCGGAGTTGGAACGCGCCAAGGCGGACAAGGCCGTTCGCGTTATTGTGCTGTCGGCGGCCGGCAAGGTGTTCTGCGCCGGTCACGACCTCAAGGAAATGACCGCGCGGCGTGCCGATGCCGATCGCGGCAAGGCCTTCTTCGAAGAGACCTTTGCCGCTTGCGCCATGCTGATGCAGACGATCGTGCGCCATCCCTTGCCTGTCATCGCCGAGGTGGACGGCCTGGCGACAGCCGCCGGCCTGCAATTGGTCGCCAGCTGCGACCTGGCGATCGCCTCGCATGAGGCGACCTTCTGCACGCCTGGCGTCAACATCGGCCTGTTCTGCTCGACGCCGATGGTTGCGCTGTCGCGCAACGTCTCGCGCAAGCAGGCGATGGAGATGCTCTTGACCGGCGAGACGATCGACGCCGCGACCGCCAAGGAATTCGGCCTCGTGAACCGCGTCGTGCCGCGCGAGTACCTGAATCAGATTGTCACCAAATACGCGCAAGCCATTGCTTCCAAATCCTCTTTGGTGATCAAGACCGGCAAGGAAGCTTTTTACGCGCAGGCCGAGATGGGCTTGGCCGATGCCTATGCCTATACCGGCCGCGTCATGGTCGAGAACATGCTGGCGCGGGACGCGGAAGAGGGCATCGGCGCTTTCATCGGCAAGCGCAAGCCGGAATGGACGGACGAATAGGATCATGGAACCGCGCATTTCCATCATCACCATCGCCACCGAAGATCTGGATCGCGCCGTGCGCTTCTACGAGGCGATGGGTCTGAAGCGCCACGCGGGGATCACCGACGGTGTCGCCTTCTTCCAGATGGGCGGCGCGATCCTCGGCCTGTTCCCGCGCCCCAGCGCCGAGGAGGACTCCGGTATCACCTTCGCCCAGGCGCCCTCGGCCGTCTATCTCGCCTACAACACCCGCTCCGATGCCGAGGTCGACGAAGTGCTGGCGCAGGCGGAAGAGGCTGGCGGGCGCATCATCAAGCCAGCCGGCCGCGCCTTCTGGGGCGGCTGGTATGGGTACTTCGCCGATGCCGACGGGCATGTTTGGGAGGTGGCGCACAACCCGGCCTTTCCGATCGCGGACGACGGCACGATTTCGCTGCCGGATTGATGGCCTACCGCAAACAACTGACACGGCTCAAGGCACCGTACCTCAAACGGATTTTGCTCGACCGGGAGCGGGTCACGGACTGGGAAAAGTATCCGTGGAACCTGCCGCTGTTTCGCGGCCACGCGTTCGAGCTCGAATTCACCACGCCCATCACCATCATCGTCGGCGAGAACGGCACCGGTAAATCCACGCTGCTCGAGGCGATCGGCGCGCTGGCCGGCTATGACGAAGCGGGCGGCGGCAAGGGCTACCGGCCGGTCGACCATTCCGGCGCCATCGACGAGAGTGGCGCCGCACTGGCCAACACATTCCGTGGCCACTGGTTGCCAAAAGTCACCGCCGGCTGGTTCTTTCGCGCCGAATCCTTCTACTCGGTGGCCCGCTACCTCGACCAGGCAGCGCTGGAAGATCCGTTCAAGCCACCGCCGCCGGATTTCCTGTCCTGGTCGCATGGCGAAGGCTTCATCCGCTTCTTCGAGGAGCGCTGCCGCAGGCAAGGCATCTATATCCTCGACGAGCCCGAGAGCGCGCTTTCGCCGACGCGCCAGATCGAATTGCTGAAGATGCTGCGGCGCATGGACCAATCGGGCGCTGCGCAGGTGATCATGGCGACCCATTCGCCGCTGTTGATGGCCTGTCCCGGCGCGCAGCTGTTCCGCATCAGCCGCTTTGGGCTCGAGCTTGCCGACTTTCGCGATACGGACCACTTCCGCATGCTGCGCGATTTCAGCAATGACCCCGATGGTTTTCTCGCCGAGGCGTTGTATGAGGACGAGACATGAATCACAATAGCTACGACAACACCTATATCGGTGGCATCCTCAATTCGGTGAAGTCGATCGCCATGGTCGGGGCGTCGGCCAATGATGTCAGGCCGAGCTATTTCGTCCTGAAATACCTGCTGGCCAAGGGGTTTTCGGTGTTCCCGATCAATCCTGGCCAGGCCGGCAAGGAAATCCTCGGCCGAATGACCTATGCCAGGCTGGCCGACATACCAGAGCCGATCGACATGGTCGATATTTTCCGCAATGCCGCGGCGGTCCCCGGCATCGTCGACGAGGTGTTGCAACTCGATCCCTTGCCGAAAGTCATCTGGATGCAGCTTGCCGTGCGCCATGACGAGGCAGCCGCCCGTGCCGAAGCGGCCGGCATCAAGGTGGTGATGAACCGCTGCCCCAAGATCGAGTATGGCAAGCTCTCCGGCGAGATCGGCTGGACCGGCGTCAATTCCGGCGTGCTGTCGTCCAAGAAGCCGCTGATGCGCCAGGGTTTTCAGAGTTTCGGCGTGCGCCAGAAATAGGCGCGGCGCAGAGGCGCAAAAAATTATTCCGCGGAACGCCGCATTATCCTGCGGTGTGATCGAAGGATCGGCGCCGAAAGGTATTTTCTTCTTTGCATTCGCACGTCGCCTTCGCCAAGAATGCGCGGCCAATTTAGGAAGTTCAAAGGGAGGTTTCAGTGACCCGTTCGCCAGGTTTCAACACGCTCGCCGTCCATGCCGGCGCCAAGCCCGATCCGGCCACCGGCGCGCGCGCCACGCCGATCTACCAGACGACCTCCTTTGTTTTCGATGACGCCGACCACGCCGCTTCGCTGTTCGGGCTAAAAGCTTTCGGCAACATCTACACCCGCATCATGAACCCGACCCAGGCAGTGCTCGAAGAACGCGTCGCGGCCCTCGAGGGCGGCACGGCCGCCCTTGCGGTCGCTTCCGGCCATGCCGCGCAGGTCATCGTGTTCCACAATCTGATGCAGCCCGGTGACAATTTCGTCGCCGCCAACAAGCTTTACGGTGGTTCGATCAACCAGTTCGGCCATGCCTTCAAGAATTATGGCTGGGAGGTGCGCTGGGCCGAAACCAACGACATCTCGACCTTCGAGAGCCAGATCGACGACAGGACGAAGGCGATCTTCATCGAGAGCCTGGCCAATCCGGGCGGCACCTTCGTCGATATCGAGAAGATCGGCGACATCGCCCGCAAGCACGGCCTGCCGCTGATCGTCGACAACACGCTGGCCTCGCCCTATCTGATCCGGCCGATCGAGCATGGCGCCGACATCGTCGTCCACTCGCTGACCAAGTTCATGGGCGGCCACGGCAATTCGATTGGCGGCGTCATTGTCGACGGCGGCACCTTCGACTGGTCGAAGTCGGGCAAATACCCGATGCTGTCGGAACCGCGCCCCGAATATGGCGGCCTCGTGCTGCACGAGACCTTCGGCAATTTCGCTTTTGCCATCGCCGCGCGCGTGCTCGGCCTGCGCGATCTCGGCCCGGCGATCTCGCCGTTCAATGCCTTCCTTATCCTGACCGGCCTCGAGACCTTGCCGCTGCGCATGCAGCGTCATTGCGACAATGCGATCACGGTCGCCGGCTGGCTGTCCAACCACCCCAAGGTCGCCTGGGTGAATTATCCCGGCCTGCCCAGCGACAAGAACAACGCGCTGCAGAAGAAATATTCGCCGCTGGGCTCCGGCGCCGTGTTCACCTTCGGCCTCAAGGGCGGCTACGAGGCGGGCATCAAATTCGTCGAGGCACTCGAACTGTTCTCGCACCTGGCCAATGTCGGCGACACCAAGTCGCTGGTCATCCACCCGGCATCGACCACGCACCGCCAGCTTTCCGACGAACAGAAGGTCAAGGCTGGTGCCGGACCCGACACGGTGCGGCTGTCCATCGGCATCGAGGATGTCACCGACATCGTCGCCGACCTCGAACAGGCGCTCGCCAAGGTCTGACCTGATATGACCGCGTTTCTTTCCGTCGACACCAAAGGCGTCGAACCCGAATCCGGCGCGCCGGCGCCGGATCGCCTGATCTCGGGCGATCCGAAATTCCGCACCTGGAATGTCGAGGAGCGCGACGGCGGCCTCTATGCCGGCATCTGGGAATCGACCCCGGGCAAGTGGCGCATCGTCTATGAAGAATGGGAGTTCTGCCACATTCTCTCAGGTGTTTCGGTAATCGCCGAAGAGGGCGGCCAAGCGCGCACCGTCAAAGCCGGTGACAGCTTCGTGCTGCGGCCGGGCTTCAAGGGAAGCTGGGAAGTGCTTGAAACGACTCGCAAGGAGTATGTGATCAAGGTTTGAAGCTTGATCACATATCGAGAATCCGATCGGATTTCCGGGCAACTCGCTAGCTAAAAATCGACGGCAAGTCGTTCCAGCCCATGGAAATGGTAAGTGTCGCGGAAGCGTGGCTGTTCGGCGAGATGCAGTTGCGGGTGCCGCTCGAACAAGGTCCTCAGCGAAACCTGCAGTTCGAGGCGGGCCAGCGGCGCACCGATGCAGAAATGGATGCCGGCGCCGAATGATACATTCTTCTGGTCGGTGCGCTCCGGCCGGAAGGTCTGCGGTTCGGCGAAGGCATGCGGATCATGATTGGCCATGCCAAGCAGAAGTCCGATCGTCTGGCCCGGCCGCACGACGATGCCGGGCGCGATTTGGATTTCCTCATAGGCATAGCGCATGAACATGTGCAGCGGCGCATCGAAACGCAGGCATTCCTCGACCGTTGCTGCCGTCACTTCGGGTGAGGTAAAGAAGCGGCGCGGGTCGCCGCCTTGTGCCAGGATGGAGTGGATGGCATTGCCGGTCTGGTGCACGGTTGCTTCGTGGCCGGCGTTGAGCAGCAGGATGGCCGAGGAGACCAGCTCGTCCTCTGACAGTTTCTGGTCGTCCTCCTGGGCCGAGATCAGCAGCGACAGCAGGTCATCGCCCGGCTTCTTGCGCCGTTCGGTCACGTAGCCGCGCAGGAAATCGGAAAATTCGCCCGCGGCACGGTTGGCCGTCTCCTCGGTCTCACGGGTGCGGCCATGGATATACATGGCGACCATTTGATGCGACCAGTCGAGCAGTCGCGGCCCCATCTCCACCGGCACGCCAAGCATTTCGGCGATGATGGTGATCGGCAGCGGGGAGGCGAAGGCCGGCAGGAGGTCGACGGCTTTGCCAGGTTCGAAACGATCGATCAATTCGTTGGCGAGCGCCTCCACGCGCGGCCGCAACCGTTCGACCTGACGGGAGACGAAAGCCCGGTTGACCAGTGTTCTCAGCCGCGTATGGACCGGCGGCTCCAGCTCCAGCATCGAATTGGCTTCGATGCTGTCGAATGCCTTGAGATGGGTCCTGTCTTGTCCGACACCGCGGCTGTCGGGGATGCCGGCCGGGTTCTGTCGGCCGAAACGGCGGTCGCGCAACAGCCGGTTGACATCGCCGAAGCCGCCAAAGCACCAGAAGCCGAACTCTTCCCAGAAAAACGCATTCGAGGCTTCGTGCAGGAGGCCGTACGCCTCGTAAGGATTCAGGAAGAAAGCCGGTTCGCGCGGGTCGAGTCTGAGCCGGCGAGTGGCTGGATCAAAGGCCAGATAGGAGAGCGTCGATTTGGTCATGCCAGACCCATAGCGCGGCTTGCCAGCCCGGTTCCAGACCGTATGTTGCGTCCGGCAGCCCGATGCATTGAGCCAGCCAGCAGGGTTGCGGAAGGTCTGAACGGATGAATGTGATCGTTGTCGGCGCGGGTATCGCCGGTCTGTCCACGGCGTGGTCGCTGGTCAAGGCGGGCCACGCCGTGTCGGTTGTCGAGCAGGGGCCGATCCCCAATCCGCTGGCGGCATCGGGCGACCATCACCGCATCATCCGCCGCGCCTACCGCGCTGGAACCGGCTATGGGCTGCTGATCACTGAAGCCTACGAGGCCTGGGACGAGCTGTGGGCCGATCTCGGCGAGAACCACCTCGACGCGCGGGGCTTCGTCTGCGTTTCGCGCGAGCCCGGCGACGAGGCCGAGGAATACCGCGAGGGCCTGGAAGAGGGAAAATTCCCTTTCGAATTGCTGGGACCGGAGGCAGCCGTCGAGCGCTGGCCGTTCCTTGAGGCCGGCTCGTTCCGCTACGCCTATTTTTCGCGCGAGGGCGGCGCGCTGCATTGCCGCAAAATAGCGGCCGGGCTGGCCAAATGGCTGCGTGCCAATGGAGCCAACGTCTACGAGCACAGCAAGGTGACGGAGATCGATGGTGAGGCCGGCCATATCGTGCTCGAATCCGGCGAGACGATGCAGGCTGACCGCATCGTCGTTGCCGCTGGCGCCTGGGTGCTGAAACTATTCCCCGAACTCGGCGGCGAATTGAAGACCTTTCGCACCGCGCTCGCCTATGTCGAGCCGCCGGCCGATCTCAAGGCCGCCTGGGAGGCGGCGCCCGTCATTCTCGATGTCGGCGGCACGACCGACGGCTATATGATCCCGCTTACGCGGGGCGCCGGCATGAAATTCGGCTCGGGCCTGCACAAGGTGCCGACCAGCGACGCCGACTGGAACCGCGAGCCGGTGCCCGGCGAGGGCGAGGCGATCCGCAACCTGTTTTCGCCGCCGATCGCCCGCATCGAGGAGTACAAGGTGACCGAAGTGGTCACCTGCGCCTACACGTTCACCGATGACGAGAGATTCCTGGCGCATGAGACCGGCAAGTGCCTGGTCGTCTCGGCGTGCTCGGGTCACGGCTACAAGTTCGGCGCGGCGGTCGGGCGTCGTGTGGCCAAAGCCATTGGCGATGGCGATGTCGTCGGTCTTAAGGCCTGGCTGCGGGCCGAGGTGGCCTAAGCCTAGTCCTGGCAGTGCCTTGGAATATGCACCCGCCGCCAGCCGGATGAGCCTTCGCGCACCAGCACGCGGCGCGGGACGGTCTGGTACGCGGCGGGAATATCGATGACGCGCCTTTGCTCGGGCCGCACCAGCACCTCCTCGGCGATGCTGTCATATTGCGCCGGAATGACGACGCGCCGCGTGCGCTCGGGCTGTATCACCACCGTCTCGGCGACGCGTTCAAAGCGTGCCTTGTGCCAAACCTTGCACAACACGCGGCGGCCATGGATGACGCGCCATTTCCAGGAATAGCCGCCGCTATCGACCCTGACGGTGTGGTAGACGGTCCTGGTGGCCGCAGGCACCACTTCATACCGAACCTGGGCCGGCACAGTCACCACCACTCGCTCGCGCGTGCCATAGATCGGCGGATCATAGTCGACGATCTGCTGGCCGGGAGGGCTGACCATGACGTCTTCGTAGACCGTGTCGTAAACGGCCGGTGTGTGGACGGGCTCGTAGCATTCGACGGCGCGACCACCGGCCGCCGTTTGCGAAATCGAGCCGAGCATGGTCATCCCTGCAATGGTGAAGCATGCGGTTTTCCCGGACATGGCACTCCCCGTCTGAACTGTAGGCACAAGTTCAACGTTGAATTGTAGGGGAAGCCGTTGCGGAGAAAAGCGGTTTTGGCGCATTTCGTTAAGTGACGAGGTTAAGAAACTGCTACCCTGGCGGGGCCGGTCGGTATTTGAGGTCGGCGTGGCATCAGCTGCTGCTAATTCTTGCCCGGAAGCTTGATTCGACTTACCCAGATGGCTAGGACGGGTCGGCCTTGCACAAGGATGAGCCGGCATCCTATTTACATCTTAACGATCCAGAACCGATTCTGCCCGAGCTGCCAGCTGTCCGGCGCCGGAATCCCACCGCGAGACAAGAGATAACTGATGAAGAATCCCGTCGAAACCTACATGAACCTCGTTCCGATGGTGGTCGAACAGACCAATCGCGGCGAGCGGGCCTACGACATTTTCTCGCGCCTCCTCAAGGAGCGCATCATTTTCATCACCGGTCCGGTCGAGGACGGCATGGCGACGCTGGTCTGCGCGCAGCTCCTGTTCCTCGAAGCGGAGAACCCGAAGAAGGAAATCAACCTCTACATCAATTCGCCGGGCGGCGTCGTCACCTCGGGCATGGCGATCTACGACACCATGCAGTTCATCAAGCCGGCCGTGTCGACGCTGTGCATCGGCCAGGCGGCCTCGATGGGCTCGCTGCTGCTGACCGCCGGCCACAAGGACATGCGCTTCGCCACGCCGAACGCCCGCATCATGGTTCACCAGCCGTCCGGCGGCTTCCAGGGGCAGGCGTCCGATATCGAGCGTCACGCCCAGGACATCATCAAGCTGAAGCGTCGCCTCAACGAGGTCTATGTCAAGCACACCGGCAAGAGCTATGAGGACATCGAGAAGACGCTCGACCGCGACCATTTCATGACCGCCGACGAGGCCAAGGATTTTGGCCTGATCGACAAGGTCATTTCGTCGCGCGAGGCGGCCGAGGGGGCGTTGGCATAAAGGCTAGTTGGCAGTTGGATGGCACCATCACGCGCTTTTGGCGTGTCTTGCGTCATTTCGGCCACAATTGGCTGTTCCCTCGGAGGTCGGGATTGCCTACGTTAAGGCTATGTTGATTTTCGACGGCTTAGCTTTGCGTGGGGAAGCTGCGAATCATTGCCACGTTTTCTGATTTGTGTTTCGTACGGAATACGTTGCGGGAGCCGGAAGACTGGCGGCGGCGGATTCCCGCGATAAATAGAGTATGCGCCCTTTCAGCCAGACCATCGGCGGGCGGCCATGAAAGGACATGAAAATGAGCAAGGTCGGCAACAACAGCGGTGATTCCAAGAACACGCTTTATTGCTCGTTTTGCGGCAAGAGCCAGCACGAGGTGCGCAAGCTGATCGCCGGTCCGACGGTGTTCATCTGCGACGAGTGCGTCGAGCTGTGCATGGATATCATCCGCGAGGAGAACAAGACCTCGATGGTGAAGTCGCGCGAGGGCGTGCCGACCCCGCAGGAGATCCTCAAGGTTCTCGACGACTATGTCATCGGCCAGCCCTACGCCAAGCGCGTGCTGTCGGTGGCCGTCCACAACCACTACAAGCGCCTCGCGCATGCTGGCAAGAACAACGATGTCGAGCTGGCCAAGTCCAACATCCTGCTGATCGGCCCGACCGGCTGCGGCAAGACGCTGCTGGCACAGACGCTGGCCCGCATCATCGACGTGCCCTTCACCATGGCCGACGCCACGACGCTGACCGAGGCCGGTTACGTCGGCGAAGACGTCGAGAACATCATCCTGAAGCTGTTGCAGTCGGCCGACTACAATGTCGAGCGCGCCCAGCGCGGCATCGTCTACATCGACGAGATCGACAAGATTTCACGCAAGTCCGACAATCCCTCGATCACCCGCGACGTGTCGGGCGAGGGCGTTCAGCAGGCGCTGCTCAAGATCATGGAAGGCACGGTCGCCTCCGTGCCGCCGCAGGGCGGCCGCAAGCACCCGCAGCAGGAGTTCCTGCAGGTCGACACCGCCAACATCCTGTTCATCTGCGGGGGCGCCTTTGCCGGGCTGGACAAGATCATTTCGGATCGCGGCAGGAAAACCTCGATCGGCTTCGGAGCTGTCGTCGCCTCGCCGGAGGATCGCCGCACGGGTGATGTTTTCCGCCTGGTCGAGCCCGAGGATCTGTTGAAATTCGGCCTCATTCCGGAGTTCGTCGGCCGTCTGCCGGTCCTGGCGACGCTGGAGGATCTCGACGAGCCGGCACTGATCCAGATCCTGACCGAGCCGAAGAATGCGCTGGTCAAGCAGTACCAGCGCCTGTTCGAGATGGAAAATGTCGATCTGACCTTCCACGAGAACGCGCTTTCGGCGATCGCCAAGCGCGCCATCGAGCGCAAGACCGGCGCGCGCGGCCTGCGTTCGATCATGGAAGCGATCCTGCTCGACACGATGTTCGAACTGCCGGCGCTCGAAGGCGTGCGCGAGGTTGTGATTTCGGAAGAGGTGGTGACCGGCAGCGCCCGGCCGCTCTACATCTATTCCGAACAGAAGGAAAAGAAGGGCAATGTCAGCGCCTGATATGGCACTTGGCCCTATATTTTTATGGAACGGCGCCCCTGCGGCGCCGTTTTGCTGTGAGGAACCGGCACAGCGTCGCGATGGAGTGGATTGGGGACGATGTTAACTCTTGATCTTTGCCCTGCCTGCCTCCACCTAACACGAGAAGGCCGAGGTGCCCGATTTCTGTGCTGTAAAACTCCCGTCATAAACGGTGGTAGGCGGAACGATCCCCGGTCGTTAATATGAGATTCGCGGTTGGCCTGATGGTGGCCGCGACATGAAAGGTTGGACAATGGCCAAAATATCCAAGGCTCCCAGCGACGGCGTCTTCGCGGTCCTCCCACTGCGCGACATCGTGGTGTTCCCGCATATGATCGTTCCGCTCTTCGTCGGGCGCGAAAAGTCGATCAAGGCGCTGGAAGAGGTGATGGGTCAGGAAAAGCAGATCCTGCTTGCCACCCAGATGAATGCCGCCGATGACGATCCCGAGCCCGATGCGATCTTCGACATCGGCACGCTCGCCAATGTGCTGCAATTGCTGAAGCTGCCCGACGGCACCGTCAAGGTCCTGGTCGAGGGCGCCTCGCGCGCGAAAATCGTCTCCTTCACCGACCGTCCCGACTTCCACGAGGCCAAGGCCACGGCGCTGGTCGAACCGGAAGAGGAGGAGGTCGAGGTCGAGGCTCTGGCCCGCTCGGTCGTCACTGACTTCGAGAACTACGTCAAGCTGAACAAGAAGATCTCGCCCGAAGTGGTGGGTGCCGCCAGCCAGATAGACGACTATTCCAAGCTCGCCGACACGGTTGCCTCGCATCTTGCCATCAAGATCCCTGAAAAGCAGGAAATGCTGGCCACGCTTTCCGTCAAGGAGCGGCTGGAAAAGGCGATGGGCTTCATGGAAGCCGAAATCTCCGTCCTGCAGGTGGAGAAGCGCATCCGCTCGCGCGTCAAGCGCCAGATGGAGAAGACGCAGCGCGAATACTACCTCAACGAGCAGATGAAGGCGATCCAGAAGGAGCTCGGCGAGGGCGAGGATGGCCGCGACGAGGCCGCCGAGATCGAGGCTCGCATCAAGAAGACCAAGCTCTCCAAGGAGGCCCGCGAAAAGGCGGATGCCGAATTGAAGAAGCTCAGGACGATGTCGCCGATGTCGGCCGAATCGACTGTCGTGCGCAACTATCTCGATTGGCTGCTGTCGATCCCGTGGGGCAAGAACTCCAAGGTCAAGCAGGACCTGGCCTACGCGCAGAACGTGCTCGACACCGATCACTTCGGCCTCGACAAGGTCAAGGACCGCATCGTCGAGTATCTTGCCGTACAGAGCCGCCAGAAGAAGCTGAAGGGGCCGATCCTGTGCCTCGTCGGCCCTCCCGGCGTCGGCAAGACCTCGCTCGGCAAGTCGATCGCCAAGGCGACCGGTCGCGAATTCATCCGCATGGCGCTTGGCGGCGTGCGTGACGAGGCCGAGATCCGTGGCCACCGGCGCACCTATATCGGCTCGATGCCCGGCAAGGTCATCCAGTCGATGAAGAAGGCCAAGAAGTCCAACCCGCTTTTCCTGCTCGACGAGATCGACAAGATGGGCCAGGACTTCCGTGGCGATCCGTCGTCCGCGCTGCTCGAGGTGCTCGACCCCGAACAGAACTCGACGTTCATGGACCATTACCTCGAGGTCGAATACGACCTGTCGAGCGTGATGTTCGTGACGACGGCGAACACGCTGAACATCCCTGCGCCCCTGATGGACCGCATGGAGATCATCCGTATCGCCGGCTACACCGAGGACGAGAAGATCGAAATCGCCAAGCGGCACCTGATGCCGAAGGTGATCCGCGATCACGCGCTGCAGCCCAAGGAGTTCTCCGTCGGTGAGGACGCGATCCGCGCCATCATCCAGACCTACACCCGTGAAGCGGGCGTCAGAAGCTTGGAGCGCGAGTTGATGAAGCTCGGGCGCAAGGCGGTGACCGAGATCCTGAAGACGAAGAAGAAGACGGTGAGCATCACGGCGGCGAACCTCGCCGACTATCTCGGTGTTCAGCGCTACCGCTTCGGCCAGGTCGAGGCTGACGATCAGGTCGGTGTCGTCACCGGCCTTGCCTGGACGGAAGTCGGCGGCGAGCTGCTGACGGTCGAAGGCGTCATGATGCCCGGCAAGGGCCGCATGACGGTGACCGGCAATCTGCGCGACGTCATGAAGGAATCGATCTCGGCGGCGGCCTCCTATGTCCGCTCGCGCGCCATCGATTTCGGCATCGAGCCGCCGCTGTTCGACAAGCGCGACATCCACGTGCACTTGCCGGAAGGCGCCACGCCGAAGGACGGTCCGTCCGCCGGTGCCGCCATGGCCACGGCCATCGTGTCGGTGCTGACGGGTATTCCGGTGCGGGCCGATGTGGCGATGACTGGCGAGATAACGCTTCGCGGCCGCATCTTGCCGATCGGCGGCCTCAAGGAGAAGCTGCTCGCCGCACTGCGCGGCGGCATCAAGAAGGTGCTGATCCCGGAAGACAACGCCAAGGATCTGGCGGAGATCCCGGACAACGTGAAGAACGGCATGGAAATCATTCCGGTCTCACGCGTCGGTGAGGTGTTGCGCCACGCGCTGGTGCGGATGCCGGAGCCGATCGAATGGGTCGAACCGGTCAATCCGCCGGCTTCCACGGACACGAGCGATGACGCTGGAAAGTCGCTTGCGCATTAGTTTTTTCTAAGGTTGCAGCGCACAAACAGAAAGCCGGGCCTCGCGCCCGGCTTTTTCATGTGAAAAACCCCGGAATTCCGGGCTTTTTCCGCTATTTTCCTGCCTTTTCGACTTGGTTGCGGGAACGCTTCTTTCTAAAGTCCGTTTCCTGCCGGATGAGTCGTGAGTTCCGGTGTTCTCATGGAAGGGAATTTTTATGAACAAGAACGAACTGGTGTCCGCTGTCGCCGACGCCGCGAGCATTTCGAAGGGTGACGCGCAGTCTGCGGTCGATGCAGTGTTTTCTGTCATCTCCGGCGAACTGAAGAAGGGCGGCGATGTCCGGCTTGTCGGCTTTGGCAATTTCACCGTGTCAAAGCGCGCCGCATCCACCGGCCGCAACCCGCAGACCGGCGCCGAAGTGAAGATCCCGGCGCGCACCGTGCCGAAGTTCTCGGCCGGCAAAGGTCTCAAGGACGCCGTCAACTAAGCGCGTTTTTATTTTTGAAAAAACCAGAAAAGCCGGGCTTGCCCGGCTTTTCTTTTTCGGCGTATTGGGCCGGACGGTAGCTCCTCAAGCTGTCGGGGCGTCGGCGCGCATGAGGCCTTCGTTCTTGAGGTCGGCCCAGAGCGCTGCAGGGAGTTTCGCGTCCAGCAGCGAGCGGTTGCTCTCGACCTCTTCAGGCCGCTGACCGCCGGGGATGACCGAAACCACCGACGGGTGCAACAGCGGGAACTGCAGGGCGGCTTCGATCAACCTGACCCCATGGCGCTTGCAGACGGCCTCGATGCGCGCCACGCGATCGAGCACATCCTGCGGCGCCTCGGAATAATTGTAGTAAGCGCCGGGCTTCGGTCCGGTGGCCAGGATGCCGGAATTGTACGGGCCGCCGAGAACGATGCCGATGCCGCGTTTCTGGCAAAGCGGCAGGAACGATGTCAGCGCCTCCTGTTCCAGCAGCGTATAGCGCCCGGCAAGCAGGAACAGGTCGAAATCGCCGCGCTCGGCCAGGGTCTGGGCCACCTGCCATTCGTTGATGCCGCCGCCGAACGCCTTGATGACGCGCTGGTCGCGCAAGGCGAGCAGGCCATAATAGCCCGAGCGCATGAACTCCTCGATGCGCCGGTCGGACGCCTCCTTGCTGCCGTGGGTGAAGATATCGACATCGTGCACGAACAGGATATCGATGCGGTCGACGCCAAGCCGCTCCAGCGAGGCCTCGAACGAGCGCATGACGCCGTCATAGCTGTAATCGTAGACCTCCTTGCGCGACGGCGTGTCGAAGAACTTGCCGATGCCGGTGCGCTCTTCTGGCGGGCAGGCGCGCATGATGCGGCCGACCTTGCTCGACAGCACGTAGTCGTCGCGCTTCCTGGATCGCAGGAACGGATTGAGGCGCGTTTCCGATAGGCCGAGCCCATAGAGGGGCGCGGTGTCATAATAGCGGCAGCCGGTCGCCCAGGCGGCCTCCAGCGTCGCATTGGCATCCTCGTCGGAGACGGCGCGGTAAAGATTGCCGAGCGGCGCTGTACCGAAACCCAGCTCCGTGAAGGTGATGCCGCCATTGCCGATGCGGTCGAAATGCCGTGACTTCATATCTTGAAATTTTCCCGGATTGATTTGTCTGACATGACACTATCACGCTTGTGGCTTGGCAAAAGCGCCGCTGAGCGTTGGACACGCATTTTCCCGGTTGCTAGCATGAACGAAATCAAGCTGTTCCGGGGAAAAGCGTGATCAGGAATTGCCAACCCAATTCGATTGCCGGCGCGCAGGCGCGGCCGTGAGCAACTCCAGCTCGGAGATGTTCAAGACCGCGCTCGACGAGCTTGGCGCGGTGCTGGCGCGCGTCGATGGCGATCGGAGCGACGCCGCCTGTGGGATGCTGGTCGGTGCCAGACAGATCGTCGTCTATGGCTGCGGCCGCGAGGCCTTGCAGGTGAAGGGCTTCGCCATGCGGCTCTATCATCTGGGCCTGCCGGTTTCGGTCGTCGGCGACATGACCACCCCGCCTGTAGGGCAGGGCGATGTCCTGCTTGTCAGTTCCGGACCCGGCGAAACCTCGACCGTACTCACCCTGATGCGCATCGCGCGCGAGGCAGGCGCCACCGTCCTGCTCCTGACCGCCCAGGCAGGCGGCAGCGCCGCAGGGCTGGCCGATTTGACGCTGCTGATCCCGGCGCAGACCATGGCCGACGACCAGGGGCCGCAAAAGACGTCGGTGCTGCCGATGGGCTCGGTGTTCGAGGGCGCGTTGTTCGTGCTGTTCGAGATCATGGTGCTGAAACTCAGGGAGATGACCGCGGCGTCGCCGGAAGCCATGCGCGCCCGCCACACCAACATGGAATAGATCATGCGCTATGAACTGATGCTGCCGCACCAGATCCGAAAGGCAATCGCCCAGAATTGGCCGGTCGCGCTGCCGCTCGGCGTGCTGGAATACCATGGCGAGCACATGGCCGTCGGCATGGATACGCTGGCAGTCATCAAGACGCTGGAGCTGTTCGAAAAAGAGAGCGATGTCGTCATCCTGCCGCCCTTCTACTATGGCGCGGCGAGTTACGCGGTGGCACCGCCGGAAGGCAGCGGCTCCGTCCAGGTCGGCGGCAATCAACTGGCGCCATTCGGCGAGGCGCTGTTCTACAGCCTGCTGCGCATTGGGTTTCGCAACATCCACGCCATCATTCATCACCAGACCGAGAATTTCGCTGCCGGCATGCCGACGGATCTCGCCTTCAAGACCGCAGGCAGACAGGCGATCTTCCGCTTCCTCGAGAAGCAGCGTGGCGAGGGCTGGTGGGGTTCAGAGACGATGGCCGACTATTATGCCGGACATGCCGACGGCGAAAACTTCTTCAACTGGGTGCAGGTGCACCCGCTGATGCCGGCCGCCATGAACGGCAAATATCCGTTCGACCACGCCGGCATAGGCGAGACATCGCTGATGCTGGCGCTATGCCCGGAAGCGGTGGACGCCGCGCATTTCGCGGACAACAAAAGCTGGTACACGGCGAACGCCAAGGACGCGTCGGCCGAACTTGGGCAAAAGGGTAGGGATATGATCTTGGATAATCTGCGAAAGATATTGAAGCAGTGAGACGGGATGGTCATCGATCCTGGTGGCAATCAAATTCGTAGAGGGAGAAACCTCGATGGCAAAGGTGCCTGGTGGCAAGGGGGCGCCGCACGTGAGCCGGCAATCGCCCCCTCAGCCCCGCCTAAAACTATTTCGTCCAGTTAGCTGGCGCGGTGGAGTCATAGCCTCTTCCGTCGATGAGTATGTTAGCCATCTGCTGATCGAGCTTGGTCGGCTTCGATTGGAAATCGCCGACATTGAGGATCATGCTAGGCCGCCAAACACCAGAACCGTCCTCTCTGACCTGCTCCAGTGGTTAAGCGATCGACCCGGCAAAGCCTATGCTGAACTTGTTAACTGGAAGACACTTGATTTCGCTCAAATGCGTTCGCGCTTAGAAAAAGATCATACCGTTAAGCCGCGCATTGAGTTGTCAGCTGAGATTACCAAGATGAACAATCTGTCAGTACGTTGGCATCCGGGTGGTTGGCGGGATTCTGAACTCGATTGGCGTCGCTCTGATAACCATTTCTCTAATCTCATTACTCATCGAAAATGGCGTCAGCCGCCGGATTTTCACTGGTTTGTTGGCGACGAGCAACCCACATTTGATAGTCGGCCTTCCAATGAGCTTATGTATATTCGCGGGGTGGGAAACTTAAGCCCGGAGCCTCATGAGGATTATGGGCCATATGCTTCATACAATCGGGATGTTGTCGATTCGATCCTCATCTGCGCCGTCCGCTCGGCCTATGAAACTTTGACCAGACAACTCGATTACAGTTTTGAAGTTACTCTCGTTAACGCTTTTGATTTCGAAACGCGCGATGAGGACGATGAGAGTGATCGGTGGTCGATGAGATATCCAATTCATCGGGTTGTTTCGTGGAGTATCGAAGACGCTGTCGAGCTAAGTGCGCGGCGCGCCCAAGAGGCTGCGCTAGAAAAAGACCGCCGTGATCGTACCAAACTAGAGAATATCAATACGACTTATGGATTCACGCTTGAAGTGTTTGTTGCTGCGCTTATTCGCGCTTCGTCTGTCAAACGTACTGGGCCCGCTCCATCTGGAGAGCATCTCAATCGCAACGCTGCCAAAGAATTACGCAATCTTGGATTTAAGGTCCACGCAGGCGAGGTCCGTGACATCCGAGAACTAATCGAGCGGTATAATTTGGAGACTTTGCCAGAAGCATTGAGACCTGAAGCTCCAAAGGAACCTCCGATAACGCCGACTAACATCGTTCCATTTCCCCAGAGCAGCGAGTGAGGCAATGCCGCATTATTTCACCGCTCCCGCCGTCATGCCCATGATCAGATAGCGTTCCAGCGCGATGCCGATGACCGCCAGTGGCGCGATTGCCGCCGTGGCAAGGGCTGCCATCGACCACCAGTTGATGCCCTGCGAGCCGGTCTGGCTCGCCACCATGACGGGAATTGTCTTGGCGTCCGTGGACGTCAAAAGGGCGGCGAAGAAGTACTCGTTCCAGCACAGCACCATCGCCAGGATGAAGGCGGCCACCATGCCCGGCAGCGCGATCGGCATGACGATACGAAAAAAGGCGCCCCAGATCGACAGGCCGTCGACGAGGGCTGCTTCCTCGAGTTCGACGGGGATGGAATTGAACTGGTCGCGCATGATCCAGATGACGATCGGCAGCACCATCAGCGTGTAGAGCAGGATCAGTCCGACGCGGGTATCGAGCAATCCGACTTCACGGTAGAGCACCAGGAAGGGCAGGGCCAGCACCACCGGCGGCAGGATGAGTTGCGACAGGAAGAAGAAGGAGATGTCCTCGTTCTTGAACCAGGCGAAATGGTAGCGGTAGCGGGTCAGGCCATAGGCGGCGAGGCTGCCGATGATGATCGCCAGGCTCGACGCGCCAACCGAGGTGATGACCGAATTCATGAAGCGCTTGAGGAACTCGTCGCGCACGGTCGATGTCTGGAAGATCGAGTCCGGCGACAGGCCAAGCGATCGCCAGCCTTTCCAATCCGGCTGGAAGTCGACGAACGGGATCAGGTGGCCCTGGGTGACATCCACCGCCGTCTTGAACGATGTGGTGATGGTCCAATAGATCGGAAACAGGCAGATGAAGCCCCAGCAGGCGAGCGCGCCATAGATGAAGACGCGACTGGCGAGGAAGCTCGCCGGCGAGCGGATTTCGGATGCGACGTAGTCGGTGGTCTGAACGCTCATCTCTACCTAATTCACATTGCGCACGAAACGGCTGGCGAACTTCAATAGCCAGGTCACGAACACCACGATGATGACGAGATAGGCCATCGCCAGCATGGTGCCATAGCCGACATTCGAGCGGTCGCGGTACTCGCGGTAGATGAAGCTCGAGACCGAATCGGTGGCGCCGCCTGGACCGCCCGAGGTGACCGTGATGATGATGTCGGCAAGCTTCAGCTTGAAGATGATGCGCAGGATCACCGCCGTCACCGACACCGGCAGCATCAGCGGGAAAGTGACCTGCCAGAAGGTTTGCCAGGCCGTGGCGCCGTCGACACGTGCCGCCTCCAGCACCTCGCGCGACATCGCCTGCAGCCCCGCCAGCAGCATGATCATCATGAACGGGATGAAGGTCCAGGCGTCCAGCAGCATGATCGAGATGCGGGCGGTGATCGGGTTCGAGAAGAAGGCCGGGTCTTCCCAGCCGAGATGGCGCGCCAGCGTGGCTGCCGGTCCAAAGCGGTATTCCATCAGCGACTTGCCGATCATCCACGACACCGCGACCGGCGACAGCATGAGCGGCATCAGGAACACCACCCGGAAGAACTTTCGAGCCCGGATCTGCGCGTTGAGGAGCAGTGCCAGGCCAAAGGCGATGACATATTCGACCAGCACCGCCAGCACATAGAGCACCATGTTGAACAGGGCGTTGCGGTAATAGGGGTCGGCGAGCATCTGCCAGAAATTGTCCAGCCCGTTGAACCTGCGGCCGCTGAAGGAGGAGAGGTTCCAATCGGTCAGCGCGATGTAGAAGCCGAACAGGGTCGGGAAGATCACCATCGCAATGGTGAACAAAAGGGCCGGCAGCAGGAACAGCGCGCGCTGGCCGTCCTCGCCGCGTGTAAGAACCTGGCCGATGCCGATCGCCACACCCCACAGCACATAGGCGTAGACCACGGGCCGCCATGTCTCGAAGCCGATCGTATCGACCTCGGTCTTGTAGAGGATCTGCACCACGATCATCGCCAGCAGGCCGAGCGTGGCAATCGCCATCAGCGCCCAGCCCAGACGCCTGCGGCCCGGCGGGATCAGATCATAGGGGGCGGCGTCTGCCGGCCACCGGGTCGCGGTCGAAGTCTGGTCAGTCACAAATCTCGCCCGTTTGGAAGGGAAGGCTGTGGCCCGGCGTTGCCGCCGGACCACGGTTCACAGGGCAGCCTACATGCCGAGCGAGGCCTTGTAGAGCTTGATCTGCTTGTCGCGGCCAATCTGGTCGGTCAGCTTCTCCCAGGCGGCTGCGATGGCATCGGCGCCTTCCTGCGCCTTCATCTTGCCGGCGAAGGTGTTGGCCAGGATATCCTCGGCGGCGCTGTAATACTGGAAGATGCCGGGGATGCGCGGCTCGATCGCCGCGTTGGGATGGTTGTAGCTGTCGCCTTCCGACTTCAGGTATGAGGTGATGAACGCCTCGTCGTAGCCGGCCGCCACCCACTCCGGAATGTCGAAGTGCGAATTGCGGTAGGGCTGGAAGCCCGACGGATACATCGCCGTCCAGATCGACAGGTCCTTGCCGCCGAGATGGGCGGCGGCCGACCATGCCGCCTTCTTCTTCTTTTCGTCGCTATCGACGCGGGCCATGACATAGACGCCCCAGCCGAGATAGGCGCAGTTGGGCGAATAGTTCGGGCCGCTGGCGAGCTTCTCCCACTTGCCGGTCTTGGAGTTGTAGACATCGTCGGAGCCCGGCAGGATCGAGAAGCCGGTGACATCGCCGATGACCGAGCTGTCATTGGTCTTGACGTTCGAGCCGACGTCGCCCCACCAGGGGATCATCGAGCCGGTGCCGGCCAGGAACTGCTGGAAGGCGGTGGTGTTCGGGTCGGCATTGATCTGGTCGGCCGGCTCCGACGGCAGGGCGTCGATGACGTCCTGGATGGCGCGTACCCAGGCCGGATTGTTGATGCGTGGCTTCATCGTGTCGGCGTCGAACAGCCAGGCCTTGTCGTCGGGATGCTTGGCGTAGGCGGTGGCACGGCTGCCCAGGAAATAGAAGCCGAACCCACCCCAGGGCTTGGGCGCGTCGAGGTAGCCGTAGACATCCTGGCCCTTGAACTTCTTGCCCTTGAGGAACTTGGTCACGGCCTGAACCTCTTGCCAGGTCTTAGGCACGCCCCATTCGCTCGTCGCCCCGCCATCCTTCCACTGCTTGGCGAGGTCGGCATCGGCAAACACGTCGGTCCGGTAGTTGAAATTGTGCGCGTCGCCGTCGATGGTGACCCGGTATTGCTTGCCATCCCACGTGCCGACGGGCGGCTTGAGGTAGTTGACGAGATCGTCGAAGTCGATCTGCTTCTTGACCCAGTCGGGCATCTCCGAAGTCAGGCCCTTGCCGCAGACGTCGCCCTCGAACGGCGCGCCCATCTCGATGATGTCGAAGTCGACGGTGCCGGTGGCGATCGACTGCTGCAGGCGGGCGTTGTAGTCGGCCTGCGCCAGGTCGATCCAGCTGATCTTGGCGCCGGTATAGGTCTCCCATGGCTTCAGGAAACCACGGAACAGCACATTGTGCAGGTTCTGGTTGTTGAGGCCCATGAAGGTGAGCTCGACGCCGGCGAACTCGCCTTCCTTGACATTGGCCTTGGTCGCCTCCAGGCAAAGCTCGCCGACCTTCTGGAAGTCGGCGTCTGTCGGCTGGCCTTTGCCAACCCCGGGGATCTGCAGGATTTTCGAGCGCAGTTCGCTTGCGGCGGAAGCCGGGCGCGTCAGCGCGCCAAGTCCGGCGCCGGATGCGGCGGCGATCGCGGCCATCGAGGCCGCGCCCTTCAATATGTCGCGCCTTGTGGCGCCGGCACGTACCAGTTTGTCGTAAAGACCTACTCGCATGGACTATTTCCTCCCAGAACGTTAGTCGTGAATCGAAAGTGCCAATCGTGCCGGGCGCTGGCCTTTTAGATGCGAAATCAGGACCCCGGCCTGCGTCGCTTCGCGTTCCGTTTTTTCGGGTAGAGTACCGGCGTTCGGATTGGCGCTCGTCACTATTCTCACAACCAAACGCCGTGTCAACGAGGACGGGTTTTTATCTATAAGAGACCGACTTGCCCTGACCGGTCGCGTTGGTTAGCTTCTGCGCCTGCGGCCAGTGGAGCCGATGGGGGAACGATGGCTCAAGTCGCGATCAGCAATGTGGCCAAGGCGTTTGGAACCGTCAAGGTTCTGCACGAAGTCAGCGTCGACATTGCCGATGGCCAGTTCGTCGTGCTTGTCGGCCCGTCCGGTTGCGGAAAGTCCACGCTGCTCAGGATGGTGGCGGGGCTGGAGACCGTCTCCGGCGGCACGATCGCCATCGGTGACCGTGTCGTCAATCACCTGCCGCCCGCAAAACGCGACATCGCCATGGTGTTCCAGAACTATGCGCTCTACCCGCACAAGACGGTCGAGCAGAACATGGCCTTCGCCCTCAAGCTGCGCAAGACCGATCCGGCCGTGGTTGCCGAGCGGGTCAAGCGCGCCGCCGACATCCTCGACCTCAGCCCCTATCTGAAGCGCTACCCGCGCCAGCTTTCCGGTGGCCAGCGTCAGCGCGTCGCCATGGGGCGCGCCATCGTGCGCAATCCGCAGGTATTCCTGTTCGACGAGCCGCTTTCGAACCTCGACGCCAAGCTGCGCGTGCAGATGCGCACCGAGATCAAGGAACTGCACCAGCGGCTGAAGACCACCACCATCTATGTCACCCACGACCAGATCGAAGCCATGACGATGGCCGACAAGATCGTCGTCATGCGCGATGGCCGCATCGAACAGGTTGGCGCGCCGCTGGAGCTTTTCGACCGGCCGGCGAACCTTTTCGTTGCCGGCTTCATTGGCTCGCCGTCGATGAATCTGCTCAAGGGTACCGGGCGCAAGGGCGGCATCGAGATTGCCGGAACGCTATTCCCTGTCGCTCCGAACAACACCGTCGAGGAAGGGCGCTCCGTCGTCTATGGTGTGCGCCCCGAACATCTCGAAATCCATCCCGAAGGCGTGCCGGCGAAGATTTCCGTGGTCGAGCCGACCGGCTCGGAAACCCTGGTGTTCCTCCGCTTCGGCGACGGCGAGATGGTGGCGCTGTTTCGCGAGCGCCATGACTTCAAGCCCGGCGATACGCTGAAGCTCCGGCCAAGGCTCGACCATATCCATCTGTTCGACGCCGAGACCGGCAAGCGTCTCTGATCTCAAACGCACTCCACGAGGACCATCATGCTCAAAGGGATCGATCCGTTGCTCAATGCCGACGTGCTCCAGGCATTGCGCGCGATGGGGCATGGCGACGACCTGATCATCGCCGACACCAACTTCCCGTCCGATTCGGTGGCGCGCCAGACGGCGCTCGGTCGGGTGCTGCGCATCGATGCGCCAGCGGCGCAAGTGGTCAAGGCGGTGCTGTCGCTCTACCCGCTGGACACGTTCGTCGATGATTCCGCCGCCCGAATGGAGATCGTCGGAAAGCCGGACGAGATCCCAGCCGTGCAGAAGGAAGTGCAGAAAGAGATCGATGCCGCGGAGGGCAAGTCCTGGCCGATGGTGCCGGTCGAGCGTTACGCCTTCTACGAGCGCGCCAAGCAGGCCTATTGCGTCATCCAGACCGGCGAACGCCGCTTCTACGGCTGCTTTGCCTTCCGCAAGGGCGTCGTGCCGCCGGATGCGGAGTAGCGGCATGGCCTCGGGCAAGCCGGTCGTCATCCTCGGTGTGTTTGTCGCCGACACGGCCTACAGGGCCCAGCGCCAGCCGCGCATGGGCGAAACGATCCTTGGCAATTCCTTCAAGCTGGGGCCAGGCGGCAAGGGGTCGAACCAGGCCGTGGCCGCTGGCAAGCTGGGGGCCGACGTCGCGTTCCTGACCCGCCTCGGTGTCGATGCCTTCGCCGACATGGCCAAGCGGACCTGGAAGGATGCCGGCGTGAAGAGCGCCGCCATCGACACGCCAGACAGCTACACCGGTGCCGCCTATATCTTCGTCGAGGAGGGGAGCGGCAACAATGCCATCATCGTCAGCCCCGGCGCTGCGATGCTGATCACGCCCGAGGACATCGAAGCCAATGCCGACCTTATCAGGGGTGCCGGTGTTTTCGTGACGCAGCTCGAACAGCCGATCGATGCCGCGATGCGGGCGTTGGAGATCGCGCGCGGGGCCGGGGTGACGACCATCCTCAACCCGGCACCGGCGGCAAAGCTACCCGACCGCATCTACGCGCTCTGCGACTATCTTACACCGAACGAGACAGAGACGGAGGAGTTGACCGGGCTGAAAGTTTCTTCGGTCGAGGAGGCTCGCGCCGCCGCCGGCAAGCTGCTCGAAAAGGGCGTCGGCACGGTCATCGTCACGCTGGGCGAAAAGGGCGCGCTCCTGCACACGAAGGATCGCTCCGAGCATGTTTCCGCCATCAGTGCCGGCCCTGTCGTCGAAACCACCGGCGCGGGGGACGCCTTCAACGGCGGCTTGGCCGCAGCACTTTCGCGCGGCGTGGAGCCGCTGGAGGCGGTGCGCTTCGCCTGCGCCGTGGCCGGCATTTCGGTGACCCGTCCAGGCACGGCACCGTCTATGCCGACACTGCAGGAGGTCGAGGCGTTGCTGGCCAAGCGCTGAGGCTGCTCAGGGTTCGCGGGGTCCCGGAGCCCAGACCGTTCTGGCCTCCGGGTCAGTGGGCGTTGAGAAGCTACTGCATGACGTAGCAGCGCTTTCCCTGGTCGGGAGCGGGATCGCCGAATGCATCGTTGTCGCATTGGACGCCATTGCGGAACACGTCCTGCGTGAACCGGCCGCGGGCGCCATACCTGACCACCTTGCGGCCGTAGAAATCGCAGAATTCGCCTTCCTCGGCGCAGACCGCCCACTTCTCGCGGCGTGGCTGATCGTAGTCGTCGTTCGACTCGTCACGGTCGCGCTTCACGATGAAGCAGAACTTTTCCTTGCCCGGCGCGGGATCGCCGAAAACGCGGTTCGAACAGGGTACCGCGTTGCGCTCGATGTAACGCGAGGTCGTGCGGCCCCTGGCGCCGTAGACGACCTCGGCGGGATAGGGCAGGCGGCAGATCTCACCCTCGCGAGCGCATCGCTGCAGCCGGTCGGCCGACGCGGCGGCGGGAAAAAGGACGGATGCGGCCGTCGTCGCGCCACCCAGGCAAATCAGCGTGAATATCGTGCGCGTGGAAATGTTCGGTGCAATTGACATTACGTCCTCCATGCCATTCCGGCAGCATACTGCAATGTGGCTGCCTGCGGCATGAATCGAGCGTTTTGTGGGCGATTGCGCAAGCAGATTCGCAACGACTAAGTCGTCCGCTGTCCGCAGGGCCTCTTCGTCCGTTGCTTGGCGACTGGTCAGATCGAGCGTCACGTCCTTGGGGGTTTTGCAAAGCACGACTGAGTTTGCCAGCTTTTCTGCCAACCTGGTCTATGCACTTTATCACGATGGCGACCTGATCGTTTTCACCGACGATTTCCATGTCATTCGCATCAATGGAACGACCGCTGCAACGGTGTGGACAAAGACCGTTCCCTATCAGATCACGGCCAGCCTAGTGAACCAGTTCACGCCGCCGGACCTAAACCGGCTCGACGGGACCTACATGTTCCGAGAGCCCGACGCCTACAACTTCACGGATCTCGACACGGGGTTAACGACATCGATTGCCACATCAGGCTCTGTCGGCAAGGTCATTTATGACGACCAGTCGAATCTGTCGGTAACGACCAGCCAGTTCATCGCCCAGCCGCTGAGGACGCTTTTCAATGCTTCTGCGGATGGAGACCTGCGGCGCCTCGACGCTCTCCTGTCGGATCTGTTTGTTCATGGTGGCGGCTACGACCCCGACCAGATCCTCACCATCAACATCGATGACATGATCCAGGGTGCCGTCTTCGACGTGACGGCCGGCGTTCGCGACGTCGCGCGCTCGATCGCTGATCCGTATTCATTCGCGATCTTTGAACGGGCCGGTCAAATCGTTTGCAAGCGCGCCTTCAGTGACGTGATCGATGCCGTCATCTCCTCTGCCGGCGACATCGCCGACATGCCCTGAACGCTGAAAGGAACGACCGAATGTTTATGAGCACAGGTCAGATGTATCGAAACACCGGCGGCGGTGGCGGTGGGGGCACCGGCGGAGACCCGTCCTACTGGAATGCCGGCGGGATGGACGATAGAACATCGTCGATAACCGTCACCACCACAGCCACCCTTGGTGGCGGAACCATCAATAATCTAATCGATGGGGGGTTCGGCAGCAACAGTACGGATTCCTGCTGGTTCAACAACGGCCAGACGCTTCGGGAAATCAAGTTCGACTTCGGAGCCGGTGTCCAGAAGATTATTGACGCCTTTCGCTGGATACAGGACATCGCCGCCGGTTCCCACGGCACATGGGTGTTCGAGGGTTCTAATGACGATAGTTCCTATACAGCTATAGGAAGTCCGTTCGCATTTGGCGGCGCAACCTTGCCATACACCTATTTTACAGGCTCCAACACCACCGCTTATCGCTATTATAAGCTGCGGCAGACCAGCGGTTCGACACTATCCAGCCCTTGGCTTCGCGAGATTCAATTCAGGATCGCCGACCCGGCCATTGGCGAGGTGCGCGATGCGCTGGTGAGCGGCGACCGCACCAGCGTGATTACGACGACGCCGACTGCAACGATGGCTCTAAGCACCCATATCGACAATCTCGTCGATGGCGCTTTCTCGCTGGACGCGAACGACAGCGCAGCGTTCACGGCGGGAGAGTCGTCAAAGGAGATAAAGTTCGACCTGGGGTCGGGCAAGATATTTACGGGTTTCCTATGGCTGCAAAGTGCCGAAAATACCCACGGCACATGGGTATTCGAAGGCTCCAACGACGACAGTACCTACACTGGGCTAGGAAGCAGCTTCACCCTTGGCGGTATCCTGGTCCAGTAACAGACGTGGTCAAACAGCACGGCTTATCGCTACTATAAATTGAGGCAGACCGCCGGCACGACAAACACCTCGCCGTGGCTGATGGAGATTGAGTTCAAGGTCGCCTGAACGAAAAAGTTCGGCAGCCTTGCGTCGGATAGTGGCTTCACGCCGCCGACCGTGGCCTTCCCCAAGGAGTTAGATTGCCCTTCCTCGCCTTCGGTGCCTCTTGCGCATCATCTTGGGGTTTGCCTTTGCGTGGCCATTCTGAGGCGCGTTAACGCCTGCCGTCGCTGACCACGGATGTACTGGCAGCGGCGGCTTCGCCTTCGTTGCCTGGCATTGTGATGACGCGGCCATCACGACTGACTGGCCTTCCTTCAACCCCGTACGGTTGACAACACTCGCTTTCGCGAGGCATTTTCTCTCCCGACGAAAAGTGGGGAGCATCACTATGAAGAAGACCTACGAAAAGCCAGAACTGAAGAAGCGTGAGCGTCTGGGCAGCATCGCGGCCCAGGTGATCGTCATCTCGAAGTCGGCCGGCTAGCCGCTCCACACAAGCATCATCAAAGCTGCCCGCCGGCCGGAGCCAGCAGGCTTTTAGTGTTCGGGAACAGCTCGACTGGTCGCAAGTTCGGGTGAAGCCGGCGGCGCGTCCGGGTCTTTCGCGACGCTGGCCGGCCCGCGCTCTACAGTGGGGTGGGTGCGGACCTCAATGGAACATACGTCAGAGACAAAGGTTCGGGAGCCAGCCGCCTACTCCGGCGGCTCTCCACCTCTGTCAGCTGCCCGCTGGCTCCGGCCGGCGGGCATTTTGTGCGCATGTGGGAACTTGGTATTTCTCGGCAAGTTCGAAAGATGGCAGCTCCCCGCTGCTGGTCAGGATGTCCCCCTGGCCGGGGAATCGGTGAGTCTTGGAGCATGCTCATGGCGCAGCTTCCCTTCAACGCGGCCCAAGCATACATCGGCAAGCCTGTCACATTATGGCGCCATCAGGAAAACTGGGTACGTGTCACGTAGACCAAGGGCGAAAAGCGAACCTTCGCTTACGTTTGTCGGACGGCATGAGCGATTCTAGGGCTGAGTACTATTTTTCAGCAAAAGAGCTTCGCGCACCAGCGACGGCAGACTGCCTAGCCCGATCAAGTCGATAAGCTCGCGTGCTTGGCTGAGCGTGATCCCGGTTTTGTCAACAAGCCAGTTGGCGTGCTTTTCTTTGGCGGATTGGATCGGCATTTTCGATTCATCGAGTTCGATCATGGCGAATGCTCCATGCGAAAGCGATACGTAGCCCTAGTGAAAGTAGGTCGCAAGCCGGCGTAGTGAAATCGTACAAATCAGACAATTCGGCTTTGCGGCCCGCGCGGTCGACGGGAAACGCGCGCTGGCGGGCGTGACGATAGGACTTGCCAAGTTTACGTCGGTGGATTGCGCACGCGATCTTCCAGATCGCGCTGCTTTTCTTCGTTAGAGGCCAGCCGATTGAAGGCGTACTCGGCAAGCATGGATCCGGCGAAGAGGATCAGGAGCGGCGCCGCCCATGTCCAGAAGGAATGCAAGGCGAAAAAGGCCAGGCCGGCGACAGCAGCCGAAACCGCAAAAATCGCGAACCGGATCGTCTGGGCCATCATAGCGGAACCTAATATGCGCCGGCTGCCAGGGCTTGCCAACCATGTCGGGGTCAGGAATATAATCCTTCCGTTGCGGCGAACCTCTCTCAAACAGGAGATCGCCAATGGCCAGGTCCAAACCATCAAAACAGCTTTCCCAAGCTGAAATCGAGCGCTTTCTCGTCGCGGCGGAAGCGCTGCACAAAAGCATCATAAAGCCGTTTATATCGCCGCACTGCGAGCATTACCGCGCCACGCGGACCCTGCATGAGGCGCTGTTGAAGTCAGTGCGGGAAGTGACGGGGAAGGAAGTCGAGTTCATCCAGTGGAACACCACCGGACCGGTGCGGCCGGCGCCTTCTTTGTCAAGCAGTTGCATGCCGACACTGAGAGATCCACAATACCGCGCGTTTGCACGCCGTGAGCTTTATAGACGGCAGGGCGGGAGGTGTGTTTACTGCAACCGCGAGTTCACCAAGAGCGGCCCAACCCGAATGACCATCGAGCACCGGAAGGCCAAGATGAAGGGTGGCAAGGATGACCTTAAGAACCTCGCCGCCGCCTGCTGGCACTGCAACCATCACCGTGGTGAGCAGATGAACGAGACCAAGCAGCGCAAAGAGGCAATGGCAAAGGCGATCTAAAAGCCGAAGTCGGGGCCGTTACCCGGCTACGGCGTGGCCTATGGCGATTCCCAGGCCGATTGCGAAGCCCAGCAGCAAGTTCGCTGCCATTTTGAGCGCAAACGCGCTGTAGCGGCTCCCCTGGCTGTTCTGAGGGGCTTTCAAGGCGCTGGCGATATCATCGAAAGCGTGTTCCATGCCGGGCAACATATACCCGGTGCCGGAATCTGTGAATCCCCGGTTTGTTCACGGCGAAACTGGAGCCGGAGCCTGTCATTTGAGGATGAAGTATAGTGGAATCAGAATAGAAAACGCAGCGACCGCTGTGAGAAATAAGTCTGTGATCATGCCATCGCCGTGCGCGATGACCCGACGCATCGGTATCACGCAGCCCCGCCCCAATTGTTGCCCTAACGGAGCTTTCGCGCAATCAAGGCAGGAGTGCAAGCACTGACCAAAATTACGCTGGGGAAAGAATAGGGGCGTCGTTTATTGGGCAAGAACTGGACGCTTCAGTCAGTCATTGGCGCCAAGTGTGTCCCGTAACCCGGCCTGCAACCACAGCAGGACCCCACCGGTCGAAAAGCTGCCGGCACCAGTGAAATTCTGTTGGCTCTGTATTTCAATCTGGTTGTCATCAGGCGACAGTCCGCTCGATGGTGATTTTCTTCCCTCGGGAAAGCGCGACCAGCAAACCGAGAATGATGTCGCCGAACACCCACAGCCAAAGCAGCATGCCAACCGCAAGTGTCCCGCCGATCGCAGTGCCAGCCTGTCCGGCTGCATCTGTTGTGGCTTGGTAGTGCTCGCTGGAAATCTTGATGGCGTAGAATATCCAGAGCCCCATCAGCGCGTTGAAGGCCAGGAACATCCACCAGAAAATCATTCCGAAGAAACCGCGCTTACGTTTCTCGATGCGCTCGATGTGCGGCATGTTTTCCCTCCCCCTTTTTGGTTAGTAGGACTCAACTGTTCCGTCTTGGTAGACCACCTTCTTGATTGCGATCTCGGCCGTTGCGGTCCCCGCATCCACGGGGCCAACCATCTTGCTGTAGGGATCGTCGTTAAGGAACTGGTTGTCCTCCCAAATTAGGAAGGTGGGGCTTGTCTCGGTCGCGCCCGGCCCGATGTTGACATCCAATTTACTGTCACCGCTTAGGACTACATCGCCGAACGCATCTTTGATGGACACTACCAAAGCCAGGGCCGATACTCTCTTGGCCGTAGAATTGGTAAATGACATATGCAGTTCAATCCGAGGGTTGAAAATCTGCTGTTCGTAATTTTTGGCTTGGATGTTGAATCGAGCTTTGGCGAGAGTAACGGGGGCCGCAGATTTTTGGCCTGTTTCTACTGATGGCGCGCTCGTTCCTAGGCCGTCGTAGCACGCCAGCCGGTCCGCGCCGTTTACCAACTGCCGACAGTTTTCGATGCCCTGAAGGGTTTGAGCTTCTGCATCGCCAGCGACAATCACTAGTGCAAACCACAGGAATTTTCCCCAACCCACAGCACTATGCTCCCCCAGTCAATCCGCCAATACTTGCGCAACTCCAGCACGCGTGCAAGCGAACTTGCGCCTTTAGGCCTTCCGAAGCCTCACGCCAGCGCCGCCGCCATTCTCAGGAATGAACTCGACCCCGGCCGATTCGAGTGCCGCGCGCATCTTGTCCACGCTGCTCAGGCGGGCGTCCTGTCCAGCCTCAAATCGATTGACTGTATTTCCCCCAACGCCAGCCGCCTTGGCTAGGTCGAGAGTGCTCCAATTGAGGGCGGCGCGCCCCATACGGCATTGTACTGGCTTCATGTGGTGTTTTTATCACCAAACATTGTTGACAGCAAACGAACACCCATGTTCAGGCAGCCGGCGAAGCTATGCCCGCTGTCGAGGGAATGCACATGATCACCGGAAGGTTTTCCCGCCGGCTCATTCTTGCCGGGATCGCCTCTCTGCCGGCCATAGCTGGTGCTACAGCGACATGGCCGGCACCGCTGGCCCTTTTGATCTCACCGCCAACCAGGGAAAGCGCTCGTGCCAAACTTGGGCGCCTCGAAGCCCTGTTGGACACGCTGCCGCCACATATCGCAGCCGCCTATCGTGCGCAGATGCACGAGTGGCTTGCCCACATTGTATGGATGCAAGAGAGCGGCGCGCCTCGTGCTGATATCTTGGCCTACATTCGCAGCATGAGGTACAACGATAAAGTCTTCGCACAATTCAAAGCGTCACTGTCGGGGACGACGCTATGAACGCGCCCCTCAGGCTTCTAAAGCCCTATGGAATGCCTGGCGGGGTAGATCCGCGCACATGGCGCCAGGAAGTCCAGAAACGCCTGAACGACCTCCTAGACCGCGCCATGAGCCTCATCACCGCGCTCGACCTGATGGAAGCGGATTGCGACCTTGAAGACGGCGCGGATGCCGAACCGTGGCTTGGGTGGTGTGCGCTCGGCCCGCAGACCGTCAGGGGCTTTGATGACGGCAGGGGCAGTCCCTACGACGACCGGGAGCAGGACAACAGCGACGACGAGGACGACGGTACGCTGGAGCCCACGCTCGGGGCTCCGAACCGGCACCACAATCAAGAGCATTGGGCGGCTGGAGCCCGTGGCGATCATGAACGGGAGGTTTGCGTCGACCGCGAGCAGCCCGATCACTATTAACTGAGAACAGGTTGATCGATTTGGCCCGGCGGCCTAGGCTTCCGGGCCATTTTGCAAGAGTGGACATCTATGTCCTACACTTAGAGCCAGAGGCATGCATCATGTCGCGCGGATTGGGAACGAAGCAACTTCTATTGCTCAAAGCGATTCGCTCGATTGAGCTGGAGCGAGAAGACGAGAGCTCGCTCTGGTCGATCTCCGGCATTCTTGAGCGGGCTTATTCGCTTTCGACCAACATGCAGGATGTAGAGCGCCGCCGCGATGAAGCTTCCGCCGCGCGAGCCGCCCATGTCGACCGGTTGGCAAGAGACGGGGATAAGCGTGCCCTTCTATTAAAGGCGATTGACCGGGGATTGGTCCGCCAATCGAGATGGGAGGTCGGCGAACGCCATAAGCGGCGAACGCCCGAATGGGTCGAACATCACCTCAACCCGTCCCGAACTCTGGCGCTTCTAGAAAAGCGAGGCTTAATCCAGCGCGAGAGGGGATACGCCGGGCTGACCGAGACGGGTCGAGCTAAGTGTAGGACATAGTTGGCGGTTTGCGACCACACGCCGCCACCCGCTGTCTCACGGTGGCGGGCTTTCATCTATTGCTCTGCAGAAGGCAACTGCAGTTTCGGAAAAAAGCCGTACTTAGCAGCGCCATAAGATGTCACATGGTCGCATAGCGCGAGGTTGGCTTTGAGATCATCTTCGGCGAAATCTCGCAATTGCTGGAGTAGGTCCTTCAGTTCGAATACCCGAGTCTTCACCAGGGCTTGTTGATCTTGTGGTACTTCTGTTGTGCCAGCGCCGGTCTCCATATCCAGCACCGTGTACGGCGCCAGCAAGTCACCTAACTTTGCTCGCCGAGCGCTGTAATCGATCAGCGTTGTTTCGAGCACCTCGTAGCGCAATGCAGCAAGAGTGATCGAGTCGACGAACGGATTGCCGGAAGGGTCCAGGAACGGGGCTAAATCTTCGGCATTGATTTTCACGTCGGCCTTAGATCCCACGTGGGGCCTCAGAACCTGCCAAAGTTCGAGCCCTTGAGCCTGTGCGTCTGTAACCCCCTTGCGAATCACTTGCGCCACAGTGAACGTCCCGTTGGTGATCTGCTGCACCTTTAGCGTTGTACGAACTGCGGCCGCTTTTTCAGCTGCATTTCGCTGCTCACCGTCACGCCTGCGGGATTCATGCGCAGCCTGCCGTGCTAGAAGCCATGAAATTGCCCCGCCGACGACTGCGCCTAGAACTGCGCCGCCGAAACCGGAAATTAGTGCCACCCATTCCGATGCTGCCAGTTGGCCCATTAGCGTACCCCTCCCAAGTCCCACACCGATCCTACCGCTGAACACAGGAAACCACCAAACAATGGTGGGCTTTCCACTCCCGCAGCTTACATGGTGCCTATACGAGGATTTTAGCTGACCTGACCGAAGCCTACTTAGCGCGAAAACCATTTAACTATCAAATAGTTAAATGGCGCGAGTGACGGGGCTCGAACCCGCGACCTCCGGCGTGACAGGCCGGCACTCTAACCAACTGAGCTACACCCGCGCATTGACGAGCACGTGTCAGCCGTGTTCGTCGTTGGGGCGCTGGATAAGGGGTTCGCTACCGGGTGTCAAGCGCACCAAACCATCATAACGCCAAACAGGAGAAGGTTTTTTGACAGCCGGCATTTTGTTCGCAAATCCGGCCTGCGAACAGGGCATCCCGCACTCATTTGGCCTTGCGAAGCAGGTCCCGACCGCTTAAAGGTCCGGCCCGGAGCGGGCGATTAGCTCAGTTGGTAGAGCGCTTCGTTTACACCGAAGATGTCGGCGGTTCGAGCCCGTCATCGCCCACCATTCAAACTCACATTTCAAGTCAGCTGAGAGCCGGCCGCTGCGCGTCGCGGTATCACGGCGGCACCATACGGAAATCCTTGCCCTCGGGCAGCAACTGTCCGCCATCGACGACAATGGTCGTGCCGGTGATGTAGCTGGCGTCGTCCGAGGCGAGGAACAGGAAGGCGTTGGCCACGTCGCGTGGGCTGCCGAGCCGGCCGAGCGGGATCGAATCTTCCATGTTCTTGATATAGGCGGCGCCGCGATGTTCCTGGATGGCTTCGGTGAGGATATTGCCGGGTTCGACGCCGTTGACGGTGATGCCGTAGCCGGAGAATTCCAGCGCTGCGGCGCGAATGAAGCCGTTGATGCCTGCTTTCGTCGCCGAATAGTGGCCATGGCCGGGGCTGGTGACATGCGGGCCGGTGATGGAGGAGGTGTAGAGCATGCGGCCAAAGCGCTGCGCCTTCATCGGCACCAGGGCTGCGCGGCTGGCGTTGAAGGTGCCGCGCAAATTGACCGCCATGACGCGGTCCCAGTCGTCGGCGCTGGTGTTCTCGATCAACTGCCAGGGATAGATGCCGGCATTCTGGACGATGATGTCGAGGCGGCCATGGTGTTTCAACGAAAGCGCCACGGCGGCCTCGGCGTCGCTCATTTGCGAGATGTCGGTGCGGATGAAGGGGACGCCAAGCTCATCCGCACTTGCCCGCCCGGCCTCGGTCTCGGAGTCGGCGAGCACCAGCCTTGCACCTTCCTCGGCGAAGCGCAGCGCGATGCCCTTGCCGATGCCGCGCGCGCCGCCGACGATCAGCGCCACCTTGCCTTCCAGTCGTCCTGTCATGCGAGCCGTCCTGTCACGCCAACCTTTGGCGAATGGTTTGCTTGAATGCATCGAGCAGCACGGCCGCCAGCACCAGCAGGCCATGGATGACCTGGGTGAAGTTGGCGGGCAGGCCCATCAGGTTGATCGCCGTGTTGATGGCCGAAAGCAGGAGCACGCCAGCGTACACGCCGGGCAAGGTGCCGACGCCGCCCTTCAGGCTGACGCCGCCGATAACCACGGCCGCGAAGGCGTTGAACAGAAGGCCGACGCCCAGATTGGCGGTGGCGCCCGAGGTGCGGATCGCCAGCAGCCAGCCGGCCAGCCCTGCGATGGCGCCGGCGAGCACGAAGGCGATGATCAGGTTGCGGTTCACCCGGATGCCGGCACGGAAGGTCGCGGTTTCATTGCCGCCGATCATCACCAGGTGCCTGCCGAACGGGGTCTTGGCCATGATCAGTGAGAACACGACGAAACAGGCCACCGCGATCCAGGCGGTAAGCGGCAGGCCAACCAGGCGCTGGATGCCGAACCAGCGGATGGCGGGTGCCAGATCCTGCGCCGAGCGGCCGCCCGAAATGACCAGCACCAGGCCGCGCACCCAGATGTAGGAGGCGAGCGTGATGATAAAGGCGCTCATCTTGACCTTGACCACGAGATAGCCGTTGAAGGCGCCGATGAGGCCGCCGACGGCCAGCGCCAACAGCAGCGAGACCGGAACCATCAGCCATTCCGGGTGCAACTGCACGCCGAGGCCGATGCCCGAGGAACAAAACAGGATGCCCACCGCCATGGCGCTGAGCGCGGCGACGGATTCGACCGACAGGTCCATGTGCCCGGCAATGATGACCAGCGCCAGGCCGATCGACATCACGCCGAGCACGCTCGACGCCTCGATGATGTTGGCGAAGATGCCGAGCTGGAAATAGTTCGGGATGAACAGCGAGAAGACGACCAGGACAAAAAGCAGCATGAACCAGACGAGGTTGTCGAGGACGAACTCCAGGGCGTGGCGTGTGCGAGGGTTCATGTGTCGATCCGGTTGGCGTGCGGGATCAAGGCCGCGGCAGGTTGCCTGCGTCTCGTTTCATGCGGGCAGGGGCAGGGCTCCGGGCCTGGTATGGCCCGGAGCGGTCCGGCCATCTGTCTATTCGACCGGCTTGACGGTATCCGTCGGCGGCTTCTGGTTGCCCCAGAAAGCCGGGTTGTCGACGTTTTCCTTGGTGATGGCGGCACCCGGGATCTTGATGTTGGGGCCCCAGCCTTCCTTGGTGAGGGTCGATTTCAGGCCAAGCACATCGTATTCGCCGGGCTTGATCTCTTCCTTCTTGACGACCTTGTCCATGAACATGGCGACGGCGGCGGCCTGTGCGTAAAGCGGCTGCTCGACTTCGACGTTGAGCCAGCCCTTGCGGATCAGGTCGAGGCCGACCGGTGCGCCGTTCGAGCTCATCAGCATGACGTCGCCCGGCTTCTTGCCGGCGGCCTCGAGCGAGGCGACGGCGGCGACCGACAGGTGTGCGGCATGGCTGAAGATCAGGTCGATGTCGGGGTTGGCCAGCATCTGGTCGGCAACGATGGTGCCGGCGTTGCTGGCCTCCCACTGCATGGCCGGCAGCGAGATGATCTTGACGTCTGGGAACGCCTTCATCTTCTCCTCGAAACCCTTCTGGATGTCGAGCGTGTAGGGATCGCCGGGATCGCCAAGCACCTGCAGGACCTTGCCCTTCACCGAGCCGTTCTTGGCTTTCAGAAGCTTTTCGGCCTGCTCGGCGGCGACGTAGCCGATCTCGACGGTGCCCGCGACCGACGTGAAGTCGGACGGTGTCGACGTGATCTGGCGGTCGAACTCGACCACCGGAATGCCGGCCGCGCGCGCTGCCTCGATCGATGGTTTCAGCGCATTGAAATCGACGGCGGCCAGGATGATCGCCGCCGGCTTCAGCGCGATGACGTCGTTCATCTGCGATTGCTGGGCGTCGGTCTTGTTGTCGGCGTTCAGCGTCTTCATCTCGTAGCCGGTCTGTTTCAGGAACAGCTCCAGCGCGCTCACCGAGCCGGTCTGGAATTCGTCGAGCAATGTCGGCACCATGTAGTAGACGATACCCTTGGACTGGGCGAATGCCGGCGTGAGCGTGGCAAAGGCCAGTGCCAGGATACCGAAGACAGCAAGAAGTATTCGCTTCATGTCGTTGGCTCCCTGTTAAGCCGGACCCCTCTTTGTCCCTCAGCCCGCCGGTCCGGCACCGGCAAGCGTCTCTCCGGTGATCATGTTGATCACCGCATCGGGACTTGTCTTGTTGCGTGCGACATCGCCCGCCACGACGCCTTGCCGGATCACCACGATCCGGTCGGCGACCTGAAAAGCCTGCTGCATGATATGGGTGATGATGACGACGCCGATGCCCTGGCTCGCCACCTGGCGGATCATGTCGAGACCGCGCCGGGTCTGCTCGACGCCAAGTGCGGCGAACGGCTCGTCGAGAAGCACCAGCTTGCCGCCCCAATGCACGAAGCGGTTCAGCTCGATGGCCTGCCGCTGGCCGCCCGAGAGATGCTCGACATTGGTGCGCAGTGAAGGAATGCGGGTCCCGGCGCTGGCCAGCGCCTTGCCGACGACGGCTTCCATGGCGCGCTCGTCGAGCACCGGAATGCCGAGAACCTTTCTGGTGATCTCGCGGCCCATGAAGAAATTGGCCACCACATCGACATTGGTGCACAGCGACAGGTCCTGGTAGACGGTCTCGATGCCCGCCGCCTTGGCTTCCGCCGGCGACCGGGCCAGGAATTCCTTGCCCTCGAACAGCATACGGCCGGAGGTCGGTTCGAGACCGCCCGCTATGATCTTGACCAGCGTCGACTTGCCGGCGCCGTTGTCGCCGAGCAGCGCCACCACTTCGCCCTTGCCGATGGAAAAGCTGATCCCCTTCAGCGCTTCGATCGCGCCGTAGTTCTTAGTCACGTTGTCGAGCACCAGCAGGGGTTCGCTCATGCGGCAATCTCCCTGGCCGAAAGTATGTCGCGGCCGCGCTCGCGTTCGGCGGCGAACATCTGGCCGAAGCGTGGCGACAACACCCCTGAAACGGCGAGCGCCGCCGCGCCGCGCAGCACGGAATGCTGGCCGCCGCTGGCGACGATGACGCGCGGCGTCTTGCGGTCCGCGCGGGCCGAAACCGAATTGTGCAGCGGTTCGGCCGCGTCCGCCAGGCGCTCGAGCAGTTCCGATGCCGCCAGGCCGCCGAGCACGACCGTCTCTGGATCGAAGAGGTTTTCGATGATGGCGATGGTGTTGCGGAAGATCGGGCCGACTTGCGCCACCCAATCGGCGTCGCTGCCGGCCCGGCGGCCCCGCGCCTCGAGCGAGAGGTAGCGCTCGAGGCAGCCTCGGTTGCCGCAGGGGCAAAGCTCGCCATCGGGGACCACGGGAATGTGGCCGATCTCGCCCGCATTGCCCCAGGCGCCGCGCAGAACGCTGCCGTCATGCATCATCGCGCCGCCAAGCCCGACGCCGAAATAGAGATAGTAATAGTCGGAATGGCGGGCTCCGATGCCATAGAGCCGCTCGCCCATCGCGGCGGCGGCCATGTCGCTCTCGAAGAATGCTGGCAATCCCGTCGCGGCGGTCAGCCGCTCACGCAGCGCCACATGCTTCCAGCCGGTCATCGTGGTCGGGCCGACAAAGCTCATGGAGTCCACGTCGAACGGGCCGGGAAGCGCCATGCCGACGCCGATGACGCGGCCGCCGGGCCGCTTGCCCGTGAGGTCGCGGACCATGGCGCCGATCTGGTCGAACGCGTGATCGGGCGTCGCGTTGGACGCTTCGCGGCGTGAACTCTCGATAACGTCGCCGCTGAGATTGATCAGCGCGGCGTCTATTCCAAGCGGCGTCAGGTGGATGCCGACGGCATAGCCGCCTTCCGGGTTGATGCGCAGCGTTGCCGGTGGCAGGCCACGTCCCTTCGGCTCTTCGCGCACGGACAGGATGTAGCCCTGTTCCTCCAGTTCGCGAACGATGGTCGACACGGTCTGCACGGTGAGCCCGACGTGCCTGGCGATGTCGCCGCGTGCAATCGGGCCATGACGGCGGATGGACTCAAGCACGATGCGCCGGTTGTATGGCCGCCCGAACTCCTGATTGGTCCCCCGCAATGCCATGCCTTGCGCCCCCACTTGACGTAAGGTTCGCATCAAACATTTATTCAGTCAAATGGAATTCAAAAATAATCCGGAACGCGGGAGGAGCCGCGATCCTATGGCGGTTTACGGGGTGCGGGATACCGCATGGCGAGGAGAGGTGTGCTCGACCGGGACCGACGGCTCCGGCTTCAGCAAGCGAGCGGCTGATCTTGCTAGAGATACTGGGCGACTTTCTTGCCGACGGTCAAGAAGCGCAGCGGATCGATCGCCTCGCCATTGTGACGCACTTCATAGTGCAGATGCGGGCCGGTCGAGCGCCCACTGCTGCCGGTCTTGCCGATGACGGCGCCGGCGTCCACTTTCTCGCCTACCGTCACGTCGATCTCGCTGAGATGTCCGTAGCGCGTGGCAAAGCCATTGCCATGGTCGATCTCGACCATGCGGCCATAGCCGCCATTCCAGCCGGCCTTGGTGACGATGCCGGGCGCGGTGACCTTGGCCGCCATGCCGATCGGCGCCCTGAAATCCATGCCCGAATGCAACGCGGCCGTGCCGAGAATGGGATCGGTGCGCACGCCGAACGGACTGGTGACGGAGTGGCCAGGGGCAGGGTTTGCAAGCGGCAACCGGCGCGCTTCCTTCTTGAGGTGATCGAGCGTATCCAGCGCCTCGTCCAGTTCCTTGACCTTGCTGTCGAAGATCATCGACGAGTCGAGCGGAATCAGCGGTCCGCCGACATCGCTTTCGTTCTTGCCGAAATCACTGTCGACCGGCAATCCGGCCGTCTGCAGCGCCTGCTGGATGGCATCGGCGCTTTTGTAGGCGTTGTCCGCGAGCGTGTTGATGCGGCTGAGCTGTTCATTCTCGATGGATTTCAGCGACTGGTTGATCGAGACGAACAGCCTGTCGGCGCGATCGGCGGCTGAGTCGCTGGGCAGCGGATCGGTGCGGGTCGACCACAAGGAGAAGGGCCTTGTGTCGGCGGTGCCGAGATCCGCGCCCAGGCTGGCAATCGCGTAATTCCGCGCTGGCTGGCTGATGCCGCCGGTCACCTCGGCGCGCTTGTCCGGCTTGGCGGCCGCGGCCGGATCTTCGGCGGGCACCGTTCCAACGTCACTTTCGGCGCGTTCGAGCAGTGGGCCGAGACGGCCATGCCGCTGGCTGAGCTGCGTCTGGCGCTCGAGCAATTCGCTGACTTTGGTCTCCATCAGTTGCTGGTCGAGCAACTGCCTGCTGGTGATGCGGTCGACCTGGGCGCGAAGCGCCGAAATGCGGTCCTCGTAGGCCTGCTGCATGCGCGCTTGGCGCGCCGTGGTGGCGCCGATCAGGTCGTCGCGCAGCACGAGATAGGATGTGGCCAGGAGGTAGCCGATGGCAATGGCGGCGAGTGCTGAACCGATGAATGCCGCCAGCCAGGGGCGGATCGTGAAGTGCCTGATCTCGTTGCCCCGGGCGATGATGATCGTGTGCGGTTCCTTGCGCCTGCCGAAGACTGCGGACTGACCGGTTGCGTTCACGGGACCAAGCTTTCGTTACGACACCACGACCGCCTGATTACACATTATTAGGGTTAACAAAGGCTTGCCGTATCGGCAGCGCGACGCCGAATGCACGCAATGCAGGCGAGAGGTTGCATGGAAATCGCCAGCTACGGCCGCTACGTCGCGAAATCGTTGGCGAGGAGCACCAATGTTCCGCCAGCAGCGGTCAGTCACGCGCTGAGCAAGCTCCAGGTTTCTTAACTGTATTCGATTGCATTTAATTGACTCTTTTCGAGTAAAGACCTGCTGGTATTTCGGATTCACCGTGGCGGTAGGAATGCTGGACGACCTGGTTGGCAAGATCCTCGACAAGATTTCGGGCACCAGTCTGCTGGCGACCGGGCTTTTGCTGCTGACGGCCCTTGTCAGCGCGCTCGTGGCTTATTGGCGCACGGTCGAGGAGAAGAGCTGGAAGGAATTTTTCGAGTTCGTCGTCCCCCATGAGGTCATCACCCATCCCTCCGCGAAGGCCGACCTGCTGTTCTGGATCACCAGGAAGGCCCTGATGCCTTTCCTGATGCTGCCCGCCGGAATTGTCTTCGTCACGGCGGTGGGCTACGGGACCAACTGGCTGTTTTCGACACTGTTCCAGTTTCAGCCGCCTCTGATCGAGGGGCCGGCAGGACCGGTGACGGTGCTGATCTTCACCATCAGCATGCTGCTCGCCTACGACTTTTCCTATTATCTCTATCACGTCGCCCAGCATCGCTACCCCCTGCTTTGGGAATTGCACAAGGTGCATCACTCGGCCGAGGTGCTGGTCGGGATCACCAAGGACCGGGTCCATCCGCTCGACGAGTTGCTGAACCGAGCCTGGGACGGGCTCATCGTGGGGCTGTGCTTCGGCATTTGGTCGCTGATTTCGCTGAACCTTGTCGAACTGACCGTCTTTGGCGTCAACGTCTATGTCATGCGGAACATCCTGATGATGGATTTCGTCAGGCACACGCATTTCAAGATCTCGTTTGGCCCGCTCAACAACTTGATCCTGTGTCCTCATTGGCACCAGCTGCATCACAGCGTCGATCCGCGCCACTACGACAAGAATTTCGGACTGCTCTTCTCGTTCTGGGACCGGCTCTTCGGAACATTGTGCGTGCCGAGGCCCGACGAGGACTTCAAGTTCGGACTGGTCGACCGCGATGTGCGCGACTACCAGTCGCTCGCCGGCCTTTATGTCATGCCGCTGAAGCGGATGTGGGGCCATGTTGCCAGGCGCATCCGGCCTGGAAAGCGACAGCCACGGACCGAGCGATCATCGGAAGGGACACGGCCATGAACGCTCCCGTCACGCTCTCCATCCCGCGGACACGCACCTTCGAAATCGTGACATCGGCGGTGCGCCTGGCCGAGATCGCACCGGCTTGGAGCGCGCTCTGGCAGCGGGCTGGCGGGCTTGTCTTCCAGCATCCCGACTGGATCGCGGCCTGGTGGCGCACCACCCCGCATCAGGAGCGGCGCGCCCTCAGGATTGGGCTTGCCTGGAACGGCGACCGGCTCGAGGGCGTGATAGCGCTCGCGACCTTCAGGCGCTCCGGCATCCGCATGCTCGAATGGGCGGCGAAGGATCACAGTGACTATGGCGACGCGCTGGTTGCACCCGACAGCGACCCGCAGGCGATCTCCCGCCTTTGGCAGCATGTCTTCGATCAGGGCGGCTTCGACCTGATCTACCTCAACCGTCTGCTGCCGGATGCCGGGGTTCATGCCCTGCTGCACCCGGCCCATGGCAAAGCGCTTCGGCCCAACCACCGCGGTGAAATCAGCTATCGTGTCACTGGTCCCTGGCAGAGTGGGGCGGAATGGTTCGAGACGTTGTCGAAAAAGGGCCGGCAGAACTATCGTCGCGGCCGCAAATTCATGGAAGAGAGCGGCGCATTGCGTTTCCGCCTCCTGGATGCGGATGACCCGCGCGAGCCGGTGCTCGAGCGGGTCGCGACGCTGAAGCGGCTCTGGCTCGTTCGGCATGGCCGCGCTTCGGATCTGTTCGATGAGGGCTCGCCGGTTCTCGCCGCGCTTATTTCCGTGCTGGCCGACCTCGGGCTGTTGCGCATTTTCGTGCTGGAGCTTGACGACACGATCATCGCGGTCTCGATCAACTTCGAGCAGCACGGCACGATGATGGCTTTCGTCACCACCTACGATCCCGAACACGAGCGCGCCTCGCCGGGTATGGTGCTGATGATGGACTATATCCAGTGGTCGCTCGACCGTGGCCTTGCCACGATTGATTTTCTCTGCGGCGGCGAGGATTTCAAGCGCCGCTTCGCCACGCAATCAGTCGCGCTGTCGTCGATGATGGGTGCGCGCGGCTTGCGCGGTCATCTCGCCGCACTGGCCGATCATGTGGACCATGTTTCGAAGTCCTGGAAGACCCGGCGGCAGCCGAAAGCCGACGCGGTGCCTGACGAATAGCGCCACGATCGTCGTTTGCGTCGTGTGCTTTGGCGACGCTCAAAGCGCGCGAACGGCTTCCAGAACGGCCTCGGCATGGCCCTTGACCCGGACCTTGCGCCAGATCTTGGCGATCCGTCCGTCACGGCCGATCAAGAATGTCGCGCGCTCGACGCCCATGTATTTGCGGCCATACATCGATTTCTCGACCCACAGGCGGTAGGCCTCGATCACCTTGCGCTCCTCGTCGGCGGCAAGATCGATGGTTAGATCGTATTTCGATTTGAACTTGTCGTGTTTCTTGGCGCTGTCGGGCGACAGGCCGATGACGACAGCGCCGGCCTTCTCAAATTCCGGCTTCAGCCGCGAGAAGCTGATCGCCTCTTGCGTGCAGCTTGTCGTGTCATCCTGAGGATAGAAATAGAGCACGACTGGCTTGCCGGCGGATGCGGCCAGGCTGAGCGATCCGCCGCCGTCCCGCGGCAGATCGAATTGCGGCGCGGGATCGCCTACTTCGAGGTCAGCCATATCGATGCCCTTGTTTGAGGTTACGCGCGAAGCCACACCGATATAGTGTCGACCGGGGATTCGTCCACGAGCGAGTTTGTACAACGGAAGATTGCGTGGATCAGGAGCAACCGCAGCACGAGAAGATCCGGTTCAGGCGGGACGAAATCACCGACCTGGGGGCCCTGCCGTCCGCGTGCCGCGTCCCGCCTCTTGGCCAGGCGGCGATCGGCCGCGGCTTTCGCATCCTTTCGCGAGTGTTTGCCGGCGTGGTCGCGTTCATGCTGCTGGCCGCGACGGCGGTCTATCTCATCGGCCTTTCCGGCATTGGTTCTGACCGGCTGCGCGTCGAGGCGGAGAGCGCCATCGAGAGGCTGGCGGGCGTCGACGTCAATGTCGCTGTCGGGCCCGCCCGCATCACGCTCGACAGTTCGAGCTTCGTGGCGCTGCAGGTGAGCGATGTCAGCCTGAAGACATCGGACGGCAAACCCATGGCCGATGCCGGGCGTGTGCGCTTCGGCATCCGCCTGGTGCCGCTTTTGTGGGGCGAGGTGCGGCTGACCAGCGCCAGGATCTCCGATGCTCGCATCGTCATGGCGGCGATGCCGTCCGGCGGCGACTGGACGGCGGCACTGCGCAACGAGAACGGCCTCGTCGATCCGGAGAAGCTGTCGGACGCGGTGTTCGGCTACATCCATCGTGCGCTCGACGCCGTGCGGGAAGATTCGATGCGCCGGATCGATCTCAGCAATGTCGAGTTCGTGTTGCCCGACGCTGGATCGATCAAGCTGGTCAAGATCGCCGACGCCACCGTGGTTCAGTCGGGGCCGGGCGGCATGGAGTTCACCTCCGACGCGGACGTCGACGGCAGGACAGTCACCGTTGTAGCTTCCGCCACCCGTAACATCGCGGCGCATCGGGTGACGGCGTTGGATGCCAGCATCAATCTGGCGGATGCCGGCGCCACCGCTGCCGGTTCCGGCAAGCTTGGTGCCGTCGCGCTGAAGTTGACAGGATCGGAGGGGTCAGGTGCCACCGCATCACGCTTGACCGCCGCCCTTTCGTCCACCGGGTCCGTGCTGGATCTTGGCACACGCGGGCTGCTGCCGGCGGATGCCGATGTCAATGCGACGCTTGTCTATGGCTCCAACAAGATCCAGGTGGACAGGCTGCTCTTGAAAACCGGCAGGTCTTCATTCGATTTCGGCGGCTCGATCGGGCCAAAACCAGCAACCGGGGTGGCTGGTGAGGAACCCTCCTACCGTTACGATCTGACCAGCGACGGTTCGACCCTGGCGCCATCGGAATCGCCTGAGCCCGCGCTGATGTTCCTGGCGCGCATCGCCGGCGTCTACCAGCCGCAAAGCCATAAACTGGTGGCCGAGCAGATCGCGGTTCGGTCCGCCGGGAGCAGCGAGGTGCTTGGGACCGCGGCTGTGGAATTCGTCGAGGGCAAGGCTCCCGGGGTCAATCTGGCGCTCAACATCCATGACATGCCGGTCTCGCACGTCAAACAGCTGTGGCCGTGGTTTTCGGCGCGCAATGCGCGGCTCTGGGTGCTGAACAATCTGTTCGGCGGCCGCGTGGTCGACGCCAGCCTCCAGTTCCAGGTGGTGCCGGATCGCCTCGGCAATGGCGTGCCGCTTTCCGCCGACGAGGTCTTCGGCCGTTTCCAGATCGAAGGCGCGCGTTTCGACACTGCCGGCCGCATCCCACCGATCCGCGACGCGGTGGGCGTGGTCGGATTCCACGGCAACGACGTCGACGTTTCCTTGTCGTCGGGCACCGTCTTCATGCCGAGTGGCCGCACGGTGGCGGCCAGCAACGGCACGCTGACGGTCAAGGCCGCCAACCGTCCGCCGGTCATCGGCGCACTCGACATCGATGTCGAGGGGGAGGCGCCGGCCGTCGCCGAGCTTGCCTCCTACGAACCGATCAACGCCATGCGCCATGTCGGCATCCTGCCTGAGGATCTTTCCGGCAGCGTCACCGGCCACGTCAAGGCGGACATTCCGCTGCAGTCGGGCGTCGATACGGCGAAGCTCGATTGGCTGGTGTCGCTCGACTACACCGGCCTGTCCCTGGCCAAGCCGTTCGAGGGGCAGGCCGTGACGGACGCGGACGGCTCGATCACGGTCGACCCGCAAAAGGCTGTCATTTCGGCCAAGGCATCGCTGAACGGCATTCCGGCCGAACTCGATCTCGTCGAGCCGTTGACGGATGACGGGCCGGCGCGCAGTCGCAAAGTCGCCCTTGTGCTCGACGACAAGATCCGCGCCGCCGCCATGCCCGGCCTGACGCCGCTGCTTGGTGGAACGGTGAAGGTCGCGATCGACAAGAGCGGCAGCGGCAACCAGAACGTTTCGGTCGACCTGACCAATGCCAGGCTGGACATTCCCTGGGCCGGCTGGAGCAAGGGGGCGGGGGTTCCCGCCAGCGCCACCTTCGTCATGACCAAGGCCGGCGACACCACGACGCTGTCCGACTTCGACCTCGGTGGCAAGACATTCTCCATCGATGGCGGCATCGTGCTGGTCAACGGCGCGCTGTCGTCGGCCAAGTTCAGCAGGGTCACCCTGAACCGGGGCGATGATGTTTCCGTGTCGGTGAAGCGATCGGGCAAGGGCTATGCGGTCGGCATCAATGGCAATGCGCTTGATGCTCGTTCGTTGATCAAGCAGTTCACGTCCGATGTGGACACCGCGACCAAAACGACAGGAACAGACAATATTTCAGTCAGTGCGGACGTCAATCAGCTCACCGGTTTCCACGACGAGCAACTCTCCAACCTGAAGCTCGACTACAGTGCGGCCGGTTCGCGGGTGAACGGACTGAAGGTCAGCGCGACGGCGAGTTCGGGTGCCGCCATCGCCATCAGCAACACCACCGGCGACGGCAGGCGTTCGCTCAATGTGCAGTCGGCGGACGCCGGCGCCATCCTGCGGTTCCTCAACATCTATGAGCACATGGAAGGCGGATCGATCACGCTGGCGCTGACCGGGGCCAACGACGGGCCGATGAAGGGCAAGGTCGACACCAGCAACTTCTTCATCGTCAACGAACCCAAGCTCGCCTCCATCGTCTCGACCACGCCGGCCGGCGACAGCCGCAGCCTCAACCAGGCGGTGAAGGGCAAGCTCGACACGTCGCGGGTGAAGTTCGAGCGCGGCTATGCCGAAATCGACAAGGGCAGCGGCTATCTCCGGCTGACCAATGGCGTGCTGCGCGGCCCGCGCATCGGCACGACCTTCCAGGGCATCCTCTACGACCAGAACAACAATATGGATATGACCGGCACCTTCATGCCGGCCTATGGCCTCAACCGCATCTTTGGCGAACTGCCCATCGTCGGCGCGCTTCTGGGCAACGGCCGCGACCGCGGCCTGATCGGCGTCACCTACCGCCTCAGGGGCAATGCCAACAAGCCGGTGCTCGACGTCAATCCGCTGTCGGTGATCGCGCCGGGGATATTCAGGTCGATCTTCGAGTACCGCTAGAGCGAAACGGTTTTCCGCCCGGAATTGCCTCAAGACACATAGTTGGAGCCGTTTCCGGGAAACGGCTCCAAGGGCCTTAGGCCGGCCTGACCAGGATGTGTTTTTTCCTGCCCAATGAAAGCTTTATGACGTTTTCCGGACTCAAATCCTGAAGCGTCACCAGTCGGCGGTCGTCGCTGACCGGCTGGTCGTTCAGGCGCACGGCGCCGCCCTGGATGTGCCGCCGTGCCTCGCCATTGGATGATGCCAGCCCGGCGCTGACCAATAGCGACAGGATGCCGACACCGGCTTCGAGCGCGGCCTTGTCCGCCTCGACGGTCGGCAAAGTGTCGGCGAGAGCGCCTTCCTCGAAAGTCTTTCGCGCCGTCTCGCTGGCCTGTTCGGCGGCAGCGCGGCCATGCAGATGGGCGGTAATCTCGGTCGCGAGAATCTTCTTTGCCTCGTTGATCTCGGAGCCGCCCAGCCGCTCGAGCCGTGCGACCTCGTCCAGCGGCAATGTGGTGTAGAGTTTCAGGAACCGGGCAACGTCGGCATCCTCGGTGTTGCGCCAGTACTGCCAGAACTCGTAAGGGCTCAGCATCTGCGGATCGAGCCAGACCGCCCCCGACGCCGACTTGCCCATCTTGGCGCCGGACGAGGTGGTGAGCAGCGGCGTGGTCAGCGCATAGAGTTGGGCATCTTCCATACGGCGGCCGAGATCGATGCCGTTGATGATGTTGCCCCATTGGTCGGAGCCGCCCATCTGCAGGCGGCAGCCGAGGCGCTTGTAGAGTTCGACGAAATCATAGGCCTGCAGGATCATGTAGTTGAATTCGAGGAACGAAAGCGATTGCTCGCGATCGAGCCGCAACTTGACGGAATCGAACGCAAGCATGCGGTTGACGGAAAAGTGCCGGCCGACATCGCGCAGGAAATTGACGTAGTTGATCTCCATCAGCCAGTCGGCATTGTTGACCATGACCGCGTCGTTCGGGCCACTGCCGAATTTGAGGTAGGGCATGAAGTTGCGGCGGATGCCGGCAAGATTGTCGTCGATGTCTTGCGGCGTCAGCAGCTTGCGCGCCTCGTCCTTGAAGGAGGGGTCGCCGATCATCGAGGTACCGCCGCCCATCAGCGCGATCGGCCGATGGCCGGTCTGCTGCAGCCAGTGCAGCATCATGATCTGGATCAGCGAGCCGGCATGCAGGCTCCTGGCTGTGGCGTCGAAGCCGATATAGGCCGTCACCGTCTCCTTGGCGAAGAGTTGATCGAGACCGGCATCATCCGAGGTCTGGTGGATGAAACCGCGCTCGCTCATCGTGCGCAGGAAATCGGATTTGAAGGCAGGCATGGTTTTTTCCCGAAAGCGTGTGCCCGTCCAGCGCGGGCATATGTGAACGCGCGCGTTTAGCACCCAAGCGCGATCAGCAAAAGTGGAATCCGGTTTTGCGGCCGGCGCGGATGGCATTTGCGAATCCTTGCCTCATCCATGCCGCTGGCGTAATGAGGCGCCGCGCAAGGGCAGCGCCCGCACGCCGCGACGGGGTCGTCCCGCAGATCAGATCCGGAAAGCTCCCGCGATGAACAGAAACTACCTCTTCCTCTTTCTGTTCAGCTTGGTGATGAGTTTCAGCGGCTTGGCGAGCCTTCCGCCGATCGACCGCGACGAGTCCCGCTTTGTCCAGGCGACCAAGCAGATGGTCGAAACCGGCGACTATATCGACATCCGCTTCCAGGATGTCTCGCGCTACAAGAAGCCGATCGGCATCTACTGGCTGCAATCGGCTGCCGTCGCATTGAGCGGCGAGGGCGCGGCCGCACCGATCTGGGTGTACCGCCTTGTCTCGATGCTCGGAATCGCGCTCGCTGTCCTGGGCATCGGCTGGACGGGCACAAAATTGTTCGGCGCCAATGCCGGCCTTGCCGCCGGCCTGATGATGGCGGCGATCTTCGCAACCGCGTTCGAGGGACGCGACGCCAAAACCGACGCCATGCTTCTGGCCTGTTGCGTGGCCGCGCAGGGCGCGCTGGCGCAAGTCTACCTGGCGTCGCGCCGCAACGAGCCGGTGGCCGGCCATCTGCCGTGGATATTCTGGTTCGCGCAAGGCGTCGGGATCCTCATCAAGGGGCCCGTGGCCCCGCTTCTGTCACTGCTGACGGCGGCCGCGCTGTTTGCTTTCGAACGCGACTGGCGCTGGCTTTTGAAGCTGAAGCTCGTGCGCGGCGTCGCGCTCGTTTTGCTCATCGTGCTGCCCTGGGTCGCTTTTATCGGCTGGAAGAGCGGCGGCGCCTTTTTTCAGGAAGCCGTCGGCAAGGATATGCTGAACAAGGTCGCGTCGGGAGAGGAATCGCACGGCCTGCCGCCTGGCTTCTACATGCTAACCTATTCGCTGTTCATGTGGCCGTTCGGCCTGATCGCGGTCGGCGCCGGCCTGCAGGCCCTCAATCGTGTGCGCGACGATTTCAGGCTGCGCTTTTGCCTGGCATGGTACATTCCGTTCTGGCTGGTGTTCGAACTCATCCCGACCAAACTGCCGCATTACGTCCTGCCGGCCTATCCCGGCATGGCGCTGCTGATCGGCTGGCTGCTGACGTTGTCGCCGCAGGACGCCAATGCGCCGCTCAAGCGCTGGCAGCAGTGGTTGTGGTGGTCGACCGCGTTCGGTCTGGTGGTGGTCAGCCTCGGGCTGGCCGCGGTTTGTATCGGGGCACCGATCTACCTTACGCACAGTTTCTCCTGGTGGAGCATTCCTGCGGCAGCGTCAGCGCTGGGCGCCGGTTATCTCGCATTTTCCAGGCAGTTGCAGGTGCCGCTGCCTCGCATTGGAGCCACCGCCGCCTGCGCGGGCATCACCTATGCCTTGCTGTTCGGGGTCATCGCGCCGTCGCTGAAGCCGATGTGGCTGAGCCCGGCGATCAGGCAAGCCGTGCTTGCCAACCAGGCATGCGACACAACGGTGCTGGCCTCGGCGCGGTATCAGGAGCCGAGCCTGGTGTTTCTGGTCGGCACGAAAACGGTGCTGACCGATGTCGGAGGCGTGGCGGAGCACCTGCTCGCCGATCCTGCCTGTGCCTTGGGGCTGGCCCCGATCGGGGATGAGCAGAAGCTGAATGGCATGCTGTCGGTGCGAGGCAAATCGGTGAACCGCGTCGCTGAAATCGATGGCCTCAACTATTCGTCGGGAGACAAACTGTCGCTCGGCCTTTATCGTGTGGCCCAATGACGGCTGGGTCGATGACAGAGTCCAGTTTCCAATGCTCGTGAAATCACGCCCACCAGTTACCAGCTCCCTCCTCGGGATAGGACGCCGGTCCCTCGACAATTTTCGCGACACCCTGCGGATCGCAAGGCGGCGCCTCGCCGTTCGGCCCGCTCGCTATCCCAACATCTCATGGTGGGCGTGGGGACTGGTCTGGGTCTTTCTGACGGCAGCCGCCTTTGTTCGTCTCGATACGCCGGCGGGGGTAGCCCATGGCCAATGGTCGGCGGGTGCCGCCAGGCTTGCCGAATTCTTCACACAGTTCGGACTGGGCGGCTGGTATCTCATCCCGTCCGCGCTTCTGCTTGTCGCGGCCAATCTGACGGATTGGCGAAGCCTTTCGCGGCGCGCGCTGATGCTGGTCTACAGTTGGACTTGTCTGGCTTTTCTGGTGCTGAGCGCCGTTGGCCTGTCGGGCCTGACCGTCAATGTCTTGAAATATGCCATTGGCAGGGCGCGCCCGCTCTACTTCCAGGATTTTGGCGTCCTTGCACTCCACCCCTTTGCCTTCGATGCGCGCTTTGCCGGCTTTCCGTCCGGCCACGCCACGACGATGGGCGCCGTGTTCGGTATCCTGCTGCTTTTGTTTCCGCGGCGTTGGTATATCGCCCTTGTGGTCACCGGCTGCATCGCCTCGACCAGGATATTCGTCGGCGCGCACTATCCGAGCGACACCGTCGCCGGCTTCGGCCTCGGCTGTGCCTTCGCGGTGGCCTGCGGACTGGTCTTTGCCAGGCTCGGTTTCATCTTCCGGCCGGCAGCTTCAGGATTGCCGGTCCGCAAATCATCGTTCCGGCTTATTGCCCCAGAAAAATAAGTCGCTGCCGAACCGTATCGTGGCAAGCCAAATGGCGAGGAGCGGACATTGTCCGCCCGCTCATAGCCCCACGAACACGCCTGGCCAGATGTCTTAACGCAGCCGCTTCGGCCTCGGATCGGACAATTCTCCCGCCAGCCGTCGATCGAGATAATCGGAGCATTCCTCGATCAAGAGATCGGCGTCGTTGGCGAAAAAGTGGTTGGCGCCGGGCAGGGTCTTCTGCGTGATGGTGATGCCCTTCTGCGTATGCAGCTTGTCGACCAGGCCCTGCACATCCTTCGGCGGCGCCACCTTGTCGGCGTCGCCATGAATGATCAGGCCCGAAGACGGGCAGGGCGCCAGGAAGGAAAAATCATAGGTGTTGGGCTGCGGTGCGATCGAGATGAAGCCCTCGATCTCGGGCCGGCGCATCAGCAGCTGCATGCCGATCCACGAACCGAAGGAATAGCCGGCGACCCAGCAGCTCTTGGAATCCGGATGCAGCGACTGCACCCAGTCGAGTGCCGCCGCCGCGTCCGACAACTCGCCGGTTCCATGGTCGAACTCGCCCTGGCTGCGGCCGATGCCGCGAAAATTGAAGCGCAGCGTGGTGAAATCACGCTTCTGGAACATGTAGAAGAGGTCGTAGACGATCTTGTTGTTCATCGTGCCGCCGAACTGCGGGTGCGGATGCAACACGATGGCAATCGGCGCGCTCTTTTCCCGCGAGGGCTGGTAGCGTCCCTCCAGGCGGCCGGCCGGACCGGTGAAAATGACCTCAGGCATGAAATACTCCACGTGACATACAAGTGCGCGGTGCCCGGAAAACTGTTCCTCTGGCCCCGCTTCCACAGACCTTGACGCAGGGCGAGCGTCTTCATAGAAGCTAGTTTAGAATTGTTCAAAACTGGGTGGCCGAAACGCAATCGCCCGGTCGCCCTCGCCGCAAGCCGCGTAAATAGGACGGCTTGCCTTGGAATTTCAAGGAAATAACGCCATACGTCGGCGGAATGGCTTCTGACGGGAAGAACTGGACAAAAATGGCCGCGAGACGCGCCTATCTCGACTATAATGCCAGTGCGCCGCTGCTTTCAGCGGCGCGCGAGGCCATGGTCGCGGCGTTTGATGCGGCCAACCCTTCTTCGGTCCATGCCGAGGGGCGCGCCGCGCGCAGGCTCGTCGACAATGCCAGGCGCGACGTGGCGGCACTGGTCAACGGCAAGGCCGAACATGTCGTCTTCACTTCGGGTGCGACCGAGGCCGCCTCGGCGCTTCTGACGCCGGACTGGCGGATGGGGCGCGGCGCCATTCGCATGAGCCGGCTCTACGTGTGCGAGGCCGACCATCCGTGCCTGCTGAATGGCGGACGTTTCCCGGCAAGCCAGGTAAAGCGGATCGGTGTCGACGCCGATGGCATCGTCAACCTCGACGCCTTGGCCGCGGCGCTCGCCGGCCACGACAAGGCCGACGGTCTGCCGCTGGTGGCGATCCATGCCGCCAACAACGAAACCGGCGTCATCCAGCCGATCGATCGCATTGCCGAAATCGTCAAGGCGGAGGGCGGCATTCTTGTCGTCGATGCCGTGCAGGCCGCTGGCCGCGTCTCGATCGACATGGCGGCTGGATACGCCGACTATGCGATTGTGTCCTCACACAAGATCGGCGGCCCCAAGGGCGCCGGTGCCATCGTCGCCGCGGCCGACCTGATGATGCCGACGCCGCTGATCAATGGCGGCGGCCAGGAAAAAGGCCACCGTGGCGGCACCGAGAACCTGCCTGGCATTGCCGGGTTTGGCGCCGCTGCACGAGAAGCCCTGGCCGGACTGAAGGCCGTCGGTGCCGTGCGGCAGCGTCGCGATGAGGCCGAAGCCATCCTGAAGACGCTGGTGCCGGACGTGGAAATCTTCGGAACGGACGCGCCAAGGCTTGCCAACACGACATTCTTCGCTATTCCCGGCGTGAAAGCCGAAACCGCCCAGATCGCCTTCGATCTGGCAGGCGTGGCGCTTTCCGCCGGATCCGCCTGCTCGTCGGGCAAGGTCGGGCCGAGCCATGTGCTGAAAGCCATGGGGCACGGCGACAGCCTTGGCGCCCTGCGCGTCTCGGTCGGTGCCGCGACCGCCGCCGAGGACATCGAACTGTTCCGCACCGCGCTGGCAAGCATTGCCGCGCGTCGGGCGGGTAGAGATAAGGCCGCCTAGCGGTTGGAGCATCGGACCGGAGAATCCGATGCTTGAGAAAAACGGATTTGGGCCTTTCGGCCTGGTAGAGCCGTGCGTTTCATGCTGGCCGGGTGAATTTCCGGTGGAGGCGCACTATATTGAACTTACGCTGCCGCGGATGCTGCTCGGGCGTCCATTTGGCGGTGCCATAGTTTGAAAACTGTCGGGCCTTGACCCCGGCGTGGATGGAGAACGCTTATGCCTGCTGTGCAGGACACGATCGATCGGGTCCGAAAGATCGACGTCGACCAATACAAATACGGATTCCAGACCGAGATCGCCGTCGACAAGGCTCCCAAGGGCCTGAGCGAAGACATTATTCGTTTCATCTCGGCCAAGAAGGACGAACCGTCCTGGATGCTGGAATGGCGCCTCGAAGCCTATCGGCGCTGGCTGACGCTGGAAGAGCCGACCTGGGCGCGCGTCAACTATCCCAAGATCGACTTCCAGGACATCTACTATTACGCGGCGCCCAAGAGCACGCCCGGACCGACTTCGCTCAGCGACGTCGATCCTGAGATCTTGAAAGTCTACGAGAAACTCGGCATTCCGTTGAGGGAGCAGGAGATCCTCGCAGGCGTCCAGAAGACCGACGCCTCGGAGTTCGAGGAAGCCAGCGACAATGTCTACAAGTCGGGCCGCGTCGCCGTCGACGCCGTGTTCGATTCCGTGTCCGTCGTCACCACTTTCAAAAAGGAACTGGCGCAGGCCGGAGTCATCTTCTGCTCGATCTCGGAAGCTATCCGCGAGCATCCCGAACTGGTGAAGAAATATCTCGGCTCGGTCGTGCCGACCTCTGACAATTACTACGCCACACTGAATTCGGCCGTGTTCACGGACGGGTCCTTCGTCTTCGTGCCGAAGGGGGTGCGCTGCCCGATGGAGCTGTCGACCTATTTCCGCATGAACGAGAAGAACACCGGACAGTTCGAGCGCACGCTGATCATCGCCGAGGAGGGGGCCTACGTCTCCTATCTCGAGGGCTGCACGGCGCCGCAACGCGACGAGAACCAGCTTCACGCCGCGGTGGTCGAACTGGTGGCGCTCGACGATGCCGAGATCAAATATTCGACCGTGCAGAACTGGTACCCCGGCGACGCCGAGGGCAAGGGCGGCATCTACAATTTCGTCACCAAGCGCGGCGACTGCCGAGGCCACCGATCGAAGATCTCGTGGACGCAGGTCGAGACCGGCTCCGCCATTACCTGGAAATATCCGAGCTGCATCCTGCGCGGCGACGATTCCTCTGGCGAGTTTTATTCGATCGCCGTCTCGAACGGCTATCAGCAGGTCGACAGCGGCACCAAGATGATCCATCTCGGCAAGAACACGTCGAGCCGCATCATCTCCAAGGGCATCGCCGCCGGATTCTCGCAGAACACCTATCGCGGCCAGGTCTCGGCGCACCGCAAGGCGACCAATGCCCGCAATTTCACCAACTGCGACAGCCTGCTGATCGGCGACCAGTGCGGCGCCCACACCGTGCCCTACATGGAAGCCAAGAACTCGACGGCGCAGTTCGAGCATGAGGCGACCACGTCGAAGATTTCCGAGGACCAGAAGTTCTACGTCATGCAGCGCGGCATCCCCGAGGAGGAAGCCATCGCGCTGATCGTCAACGGCTTCGTCAAGGACGTCATCCAGCAACTGCCGATGGAGTTCGCCGTCGAGGCGCAGAAGCTGATCGGCATCTCGCTGGAAGGCTCGGTGGGCTGACCAGCCCAGATAAATATTCAGGAAACAAAGAATGCTTGAGATCAAGAACCTGCACGCCCGCATCGTCGATGACGGCACCGAGATCATCCGCGGCCTGAACCTGACGGTGAAAGCCGGTGAGGTCGCCGCGATCATGGGCCCGAATGGCTCTGGCAAGTCGACCCTGTCCTACATCCTTGCCGGCCGCGAGGACTATGAGGTGACCGAAGGCGACATCCTCTACAACGGCCAGTCGATCCTTGAAATGGATCCGGCCGAGCGCGCTACGTCAGGAATTTTCCTCGCTTTCCAGTATCCGATGGAGATACCGGGCGTCGCGACCATGGAATTTCTCAAGGTGGCCATGAACGAGCAGCGCAAGGCGCGTGGTGAAGAGCCGCTGAAAATCCCGGAATTCCTCAAGCGCGTGAAGGAAGCCGCCGCCTCGCTCAGCATGGACATGGCGATGCTGAAGCGGCCGCTCAATGTCGGTTTTTCCGGCGGCGAGAAGAAGCGTGCCGAGATCCTGCAGATGAAGCTTCTGGAGCCGAAACTCTGCGTGCTCGACGAGACCGATTCCGGCCTCGACATCGATGCGCTGAAGATCGTCTCCGACGGCGTCAACGCGCTGCGGGCGCCGGACCGGGCATTCCTGGTCATCACCCACTATCAGCGCCTGCTCGAGCACATCGTGCCCGACAGCGTGCACGTGCTCTACAAGGGCCAGGTCATCAAGTCGGGCGACAAGTCCCTGGCGCTCGACCTTGAAGCCAATGGCTATGCCGGTGTGATCGGCGAAGCCGCGTGAGATGCCAGGTCATTTTGTGCCAAAAGACGGGGCAAAGCTGATGAATATGCACACACAACCGCAGCGCACACCGGCCGAGACAGCGTTGATCGACGCGTTCGGCGACCGGCTGTCGCTGTTGCCGGGCGACGGCGCGGTGATGCTGAAGCGCGACGATGCCATCGAAGCGATCAAGCACGGCTTGCCGACGCGACGTATCGAATCCTGGCATTATACCGACCTGCGCCGCCTTTTGAACGCGGTGCCGGAGTTCGACCCGGCCGCCACGGCGAAAGCCATCGCGCCAATCGTCGACGGTTCGACGGTTCTAAGCTTGTTGAACGGCGTATCGAGTGCCAAGGCGCCAGTTGTCGAAGGCGTCAGCGTCCAGCGCCTGTCGGAAAAGCTGATTGACGGCAGCATCGCGCCGGGCCTCGATCCCTATGGCAATGACGATGCCATCGGTGCGCTGAACACGGCTTTCGTTGCCGACGGCTACTTTGTCGACATCGCCGATGGCGCCGAACTGGAAAAGCCGGTCGAGCTGCAGAATTTGCAGGCCGGCGGCCAGACCCATGTGCGCTTGGCCGCTCGCGTCGGCGACGGCGCCAAGGCCGTCATCGTCGAGCGTCAGGCGGGCGAGGGCGCGGCGCTGACCAGTTCGGTCAGCCAACTCGTGCTCGGCGAAGGTGCTGAGGTAACGTGGCTGATCGTGCAGGAGCAGCCGGAGACTGCGACGCATCTGGCACAGTTCAAGGCCCATATCGGCAAGAACGCGAAACTGACGCTGTTCGTCATGAACGCCGGCGGCAAGCTTGTGCGCCAGGAGATCATGGTCAGGACGACAGGTGAGGGCGCCGACTTCCAATTGCGCGGCATCAACCTGCTCGCCGGCGACACCCACACCGACGTCACCATGGTGCTCGACCACGCCGTGCCGCACACGACCTCGACGGAGATCGTCCGCAACGTGGTGACGGGCAAGGCGCGTGGCGTCTTCCAGGGCCGCATCAACGTCCATCAATATGCGCAGAAGACCAACGCCAAGATGGCGTGCAACACGCTGTTGCTGTCGGATGACGGCGAGTTCTCGACCAAGCCCGAGCTCGAAATTTTCGCCGACGATGTCGTCTGCGGCCACGGCGCGACGGTGACCGAGATCGACCACGACCATCTGTTCTACCTGATGGCGCGCGGTGTCGACGAAAAGAGCGCACGCGGTCTGCTGGTCAAGGCCTTCGTCGCCGAGGTGATCGAGGAACTGGACGACGAGACGATTGTCGAGGCGCTGGAAGCGAAGCTCGACGAGTGGTTTGTGACGCACGGGTGAAGCTGATGAACGCACCGGGCAAGATTGGAGATTTCTACGACGTCGAGGCGATCCGCCGCGACTTCCCGATCCTGTCGCGCGAAGTCTACGGCAAGAAGCTGGTCTATCTCGACAATGGCGCCTCGGCGCAGAAGCCGCGGGTGGTGCTGGACACGATCCAGCACGCCTATTCCCAGGAATACGCCAACGTCCATCGCGGCCTGCATTTTCTGTCCAATGCCGCCACCGACGCTTACGAAAAGGCGCGGGAAACGGTGCGCCGTTTCCTCAACGCGCCAAGCACCGACAACATCGTCTTCACCTCCAACACGACGTCGGCCATCAACACCGTCGCCTATGGCTATGGCATGCCCAATATCGGCGAGGGCGACGAGATCGTGCTGTCGATCATGGAGCACCACTCCAACATCGTGCCCTGGCACTTCATCCGCGAGCGGCAGGGCGCCAAGCTGGTCTGGGTGCCGGTCGACGATCTCGGCGTCTTCCACATCGAGGAATTCGAAAAGCGGCTGTCCGATCGCACTAAACTCGTGGCCATCACGCAGATGTCGAACGCGCTGGGCACGGTGACACCGATCAAGGAGATCGTGCGCATCGCGCATTCGCGTGGAATTCCGGTGCTTGTCGACGGCAGCCAGAGCGCGGTGCACATGCCGATCGACGTGCAGGATCTCGATTGCGATTTCTTCGTCTTCACCGGCCACAAGGTCTACGGTCCCTCGGGCATCGGTGTGCTCTACGGCAAGAAGGATAGTCTCGCCGGCATGCGGCCCTTCATGGGCGGCGGCGAGATGATCGAGGAGGTGACGGAAGACATCGTCACCTACAACGAGCCGCCGCATCGCTTCGAGGCCGGCACGCCGCCGATCGTCCAGGCGATCGGACTGGGCGCCGCGCTCGACTACATGGACTCTGTCGGCCGCGAGCGCATCGCCGCGCATGAGGAAGACTTGAAGACCTACGCCCACGAGCGCCTGCGCGCCATCAACTCGCTGCGCATCTTCGGCGATGCGCCCGGCAAGGGCGCCATCATCTCCTTCGAGCTGCAAGGCATTCATGCCCATGACGTGTCGATGGTGATAGACAGGCAAGGCGTGGCGGTCCGTGCCGGCACCCATTGCGCCCAGCCGCTGTTGAAACGCTTTGGCGTAACCTCCACATGCAGGGCATCGTTCGGCATGTATAATACCAGGGCAGAAGTCGACGCTTTGGCCGAGGCGCTTGAAAAAGCGCGCAAATTCTTCGGATGACGATTTTTTCGGGTGACGACCATGGATGATGTGAGCACCACCACCGAAGCTACGCCGGAAGCCGCCGGCAACAGCGTCGTTTCCGCCTCGGCCATTCCCGCCGATGAACTGGCGCGGCTGACCGACGACATCGTCTCGGCGTTGAAGACGGTCTACGACCCGGAAATCCCGGCCGACATCTACGAGCTTGGCCTCGTCTACAAGATCGACGTCGAGGACGACCGCTCGGTCAAGATCGACATGACGCTGACCGCGCCTGGCTGCCCGGTGGCCGGCGAAATGCCCGGCTGGGTGGAAAATGCCGTCGGTGCCGTCGAGGGCGTCTCCGGCGTTGAAGTCAACATGACCTTCGACCCACCCTGGACGCCCGACCGCATGTCTGAAGAGGCGCAGGTGGCGGTGGGCTGGTACTAGCGCCGCACCTGGCACACTTGCGCCAGTGGTAAAACTTCACCATTTAGGTGAGGAATCATTCGGCAGGCCTTGAACCTGCATGGAATGGAGAAGGAAAAAGCATGGGACGCTTTGCCGTCATCACGATGACCGAAAAGGCCGCCGACCGGGTGCGTGAGATCGTCGCCACGCGCGACAACGCGCATGGCATCCGCCTTGGCATCAAGAAGGGCGGCTGCGCCGGCATGGAATACACGGTCGATCTGGTGACCGAGCCCAACACAAAGGACGACCATATCGAGCGCGACGGCGCGCATGTCTATGTCGCGCCGGAAGCCGCCCTGTTTCTGTTCGGCACCGAGATGGATTTCGAGCAGACGACGCTGCGTACCGGCTTCACCTTCCACAACCCGAACCAGAGTTCGGCTTGCGGCTGCGGCGAATCCGTCGAACTGAAGCCGGCCGATCTCAAGGCGCTGGCCGAGGCGCGCGCCACGGCCTGATCTTCCTTCGCCCCGTTTACGGGGCGAAGAAAGCTAATCCACCCACATCCCCGTCCGCTTATGCCAATCGGCGATCGATTCCTCGGGATAGACGTCGAATGTCTTGTCGCCCTTGCCGATCTCAGGCTCGACCCAGTTGGCCTTGTATTTCAGCATCAGATGCACTTTTTCAGGCGGCGTTGGCAGATCGCTGTCGATCGCCGAGGCGAAGGGATGCACCAGGTCCGGCCAGGTTGGGTCGTAGAGCCAGAGCGCCGACCCGCATTTGCGGCAAAAATTGCGCTCCCCGGTCGATATCTCGCAGTGGGGATGCTCGTCATCCTCGATCTCGGCGCGATAGACGCCGAGATTGCTCTTGCCCCTGATGTTCAGCGTCTCGTAGGCGGCGCCGAGATTGATGGCGAAACCGCCGCCGCCCTGCTGCTTACGGCAGATCGAGCAGTAGCACAGCATGAACGGCACGGGCGTGTGGCTTTCCACCTCGAAACGCACGGCGTTGCAGCGACAGGACCCCTTGAGCAGCACAGGCATGGCTAAAACTCCGACAGGATAGCCACAACCTGTCAGCATGATTTTGGTTGCGGCGATGACAAGGCCAAATGCCGGTGACATGATCGCGGCATGGACAATGAGCGCATCGCAGAACTGTTCGAGGGCCTCGGTCCGGTCAGCATCCGAAAACTATTCGGCGGCAAAGGCATCTATTTCGATGGCGTCATCGTCGCCATCGTGCTGCGCGGCGAATTGCTGCTGAAAGCCGACGCGCAGAGCGAATCGGAGTTCGAAGCCGCGGGCTGCCGGCAATGGACCTACACCGGCTCTCGCCACGGCAAGCTTGTCGCCATGCCCTATTGGAGCATTCCCGACAGCGCTTTCGACGATCCCGACGAAATGACGGTGTGGGCGCGACGCGCCTATGAGGCTGGGCGGCGGGCGGGGAAGTAGGCTCCCGCCAGCGCGAGGCCGCCCCCTCATCCGGCCGCTTCGCGGCCGCCTTCTCCCCCGGGGGGGAGAAGAGGTTTGCGTTGAGGCCGCAAGTTCCTCTCCCCTCGGGGAGAGGTCGGATTGCCCCAAATTGCTCTTTGCAATTCGGTCTTGGCAATCCGGGTGAGGGGGACTTTCTTGGCAGTCCCTACAGCGCCTTGGCGATCTCAGCCGCCAGCCTTGCATTGTTCTCGACCAGCGCGATGTTGGTCTTCAGGCTGCGGCCGCCGGTGAGTTCGAGGATTTTTCCCAGCAGGAACGGCGTCACCGCCTTGCCGGTCACGTTGAGCGCCTCGGCCGCCTTTTGCGCGGCTTCGATATAGCCCGCCATCTCCTCGGCCGGGATTTCCTGGTTCTCCGGCACGGGGTTGGCAATCAGCATGCCGCCGCCCAAGCCCAGAGCCAGGCGTGTCCGGTAGAAATGCGCGATATCTTCCGGTCCGTGCAAGGTCAATGGCGCCCGGAACGGTGACTGCCGCGACCAGAAGGCCGGCATCGTCTCGCAGCCATGGCCGACCACGGGCACGCCGCGCGTCTCCAGCACTTCCAGCGTCTTTTCGATGTCGAGGATCGCCTTGGCGCCGGCCGAGACGACGATCACCGGTGTACGCGCCAATTCATCGAGGTCGGCCGAGATGTCGAAGCTCTTTTCCGCCCCCTTGTGCACGCCGCCAATGCCGCCGGTGGCGAACACCTTTATCCCGACCATGTCAGCCGCGATCATGGTGGCGGCGACCGTGGTGCCACCGGTGCGGCCCTGCGCGACGGCGAAGCCGAGATCGGCGCGCGACAGCTTCATGGCGTCACCGGTCATCGCCAGCGATTCGCGTTCGCCGTCCGAAAGCCCGATCTTGATGCGGCCGTTGACCACCGCGATGGTTGCCGGCACGGCGCCGCCGTCAGCGATGATCTTTTCGACGTTGGCCGCCATGGCGCCATTGTCGGGATAGGGCATGCCATGGGTGATGATGGTGCTTTCGAGCGCCACCACCGGGCGCCCGGCGGCCAGGGCCTGCGCCACCGGTGCGTGGACATCGATGAAGGGGCGGGCGGTCTCTGGCGTCATCTCTGATCTCCAATCCGGAGTGCGGCGCATCCATCAGGAAAGCGTAGCTTCACCGCGCGTTATGAACTTGCCGGGTCTCATGCCACTTCCCTGGCATCCGGCACAAGGGCCAGCGCTTCCGCGAAGCTCGCCGCGGTGAATTCGGGCACCGCGTCGGCGCTTTCGATGGCCAGCGTTGCCGCGGCGACGCCCTCACGCACGGCGTGGCGCAGCGGCTGGCCCCGCAGCAGTGCTGCGACCGTTGCACCTGCCAGCGCGTCGCCGGCGCCGGTGACATCGGCGACTTTTCTGGGGGCAGGCGGCAGGATCGAAAAGGCGCCTGTCTCATCGAAACCCAGCACAGGGCCGCTGCCTGCCGTGACCACGCCGCTGGCAAGGCCGCTGCACCGCAACCCGTCGACCATTTCCCGCTCGGCGGCCGCTGCATTGACACCGGCCAGCACGACGGCCTCTCGCCGGTTCATGAAGAGCTGGGCCAGCCCGCCGAGAACCGGTATCAGCCGCGTTACCTTCGCCGGCGAAATCGCGATGGCGAAAACCGGTTTACCGGCGGCGAGCGACAGCAGCCGCTCCAGGGCGGCCGACGGCAGATTGGCGTCGCACAGGATGGCATCGGCGGCGGCCACCTCCTGGCGTATCTTGGAACGCCTGATCTGCTTGGGAAAAGCCAGGTCGTACAGTGCCATGTCGGCAAAGCCGACGATCAATTCGCCCTCGCGATCGATCAATGCCGTGTAGCTCGGCGTGGTACGGTCGAGGAACACCGCCGAAAGATCGGCGATGCCTGCCTCGGCGATGGCCCGTGAAACCGTATCGGCCGACGCATCGCCGCCCCGCATCGACACCAGGGAGGCCGACACGCCGCGCCGCACCATGCTGCGCAACGCATTGAAGACGCCCCCGCCGACATCCTCGCGCATCGTGCCGGGATTGGAGGCTGCCGGCACATAGGGACCGTACACCTGGCCACGCCGGTCGATATGGGCGCCGCCCACGGCCAGGATCTTCGGGGATTCCACCATGGTGGCGATATGACCTTTGTTGTTGCGGCCGCACAAGCGCTAGAGTGCGCGACAGAGCTTCGCATGCTGGTCGGCGATTCGGTCGGGCGATACGATCGAGCCGTCTGGCCCAATGCGGAGCCCGTTCGTGCCAGGGTTTGCGAGACAAAAAAAGAACAAATCGCGATATCCTTTGTTTTTCAGTTGGTTGTCACCCCTTGCCAAATGAGAACAAAAAAGGTACAAAATGGCAGGGATCACGGATTGTCCGGCCTTCATTGACGACCAAGGGGTGATGTATCATGGCTCAGAATTCTTTGCGGCTGGTAGAGGATAAGGCAGTGGACAAATCAAAGGCTCTGGATGCGGCGCTGTCGCAAATCGAGCGGGCTTTCGGCAAGGGCTCGATCATGCGGCTCGGCGCCAACGAGCAGGTCGTCGAGATCGAAACGGTGCCGACCGGCTCGCTCGGCCTCGACATCGCGCTCGGCGTCGGTGGCTTGCCGCGCGGCCGTATCATCGAGATCTATGGGCCGGAAAGCTCCGGCAAGACGACCCTGGCCCTGCACACCGTGGCTGAAGCCCAGAAGAAGGGCGGCATCTGCGCCTTCGTCGATGCCGAACACGCGCTCGATCCGGTCTACGCCCGCAAGCTCGGCGTCGATCTTGAGAACCTGCTGATCTCGCAGCCCGACACCGGCGAGCAGGCGCTGGAGATTTGCGACACGCTGGTGCGTTCCGGCGCCATCGACGTGCTGGTGGTCGATTCGGTGGCGGCGCTGACGCCGCGTGCCGAGATCGAGGGCGAGATGGGCGATTCGCTGCCGGGTCTGCAGGCCCGCCTGATGAGCCAGGCGCTGCGCAAGCTGACCGCGTCGATCTCGCGCTCCAACACCATGGTCATCTTCATCAACCAGATCCGCATGAAGATCGGCGTCATGTTCGGTTCGCCCGAAACCACGACCGGCGGCAACGCGCTGAAATTCTACGCTTCGGTTCGCCTCGACATCCGCCGTATCGGCTCGGTCAAGGATCGTGACGAGGTCGTCGGCAACCAGACCCGCGTCAAGGTGGTCAAGAACAAGTTGGCGCCGCCCTTCAAGGTGGTCGAGTTCGACATCATGTATGGCGAGGGCGTCTCCAAGACCGGCGAACTGGTCGACCTCGGCGTCAAGGCCGGCGTGGTCGAGAAATCGGGCGCCTGGTTCTCCTATAATTCGCAGCGTCTCGGCCAGGGCCGCGAGAATGCGAAACTGTTCCTGCGCGACAATCCCGATACCGCGCGCGAGATCGAGCTGGCGCTCAGGCAGAATGCCGGATTGATCGCCGAAAAGTTCCTCGAAAATGGTGGCTCCGAGGGCAATGGCGACGACGGTTTTGAGGACGAAGCCGGCGCGATGTAGGCAACGGCCAGAATTTGGCCATAAATCCAGACTATTAGTCAATGCTTAAGTAACAGAGTTCCGTAGTACCGCGTTCCAAACCGCCGGCCTTCGCGCCGGCGGTTTTCGTTTGGGCGGCCCCGCAAGTGCCGGTGCAAAGCGCGAATTGGCCCAATTCCGTGTTTCTGGACAGGGTCAAGAGCTACGGCTAAAAGGCCAGCTCCATCTTCTAGAAAATACAGAGCCATCTCCCGCCGGTCCGGCCGGCGGCTCTCTTGAAAAGGCAGTATCCATGAGTGGCGTCAACGAGATCCGGTCGACCTTTCTCGACTATTTCCGCAAGGAGGGCCACGAGGTCGTGGCCTCAAGCCCGCTCGTGCCGCGCAACGATCCGACATTGATGTTCACCAATGCCGGCATGGTGCAGTTCAAGAATGTCTTCACCGGTTTGGAGAAGCGGCCCTATTCGCGCGCCACCACAGCCCAGAAAAGCGTCCGCGCCGGCGGCAAGCACAACGATCTCGACAATGTCGGCTATACCGCGCGCCACCTGACCTTCTTCGAGATGCTCGGCAATTTCTCCTTCGGCGACTATTTCAAGGAGCGCGCCATCGAGCTTGCCTGGAACCTCATCACCAGGGAGTTCGGGCTGAAGAAGGACAAGCTGCTGGTCACCGTCTATCACACGGACGACGAGGCGGCTGGCTTCTGGAAGAAGATCGCCGGTTTCTCCGACGATCGCATCATCCGCATCCCGACCTCGGACAATTTCTGGGCGATGGGCGACACCGGTCCTTGCGGACCTTGCTCGGAAATCTTCATCGATCGTGGCGAGCACATCTGGGGTGGACCTCCCGGCAGTCCCGAGGAAGACGGCGATCGCTTCCTCGAATTCTGGAACCTGGTGTTCATGCAGTATGAGCAGGTAACGAAAGAGGAGCGCGTCGACCTGCCGCGCCCGTCGATCGACACCGGCATGGGCCTGGAGCGCATGGCGTCCATCCTGCAAGGAGTGGAAAGCGTCTTCGAGACCGACCTGTTCCGTCATCTGATCGATGCGGCGTCCTCGGCACTTGGGCGCGCGCCCGACGCCGAAACGGTTGCGTCCTATCGCGTCATTGCCGATCATCTGCGCTCGTCCTCCTTCCTGGTCGCTGACGGCGTGCTGCCGTCGAACGAAGGCCGCGGCTATGTGCTGCGCCGCATCATGCGCCGCGCCATGCGCCATGCGCAGTTGCTGGGGGCGAACGAGCCGCTGATGTGGAAGCTGGTGCCGGCGCTGGTGCGCGAGATGGGCCAGGCCTATCCCGAACTGGCACGCGGCGAAACGATGATCGCCGAGACCCTGAAACTCGAGGAGACCCGTTTCCGCAAGACGCTGGTGCGCGGCCTCGGGCTGCTGTCCGAGGCGACGGAGAAGCTCGGCGCCGGCGACATGCTCGATGGCGAAACGGCATTCAAGCTCTACGACACCTATGGCTTCCCGCTCGACCTGACGCAGGACGCGCTGCGGCAGCGCAGCATCTCGGTCGACCTTGCCGGCTTCACCAATGCGATGGAGCAGCAGAAGGCAGAGGCGCGCAAGCACTGGGCCGGGTCCGGCGAGGCCGCCACCGAGACGGTTTGGTTCTCCGTGCGTGAAAAGACCGGCGCCACCGAATTCCTCGGCTACGAAACCGAGCAGGCGGAAGGCCTCATCGAGGCGCTGGTCAAGGACGGCAAGACCGTCGACAGCGCCGGCAAGGGCGATGCGGTCGCCGTGGTCGTCAACCAGACGCCGTTCTACGGCGAGTCCGGCGGCCAGATGGGTGACACCGGCATAATCTCGGGCGAGGGCTTCTCGATCGAGATTTCCGACACGCAGAAGAAGGCCGATGGCCTCTTCGTGCATCTCGGCAAGGTGGTCGCCGGCACGGTCAGGCCGGGTGCCGCGGTCGAACTTAAGGTCGATCATGCCAGGCGCTCCCGGCTGCGCGCCAACCACTCGGCGACGCACCTGATCCACGAGGCGTTGCGCGAGGTGCTGGGCACCCATGTCGCGCAGAAGGGTTCGCTGGTCGCACCCGAGCGTCTGCGCTTCGACATCTCGCACAACAAGCCGATCTCCGCGCAGGAGCTCGAAGAGGTCGAGCGCATGGCCAACGAGATCGTCGTGCAGAACGGCCCGGTGACCACGCGCCTGATGTCGGTCGATGACGCCATTGCCGAGGGCGCGATGGCGCTGTTCGGCGAGAAATACGGCGATGAGGTGCGCGTCGTGTCGATGGGCACGGGCCTGCATGGCGCCAAGGCCAACCGCCCTTATTCGGTCGAGCTCTGCGGCGGCACGCATGTCAGGGCGACCGGCGATATCGGCCTGGTGCGCATCGTCTCGGATGGTGCTGTCGCCGCCGGCGTGCGCCGCATCGAGGCGTTGACCGGCGAGGCCGCGCGCAGGCATCTCGATGAGCAGGACCGACGCCTGAAGACCACGGCGGCAACGCTTAAGATTTCGCCCGCAGATGTGCCAGCGCGCGTCGAAGCGCTGCTCGAAGAGCGCAAGAAGCTCGAGAAGGACCTGGCCGAAGCGCGCAAGAAATTGGCGCTGGGCGGCGGGTCGCCTGCCGATGCTCCTGCCGCCAACGAGATCGTCGCTGGCGTCGGCTTTCTCGGCAAGGCGGTGTCAGGTGTCTCGCCGAAGGACCTGAAGCCGCTGGCCGACGCGGGCAAGACTTCGTTGGGCTCTGGCGTCGTCGTGTTTGTTGGCACGGCTGAGGACAACAAGGCGAGCGTCGTGGTCGCTGTCACCGATGATCTCGTCGGCCGTTTCAGCGCCGTCGATCTGGTGCGCGTGGCCTCCGCCGCATTGGGCGGGCAGGGCGGCGGCGGCCGCCCCGACATGGCGCAGGCCGGCGGCCCGGATGCGTCGAAGGCCGATGATGCGATCGCGGCGGTGAGGGCGGCGCTCGAAGCAGCGTAGCTACCATGCGTGGGCCCAGGCGGGATCCTTTCTCTTGGGGCAGCGCTGCCCCTCATCTGGCTGCCGCCATTTTCTCCCCGTAGAACGGGGAGAAGGGCGCTTTCGTCGCGCCCTTCGCCAATCGCCCTCGTTGCAGAAGAGCGCCGGCAACGCGACCAGCCTCTTTCTCCCCGTTCACGGGGAGAAATGCCCGCCAGGGCAGGGGCGGCGCGACGTCGAGGAAGCTCACCTCGAGTTATACGCTTTTTCGGTACGCACGAAGCTCGGGCGGCCAGCCATTCGCAAATACAAATCCCAGATGCCTGCAAACTGCGCCAGCAATCCCCGTCCTTCTGGAACCTTGACGAAGTAGCCGATGATCGGCGCCGCGTGCAGATCGGCCAGGGTCAGCTGGTCGCCGAGCAGCCAGGGCCCATCTTGCTTCAGCGAAGTCAGCGCCTTCAGCACCGTCTCGGCCTGCCGCAGGCCATCCACGATCAAGCTCTCGTCGGGCACTTCCTTCTCCAGACGCTCGACCGCGACATCCCAGACCATGGCACGGTAGGCGTAGGCGTCGAGCATGCCGATGATCTGGTTCATCCTTGCGCGGGCGCGTATGTCGGCGGGCTGCAGCGCCGGCCCGTCGAAGGCCTCGTCGACGTAGCGCGCGATCGCACTCGACTCGAACAGGCGGAAATTGTCATGCTCGAAGGCCGGGATGCGGCCGAAAGGATGGTGTTTGCCGTACCATGCCGGCGCGCCACCTTCTGCAAAGATGTCGACCGGCACGAGATCGTAGGCGATGCCTTTCTCCTCGAGCGCAAGCCGGACGATGCGTACATAGACGCTGTAATCCGCGCCGTAGACGACCGGCTTGCCCATTCGTCCGCGAGGCGGTTACGCCATCGCCTTCTGCAAATTCTCGTCGATCTTGTCGAGGAAGCCGGTGGTCGAGAGCCAGGGCTGGTCGGGGCCGATCAAGAGCGACAGGTCCTTGGTCATGAAGCCGCTCTCGACAGTCTGGATGCAGACCTTTTCCAGCGTCTCGGAAAAACGCTTCAGTTCGGCGTTGTCGTCGAGCTTGGCGCGGTGCGCGAGGCCTCGCGTCCAGGCGAAGATCGACGCGATCGAATTGGTCGAGGTTTCCTCGCCCTTCTGATGCTGGCGATAGTGGCGGGTGACGGTGCCGTGCGCGGCTTCCGCTTCGACGGTCTTGCCATCCGGCGTCATCAGCACCGAGGTCATCAGGCCGAGCGAACCGAACCCTTGCGCCACCGTGTCAGACTGGACGTCGCCGTCATAGTTCTTGCAGGCCCAGACATAGCCGCCCGACCATTTCAGGCTCGAGGCCACCATGTCGTCGATCAGGCGGTGCTCGTACCAAAGCTTCTTCGACTTGAACTCGGCCTCGAATTCAGCCTCGTAGACTTCCTGGAAAATATCCTTGAAGCGGCCGTCATAGGCCTTGAGGATGGTGTTCTTGGTCGACAGGTAGACCGGATAGTTGCGCAGCAGGCCGTAGTTCAGCGACGCCCGGGCGAATTCGCGGATGGACTCGTCGAGATTGTACATGGCCATGGCGACACCGGCGCCGGGCGCGTCGAACACGTCGTGCTCGATGACTTGGCCGTCCTCGCCGACGAACTTGATCGTCAGCTTGCCCTTGCCGGGAAAGCGGAAATCGGTGGCGCGATACTGGTCGCCGAAGGCGTGGCGACCGACGATGATTGGCTTGGTCCAGCCGGGCACCAGGCGCGGCACGTTCTTCATGATGATCGGCTCGCGAAAGATGGTGCCGCCCAAAATGTTGCGGATGGTGCCGTTCGGCGATTTCCACATCTTCTTCAGCTTGAATTCCTCGACGCGCTGCTCGTCGGGGGTGATGGTCGCGCATTTCACGCCAACACCGTATTTCTTGATGGCGTTGGCCGAATCGATGGTCACCTGGTCGTTGGTGGCGTCGCGATGCTCGATGCCCAGGTCGTAATATTCGAGCTTGAGGTCGAGATAAGGGTGGATCAGCTTGTCCTTGATGAACTGCCAGATGATGCGGGTCATCTCGTCGCCGTCGAGTTCGACGACCGGGTTCGCCACCTTGATCTTCGCCATGGAAAGAATGCCTCGTTGCTGGGAATGGGACGGCCTTGCCCGCGTGGCGTCGGCCGGGGATGCCGCCCGTATATCAAAGCGCTTTTGGCCACGCAAACGGCGATCGGTCACGAATGTGAGCCCACGGCGCCGTCATTTGCGAATGCTTCATTTTCGCGGCCGAATATGGCAGGGGACGCTGAAATGCCGCAAACAGCAGTTCATTGACAATCATGCCCATTACCAAAGATCCCGATAACACCGCAGCCGGCCCGGCGATCATCCTTGTCGAGCCGCAACTCGGCGAGAATATCGGCATGGTCGCCCGCGCCATGGCCAATTTCGGACTGTCGGAGCTGCGCCTGGTCAATCCGCGCGATGGCTGGCCGAGCGAGAAGGCGCGTGCCGCCGCCAGCCGTGCCGACCACGTCATCGATGCCGTCAAGGTTTTCGACGATCTGGCCTCGGCACTTGCCGACCTGAACTTCGTCTTCGCCACCACCGCAAGGCAGCGCGACGGTTTCAAATCCGTGCGTGGACCGGTGGAGGCGGGCAGGATGCTGCGCGCCCGTCACGCAATGGGGCAACGCACCGGTATCCTGTTCGGTCGCGAGCGCTTCGGCCTCTACAATGACGAGGTCGGCCTCGCCGACGAGATCGTCACTTTCCCGGTCGATCCTGATTTCTCCTCGCTCAACATCGCCCAGGCGGCCTTGCTGATGTCCTACGAGTGGATGAAGTCGGGCCTGGAGGACGAGACCAGGACCAATTTTTCGGGGCCGGAGATGAAGCCTGCAAGCAAGGAAGAATTGCACGGCCTGTTCACCTATCTCGAAGGCGCGCTCGAGGCGCGCGGCTATTTCAGGCCGGCGCCGAAGAAGCCGAAAATGGTCGACAACCTCCGCGCCGTGCTGACGCGGGCAGGCTTTGCCGAGCCGGAGCTCAAGGTGCTGCGCGGCATCATCTCTTCGCTTGACCGGTTCTCGCCGGCGATGCCGCGCGGCGATGGGTCACCTGGCGATGACCCGAGGCGTTTGCCCGCGGCGGCGGCGCGCGCCCGCAAGGCGGAGGCGACTGGTCGGGCGCCGGACGCTAGCGGCGACGACACGGACACGCCACTGCTCGGCGGCAAGGGAACCGACAATGACTGACCAGCCGATCCTGATGTTCGATTCCGGCGTCGGCGGTCTGACCGTGTTGCGCGAGGCACGCGTCCTGATGCCCGACCGGCGCTTTATCTATGTCGCCGACGATGCCGCTTTTCCTTTTGGCGCCTGGGAGGAGCCGGCCCTAAGAGAGCATATACTAGGATTATTCGCCAAACTGCTCGACCGCTTCGCGCCGGCCATCTCGGTTATCGCCTGCAACACCGCCTCGACACTGGTGATCGACGCGCTGCGCGAAAGATTTCCCGGCCATCCCTTCGTCGGCACGGTGCCGGCGGTCAAGCCGGCGGCCGAGCGCACGCGCTCCGGGCTGGTCTCGGTGCTGGCGACGCCGGGCACGGTGAAGCGCCAGTACACGCGCGACCTGATCAGCAAATGGGCGCAGAAATGCCATGTCCGCCTGGTCGGCAGCGACAGGCTGGCTGGCCTGTCCGAAGCCTATATGCGCCAGGGCTTCGTCGACGAAGAGGCCGTGCGCGCCGAGATCGAGCCATGCTTCATCGAGCGCGACGGCATGCGCACCGACATCGTCGTGCTGGCCTGCACGCACTATCCCTTTCTGGTCAATCGCATGCGCAAGACCGCTCCCTGGCCGGTCGACTGGATCGATCCGGCCGAGGCGATCGCACGGCGCGCCCTTTCGCTGCTGCCGGCGATCAATGGGGCGCTGCCGCAAGCCGAGCCTGATATCGCGGTCTTCACCTCGGGCAAGGCGGACTTCGCCGTCAGCCGCCTGATGCAGGGGTTCGGGCTGACCGTTCACTTGGACAGCGGCAAAGCCGCCCGCCACTCAAACAGGTTCGAAGACGATGCTGCGTTGATCCGGATCGGCCAGGACTAGCCTAAGCGTCAGACCATCACCCTGTCTGAGCCCCGAGGCCTTCACGGTGGCAACGACAGCCATGTCGGCAAGCTGAATGCGCACGCCATGGTCGACGAAGTCGGTGACGACGGCTTTGAACGTCTCGCCCTCGCGCCCCTCCAGCATTACCGCCTCGGCAAGGTCGATGGCCGCGTGGTTGATCTGCGAAGCGCGGCTATCCGCGCGCCCCATCGCCTTCGGCAACCTGGCAAACGCGTCGGTAACAGCCTGGGGCACGGGCTGGCCGTTGGCGATAGCCAGCGCACAGCGCACGACATAGCGATCAGCAAGGCGCCTCAGTGGCGCCGTTGCATGGGCATAGGTCGCGGCCATCGCCTCATGCCATGGGACAACGCCGTCCTGATACGGTTGATAGGATGCGCCGGGGCTTGCATGGCGGATTTCCAGCATCAGCGCCGCCTGATGCGGATCGGTCGGATCGAGGGTTCGCTGATAGTCCCGCAAGCTGGTCGAGGCCGGCCAGGACAGTCCGAGAGCCTGTGCCGCGTTGCGCAGCCTTTGAACCTTGAAGGCATCCGGCCCCGACATCACCCGAAAAAGGCCGGTATGATGCGCAAGCATGGCATCGGCGATCGCCATGTTGGCGGCCAGCGAAAGCGCGGCGTTGTCCTGCTCGGATTGCAGAAGCGGCCTGAACGAAAGCCGGAATGTGCCGTCGGCAAGCCTTTCCACCTCCTGCTCGGGTGGGTCGACGCGGGAAGCCCCACGGCGCCGCTCATTCGCCGCCATGCGCCGCGCCATTTCGGCGAAGCCGGCCGGGACATCGGAGGCCTTCACGCTGTCATAGGCGAGCTTCGCGCGGCTTTGAATGATTGCCCGCTCCGCGCCGTCCAACTTCGTCGCGCCGTCCTGCGCAACCCGAACCGTGAAGATAGCAGCTGGACGGGGTCCATCCGGCAACAGGCTCGCCCCACCCTCGGCAATTACCGGCGGATAGAGCCCGGCCTTGCCGTCCGGCAAGTAAAGCGTCTCGCCCCGCGTCCAGGCTTCGCGATCGATCGCGTCGCCGTCCTCGACGAACCAGGCCACGTCGGCGATGGCGTAATGCAGCAGAAGATCGCCACCGCTCGCCTCGATCGAGAACGCCTGATCGAGATCGGTGGAAGCAGCCGGATCGAGCGTGACGAACGGCATTTCAGTTCGATCGGCATGCTGGTTGGGCACACGTTTGGCCGCCGCCTCCGCCGCGGCAAGCACATCGGCCGGAAATCCGTCCGGCACGTGGAATTCGGCGCGGATTTTCGCCAGTCCCGCGGAGAGAACCTGTGAGGGATCGGTCAGGGATTTCATTCAGCCGTCCTACACTGGGGTTCCGGACACGAGAAGGCTGCCGACGAAAATCGCCGAGCGCGGCCAAGGGTTGGCACCAGGCGGACGGGGAGCAGCGCCACTGGCGCTGGAACCGCCGCCGAAGCGTGGCGTTTCTCCTGACAGCAAAGGAGACCCGCCATGCCAGCCACTTCGAAAGCCCAGCAGAAAGCCGCCGGCGCCGCACTCTCCGCCAAACGCGGCGAGACCAAGAAAAGCGAACTCAAGGGCGCCTCCAAGGGCATGTATGAATCGATGAATGAAAAGCAGCTCGAGGAATTCGCCGAGACGAAGCGCAAGGGATTGCCGGAGAAAAAATCCTAAGGATTGAGCGCTCGAGCCAGACTACCTTGGAATGAAAAAGGGCCAGCGACGTTCGCTGGCCCGGGAATTGTGGCGTTGAACAGTCTTACCAGCGGCAGCGCCGTACTCTCTCGACGATCACCCTGCGATGGCCATGCCGCCACACCACTCGCTTCTTCACGACGATGCGGCAGACCTGCTTGTGGCCGTGCCAATGACGCGCCATGGCCGGCTCAGGGGCCACCGCCATCGACCCGGCAAGCACCGCGGCCCCTGCCAGGGTAAGGAAAAACTTCTTCATGCAATTAAGCTCCTCTAGCTCCAGTCCCTTCCTGGTGCCGCTGGCGCAAACCTCCCGCCACATCGGCATCGCATCAACGCCTTGGACGCTATACGGTTGCGTTGCGCCGCGCCACTCACAAGCTTGACACCGGTTAAATCTCGGTTTAACCAGCCGCCAACGCCGGGCAGCGATGTCCGGTGTTTGTTTTGTATACGCAAGATCTGTCACGACAATCGTTTCCGATCTTGTTTGAACTGACGTGTCCCGTGGGTTTTCCGCCGCGTTGCGTGGGAAAACCCTGTCAGGTCTCGAAAACGGAGGCCAGAGGAGGGCGCGTTTCCTTCACCCGGACCAAGAGGTGCCGGGTGTGTTGTCTTTGAAAGGGAATGCGATGAGCAAGCGCGAATCCGCGAAATACAAGATCGACCGCCGTCTCGGCGAAAATATCTGGGGCCGCCCCAAGTCCCCGGTCAACAAGCGTGAATACGGCCCCGGCCAGCATGGCCAGCGCCGCAAGGGCAAGCTTTCCGACTTCGGCCTGCAGCTCCGTGCCAAGCAGAAGCTGAAGGGCCACTACGGCGACGTGTCGGAAAAGCAGTTCCGCAAGGTCTATGAAGAGGCCGATCGCCGCAAGGGCGACACCTCGGAGAACCTGATCGGCCTGCTCGAATCGCGTCTCGACGCGGTTGTCTACCGCTCCAAGTTCGTGCCGACCATTTTCGCCGCCCGTCAGTTCGTCAATCACGGCCACGTCAACGTCAACGGCAAGCGCGTCAACATCGGCTCGTATCGCTGCAAGCCGGGCGATGTCGTCGAAGTGCGCGAAAAGTCGAAGCAGCTGGTGATCGTCCTGGAATCGGTTGGCCTCGCCGAGCGCGATGTGCCCGACTACATCGAAGCCGATCACAACAAGATGACCGCGACCTTCTCGCGCATCCCGGGCCTGGCGGACGTTCCGTTCGCCGTGCAGATGGAACCGAACCTGGTCGTCGAATTCTACTCGCGCTAAGCGAACGCTTTTTTGCGATACCGGAAAGGCCGCCCCTCGAGCGGCCTTTTTTGTTTCGGGCACCCGTTTTGCGGCGTGTCGCTAAAATCAATTTCGATTTTCCAGACAATGCGCTAAGCCGGGCGGAAGTCACATCCGGGGCCGTCGCGCCATGAACATGCAGCCAGACATCGAAACACTAGAACCGGCCGCCGAAGGCGGCTCTCACCCGCTGTTCGCCGATGTACCGTCCTCGGTCGAGTTCAACAAGCTGCGCAAGCGACTGCTACGGCTGACCCGCCAGGCGATCGAGGATTTTTCGATGGTGAAGCCGGGCGAGCGCTGGCTGGTCGCGCTGTCGGGCGGCAAGGATTCCTACGGTCTGCTGGCCATGTTGCTTGATCTCAAATGGCGCGGGATGCTGCCAGTCGAGTTGCTGGCCTGCAATCTCGACCAGGGCCAGCCGAATTTCCCCAAGCATATCCTGCCCGACTATCTCGACACCAACGACATAGCGCACCGTATCGAATACCGGGACACCTATTCGGTCGTGACCGACAAGCTCCCCGAAGGCAGCACCTATTGCTCGCTCTGCTCGCGGCTGCGGCGCGGCCATCTCTACAGGATCGCGCGCGAGGAAGGCTGCTCGGCCCTGGTCCTCGGCCATCATCGCGAGGACATCCTCGAAACCTTCTTCATGAACCTGTTCCACGGCGGGCGGCTTGCCGCCATGCCGCCGAAACTGCTCAACGACGAAGGCGATGTGATGGTGTTGCGGCCGCTGAGCTATTGTGCCGAAATCGATCTGGAGAAATTCGCTGCCGCGATGCGGTTCCCGATCATCCCTTGCGATCTCTGCGGCAGCCAGGAAGGGCTGCAGCGCAACGCCATGAAAGCGATGCTCGAGGACATCGAAAAGCGCATGCCCGGCCGCAAGGACACCATGATTCGCGCTCTGTCCAACACCAGGCCGTCGCATTTGCTCGACCGAAAGCTGTTCGATTTCGCCGCCCTCAATGAAACCCTCGCGATCAGGCAAGACATTTCCGATGACATTTGACGACACCGCGATCGACTGGCTGGCCGGCATTCTGGCCGAGGCAGCCCAAGCCGAAATCATGCCGCGCTTTCGCCGACTGGGCGACGGCGACATCAGGCAGAAGACTTCCGCCGCCGACCTGGTGACGGAGGCCGATGTCAACGCCGAGCGGCTGATCACCGCCAGGCTGCGCGATCGCTATCCCTCTGCCATGGTGGTGGGCGAGGAGGCCTGCTCCGAAGATCCGGCGCTGCTCGACGGCTTGGGCGATGCCGAACTGGCGTTCACCGTCGATCCGGTGGACGGCACCTTCAATTTCGCGTCCGGCGTGCCGCTGTTCGGCGTCATGCTGGCGGTCGTGGTCAGGGGGGAGACGGTCGCGGGCATCATCCATGATCCGGTGGGCAAGGACTGGCTCATCGCCGCCAGGGGTGCCGGCAGTCATATCAGGCATGCCCATGGCAGCCTGGAGAAAGTGCGTGTGGCGGCGCCAGTGCCGATCTCGCAGATGACCGGCGCGGTGTCCTGGCAATATCTCGACGAACCGGAGCGCTCACGCCTGGCGCGCAACCAGACCAAGGCACTGTCGCAGTTCGCCTATCGCTGCGCTGCTCACGAATATCGCTTGCTGGCGAGCGGGCATGCGCATTTTGTCGTCTACAACAAGCTGATGCCCTGGGATCATCTGCCCGGCGTGCTGATCCATCAGGAGGCCGGCGGCCATGCCGCTCGGATCGACGGCAGCGCCTATCTGCCTTCGCATGTCGATGGCGGCCTGCTTGTCGCGCCGGACCAGGACAGCTGGCAGGAACTGCGCCGCGAGCTGTGGGCGGAATAGGACCAATTCCTGTGGCTTGAACCGTTGTATGATCGAGTCGGGCGTTTTGGCGGAGGCTCTCGAATGAAACCTCGGTTCGCAATTTTTGTGGCTCTTGCCGTGGTGCCGTTTGCGAACGCGGCAATCGCGCAAGAACGCTCCTGTCACAGTCCCGATCCCATCGACACCATCAAGGAGATGTCGGACGCTATCTATGCCTGTTGGAAGCCGCCACCCGGAACCGCGGGCATGTCCTTGACCATGCAGTTCTCGCTTCGTCGCAACGGGACGCTGATCGGGACGCCTCGCGCCACCTATTCCGATCTGGGGGTCGATCCGCGGCTCAGCCGAGCCTTCGCGGCGTCCATTCTCAAGGCGCTCGACGACGCTCTTCCATTGCCCTTTTCAAATGGCATGGGCGGAGCGATCGCGGGGCGGATGCTCTCTCCTCGCTTCACGGCGGCGCTTGAACGCGCATCCTGACGCCACCAGCAGACGACAATCAATGCAGGTCGGTGACGTGGCCTGAAACGGGGGCGTTCTGCGGCTGGAACATCTTGCCGCGTTCCGCAAACAGGATCATCAGCAGCGCGGCCACCGAGACGCTGCAGAAACCGGCGGCTAGCGGCGTCACCGTGCCGTTGAAAGCCTGACCGATCAGCGTGCCGAGAATGCCGCCGAGAAAAGTCTGCATGAAACCCAGGATGGACGACGCCGTGCCGGCCAGCTGGCCAAGCGGCTCCATGGCCAACGCATTGAAATTGGCTCCAAGACAGCCAAACGGCAGCATGGCACTGGCAAAGAAGGTGATGAACAGCCAGAGCGGCATCTTCGTTTCCAGTGAAACCACCAGCCAGGCCAGGCTGATCACCAGAAACAGCAACAGCGCGCTTTGCGACAGGCGGCGCATGCCGACGCGGCCGACAAGGCGCGAGTTCAGATAGTTGGAGAAGGCGAGTACGCCCGCGACACCGGCAAAGATGACGGGAAACATCTCGCCGACGTCGAAGACGCCGACGTAGATCTGCTGCGCCGAGGCGATAAAGCCGAACATGGCGCCGAAGATGAAGGTGCTGGCGAAGGCATAGCAGAGCGCGATGCGGTTGGTGAGCACGATGCGGAAGCCGCCGAGGATGGATGAAACCGTCAGTGGCCGGCGATATTCGGGATGCAGCGTCTCGGGCAGGCGCAGCAGCGACCACGCCGAGACGATCATGGCTCCGACGGCCATTGTGACGAATATCCAATGCCAGGTCGCAAACAGCATGATGAACTGGCCGATGCCTGGAGCCACGACCGGGATCGCCATGAACACCATGAAGATCAGCGACATGACTTCGGCCATACGCCGGCCGTCGAATGTATCGCGCACGATCGAGACCGCTATGACGCGCGTGGCGGCCGCGCCAAGGCCTTGCACGGCGCGGCATATCAAGAGCGTTTCAAAGCTCGGGGCGATAGCGGCCGCGGCGGCTGCCGCCACATAGATGATCAGGCCGGCGACGAGCGGCGAGCGGCGCCCGAACCGGTCCGAGATCGGCCCGAAAAACAGTTGGCCGCCGCCGAAACCCAGTATGTAGGCGGTGACCACATATTGCCGATGATTTTCGTTCTCGACCCCGAGCGAGGCACCGATCTGCTGCAGCGCCGGCAGCATGATGTCGATGGCCAGCGAATTGAGCGCCATCAGCGCCGCGCAGAGCGCGATGAACTCCCAGCGCGGAATCGGCAATTGGCTTGCCCGAGGCGAGGTGCTTGCCCCTTGCGGCGCTGATTTCTGCTGGTCCACGGCAAGTCCGATCTCTCAAACGAAAACGCGCCGGCGGGCCGGCGCATTTGGCTCGTCCTGGTCCCGGGATCCGGGCTTGTAAAATTGCCGAGGTGGGGCCGCCCCGGTGGCTTGGGCATGTCGATACCGACACGCCCAAAACTGAAGTCAGGCGGCGCCTTTGACGCTCACGCCCTTCTCGACCAGAAAGGTCTGCAATTCGCCGGCCTGGAACATTTCGCGGATGATATCGCAGCCGCCGACGAATTCGCCCTTGACGTAGAGCTGCGGGATCGTCGGCCAGTTGGAATAGTCCTTGATGCCCTGGCGCAGTTCGGCGGAGTCCAGAACGTTCACGCCTTTGTAGTCGGCGCCGATATAGTCGAGGATCTGGACGACCTGGCCGGAAAATCCGCATTGCGGGAAGCCGGGCGTGCCCTTCATGAAAAGGACGACGTCGTTGCCCTTCACTTCATTGTCGATGTAGTCGTTGATGCCGCTCATGGAATATCCTTTCACGCCTGTGGGAGTCAGGCTCGAAACATGTCCCTCAAATAAACCCATAGGTTGCCCGAAACAAGACTTTAGCCATGCCATCACCCGAATGGCGCAAAGAATGGGCGGCTTTGGGCCAAGCGTGTCGGGTGGAAACGCCTCAGTCGGGAACGCTGGTCTGCAGCGCCAGCGCGTGCAGCACGCCGCCCATATTGCCCTTCAGCGCGTCATAGACCATCTGATGCTGCTGGACGCGGCTTTTTCCGCGAAAGCTTTCGGCCACGACCTCAGCGGCGTAATGGTCGCCGTCACCGGCGAGGTCGCGAATCGTCACACGGGCATCCGGTATGCCGTCCTTGATCAGTTTTTCGATGTCGTGGGCGTCCATTGCCATTGCGGAAATTCCTGTTTCGGAAGGGCGGCGGCGCGGCGGCCCATGTGATGAGAGTCGGGCAAGCCTAAAGCCTTTCCAATCCGGATTGAAGCGGTTCTGTCCGGTGTCCGTTCTGTTGGTGTTCAGGCGATGGGTTCACCCGGCCCCTGCGCCGGCTCATCCTCGCGCATCGAGAAGGCGCGGCCAAGGCTGAAGACCAGCACGTAGAGCGGGAGGTTGATCGCCATGTTGGCGATCGGCAGATAGCTGGTCATTCGCCAGGCGGGCGAGAAGAACGGCTGGCCGTAACCATCGCAGACAAGCGAAGAGCCGTACTCCCACAAGGCCCCCAAAACGGCCGAGACGGCGAAAAGCTTGATGCAGGTGACGACGTGTCTCGTCCGCGCCTCGTCCGGCAGAAGCCGGTTCCAAAGCAGCAGGCAGATGATCGGAACCGCATAGATGAGGTTCTGCAGGACAAGCATGGGAAGCGTGCCGTTGGCCGCGGCGAGGAATTCTCCGCGCGTTTCCAGCCTGGGGCAAACCTCGCTCGATGTCGTCGAGAGCAGGAAGAAGACGAACGGCCCGAGGCACCAGAAGAAGAACAGCGACGGCCAGAAGACGACTGCAAGCAGCGCCCGGACGGCCAGTTTCTTATGATTGAGCAGGATCTCTGGACAAAACGGTTTTCCCTTTGTCCAAGAAAACCGGTTTCCACCTTTCGGGATCATGCCCTGGTCAACTGGCCTGATCCATGAAGCGCGGGAACCAGCCTTCATGGGCGGCGGTCAAGTCGCTGACCGGGATTGCCCTGGCATCGCCGAGCTTCAACGCGGCGCCGCCGGTCGAGCCGATCCACGGCGCGAAAATGCCGAGTTCGCCCTGCTGCTTGCGGATGGCGTCCCATTCATCGCCATGCGGATCGATCGACAACGTCAGGAGATAGCGGCCCTGGTCTTCGCCGAACCAGACCGGGATCGGATCGGTACCGACAAGCCCGGGAACGGTCGCGCCGATGCCCGACGCCATCGCCATTTCGGCCAGCGCCACCGCAATGCCGCCATCGGAGACGTCATGCGCGGCCGTGACGATGCCGGCAGCGATCAACGAGCGTACGTGGTCGCCGACGCGCTTCTCGTGGTCGAGGTCGACCGGCGGCGGCGGGCCGTCGCTGCGGCCGTGGATATCCCTGAAATAGACGGACTGGCCAAGATGCGTTCCCCAGGAAGCCGGTGCGCCGACCAGCAGGATCATCTGGCCTTCCGCGGCGAAACCGATCCGCGCCATCTTCGACCAGTCTGATATCAGGCCGACGCCGCCGATGGTCGGTGTCGGCAGGATGCCCCGGCCGTTGGTCTCGTTGTAGAGCGAGACATTGCCCGACACGATCGGGAAACCAAGCGCCCGGCAGGCGTCGCCGATGCCTTTCACCGCGCCGACCAGTTGGCCCATGATCTCTGGCCGTTCGGGATTGCCGAAATTGAGATTGTCGGTAGCGGCGAGCGGCAGCGCGCCGGTGGCAGTCAGGTTGCGCCAGCATTCGGCCACCGCCTGCTTGCCGCCCTCGTAGGGGTCGGCTTCGCAATAGCGCGGCGTCACATCGGAGGAGAAGGCCAGCGCCTTGGTCGGATGGCCCTCGACCCGCACCACGCCGGCATCACCGCCCGGAAGCTGCAGCGAATTACCCTGGATCAGCGTGTCGTACTGTTCCCACACCCAGCGGCGCGAAGACAGGTCCGGTCCGCCAAGCAGCTTCAGCAGCGCATCGGCGAGGTCGGCCTGCGGGATATCGTTGGCGGCAAGCGGCGCCGGCTTCTTCGGCTCGACCCAAGGGCGATCGTATTCGGGAGCCTTGTCGCCGAGATCCTTGATCGGCAGGTTGGCGACCTCGTTCCCCTGGTGCCGCACGCGGAAGCGCAGATCGTCGGTGGTCTTGCCGACGATGGCGAAGTCGAGGCCCCATTTGTGAAAGATCGCCTCGGCCTCCTTCTCTTTTTCAGGGCGCAGCACCATCAGCATGCGCTCCTGGCTTTCCGACAGCATCATCTCGTAGGCGCTCATGCGCTCCTCGCGCACCGGCACCTTGTCGAGGTCGAGTTCGATGCCGAGGTCGCCCTTGGCGCCCATTTCGACCGCCGAACAGGTGAGGCCGGCAGCACCCATGTCCTGGATGGCGATCACGGCGCCCGAAGCCATCAGTTCGAGAGAGGCCTCCAGCAGGCATTTTTCGGTGAAGGGATCGCCGACCTGCACGGTCGGGCGCTTCTCGTCGATCTTGTCGTCGAATTCGGCCGAGGCCATGGTGGCGCCGCCGACGCCGTCGCGGCCGGTCTTGGCGCCCAGATAGACGACCGGCAGGCCGACGCCCTTTGCCTCGGACAGGAAGATGGCATCGGTCTTGGCAAGGCCCGCGGCAAAGGCATTGACCAGGATGTTGCCGTTGTAGCGGGCGTCGAAATTGACCTCGCCGCCGACCGTCGGCACGCCGAAGGCATTGCCGTAGCCGCCGACGCCGGAAACCACGCCCGCGACCAGATGCCTGGTCTTGGGATGGTCGGGCGCGCCGAAGCGCAGCGCGTTCATCGCCGCGATCGGCCGCGCGCCCATGGTGAAGACGTCGCGCAAGATGCCGCCGACGCCCGTCGCCGCACCCTGGTAGGGCTCGATGAAGGAGGGATGGTTGTGGCTTTCCATCTTGAAGACGACGCAGTCGCCGTCACCGATGTCGACCACGCCGGCATTCTCGCCCGGGCCCTGGATGACTTGCGGGCCGGTGGTCGGCAAGGTGCGCAGCCATTTCTTCGAGGATTTGTAGGAGCAGTGCTCGTTCCACATCGCCGAGAAGATGCCGAGTTCGGTGAAGCTCGGCTCGCGACCGACCAGGTCCAATATGCGCTGATACTCATCGGGCTTCAGCCCATGCGAGGCGATGAGGTCTGATGTGATCGGGACGGAATTGGAAGTGGTCATGGGCGGCGATTTATGTCCATGGAGCAGGGATTTTGAGTCTCCTCTTATCGCAAGCCTTGCGGTCGATACACCCGTCGGCTGAGGAAAAAGGCAGAAAGCAACAGGGCGATAGATCGCGGCAGGCCTTTTGGTGAGCAGCGAAAGGCGTCCACCCAGCTTTCAAGTCCCCGCAAAACCAAAATGGGGAACGCTCCGATGCCCCGGTCGTTAGGTCCCTATCACCGAGGAGACAGAATCATGGCTACCAAGCAAGGCAAGAACGACAATCGCCTCTCGGACAAGGAAGCTCTCCATATCGCGGAGACCACCGACGTTTCGCCGCGGCAGGCCAAGGAATTGGCTGAGAAGCACGGCAAGGAAAAAGCCGAGAAGGAAGCCAAGAACTTCAAGGCCGAAGGTTGATCCGGGTCTGGTTCTGACAAGTCCAGTGTCGCAAGTCGACGTCTCGAGGCAGCAGGGCGGGTGGCCGCGAACGGTTCAGGAAAAACTGTCGTAGCCCGCGCGGCCCTCGTCCAGCAGCCGCCTGATCACCGCGACGCCGCCGGCAACATCCTCGCGCCCGCTCGGCTGCGAAACACCGAAGCGCACCCCATGGAAAACCCGCTCCGAGCGCCCCGCCTTGAATTCATCCTCATCGTCGATCAGCACGCCATGCTCCAGGCAGGCATTCTTGAACGTGCCGGAAAGCCAGGGATCGGGCAGGGTGAGCCAGACGAACGGCACCTTGTCGTGCGATCTGAATGAGAAGCCCGCCAAACTTTCGCGCACTATGGACATGCGGGCGCTGATCTCCGCGATGCTGCGCTTGCGGATTTCGCTGGCCTGGCCGGAAAGCACCAGCCGGGCATTCACCTCCGCCAGCAGGAATGGCATGCCGCCCGTCATCATCTTGTGGGCGACCCGGATGCGATGGCGATAAGCGGGCGGGCAGGAGAGCCAGCCGCCGCGCAGTCCGGCGGCGACCGACTTCGACAGGCCGCCGGCGATGATGGTGCGCTCGGGCGCGAATTCGGCAAGCAGCGGTGTCGGGTCGTCGGTCAAATGGCCGTAGAGGTCATCCTCGATCAGGATGACGTTGTAATCACGGGCGATACGCGCGATCGCCTCGCGTCGCGCCGACGACAAGGTCAACAGGGTCGGATTCTGCGCCGTCGGTATCAGGAAGATCATCTTGGGGTGCTTTTGCGCGCAGACGCGTTCGAAATCCGCCGGATCGAGGCCTTCATCGTCCGAGGCAACCAGCGCGGTGCGCCGGCCGATCAGGCCGGCGCTGCGGGAAATCTGGGAGTAGGTGAGGTGCTCGAAGGCGACATAGTCGCCGGGCGTGGTCAGGGCCGCGATCGCGGCCATCACCGCGGCGTGGGTACCGAGGGTAGGCACGATTGTATCGATCGTTGGCCGGAAGGCATTCCGGGACAGCCAGCGGGCGCCGGCTTCGTACCAGCGATCCGGGAAGTCGCGCGTGTAACTTGAGATCTCATGCGGATGGTCCTGTGCGGTGCGCGACAGGACGTCGGCTACAACGGCGCCCTGGCCGATATCAGGGGCTGCCGTGCTGTCGAACCGCAACTTGCCCTTGGGGGCATCGACATAGCGCGTGCCCTCCACGCTGGTGTCGGGCGCCTCCGGCTTCGTAACCCCGATGTTCTGGCTAAGCACATAGGTCCCGCGTCCGACTTCGCCGCTGACGAGACCGCGCTCGCGCAGCAATTGATAGGCCCGCCCGACGGTGCCGACCGTGGCACCGATGTCGTAGGCAAGGTCGCGCTGTGGCGGCAGTTTTGCCCCCGCGCCGATCACTCCTCGATCGATATCCGCCTCGATGGAATCCGCGAGACGCTGATACAGCGGGCCTGAACCGGTGAGATCTGGAATCCAATTTGTCATGGTGACAATTTTCTATATTGCACCGTTTTGGGAGTCAATACATACCGGCAATGCACCCAACCGAGGGTGCAATTGACATTTGGCAGAAAGAAAATGAATACAATCGGAACATTCCGCCACTCGGAAACCCAATTGCTCGGTCAGCCTGCTCGCCCGTCCGGGCAGCGCGGCTTCGCCGGCCGAATTGTGCATGTGGTCAGTTCGCTGGCGAAATGGATCGACCGCCTGCTGGAGCGCCGGCGCGGCCGACTGGCGCTGCTGGAGATGACCGACGATCAACTCAAGGACATCGGCATCTCGCGCTGCGACGCTCACCGCGAAGGCATCAAGCCGCTCTGGGAATAGCGGCCCGTCTACCGTGCGCCTTTGCTCCCGAGGCGCCCGATAGCGTGGTCGACGAAAACGGCGACGACGCATATCACCAGGAAAAGTGTGGTTATGGCGAGCGCGGCCACGGCGACGCTCTCAACGCCGTTCCTGGCGACATCGAGGAAGGGATAGGGCACTTCGCCCGCCAGCGGCGCGCGCGCCAGCGCATAGGCCAGATAGGCGATGGGATAGAGCACCCACCAGGAGATGTCGCTCCATCGCGTCCTGCCATCGGCGCCCGATATCAGCCACCACAGCACGAACAGCACCGGCGTCACGTAGTGCAGCAGGATGTCGCAGAGCAGGAACAGGCCTTGCGGCTGCCAGAGCCGCGCCAGAACCGTGGCATAGACGATGAACACCAGGGTGATCGAAGCCGCGACGCCCGCGCGCATCCGTGGTCCGGCAAAGGCCGGCAGCCACGCATAGAAGCCGGATGACAACAGCGAGGCGTGGACCAGCACGGCGCCAATGTTGGTCAGGATGGTGAAGAAGCTGAAATAGAACACGATCGAGCCGAGCAGGCCGCGGCCCGCTACCATCGAAGCCGGAATGGTGATCGAGAACTGCAAAGCGAGCGCTATCAAGCCAACAAATAATCCCGCGATCTGCAGGAACCGGCCCATGGCTGGCTCAGGCCGTGGCCGCGCAGGCCGGATTGCCCGCTTGCCAGCGCGCGACATCGGAGCTGATGCGTGCGCCAAGCGGGTCGTTCATCAACGGTCCGAAGACGTCGACACGGCTTGAATTGCCCTGTGCCTGCACGACCAGCAACGGTTTGCCGCCATAGTGCTTGGCCGGCACCAGAAGGAAGCGCGGCGTGCCGCTGAACGAGTTCAGTTCATTGGCCATCTGATACTGCCTGAAGGCCGGATCCTTGCTGGCGATCCAGCATTTGTGGGCCGATATCGCCACCTGTTCCATGGAGAGCAGCGCGGCGCTCTTGCCCGACGGCACGGGCGTGCTCTTGGGGCTCGATTGGCAAGATGCCAAGGCAAAGCCTGACACGGCGATCAGGGCGATCGTCCTGTTCTTGATCAAGCGGCACCCATTTCGAGTTCGGACAGAGAGATCTTCAGGCCGTCGGTCATCTCGCCCCATACCCTGGACAATGCCGGATGCTGCGAAGCGATCTGCTCATAGGCATCGAATCTGGGATAGGCGTCGAGCAGGTCGTGGCGGCCGGTCATGGCGCGGAAATTGTTGAAGATGAACCGCGTCGGCGTCAGCCAGGCGTCGGCGAAACTGATGTCGCTGCCGAGCGCGAAGGGGCCTTGCGCCATGCGTGCCTCGATGGCGGCCAGCCCATGGTGCAGACGGGCGAATTGGGCGTCGATCTCGGCAGTGTCGCGCTTCGGCACGAAATGCAGTTCGAAAAGCTTCATCGTCGGTGTGAGTACGTCGAGATCGACGATGCGGGCAAACATGCGCACCAGCGCGCGGTCCTTCGAATCGGGCGGCAACAGAGCCGGTTCGGGAAACCGTTCCTCGAGATATTCGGCGATCACCACCGATTCGACGATCGTTTCGCCCGAGCCGGTGATCAGAACCGGAATCCGGTTCATCGGCGAGATAGCGCGAAACGCCTCGGGGATCGGAAAACCGGGCGGCGGCGCGATGATCTTGATCGGCACGTCCTTGATATAGGCCAGCGCCCGCACGATCGAAGAGTAGGGCGACAACGGCCGCGAATAGAGTTTCATGACCGTCTCTCCCTCACGCTATGATCTTGAATTGCCGCAATTCTTAAGGTTGCGGTTGCAAACTTCAAGCGGCAATGCCCAAGGCGCCTTCGAACAGCGCTCTGCCGTCATTGCCGCCATGCGCTGCTTCTATCAGATTCTCGGGATGCGGCATCAGGCCGAGCACATTGCCTTGTTCGTTGACGATGCCGGCAATGTCGTTGATCGAGCCGTTCGGGTTGGTGCCTTCGGCATAGCGGAACACCACCTGGCCTTCGCCCTCGAGACGGGCAAGTGTGTCGGCGTCGGCAAAGTAATTCCCGTCGTGATGCGCCACCGGCGAGCGGATGATCTGGCCCGGCTGGTAGCGACGCGTGAACATGGTGTTGGCGTTGGCGATCTCGAGCTTGACCTGCCGGCAGACGAATTTCAGCGAGGTGTTGCGCATCAGCGCACCTGGCAGCAGACCGGCCTCGACGAGAATCTGGAAACCGTTGCAAACGCCGATGACCATGACGCCCTTGGCCGCCTTTTCGGCGACCGCCCGCATGACCGGCATGCGTGCCGCGATCGCGCCGCAGCGCAGATAGTCGCCAAAGGAAAAACCGCCTGGGATGGCGATCAGGTCGACATCGGGAATTTCGGTGTCGGTCTGCCAGACGGTTGCCGGCGCCTGTCCGGAAATCTTGGTCAGCGCCGCGATCATGTCGCGGTCGCGGTTGAGGCCAGGGAGAAGGACGACGGCTGATTTCATTTTGGTTCGTAAGGCCTTTGTGCTTCGGCAAGTTCGCGCGGGTCGAGACGGCGCTCGATATGTTCTAGCCAATCATCCCGGCGAGCGAGCACGCCATAGATGTTCTTCACGTCAGTCTCGGTGGCTATCAGATGACCGCGGATGGAGCCAAGCTCGGATTTTACCTCTCCGAGCGTCAAATCCATCCTGTCCAACCGTGATTGAATGGACTTGAGGCCTTCAAATATCAAGCTTCCATCGCTCTCGGCCATCAGTTCCTCCGGCACAACTTCAGGTAAGCGTCACACTATAATTCTCAATTACAGTGTTCGCCAGCAGCTTGTCGCACATGGCCTTGAGATCGGCCTCGGCCTTGCCCTTGTCGCTTTCCGAAAGCTCGACGTCGAACACCTTGCCCTGCCGCACTTGGCCGACGCCATCGAAGCCCAGCCCCGACAGCGCGTGTTCGATCGCCTTGCCTTGCGGGTCGAGCACACCATTCTTGAGGGTGACGGTAATGCGGGCCTTGATCACGCTGGACATGCTCCTGTTCTGAACGTTGGGCGCAAGCCGCTGTCAGTGCGGCTTGCCTTTGAGGCCATCGGTCGAGGCGACAAGCACCGGACCGGTAGGACGCGGCGGCTCGTTCTCGTTCATGATGCCGAGGCGGCGGGCGACTTCCTGATAGGCCTCGACGAGGCCGCCCATGTCGCGGCGGAAACGGTCCTTATCGAGCTTGTCCTGCGTCGCCACGTCCCACAGGCGGCAGGAATCCGGCGAAATCTCGTCGGCAACGACGATGCGCATCATATCGCCCTCGAACAGGCGACCGCACTCGATCTTGAAGTCGACGAGCTGGATGCCGACCCCCATGAACAGGCCGGAGAGGAAATCGTTGACGCGGATGGCCAGCGCCATGACGTCGTCGATCTCCTGCGGGCTTGCCCAGCCGAACGCCGTGATGTGCTCTTCCGAAACCATCGGATCGTCGAGTGCGTCGGCCTTGTAATAGAATTCGATGATCGAGCGCGGCAGGACGGTGCCTTCCTCGATGCCGAGCCGCTTGGACAGCGACCCGGCGGCGACATTGCGCACCACCACCTCGAGCGGGATGATCTCGACTTCCTTGATCAGCTGCTCGCGCATGTTGAGCCGGCGGATGAAGTGGGTCGGGATGCCCATGCGGTTCAAATGATTGAAGATGTATTCGGAAATGCGGTTGTTGAGTACACCCTTGCCGTCGATGACCTCGTGCTTCTTCTTGTTGAACGCGGTTGCGTCGTCCTTGAAGAACTGGATCAGCGTGCCCGGCTCGGGTCCCTCATAGAGGATCTTGGCCTTGCCTTCATAAATGCGGCGGCGATTTTTCATTTGAATTTTTCTCTGGATTTGCGGACAGGCGGCAAGCGACCACTTCCTGTCCCTCCGCCTGAATTAATGCGGCGACGGTGACGTTCAATGCCGGGTCTATCCCAATCACACGGTTTGCTCAATCGGCAAATCCTTTCAATCAACCGCTTTCGGGACTGAAATGCCGCAGCGCAGCATATGACGAAGCATATTGACCGGCCCGCGACCTTTTGGTTTGTGCTTCGGCAACACACATATCCATTGCCAACGAATCGGATTTGACCGGAGGGACGCCATGAGCAGCATGAAAGACCGCGAAGAGGGCTTCGAGCGCAAATTCGCATTCGACGAGGAGCTTCGGTTCAAGGCTTCGGCGCGGCGCAACAAGGCGCTTGGTCTGTGGGCAGCCGAAAAGCTCGGAAAGTCCGGCGCCGATGCCGACGCCTACGCCAAGGAAGTCGTTGTTTCCGACATCGAGGAAGCCGGCGACCACGACGTGTTCCGCAAGATCCGCAAGGATTTCGATGCCGCCGGCGTCGAGCAGTCCGATCACCAGATCCGCCGCACCATGGACGAAATGATGGCGCAGGCGATCGAGCAGATCAAGAACACCTGATCCGGCCGCTTTCTGGCCCAATCGACCGCCCGGCCGATCCGGGCGGTTTTTCTTTGCCTTTGCGGCGGTTTCCGGCTGAAACTGCCGACGTTAACGAGGAAAGAGATTAGATGTCCCTGAAGTCCCGTCTTGCCGCAGATGAAACGCTGGTAACCGCCTGGTCGGGCGTGCCGGACGCCTTGACCGTGGAGATCCTCGCCAGGCAGGACTTCGATGCCGTGACACTCGACATGCAGCATGGCGGCCATCACGAGGACAGCGTCCTGCGCGGCCTGGCACCCGTGCTGGCCCTGGGCAAGCCGGCGCTGGTGCGCATTCCCGTTGGCCGTTTCGACATGGCCAGCCGTGCTCTCGATTTTGGCGCCGAAGCAGTCATTGCGCCGATGGTCAACTCGGTGGCCGATGCAAAGCTGTTCGCCGCGGCCATGAAGTATCCCCCGCTCGGCGAGCGCTCGTGGGGTCCGACCTATGCCTTTCCCCGCCATGGCAAGGGCGACTATGCCGAATGGCTGCGCGACACCAATCAGCGCACTATGGCTTTTGCCATGGTCGAGACGCGCGCCGCGCTCGATGCGCTTGACGGTATCCTCGACACGCCGGGCATCGACGGCATTTTCCTCGGGCCGTCCGACTTCTCGATCGCCTGGACCAACGGCACCACGGTCAATTCGACGCTGGAAAGCATGATGGAGACGGTGGCTTCGGTTGCCGAGCGCACCCGCAAGGCCGGCAAGCATGCGGCGATCTATGTCGTCGAACCGGCTATCGCCGGCCGCGTCGTGTCGATGGGCTATCGCCTGCTCGCCACGGGTTCCGAGCACGCGCTGATTTCATTGGGAGCAAGGACCTTGCTCAAGGACATGCGGGACTCGATCGGATCCTGAACCAGCGGACTGCTGTCGCCAGCGTGTTGCTCAGGCCTTTGCACCGCGAGCGCCGTGGCGACCGATCCGCCGCGTCTGATCCTGTCGAACAAAGCGCCGAGCGCCTGGACCCACCAGTTGTTGAAAGCCATCAGCGGCAATGCCGCGAGGATCGACCCAGATATCGCGGCGGCAGCGCCGAGTGCGGCGGAGTCGCTTGCCAACAGCGCCCATGATCCCAACGAGCAGATAACGGGTACATGCACGAGGTAGAGCGGGAAAGACAGGTCGCCCAGGAAACGTGCGGCCTTGCCGGAGAGCCATGACGGTGGGTCATCCATGCTCAGCACGGCGTAAACCAGCATGATGCTTGCCGGGATGGCCACGCAAGCTTGCCGCAAACCGATATCGGAAGCTGCAATATCGAGCACGGCGAAGGGCCGGTATATTCCCACAGCATCTCCTGCATAACCCAGCAGCACCAGCGAAATAATCGCCATGGCCCCTCTCACCCATCGATTCGGGCGAAATCCCATGGCGAGAAGCGGATAGAGTAGGAGGCTGGCCGGAAAGGCACAAAAAAAGAAGCTGACTTGCACCGCCAAGAATACGCCTGTTGCTATGCAAAGCCAGGACAATAGCGCCCAGCGGCCTTGGAAGAAAAAGACGATCGGGGCGAGGGCGAAGGTCAGCATGCTGCCCCAGAACTCGATCGTCATGGTCCACAGGCTGCTGTCGTAATATTTGTCGCCGTAAATGAATGTCCGCCACGCTCCTTGCAGGAATGCGTCGGAGAAACTCGCTGTCTCCCGCGACAGTACCTTTGAAGCATTGCCGAATCTGCCGAGCCACTCAGATTGAGCGACCGCCGCTGCATCCTCGAAGAAATACAGATCGAGCTTGAAGATGACACAGGACGATAGAACCACAACAAGCACGGGTCCAGCCAGACGAGGCAAACGTTTGATCGCACCCAGCCGAAGGTCTTGTGCGTCGCGGGACTGGAAATAACGCTTCACAAGCACATAGGAAGAGAGGACGAAAAACAAGTAGACGGCAGAGCCGCCATTGAAGGCGATGAAAGCCAGACTTGTCTTGAGCGATTGCGCAGCCTCCTCTTCGCCCGCCGCGGACGGCGCAAAAGCACACAAGATATGCCAATTGAGAACGATAAGCGCTGCGGCGCCTCTCAAGAATTCAAGTGATGCGTCCTTGCGCAAGCATTGACCTCTGTTTCAAGGGCGAAGAATTGGCAGCCCGGTTCAAGCACGGATGATCATCCAGAAAGCAATTTCCACTGCTTCTGAATAGTTAACGCTGGCCCTCTTAAATTATTATTTATTCGAGTCCTGCAGTTTGATCGAATGCCATCGTGCGTTGATTTTGGCGCGCCTCAGAGGTCCGTCAGGAACTTGGCGAAGGTCATCGATCCCTCGGGCCAGGGGCCAAAGCCTGAATCCTCGCTGATATGGCCGGTTTCTCCGGCATCGATGAACAGCGAGCCCCAGGCGCCGGCGATGTCCTCGGCGACATCGAAAGGGCAGAAGGGGTCGTTGCGGCTGGCGATCACGATGGAGGGAAACGGCAGCGGTTCGCGAGGATAAGGGCCGAAAGTCATCAGATGTCTTGGCTTGATCTTGGGATTCGCGACGTCCGGCGGTGCCACGAAGAAGGCGCCGGCGACCGGCTTCCGGAACTGCGGAATGGCTTGTACGGCCGCGGCCACTCCAAGTGAGTGAGCGACGAGAACGACAGGTCTCTCGGCCTCGTTGACCGCCTTGGCCACACTCGCCGTCCAGTCCTCGCGCACCGGCTTCGACCATTCCGCTTGCTCGACGCGGCGCGCCGTGGACAGTTTCGATTGCCAGCGGGTCTGCCAATGCTCAGGCCCCGAATTGGTGTATCCGGGAATGATCAGAATATCTGCGTCCTTGACTTTCATGGCGCTCAGATAGCGAGCGCGATTGCCTCATGCAACCGTTGATGGGCAGGCTTCTGGTCGTAACGGTGAACACCATGTTCGCTTTTCGCTGTCTTGTGTGAACGATGAAGATCGACGATCTCTGTCGGGAGAGAAACAGCCGTGGAGGACCGGGATTTTGGCGCTGACACGACGTAGAATGATCGGCGCCGCTGGCCTCCTGGCTTTGGGAGCTTCGCGAGACGTCGCCGCAACGGAGACAATGATGAGCGAACTGCCATTTGCCGCCACCACGCCGGTGAGCGTCGCCCGCGTCGGTCTGAAGGCGCGTGATGCCGAAAGTCTTGCCGCCTACTATCGTAAAGTCGTCGGACTGCAGGAATTGAGCCGTGCCGAAGGCGCGATCACGCTCGGCGCCGGCAGCCGTCCGCTGCTGGTGCTTGAGCCGGACAGCTCTGCCAAACCGGACGATCCGCGCAGCGCCGGCCTGTTCCATACGGCTTTCCTGCTGCCCAGCCGTGCCGATCTCGGACGCTGGATCAACCACGCCATCTCAGACAAGATCGCTATCGAGGGCGCTTCGGACCATCTGGTCAGCGAAGCGCTCTACCTGACCGACCCCGAGGGCAACGGCATCGAAATCTATGCCGACCGCCGCCCGCAGGATTGGAAATGGAACGGCGACAAGATCGCCATGGCGACCGAGCGGATGAACATTCCGTCTGTCGTTGCCGAAGTGCCGGCCGGCGATGCGGGATGGCAAGGCGCGCCGGAAAACAGCATTGTCGGCCATGTCCACCTGCGCGTCGGCAGACCGGAAGAGGCCGAAGCCTGGTGGAACCAGGAATTCGGCTTCGACACGGTCGCCAAATATGGCGGCCAGGCGGTGTTCCTGTCGTCGGGGCATTATCACCACCACATCGGCGCCAATGCCTGGCAAAGCGCCGGCGCCGGCCGCCGCGACCCCTCCCGCTCGGGCCTTGCCTGGGTCGAGATGCGTTCGGACAATGTGAGCAGCGAAACGACCCGTGAGGATCCTTGGGGCACGGTGATCAGGACCGTGCCGGGTAAGGCTTGATTGGACGTCATCACGGCACCTTCTCCCCGTAAACGGGGAGAAGGAAAGCTCATGCTCCTCCGAACACCCGCTTGAAGATCGTGTCGACGTGCTTGGTGTGGTAGCCCAGGTCGAATTTCTCGCGGATTTGCGCCTCCGGCAACGCGGCTGTCACTTCCTTGTCGGCCAGAAGTTCCTCAAGAAAATCAGCGCCTTGTTCCCACACCTTCATGGCGTTGCGCTGCACCAACCGGTAGGAATCTTCGCGTGACAGGCCGGCCTGCGTCAGCGCCAGCATGACGCGTTGCGAATGCACAAGGCCGCGAAACTTGTTCATGTTGTTCAGCATGTTGTCGGGATAGACGACCAGCTTGTCGACGACGCTGGTCAGGCGTGACAGCGCGAAATCGAGCGTCACGGTGGCGTCCGGGCCGATCATGCGCTCGACCGAGGAGTGCGAGATGTCGCGCTCATGCCAGAGCGCCACGTTCTCCATCGCCGGCAGCGCCATGGAACGCACCATGCGGGCAAGGCCGGTGAGGTTTTCGGTCAGCACCGGGTTGCGCTTGTGCGGCATCGCCGACGAGCCCTTCTGGCCCGGCGAAAAATACTCTTCCGCTTCCAGCACTTCGGTGCGCTGCAGATGCCGGACCTCGATCGCCAGCCGCTCGATCGAGGAGGCGATGACGCCGAGGGTCGCGAAGAACATGGCGTGGCGGTCGCGCGGAATCACCTGAGTCGACACCGGTTCCGGCTTTAGTCCGAGCTTTGCCGCCACATGTTCCTCGACATAGGGCTCGATGTTGGCGAAGGTGCCGACCGCGCCCGAAATCGCACAGGTGGCAATGTCTTCGCGCGCGTGCACCAGCCGCTCGCGGCAGCGCGAGAATTCGGCATAAGCCTGCGCCAGCTTTATGCCGAAGGTCGTCGGCTCGGCATGGATACCGTGGCTGCGGCCGATGGTGACGGTGTCCTTGTGCTCGAAGGCGCGGCGCTTGAGCGCTGCAAGCAACGTATCGATGTCGGCCAGCAGAATGTCGCTGGCGCGGGTGAGTTGCACCGCAAAGCAGGTGTCGAGCACGTCCGAAGACGTCATGCCCTGATGGATGAAGCGCGCGTCGGGCCCGACGAATTCGGCAAGATGGGTGAGGAAGGCGATAACGTCATGCTTGGTGACGCGCTCGATCGCGTCGATCTTCTCGACGTCGAATTCGGCCGCGCTTCCCTTTTCCCAGATCGTTTTGGCCGCTTCCTTGGGGATGACCCCCAGTTCGGCCAGCGCGTCGCAGGCATGGGCCTCGATTTCGAACCAGATGCGAAACCGGGTTTCGGGCGACCAGATGGCGACCATTTCCGGCCGGGAATAGCGAGGGATCATCGGTCATTCCTGATGTGTCGGAGGGATTTGTCCGCGTCCTAACAGAGGCGGACCAAATGCTCAACGCTGCTGCCGTGCAAACCAGAGGCTGACGGCGAACAAGGCGACGAAACCAAGCGGGAAATAGAGCCGGATGCCCAGCACCACGAACTGGTAGGACGCCACCGCCATCGTGAAGGCGAGCTGAAAGCCCCATGTGAGGGTGAATACGGGCGCATGCCATTCGGCATAATAGGAGCGGTATTGCAGGGCATACAGCAGGGCGGTGAGGCCGATCGTTGCGGCAGCAAGCCCTACGAATATCGCCGCGAAGGCGACCTCCCGGCCCCTTCCGAGCGAAACCAGCCGTGCGGCAAACAGGCCAACCGGAAAGGCCAGGGCGCCGCCGACGGCAAACAGCAGGGACACGGTGCGGATCTTGCCCGGCGTCACCCAATTGTCCAGCAACAGGTTGACGAGTGCGCTGGCGCCCATGGCGGCGGCCCACAGCAGCGCACCGAGAAGCGCTGCACGCAGTGTCGGCATGGCGCCGCGAAGGTGGTGCAGGGCGCGATTGCGCCTGACGGGTTGGACAAGCTCTGTCACAGGCGGCCGGTCACGGCGATCCAGCGAAAGTCCGGCCCTTCGAAGCCATACTGGCGCACCGCGATCAGCACCGCATAAGCGCTGAGGCTGTCCATCGAGAACGTCTGCACCGCGCCGATGCGGTAGCCGTTCGGGCAGCCCCGGCTCTTGGGGATCGCTTTGTCCTCGTGCAGCAATTTGGTGGTGCCGCCATCCCGCGCCTCGATACGCAGCAGCCGGAAGCCATTGATCTCGCCCTGGCTGGCGCAACTTTCGGTGTCATTCATGCCGATCTCGTCGAGCCGGAACTCGAGCGGCTGGTCGACAGGGGAAAAGATCGGTCGCGGATTGACCACTATGCGATGTGGATCGGCCGAAAGCTCGGTCACCGGGTTGGAGCCGGCGGTGATGCCGCGGTTGGCACTCAGCTCGGCCTGGCTGACAATGGCCTCGCCCTTTTGCCGGGCCTGAAGGCGGGCAGCGTCGAGCGTTGCCTTCTCGTCGTCGAGCCGGACCCTGACCGGCGTGCCCTTGAGAAAGCTGTCGTTGCTCGTGTCGATGTAATACCGGTTGGCATAGGGAAAGCCCGACCCGTCCTGGATGCCGTACTCCTCGAAGGCGAACACGCCGCCATCCCGGGTGAAGCCCAGGATTTCGAGCTCCGCGACATCGCCGGCCTGGGCAATCGACGCCGCGAACTGCGTGGCCAGGCAAACGGCAAACAGGAAAAGCGTCCGCATTGTCATCGCTCCTTCGGCCTGATCGCTTCAATCCCTAGCACGACGAGACCAAAACGTCGTGCGGACCAAGGCCGATGCATCCAAACCGCTCGTCATTTGTTATTGTCGGCAGTCCCAAGGGAAACCCACCCCAATGGAGAAGCTAACATGACCGACACCAGCAAAATTCGTGAGCACATGGACGTCGTCGGCGCCGACGGCGTGCATATCGGCACCGTCGACAAGGTCGATGGTCAGCGCATCAAGCTGACCAAGGCCGACAGTGGCGAGGGGGCTCACAAGGGCCATCACCACTATATTTCCCTGGCCCTGGTTGCCGAGGTCGATGGCAAGAAGGTGTGGCTGTCCGCGAATTCCGATGTCGCGGTGACGTTCGAGGAAGAAAAATCCGATCCGGTTTGATCGACGGCTTTAGCCAGCCTAGTGACGTGACGACCAGACGGGAAACAGGTCGTTGTCGGCTGGCGTCGCGGCAAACACGCCACGGCTGATGGCGCGCGCCATAGTGGCGCCGGCGGCGGCGTAGAGGTCGATTGCCGCGTCGGCGGTCAGTTCGACCCCGCTCTTGCCGGTGGCCAGCGCGAACACCAGGTCGCCGTCGGCCGGCGTATGGGTCGGCCAGATGGCGCGTACGAAGCCGTCATGCGCCGAAATCGCCAGGCGTTTGGCGGCGGCCTTGGTGAGAACCGCGTCCGTGGCAATGACCGCGATGGTCGTGTTGCCGCCGCTGTCCATCTGCCGTCCGTGATCCTTGTCCCGGTATTTCAGCAAAATCCGCTTCGCGTCCTCGGGCATGGGCGAGGGATAACCAAGCCCGCCGAATTCATCGCCGATTTCGAAGGGTGCCGCCCAGAAATGGCGGGTGCGGCCGACGGTCACCGAGCCGGTCGGGTTGACGGCGGCCAGCGCGCCGATGGTGATCCCATTGTCCAGCAGTGTCGAGGCGGAACCCAGGCCACCCTTCAGCCCCGACGTCAGTGCACCGGTTCCGGCGCCCGCCGTGCCAAATTGGAAATCGACAGCGGCAGTCTGCACCGACTCGTAGCCGAGGTCGCGATAGGGGGGATAGCGGCCCCAGTCCTTGTCGCCGCCATTGCGCAGATCGAAGAGGATCGCCGCCGGCACGATCGGTACGCGGAAGCCGCCAACCTCGAAGCCGATGCCGCGTTCGCGCAATGCGGCCTGCACGCCGGAGGCAGCATCGAGGCCGAAAGCCGAACCGCCTGACAGCACCACGGCATGGATCGTCTCCACCAAATTGTGCGGTTCCAGCAGATCCGTCTCGCGGGTGCCAGGCGCGCCGCCAAGAATCTGGACTCCCGCGACCGGCGGCTCGTCGCAAAGGACGGTCGTCACGCCGGACTTCAGCCTGGCGTCGGAAGCATTGCCGACGCGCAGGCCCATGACATCGGTGATGAGATTGCGTGGACCGGTGCGGAACATCAGTTGTTTTCCAAGGGCACGAAGCGGGTGCCGTCGAAGCGGAAGACACGGTAGAGGCTCTGGCTGAGGTCGCCCTTCTCGTCGAAGCGGACCGGTCCGATCGCCGTGGTGAAATCACGCCCGGTGAGTGCCTCGGCCAGCGGCCCGCCGGAGCCTGCTGCGTCCGACGATGCGGCCTTGGCGATCTCGACCGCAGCATAAGCCGGCAGGGCGTAGCCGTCCGGCACGATCTTGTGCGCGGAGAAGCTTTCCAGCACTTTGGGATCCGCGACATCGGCCCATTCGGGTGGCGCGATCATCAGCGTGCCGGTCGCGTAAGGCACGTCGCCGGGCGGCGTGCGCAGGTTTTCGCCGCCGGCAAAGACGATGCCCGTCTGGAGCTGGGCGGCATCGCGCCCCATGATGGCGATGTCGTCGCCGTCGCCGCCGGCAAAGACATGCGTGGCGCCGGCCTTTTTCAGCCGTCCCACCAGGCCGATCTGGTTGTCGAGCTGCGGCCGGAACGTGTCGACGAAGACCGGTTTCAGTGCCGCCTGCTCGGCAGCAGCACGAAATGTCTCCGCCATCTCACGGCCATAGATGGTGCCGTCGTCGATGATCGCGAACAGCTCGTTCCGCCATAGCCGGGTGAGGTTAGCGGCAACGGCGTTGCGCTCGTCGTCGCCGCGCGGGCCGAGGCGATAAACCGGCCAGCCGGTCTTGGCGCGGCGGTCGGTCAGGCTTTCGGTTCGCACACCAACGGTGATGACAGGAATATTGGCGTCCTTAAGGACAGGCATCGCCGCCTCGATCGCCTCCGTGCAGAGGAAGCCGATCACGACATTGACCTTGGCTGCCACGAATTCCCTGGCCGCCGCGGCGCCGCCATCGCCGGTGCAGGCGTCATCAACAGTCTTGAGTTGGATGCCGTCCACCTCTGCCGCGAGCCCGGCGCCAGCCTCGATCTGCCTGCCGAGGATGGCCGATGGTCCCGACAGGGGTGCTGCGACACCAATCGTGAGCGTCTGTGCGCTGGCGGCGCCGGCCATGAACAGCCAGGCCAGCGCTGCGGTTATGGTTGCCCCGGATCGCATGCTGCCGAAGAATTCCTCCAAGCCCGCGACGTCGCGCAGGCGTCAAATTCCCGCCAAGACCTAAAGGCTGCCCGGCCTTGGTGCAACACGCGAATTCGGGATATGGGCCAAGCACTTCGCTTGTGGCATGTGATGTCTGGCCATATATGTCAGGTGAACAATGGCCATGGAATCTTCCAGTGCTGAAGAAGAACGATATTGGACCGCAGGCCTATCGCGACGCGATGAGTCATTTTGCCGGTCATGTCCATGTGGTGACCACCGACGGACCCGCCGGAAAGCGGGGGACGACGGTGATCGCGGCATGCTCTGTGTCGGATACGCCGCCGACCATCCTGGTCTGCCTCAATCGTGAAAATGCCAAGAATGAGCTGTTCGTGAAGAACGGCAAATTTGCCCTGAACACGCTGGCTTCGCACCAGGAGCCGCTGTCGATTGGATTTTCCGGCATGACTGGCCTGCCGGTCGAAGAGCGCTTCGCGCTCGGCGAATGGGATGTGATTTCCACCGGCGCGCCGACGCTGAAGGGCGCGCTAGCCGTGTTCGACTGCGAACTGATCGACACCAAGGACCTGGCCACCCATCGTGTGCTTTTTGGCAAGGTGACAGGTCTGCGTATGGGCGATAATTTGCGGCCGCTGATCTATCACGCCCGCGGCTACCACGTCCTGGAAAGTGGGGCCGCCGCACCCGCGGAGAAGGAATGAGCGACTTGAAACCGCGCCCCGTGCCGCGGACGATCGACGAAACGCTCGATCTCCTGACCGGCGCGGACTATGTCGCGGACCGGTCGCTGGCAACGGTGCTTTTCCTGTCTCTGCGCATGAGGCGGCCGCTTTTCCTCGAAGGCGAGGCCGGCGTCGGCAAGACCGAGATCGCCAAGGTGTTGGCCGAGGCGCTTGGCCGCCGGCTGATCCGCCTGCAGTGTTATGAGGGGCTCGACGTCTCCTCGGCCGTTTATGAGTGGAATTACGCCGCGCAGATGATCGAAATCCGCATGGAGGAGGCCGCCGGCAAGGTCGACCGCTCCGCCATGGAGCGTAACGTTTTCTCCGAAAAGTACCTGATCCGCCGGCCGGTGCTCGATGCGCTGACCGGCAAGACGGGCGCAGCCCCGGTTTTCCTGATCGACGAACTCGACCGCACCGATGAAGCCTTCGAAGCCTTCCTGCTCGAAATCCTCTCCGACTTCCAGGTGACTGTGCCTGAACTCGGCACGATCAAGGCGGAAGAGCCGCCGATCGTCATCATCACCACCAACCGCACCCGCGAAATCCACGATGCGCTGAAGCGGCGCTGCCTTTATCACTGGGTCGACTATCCCAGTGCCGAGCGCGAACTGGAGATCGTGCGCCGCAAGGTGCCTCGGGCCAACCAGCGGCTTTCGGCCGAAGTGGTGTCCTTCATCCAGAAGCTGCGCCAGATCGAGCTGTTCAAGGTGCCGGGCGTCGCCGAAACCATCGACTGGGCCGGCGCGCTGACCGAACTCGACAAGGTGGCGCTCGATCCGGAGACGGTGTCCGACACGGTCGGGGTGCTGCTGAAATACCAGGACGACATTGCCCGCATCGGCGCGGGCGAGGGCCGGCGCATCCTCGATGAGGTCAAGGCCGAGCTCGCGGCGGCGGAGTAGGGTGGTGAAGGCATCCCGACCCGACCCTGGAGAGGCGACGGCGGACGGCCGGATCGCAGACAACATCGTCTATTTCGCCCGCACCTTGCGCAAGGCCGGCATGCGGGTCGGGCCCGCTTCGGTCAAGGACGCGATCGAGGCGGTGCTCGTCGCCGGCATCGGCTCGCGTGATGACTTTTACTGGACCCTGCACGCCGTTCTGGTCTCGCGGCATGAGGATCATGCCACCTTCGACGAAGCTTTCCGACTGTTCTGGAAATCGCGCGAATTGATCGAGAAGCTGCTGGCGATGTTTTCGCCGGTGGCGCCTGACGTCAGGCAGAAGCAGAAACCGCGCGCGGCTGAAAATCGCGTCAGCCAGGCGATGTTCGAGGGTCATCGGAAAAACCAGACGCCTCAGGAAGTCCCTGAGATCGAGGTCGACGCCCGCTTCACCTTTTCCGGCAACGAGCTGTTGCGGGGCAAGGATTTCGCGCAGATGAACGCAGTCGAGATGGCTGACGCCAGGAAGGCGATCGCGGCGTTGCGGCTGCCTGTCGACATGGTGCGGACCAGACGCTTCAAGGCCGATGCGCATGGCCGCCGCATCGATCCACGTGCCATGATGCGCTCGGCGGCGCGCACCGGCGGTGAATTGATCCTGCCGAAATTCCGCTCGGTCCGCGAAGTTCATCCGCCCCTGGTGGTGCTGGCCGATATTTCCGGTTCGATGAGCCAATACACGCGCATCTTCCTGCATTTCCTGCATGCGCTGTCGGAAAAGCGCCGGCGCGTGCACACTTTCGTCTTCGGCACGCGGCTGACCAACCTGACCCGGCAGATGCGCCACCGCGATCCCGATGCCGCCCTTGCCGATTGCTCGGCGGCGGTCAAGGACTGGTCGGGTGGCACGCGCATCGGCGATACGCTAGCCGAGTTCAACCTTGTATGGTCGCGACGTGTGCTGGGACAGGGCGCGGTGGTGCTTCTGATCACCGACGGGCTGGAACGCGACGATATAGGGGGTTTGGCGCAAGAGATGGAGCGGCTGCACAAATCCTGCCGACGGCTGATCTGGCTCAATCCGTTGTTGCGCTTCGATGGTTTTCAGGCGCGCGCCCGCGGCGTCAAGGCGATGCTGCCGCATGTCGACGAATTCCGCGCGGTGCACAATCTCGACGCGCTCGCCGATCTCTGCACCTCGCTGGACAAGAAATCGGTCCTTTCCGTCGATCCACGGCGGTGGATGGATGCTGGCGCAAGGCGCGCCGCATAGCCATATATTTTCCTGCTTTTGGAAAAACAGACCCTGAGAGAAGCAACGATGAGTGACAGTCTTTATCTCGATGAGGCCCGCGACCCGCTGATCATCGCGGAAGCCTGGATGAAGGACGGCAAGGATGTCGCTGTCGCGACCGTGGTCGAGACCTGGGGTTCGGCGCCGCGCCCGGTCGGCAGCCACCTTGTCATCGATGCCGATGGCAATTTCCACGGCTCTGTTTCGGGCGGTTGCGTCGAAGGCGCTGTCGTGACCGAGGCGGTCGACGTCATCGGCTCCGGCAAAGCCAGGATGCTGGAGTTCGGTGTTGCCGATGAGACCGCCTGGCAAGTCGGCCTGTCCTGCGGCGGCCGCATCAAGGTTTATGTTGAGCGATTGGGCTGACCTCCGATGGATCCTTATGCGCTGAAGACGCTCAATGCCGAGCGGCGCGCCCGCCGCGCGGCGATCCTCGTCACCGATCTCGGTGATGGTCGCGACCGTATCGTGCGGGAGGGCGATCAGGTCGCCGGCGATCTCGGAGCGGCGATCGCCAAGGCGTTTCGATCCGGCAATTCGGGGTCCGTCGAGGCGGAAGGGCGAACCTTCTTCCTCAATGCGCATCTGCCGCGGCCGCGTCTGGTGGTGATCGGCGCCGTGCATATCAGTCAGGCGCTCGCGCCGATGGCCCGGATCGCAGGCTATCCCTTGGAGATCATCGATCCGCGCACCGCCTTTGCCACATCGGACCGCTTTCCCGATGTCGCCTTGCATGACGACTGGCCGCAGGACGTGCTGGAACGCCAGCCGCTCGACGCTTACACCGGGCTCGCCGCCGTCACCCATGACCCGAAGATCGACGATTTCGCGTTGAAGGCGGCACTCGACGCCAACTGCTTCTATGTCGGAGCGCTCGGCAGCCGAAAGACGCATGCCAAGCGCGTCGAGCGCCTGTTGGCGCTGGGCGCGAGTGCGGACCAGATCGCGCGTATCCACGCGCCGATCGGGCTGGATATCGGGGCGGCAAGCCCCGCCGAGATCGCCGTCGCCATTCTCGCGCAGACCATTCTTGCCTTCCGCTCACGCGGCCTCGATGCGAAGGGCGCGGCGGCGTGAAATTCGGTCCGATCCCGATCGACGCGGCCGAAGGGGCGGTGCTGGCGCATGCGACCGCGGCCGGCGAAAAGCGATTTCGCAAGGCGCACAGGCTGAGCGCCGAAGATGTCTCCACGCTCAAGGGGGCAGGTGTTTCGCAGGTCGTTGCGGCTGTGCTGGCGCCGGACGATCTCGGCGAGGACGCCGCGGCGCAAAAAATTGCCGAAAGCATGACCTTAGGCGGCATCGAGGCGAAGCCCGCCTCTACCGGCCGGGTCAATCTCCACGCCAAGGCGGCTGGCATCTTCACCGTCAATGCCGCTGTCATCGATGCGATCAATGCGGTCGATCCTGCCATCACCATCGCCACGCTGGCCCAGCACGCGTCGGTCGAAAAGGGCCAGATGGTCGCGACGGTGAAGATCATCCCCTTCGCGGTCTCTTCCTCGTTGGTGGCCGCCGTGACGGAAATCTGCACCAGCGGCGAAATTTTTGCCGTCAACGCCTATCGGCCGATGCGTGTCGGCGTCATCCAGACGGTGCTGCCGGGCACCAAGCCAACCGTGCTCGACAAGACGCTGCGCGTCACCGAAGCCCGGCTGGCGCGCTCCGGCGGCAGGCTGACGGCGGAGCGCCGTACGCCGCATGAGATCGCCCCTGTCGCAGAGGCCGCCATCGCGCTTGCGCGCGACAACGACATGGTGGTGATCTTCGGGGCTTCCGCCATGAGCGATTTCGCCGACGTCGTTCCAGCGGCGATCGAGAGGGCGGGCGGTACCGTTATCCGCGCGGGCATGCCGGTCGATCCCGGCAATCTGCTGGTGCTCGGCACACTCGGCGGCAAGCGCATCATCGGCGCGCCTGGCTGCGCCCGCAGCCCCAAGGAGAACGGCTTCGACTGGGTGCTCGACCGATTGATTGCGGGCCTGGACGTCACCGCGCGCGACATCGCCGGCATGGGCGTCGGCGGCCTGCTGATGGAGATACCGACGCGGCCGCAGCCGCGCGAGCCGCTGCCGGCCAAAAGCCGGCTCAAGGTCGGGATCGTGCTTCTGGCGGCGGGCCGGTCGAGCCGCATGGGCGGGCCGAACAAGCTGATGGCGCTGTTCGACAGCCAGCCGCTGGTGCGCCGCACCGCCGAACGCGCGCTCGCCTCGAAGGCTTCGGGCACGATCGTCGTCACCGGTCATCAGCGCGAGCGGGTGCGCGCGGCATTGTCGGGCCTCGACGTCACCTTCGCCGACAATCCCGATTTTGCCGATGGCCTGTCGACCTCGCTTAAGGCCGGCACTGCCTGTCTGCCCGAAGACGCCGCTGGTGCGATGATCGTCCTAGGAGACATGCCGGGGGTCGCATCCGACGACCTCGACAGGCTTATCGATGCCTTCCGCAGGGCCGGCGGCAACTCGGTGGTCCGTGCCACGCACCAAGGCAAACGCGGCAACCCGGTGCTTTTGCCGCGCTCGTTATTCGCGGCAATCGCCCATCTCGAAGGCGACACCGGCGCTCGCCATCTGGTCGAGGCCGAAGGGCTCGATGTCATCGATGTCGAGATCGGCGAGGGCGCGTCCGTTGATGTCGACACCCGAGAGGCACTGGAAGGCGCTGGCGGCGTGCTGCAGGATTGACAAACGGAGGCGGCATTAGCATGCCTGCGGTATGGCTATTCGTACCGTCGCGTGCCGCGTTTTCGTCACGGCAATGCTTTTCTTGTTTTCCTCGGCCGCCAGTGCCGACACATTGTCCCTGAAACCTTTCAAGGACGATCTCTTCGCCTATCCGGCGACGCTCTCGTCCGACAGCAACGGCGCCTACACGGTCCTCGACTACCGTGAGATGCGCGACATCAACCAGCGCGACGAGGTGCCGGAAAAGCGCGTCCATGCCCAGTACACCGACACCGGCGTGCGCAAGGTGCAGCAGGATCTGATGCTGAAGACCGACGCGGGCGATGTCAGGCATGTCGCCGTCGGCAAGACGCAAGGAGCCGCCATCATCGTGCTTTACCTGCACGGGCAGGGCGGCAGCCGCAAGCAAGGCGTCGACGACTTCACCTTCGGCGGCAATTTCAACCGGCTCAAGAACCTGATGGCCGGCAATGGCGGGCTCTATATTTCTCCGGATTTCCCTGATTTCGGCGACAAGGGCGCGGCACTGGTCGCGGCCCTGATCGACCATTATGCCGAACAGTCTCCGGGCGCGAAAATCTTCGTCGCCTGCGGCTCGATGGGCGGCGCGCTGTGCTGGAAACTTGCCGCACGCAAGGATACTGGTGGCCGCGTGAATGGACTGCTGCTGCTCGGATCGCTCTGGGACGAGGGCTTTCTTGCAAGTCCCGCCTTCAAGCGTCGCGTGCCAGTGTTCTTCGGCCAGGGCAGCCACGACGTGGTCTTTCCCGTGGCCAACCAGGAAGCGTTCTTCCGCTCCATCCTTGCCAAATCAAAAAACTATCCGACCCGCTTCGTGCGCTTCGAGACCGGCACGCACGGCACGCCGATCCGCATGGTAGACTGGCGCGGCACGCTCGACTGGATGCTGTCGAAGGCACCATAAGCCTGATGCGCTAGAGGATCTAAGGCGCGGTGTTGTAGTCGACGATCGTCTGCGGGTTCTCCTCGCCGTCATAGGACGCGTCGACGTCATACTGGACCAGCGAGAAATCGCCGTTGCGGAACAGATATGTCCCGGCATCCGAAGCATCGCCGACGCCGCGCCATTTGTTGAGCGTGGTGATGGTGTGAGCGTTCTGGTCATAGTCGGAATTGACCGCCCACCCTGTGGTCCGGAAGCCGATCACCGTTACACTCAACAGCTTGCCGTCGCTGTCGTTGTTCTCGTAGCGTATATCGGTCTCCGGCTCGGCGAACTGCAATTGCCTGACACCGTCCACCTCGTCGGTCATGTAATAGACCGAGCTTTCATTGTAGGGGGCGGCCGAGCAGGAGAAGTGGAACAGCCGGGTCTCCTTGTCAGGATCGTTCGGCTGAGCATTCCTGTCCTTGTATTTGATCGAAAAGACCTCCGGCTCATTGGCCAGGCGGTCCTTGTCGCATTGGTCGCCATAGGTCGCCAGGAAGGCCTTCTTGGCCTGTTCCAGTGCGGTGTCCTTTTTCGGCGGCGGCGGGCCGTCGCCGCAGCTTGGCGGCAACGCCTCGTCGAAGTCGGCTGTGGAGGGCTTCAGCGCTCCCTTGTCGATGAAGATAGGCTGGAACGGCGGCGCCTGGATCTGGGCGTTGACCTGGCGCAGCGTATAGCAGCCGGCGAAAACCTTCGCCTCGCCCTTCTTGTCGGTTGCCTGGATGGCGACCGGGACGTTGTAATAGATGCTGCCCGCCGCGCCCTCGTCCGAAATCGGACCGGTCTTGACCTCCACCTTGTCGGTGCCGTCATAGCCTTTGACGAACGTGTCGAAATCCTTTGCCGGCTTTGTATCACCGAAGTAGCCCCAGGCGCGGGCGAATTCATGCCGGTTGATGGCGCTGTAGAGTGAACGCACGACCGCATCCGCGCTCGACCGATCATCGACGTAAGGCGCTTCGGGCGTATCGGCTGCGGCCAATGCCGCGTGGCCTGTCGTGGCAAGGGAGAGAAGGGCAGTCGCTGCGAAAAGGGCGCGTCTCATCGGGAATCTCCGCTCGATAACGAAGATTCTACCACGGCGATTGCGGCGACGTGGTGACGCCATGCGCCCGCCGCTTGAAGAATCGCGCCTGAGAGCGCTACGTCCTCCCGCCGGCGTTCCTGCCGGACAGGAGATCCGACGTGACGATATCGATGTATGAGGCATCCGTGCCCGTGTTTTCAGCCAGGCTGAAAGCACTTTCCAGTGTGCTGGCTGCAGCCGAACAGAATGCGCTTGACCGCAAGATCGACCCGCAGGTGTTTTTGACGGCGCGGCTGGCGCCCGACATGTTCGCACTTGCCAGGCAGGTGCAGATCGCAACCGACCATGCCAAGGGCGCGCCTTCACGGCTGGCCGGCCGCGAAGTGCCTAAATATGAGGACAATGAAGCAAGCTTCGCCGATCTCGAAGCGAGGCTCGCCAAGACGGTCGCCTACCTGGCGACTTTTTCCGCAGCCGATATCGACGGGTCGGATGACAGGATGATCGAACTGAAGCTGGGGGGCCGGGAAACGACGCTGAGCGGCATGCAATATCTGCTGCATGTGGCCATGCCCAATTTCTATTTCCACCTGACCACCGCCTACGACATCCTGCGCCACAATGGCGTGCCGTTGGGCAAGGCGACATTCCTCGGATCGCGTTGAGAAATCGGACTTTGAGATGTCCCGGGTCGATCCGGGACATCTCGCACCTGCTTAGCGGATGGACATTTCGCGGGCGATGCGCGGGAAATCGGCGGGCTTGATGCCGATATCGGCGCGCTCGGCATTGCTCATCGAATAAAGGAGCGCGAGCGCCGCGCGATATCTCAGATGTTCCTGCGGGCGCGGCCGGGCGAACATTTCCGTGAAGAAACCCATAATTCAGGCTCCTGGTTGGTCCTCCACATCAGGTAATATAGGTGAATCGTGAAGATTGTGCAGTGCAGCATTTGCATGCCTGCCATGTCCGGATGTTTTTTGTAAAATTTTTTTGCAGCAAGGTGAAACTCTTGCGCCGCGCCGAACGTAGGCTTCGAAGCTGGTACATGGCCAGTTTTCCTCGCCATTCCTGGCGAATTTCCGGACTGCATGAACATGCGGTCCGGCTTTTGCCGGCCTCCGCCAACGATCCCCTGAAGGGAAATTAGTTAAGACCGGCGGCATTTATTTTTAACGAGCTGGTTCTATGGTCTGAAACTCGAACTGTCGGGCATGGGGGAGGCTGATATCGCTACCGGCGCCAAGCGGGATTTTGCGTCACTACTCGACGACCTCTTCGTTGCCACCGACAAGGGCAACGGCGGTGAGGGCGTAGAGACCGGCGCGCGCCCATCCATCCCGTTCGACTATCTCTCGGTCGCCGATGAACTCCATTCCGGCCGCATCAAGGTATCCGCCGCGGAATATCGCGAGGCCGGCGCTGATCTGGCCAGCGAGTTTGCCGCCGTGCTTGAACAGGCAAGGCTGGCGCTGGCTGGCGAAGAGCCGAAGCCGGAAGAAACATTGCCGCCAATCGATCCTGAATCGATTGCGGTCGAACTGGGACTGGAGCAGTCCAAGAGCGCCGCCGACTTCGGCCGCATGCGCCGCAGCTTTGCTTTCGCCAACCATCCCGATCGCGTCGCCCCGCATTTGCGCCAGCGCGCCATGATCCGCATGCAGGTGGCCAACATGCTGATCGACGAGGCCAAGCGCCGCGCCGTGGCCGCCGCACGACGCTAACCCCGCTCTGCTCACGCAAAAGTCGGCCTGGCAAGGCTTGGAGAGCGGCTCTGCTTTTCCTATAAGATGCGAACTCCTCCCCGCGCAGCCGCGCACATATCCCTCCGGAGCAGAATCCCATGCACAAACGCCGTCTCGGTCGGACCGATCTTCTTGTTACCCAGATCTGCCTTGGTTCGATGACCTGGGGCCAGCAGAACACCGAGGCCGAAGGCCATGCCCAGATGGACCTGGCCTTCTCGCGCGGCGTCAATTTCATCGACACCGCCGAACTCTATCCGATCCCGCCCAAGGCGGAGACGCAAGGACGGACGGAGAAGATCATCGGCAGTTGGATGAAGGCCAAGGGCAACCGCGACAAGGTGATCCTGGCCTCCAAGGTCGTCGGCCGCACGGCCAACAGCTGGTTTCGCGGAGACCGGCCCTCGCAATTGGTGCGGGCCGATATCTTCGATGCCATAGACAAGTCGCTGGCCAAGCTTGGCACGGATTATCTCGACCTTTATCAGATCCACTGGCCGGAGCGGGACATCCCCTGGGGCGCCAACCCGACGCGCGTCGGCGCCGTGGCGCGGGGTGCCGATTCTGTCGGCGCGCCGGTCGGTGAAACGCCGATCGCCGAGACGCTCGCGGTGTTCGATGACTTGGTGAAGGCAGGAAAAATCCGCCATTTCGGTCTCTCCAACGAGAGTTCCTGGGGCGTGATGCGCTTCCTCGCAGAGGCCGACAAAGGGATCGGTCCGCGCGTCGCCTCGATCCAGAATGCCTACAACCTCGTCAACCGCACTTTTGAGGTGAACCTCGCCGAGGTCTGCGAGCGCGAAGGGGTGTCGCTGCTTGCCTACTCGCCGCTTGCCCAGGGTTATCTGACCGGCAAATACGATCATGGCGCCCGCCCGCAGGGCTCGCGCTCGCAGCTGTTCAACCGCGGCCAGCGTTACGAGACGCCCAATGCCGCCGAAGCGCAGCTCGAATACAATGAGCTGGCACGCTCTTTCGGCCTGGAGCCGGCGCTGTTTGCCAATGCCTATGTCTCAAGCCGGCCCTTCGTGACCTCCAGCATCATCGGCGCGACAACCATTTCCCAACTGGAGATGGCGCTGTCTTCGGTGGATGTCGTCTGGACTGAAGAAATGCAGAAGGCGGTGGATGCCGTTCACCAGAGGGTCGGCAATCCCTGCCCGTGACCGAGCCCGGAATTGTCGTGTAGTAGCAAGGGGATGGAGACGATGGTGGATTTTTCGACCGAGGCCGTGCGTGGAAAGTTCCCCGCTCTCTCGCTGACCGACAACGGACGCCGGCGCATCTATCTCGACAATCCTGCCGGCACGCAGGTGCCGCAGGTCGTGGCCGACGCGGTGTCGCGCTGCCTGCTTACGACCAACGCCAATCTCGGCGGTTATTTTGAAACGACGATCGCGGCACAGCAGGTCGTTGACGAGGCGCATCTGGCGATGGCCGACTTCCTCGGCGCGGCGAGCCCGCAGGAGATTGTCATCGGCGCCAACATGACGACGTTGACCTATCATATGTCACGCACGCTCGGCCGCACGATGAAATCAGGCGACGAGATCATCCTCACCCGCATGGATCATGAGGGTAATGTGTCGCCCTGGCTGCAACTGGCCGAGGACCTCGGCCTCGTCGTGCGCTGGCTGCCGTTCGACGAAAAGACCTGGCAGATCGAGGAGGCGACACTCGCCGGCCTGCTGTCCGGGAAGACAAGGCTGGTGGCGTTGAACTACGCCAGCAATCTCACCGGCTCGATCAACCGGGTCAGGTCCTTGACCCAACTTGCAAAACAGGCCGGCGCGCTGGTTTATGTCGATGCCGTGCAATTCGCACCGCATGGGCTGATCGATGTGCAGGAGCTCGGCTGCGATTTCCTGATCTGCTCGGCCTATAAATTCTTCGGTCCGCATATGGGCATCTTGTGGGGTCGGCGCGAGGTCATCGACGGTCTGCAAGCCTATAAGTGCCGTTGCTCCTCGAACGGCTTGCCCGAGCGGTTCGAACTCGGCACGCCGCAGATCGAACTGATGGCCGGCTTGACCGCCGCGGTCGATTATTTCGCCGAGCTCGGCGCGGCGGCAGGTGAGGGTGGTTCAAGAAGGCAGAAGATCGCCAAGGCGTTCCAGGTCTCCATTGCCCATGAAAACCCGCTGGCGCAAAGGCTGATCGATGGCCTGTCCGACATTTCCGGGCTGACGGTCCGAGGCATCACCGATTCGAAACGGCTCGGCGATCGTGTGCCGACCGTCTCCTTCACCGTCGATGGCATTGTCCCCGAAACGATCGTGCGGCAGATGAACGCCGAGAACATCTTCGTGTGGTCGGGCCACAACTATGCCTGGGAGATCGTCCATCAGCTCGGCATTCCGGCCGAGCAAGGCGTCGTGCGCATCGGCATCGCCCATTACAACACTGCGTCCGAAATCGACGAGACGCTGGAGAGCGTGCACCGGGTGATTGCCATGCTCAGGCAGCAACGCTCCTGACTTGGGTTTGAACTCTCACCGCGCCTTGCCGCCAAAGCCGGTGAGGAATGCGGTGAGATTGTCGCCGAGTTCGTCGCAGAGATAGCCGCCTTCCTGGACGATGACCGCCGGCAGGCCGAGCCCGGCGATGGCCTCGCCGATGCGCGAGAAGCCCGGCGTCGTCACCGAAAGCCCGCCGAACGGATCGCCCTCGAACGCGTCGAGGCCGAGCGCCACGACCAGCACATCGGGGGAGAAGGCGCGGATACGCTGGAACGCCACGCCGAGCGCTTCCAGAAACGCCGCATCCGCGGATTTGCGCGGCAGCGGCAGGTTGAAATTATAGCCAAGCCCGGGACCTTCGCCGCGCTCGTCGGCATGGCCCCAGAAGAACGGGTAGAACCGCACCGGATCGGCGTGCAGCGACACCGTCAGCACGTCAGGTCGCGCATAGAAAATGCCTTGCGTCCCGTTGCCGTGATGCAGGTCGACATCGAGGATCGCCACGCGGGCCGCCTGCCTGCGCAGCACTTGCGCCGCCACGGCTGAGTTGTTGATGAAGCAGAAGCCGCCGGCGACATCGGCGAAGGCGTGGTGGCCGGGCGGGCGGCACAGCGCATAGGCGGCCGACGCTCCGGCCATGACGGTTTCGGCGGCCTCGACCGCGCTCCAGGCGCTCCACAGCGCGCTCTGCCATGTCTCGCCCGAGATCGGGCAGGCGGTGTCGGCCATGTGGTAGCCGGCTTGGCCCACTGCTGAGGCCGGATAGGAGCCGTTGCGGGCGATCGGGTGGATGTTGGGAATGACCTCTGCCGACGCCCCTTCGATCCGCTGCCAGCGCTCGAAAATATGTTCAAGGAAGTCGAGATACTCGGGTGTGTGCACCGCCGAGATCGGGCCGAGGCCGTGATCGCGCGGTCGCTCGATCGTGCAACCGGCGGATTTTGCGCCGGCCAACAACCGTTCGACGCGTTCCGGTTTTTCAGGGTTGGGCTGTGCCGCGCCACTGGAAAGAAAGGCCTTGGGATCGTGGCGCTTCTGCTCCTGCGCATAGAAGGCCTTCATTGCTGCTCCCCATTTTCCGGCGCGTCGGCGAAGGCGAAAAATGCCTCACCGATGATTTTCTGCGTCTGCTCGTAGCTCGACCAGGCAATGCCCAGCCGTTCGTAAAAGGACTTGGCACCCTCATTGTCGGTGTCGACCGACAGCCTCAGATACACGCCGCCCTCTTTGCGGCACTCGGCAGCCACGCGTCGCAGCAGGCGTTCGCCGATCTTGCGGCCGCGAAACCGGTCCTCGACATAGAGGTCCTGCACATAGACGCCAGGCCGTCCCATCCAGGTCGAGAAGATCGGGAAATGCAGGCACAGCCCGGCGAATTCGCCGTCGACTTCTGCGATGAGGGTCGAGAAGGCGGGTTTTTCGCCAAAGCCCCAGCTTCTGAGATCGTCCGCCGTCGAGATGATTTCCTCGGGCGCCCCGATATGAGTGCCAAGCTTCAGGATCGCCGCGTGAATGGTTTCGACGTCATCGATGGTGCCGGGGCGAAGGATAACCGCACGCGTGACAGGTACAGTGGCAGGAGCGGGCGCTGTCATCTCGTCAAAAAGCCACCCTGTCGCCGCCCTTGAGCGCCAGCATGTCACGCGCTTCGGCCGGCGTGGCGACTTCCAGCGACAGTCCATCGAGAATGCCACGGATGCGCCGCACCTGGTCGGCGTTGGACTTCGCCAGCTGGCGGCCATCATAGAGGCTGTCCTCCAGTCCGACCCGGACATTGCCGCCCATGGCTGCGGCGATCGAGATCAGCGGCATCTGGTTGCGGCCGGCGGCCAGCACCGAAAACTGGTAGCTGTCGCCGAACAATTTGTCGGCGATGCGCTTCATATGGATGAGGTTGTCCGGGTCGGCGCCGATGCCGCCCAGGATGCCCAGCACGAATTGGATGAACAGCGGCCCCGAAACCAGCCCCCGATCGCGGAAATGCGCCAGCGAATAGAGGTGGCCGACATCGTAGCACTCGAACTCGAAGCGGGTGCCGCAGCCCTTGCCCAGCCGCTCGATCACGCCTTCCATGTCGGCGAAGGTGTTCTTGAAGATAGTGTCGCGGGTGGCTTCGAGCAGCTTCGGTTCCCACTCGTGCTGCCAGTCCCTTGGCTTGTCGAGCATCGGGAACAGCGCGAAATTCATCGAGCCCATATTGAGCGAGCACATTTCGGGCTGGGCCCGAAGCGGCGCCGCCAGCCGCTGGTCCAGCGTCATCAGCGAGGAGCCGCCTGTCGTGATGTTGATCACCGCATCGGTCGCCTGCTTGATGCGCGGCAGGAACTGCATGAACACTTCGGGATCGGCGGTCGGGCGGCCATCTTTGGGATCGCGGGCGTGCAGATGCAGGATCGAGGCGCCGGCCTCGGCCGCGGCGATAGCGTCCGCGGCGATCTGGTCCGGCGTCACCGGCAGATAGGGCGACATCGACGGCGTGTGTACCGAGCCTGTAACGGCGCAGGTGATGATGACTTTTCGCGGCGCCATTTCCGCTACCCCCGGCCTTCGACCGGCAGGTCGAATTCGCCCGCCAGAGCCTCAAGCGAGTCGCCGATGATGGAGATGATCTCGCCGACCTGCTCGCCGGTGACGATCATCGGCGGCGCGACCATGAAATTGTCGCCGTCGACGCCACCCTTGACCCTGCGGCCATAAATGATCAGCCCGCGCTCATAGGCGAGATCGAGCAGGCGCTGCGTGGCTTTTTTGCTCTGCTCGATAGGTTTCAGCGTATCGGGATCAGCGACCATTTCGGCGCCCGTAAGCAGCCCCTTGCCACGCACATCGGCAATGAACGGGAACCGCTTCGCAAGCGCCTTCAATCCGTCCATCAGCACGTCGCCCATGGCAGCCGCATTGGCAATCAGGTCGAGCCGGTCCATTTCGCCCAGCACTGCAAGCCCGGCGGCGCAGGCGAGCGGATTGCCGGCATAGGTGTGGCCATGCTGGAAGCCGCCGGAAGCGAGCAGCGGCTCGACCAGTCGCATCGGTGCGGCCAGCGCGCCGAGCGGCGCATAGCCCGAGCCGAGCCCCTTCGACAGCGCGACGATATCAGGCTTGCAGTTCCAGTGGTCGCCGCCGAGGAATTTGCCGGTGCGGCCGGCACCGCTCATCACCTCGTCGTGGATGAGCAGGATGCCGTGGCGATCGCAGATTTCGTGGATGCGCGCATAATAGCTGTCGGGTGCCACCAGGGCCGCGGTCGCAGCACCCCCGATCGGCTCCATGATGAAGGCGACGACGCTCTCGGGACCTTCGGCGAGGATCTTCTCCTCCAGCATGTCGGCGTAGCGGACGCCACGCTGCTCCATCGAGAGATTGTCGCGGTCGCGCCAGGCGGTCGGTGCCGGCACGGTCGGCATCACCCGCATCATCGGCGTAAAAGTTTCGGCCAACGCGTCGTCGCCGGTGATCGAAAGCGAACCGAGCGTGCCGCCGTGGTAGGAAGGAAACCGCGTGATCACCTTCCAGCGGCTGGCCTGGCCGGTGGCCACAGCCCATTGCCGCGCCAGCTTGATGCAGGATTCCGTCGCTTCCGAGCCGCCGGACACGAAAAAGATGCGGTCCATGCCTTCCGGCAACTTTCCAGCCAGTTCGCGCGCCAGTTCTTCCGCCGGCTCGTTCTCGAAATGCAGCCGATAAGCGAAGGTGGCGCGGTCCATCTGCCGCTTCATCGCATCGAGCACATTGCGGTTGGAATGGCCGATATTGGCGACCATTGGGCCGCTCGATCCGTCGATGAAACGGCGGCCGTCCTGCGTCCACATGTAAATGCCTTCGGCGCGGTCGATCAGCGGCCGGCGCAGGCTGGAGAGGTAGAACAAATGCGATTGGCGCCGGGCATCAGTGTCTTGAACGGCGGTCTGGGCTTTCGACATGTCAGGACTTTCCGATATAGCGGTCGAGGACATTCTGGGTGACCCGTTCGACCATCGGGTCTTGTCTTAGCAGGCCGGCGACCCATTCGCAGCTTCCGGCATGGAACACCTCGCCCTTGCCGCGCGGGAAGTTGACGATCATGCCATTGCCGCGTTTGACCTTTTCGAGATTGGCGTCGCTTGCCTCGCCAAACAATGTCTCGGCGGTGAAGCGGCCATCCTCGTCGGTTAGGAACTGGTCCTCGATCGGAATGTCGGCGCTTTCCTCGACCTGGCTAGCCATGCCGACGGCCAGCACTTGCAGGCCGTCGGGCGCGCCGCTGTCTGGCGTGGGGTAGGGCAGCCCACCGCGGATCTCGAAATCGAGCCCGTCGACCTCATAGCCATAGACGTGGCTGTCGGCGCCCAGCAGATCGCCATAGTAGATGCCGGTGCCGGCAAAGGCCCAGTGCTCCGGCCGATAGACCGGAAAGCCGCGTACGCCACGTGGCGCGCAGCCACCCCAGCCGGCATAGACGCCCCGTGTCGCGTTGAGCCCGAAGGTTGCCGTACCCGGCCGGCCGATTTCCGGTGCTTCCCAGGAATTGGTGGCGCGGGTCACGTCGCCGCCGCGATAGGCCGGGTCCTCGGTGCGGGCGCGGTATTTGTAGCAGACCTGCCGGCGGCCCTCATCTTCGAGCCGCGTCTGCCACATGAAATTGCCGGCAAAGCGCGCCGCATGGCCGCCACGTTCGACATAGAAGTCGACCGCGTCGCGCATCTCCCAAGTCCAGTATTCGTCATGGCCGACGAAGACCGCGCAGTCATAACCGTCGAGAATTTCCGGCGAGAAGTGAAGGTCATGCTGACTGGCGAGGTCGACGCCGTAGCCTGATCGTTCGGCGAAGCGAAAAAAATGACTGTCGTAGCTGGCCCAGCCGGACGAGGCATATTTCTTCGAATGGCCGGTGGCGAGCGCCCATTCCATGTGCGGATAACGCGGCACGGTCTTCGGCGGCACCGCCACCTCCAACGGCACGCGCGGTGCATCCCCGGGCAACACGACGAAGCCGCGGCACCAGGGGCGCTGCGTCGACACGATGGGCGAGTACTGGTCGCGGTCGGGCCCGGTGATGCCCTGATAATGGTTGGAGCCGCCCCAGGTGTTGTAGGCAAGCCAGGTGCCCGTCGCCGCCACCTGCAGCACACGGCCAGGTTTCTTGCCGGGCTGGGGAGAGACGATGAAAATGTGGTGACTTTGGATCGGCTTGCCGTCACGTCCGTCGGCGGTCAGCGTTATCAGGTAGGCGCCGGAGGGCCAGTCGCTCTCCACGCGAAATTCGAAGGAGGCTTCCCAGCCGCAGCCTTCGACCGAGCATTGCTCCGGACTCTCCTGCCAGCGCGCCGCAATGTCCGATTTCTCGAATACTCTCGTTTCGGTGCCGCCATCGCGGATGATCCTCATGCCGAAGGACGGAGCGGTCGAGCTGACATGCAGCGTAACTGTCTCGCCGGCGCGATAGGAAAACCGGTCGCTGTAGCACCAGATTTCGCCGCGCTCGCCATCCATGCCCGGCCACTCGTAATAGTGGCCGCGCACCGCGTGGCGGCGCTGCTCGGCTGTCAGCCCGAAATCGGGGAATTCGGTCGGCGGATTGATCATGAAGTCCTGGCCCATCTGAGGCCCATTTCGGCGATCCGCCCGCCAGGCGTCAAATGGAAACGATCATGCCAGCATTCGTTAGCCGCACCCTTGGCCGCCTTCGCCAAACCGACTATCTCAGGAAGACGGCGGCAGTTCCGCCATGGGGACAGGGCATGCTCAGGGTTCAACAGGTCAAGGTCGACGACATCTACGTGCCCACGGCGCGGAAGAAGACGCTGCACCCCGAGACCGTCCGGCATCTGGCCGAGGACATACTCGAGAACGGCATGAAGACGCCGATCCAGGTCCGCCACGATGGCAAGCGGCACATACTTGTCGAAGGCCTGCACCGGCTCGAAGCCGCCAAATGGCTGGGCGAGACCGTAATCGACGCCTACCTGGTGCAAGCCAAGCGCCACTGACACGCGCTCCGCTCGCGGTTTTCAGCCTGCGTTTCCAGAATTTTTCGCGGGCGATGTCGGTTTGCTTTACGTCGGCTCGTCCTTGGGACGGAAGCCAGATTAAACCGAGGAGACCACCGTGGCCACCAAGCTCGACATCGCCCCCGCCGACGACCGCGAACTGGTTCTCGCCCGCATCATCGATGCACCGCGCGGGGAGGTCTATCGCTGCTGGACCGAACCGAAATTGATCACGCAATGGTTCGCGCCAAAGCCGTGGACGACGCCACGTGCCGAGATGGATGTGCGCACCGGTGGCAACAGCCTGGTCGTCATGGCAGGGCCCGACGGCAACGAGTTCCCCAACCCCGGCGTCTTCCTCGAGGTCGTTCCCGGCGAGAAGATCGTCTTCACCGATGCTTATACCCAGTCATGGGTGCCATCGGAAAAGCCGTTCATGACAGTCGTACTGACCTTCGAGGACGAGGGCGTGGGCAAGACCCGCTACATCGCGCGCGTCCGGCATTGGAGCGTCGCCGACCGCGAGCAGCACGAGGCGATGGGCTTTCACGCCGGTTGGGGCCAGTGCACCGATCAGCTCGAAGATCTCGCCAGGACGCTCTGACAGAGCCACACCGGAGGAGTTCGATATGTCCAAAGTTCTGTTTTTTGCCATTTTTGCCTCGGCCGCTGCGTTTCTCGCTTGCCCGGGCACCATCAATGCAGAGGAGACAAAGCCTGCCATGACGACCGAAACGAAAACACTGCCGAAGCCACAAAGGTCCGGCCTGCTGCCGATCAACGGCGTGAACTACTATTACGCCGTCTATGGCAAGGGTGAGCCGCTGCTTTTGCTGCATGGAGGCCTCGGCTCCATTGACATGTTCGCGCCGATCCTGCCCAATCTTGCCGAAAACCGCACGGTCATCGGGGTCGACTTGCAGGGGCATGGCCGCACCGCCCTTGGCGACCGGCCATTCAGCCTGCAGGCGATCGGCGACGACATGGCTGGTATCGTCAAGACACTCGGCTACGACAAGGTCGACGTCATGGGCTATTCGCTGGGCGGCGGGGTTGCCTTCCGCATGGCGGTCCAGCATCCCGAGGCCGTGCGCCGGCTGGTCCTTGTTTCGACCGGTTATGCCGCCGACGGCTTCTACGACGAGATGCGTCCGCAGCAGGCACAGGTGAGTGCCGCCGCCGCGGCGTACATGAAAGACACGCCGATGTACAAATCCTACGTCGCCGTCGCCCCGCATCCGGAGGACTTCCCGAAACTGCTCGACGCGCTCGGCAATTTCATGCGCCAGAACTACGACTTCTCGGCCGACGTTCCCAAGCTGAAGATGCCCGTGATGCTCGCCTATGGCGACAGCGACATGTATAAGCCCGAGCACGAGATCAAGTTCTACCAGATGCTCGGCGGCGGCCTGAAAGATGCCGGCTGGATGCGCGAGAACCTGTCGCGGAACCGGCTGGCCATCCTGCCCAACCGCACCCACTACGATGTCTTCTTCGCTCCGGAACTGACGGCCGCCGCATTGCCGTTCCTCGACGGCGAGACCAGGGTGAAGAGCTGGGACGAGGTGGTCGGCGAAGCCGAATGACCCCTGCCTTCTCCGCCGGCCGTCTCCTGCGAGACAGCCGGCGTGCTGTTCAGGAAGCCTTGGCCCGGCGCGGCTGCCTCAGATGCTTGATGCCGCTCATTTCGACGAAGTTCGTCGCCGACTCCCAGAGATAGTCGCCGTAAAGAAACGGCGCGAAGGGTTCGGCGCCGTCCAGCGGCAAAGGCGAGATTTCCGCGTCGACGCGTGGCTCGTGGAAGAACGGGATCGAGAACCGCACCGTTTTTGGCGCAATGACCCGGTGCCGTGTCGCCCGCACGCGGCCGCCGGTCCAGCGTTCCAGCAACTGGCCGAAATTGACCGCCAGCGTGCCGTCGGCTGGAGGCACGTCGATCCATTCGCCGGCGAGGTTTTTCGCCTGCAAGCCCTCGACGCCGTCCTGCGCCAGCAAGGTGACGAAGCCTGAATCTGCATGTTCGCGGCCGATGATGGTGCGCGTCTCGCCTTTGTGGGTCACCGAATACTCCGGTCCGCTGGTGTCGACGCCGGCATTGGCGTCGCGCAGGGGATAGCGGATCAGGCGCAGCGTCGAGATGCCACCGTCGAAATAGATATCGAAGGTCATCTCGGGCAGGCCAAGCCCGCGGGCGATCGACCGCATCAGCATGGTGCCGACCGTTCCCATCACGCGATAGTAGTCGGCTGCGGCAGCGCGCCAGCCGGGCAGGGCATTCTCGTCCGGCAACGGTGTCGGCTCGCACAAAGGATCGTCGGAAGCCGTGCCTCGCGCCGCATCGGCAAGGTCTGGCCCCATGTCGATGCCTTCCTTGTAGGAAACGGCTTGCGGCTGCAGCGGAAACCAGCCGCGGTAGAAATTTTTCTTGGTGTGATCGAAATTCCAGCGCAGCAATTCCTGTTTCTCGGCGTCAGGAAGCGCGAAGATGCGCAGCAATTGCGCGCGCTTGTCGGGCGTCAGCCAGTCATCGCCGGGGGATCCCGGACCGCCAGGAAGCCGATGCCGGCCGCCGCGGCCATGATCCCAGCGTCGGCGCGGTCGCGCGCGGGCGAGGGCGACCCGAACAGGGCCGCGATGCCGATCGTTTCGATGTCGGGTGTCATGACAATCCTGCTGCATCACGATAATCGATGACCTTGTATCAAAGCTTTTCAATTGACCCAATCGGCCTCGCCGTTACTTTTGCCGCCTGTTCACTCCACCAATGGATCCAGGCGATGGCAAAATACGAGGGCGGATGCCTGTGCAGGGCCGTGCGCTATCGCACCGATGCCGCGCCCATCAACGAGCGCATCTGCCATTGCCGGCTTTGCCAGAAGGCGATCGGCGCGGCGTTCAATGCGCGTGTTCTTTTCCGCATCGACGATGTGACGGTCGAGGGCCCGTTGGCCACGGTCAACACCTCGCCGGACCTCAAGCGCGGGTTTTGTCCGGCCTGCGGCACGACGCTGTTTTCGCGGCGCGATTCCGCCGGCATCATCGGCGTGACGACCGGTTCGCTTGACGACCCGTCGCTGTTCAGGCCCCAGATGCACATCTGGACCGTCTCGAAACAGCCCTGGGTGATGCTGGATGACGGCCTGCCGCAATTTGAGGGCGCTCCGCCGGCCTAGCTTCCTTCTTCCCCGTGAAGGGAAAGGACGTGCCCCAGGATGACCAAAAATTAATCCAAAGAGACACGTGATAGCCGGCAAAGCGTCATTGGCGGGCCATCTTTGTCTCCCTATCTAAGCGTCGCGGGCCCGGCATTCGAGGAGACGACGGATGAACGACAGCATCAGCACCCTGGACGAGCTTTTGAGCGATCCTATGGTCCTGCTCGTGATGGAACGTGACCGTGTGCGCCCGGAACAGGTGCGCATGCTGCTCGAGCGGGCTCGCCGGCCCTCCGCAGGGGAGCCTGTCGTGCCGCCCGCGCATGTTATTGCCAGGACCTGCCAGAAACTTTGGCTCTGCCCGTAATCGTCTTGCCAACCTCCACCCATGGGAGCATCGCCGGCCCTTCGGGTCAGTTTGAACCGTGCGCGTCCGACGCGGCGGTGCCAGCTTACAAATTCGTAAATTGATTATCCGCCGCATGACGGTATGCCTTGCCGGGCACCGATCTCCTCCGATGGTGCTTTCGCAACTCCGATCTCTCCCGGATGGAACCCGACATGGCTGACATCTGCACGCAAGGCGTCGACACGGGCTTTGTCGGCCTAGGATTTGCCAAGGTCGCATTCCTCGGCCTGGTGCAAGGCATCACCGAACTGCTGCCGATTTCCTCGACCGCCCATATGCGCATCGTGCCGGCGGTGCTTGGCTGGCAGGATCCAGGTTCCGCCTTCTCCGCCGCCATGCAGCTTGCCGCCCTTGCCGCCGTGGTCAGCTATTTCTGGGGCGATGTCAGGGATCTCCTGTTCGGTTCGATCGACGCTCTCACACGGCGCGATTTCGCCGATCGGCATTTCCAGCTGGCTTCCTGGATCGTGCTGGCGACAATCCCGATCGTCATCGCCGGCGTGGTACTTTCGGGTGTTCTCAACGCCTGCAATTCGCCGCTGCGCAGCCTGAGCGTGATTGGCTGGGCCTGCATAGCCATGGCGATCCTGCTGGCCCTGGCCGAGATTTTCGCCCGCCACAAGCGCACCATCGGCGAAGCGTCGCTCGCCGACGCGCTTCTTGTCGGTGTCGCCCAGGTCGGCGCGCTGATCCCGGGCGTCTCTCGCTCCGGTTCGACGCTGACGGCGGCACTGGGGCTCGGCTTCAAGCGGGCCGAGGCGGCACGCTTCTCGTTCCTGCTCGGGCTGCCGGCCATCGCGCTCGCCGGCCTCAAGGAATTGTGGGAACTGCACAAGGTGCATCTCGATGCCCATGGATGGTCGGTTCTTGGCCTGGGGCTGCTCGTCGCCTCGATTTCGGCCTTCTTCGCCATTTGGGGCCTGATGCGTGTGCTGGAACGCTTCTCCGCCTGGCCCTTTGTCATCTACCGTGGCCTGCTTGGCGTCGTCCTGCTGCTGGGGGTGGCGATGGGATGGCTCGTCTAGCTCCCTAGCCCGAACCTCGGTGTTGCGCTGCTGCAACCCTCGAAGGGGCATGCGGCGTCCCTCCAAGATGTGATCGGCCGGTTTGGTTGACTTCGGGATACAACCGCCCTTAACGTTCTGTTAACAAAACAGATGGGCGGGGCCGGATGGCATCCTCGATGGGTTGGCGCCGGAAGGCGAAGGGGCTGGGGCTGGCGATTGCCCTGATTGCTTTCTGTTCGGCGGCGAACTCCGCCTACACGGCTCCCGTTTCCATGGCTATCGGCGGCTCGACCTCCCAGCCGATCGGCCACTATGATTTTTGCAAGATCCATGCCGCCGAGTGCTCGATCCGTTCATCCGACAGTGAGCCGGAACAGATGACTGGCAAGCTGTTGCGGGAGATCAGCGCCATAAACCTCTCGGTCAACGCGCGCGTCAAGCCGATGAGCGACATGGATAATTACGGCAAGGAGGAATGGTGGGCCTATCCGGACAATGGCTTCGGCGATTGCGAGGATTACGCGCTTGAAAAGCGGCGTGAGCTCAACAGCCTGGGCATCGCCATAGCCAATCTCCTGATGACGGTGGTTCGCAAGCCGGACGGCGAAGGCCATGCCGTGCTGACGGTGCGCACCGACAAAGGCGACTTCATCCTCGACAATCTCGTCGACAAGGTTCGCCTCTGGAACCAGACCCCGTATCGCTATCTCAAAAGACAGGCGAGCGACAATACCGGGCGCTGGGTCTCCATTCTTGCCGGCGAGGAGAAGCTGGTCAGCGCCGTCAAATAATCGCTGCCGACGTCCGGGCGATAACCATACTTCTTTTAGCAAATCCTTCATCGTGCCGGCAAGCGGTGCTATCCACGACAGTTCGTTGGAATGGCAATCCGGACCGCGCATGGATTTTTTGACCGTCCTGTATTCGGCGCCCTTGCTGCTGAGCTTGTTCAAGGCCGCGTTGCCGTACGCGGTCGCCACGACAGCGGCATTCGGCCAGTGGTTCGCTTCGGTGCCGCCGTGCCGCGACGTCTCCTTCGAGGCTACGAGCTTCCTCGTCTGCGAGGTCGATCCGAAGCTCTATTCGATCGAACTGTTCTGGAAAGACCCGGCAGGCAAGCCTTTTCAGTCGCTGCACAATCTCGACAACGCCCAGCGCATGGCGGGCCGGACCATGCTGTTTGCCATCAATGCCGGCATGTACCACCCCGATCTCAGGCCGGTCGGCCTTTACGTCGAACGCGGCCAGGAAATGGCCGGTGTGAAAACGGGATCGGGAAGCGGCAATTTTTCGCTGCAGCCGAATGGCATTTTCTATATCAGCCGCGGCAAGGCCGTGGTGCGGGCGACCAAGGACTTCGTCAGGCAGCGGCCAGCCACCGACTATGCGACACAATCAGGGCCAATGCTGGTAATCGACGGCCAGCTTCACCCGAAATTCCAGGCCGACGGCACCTCGCGCAAGAGCCGCGACGGCGTCGGAGTGCGAAAGGACGGTGTTGCCGTCTTTGCCATCTCGAACGGCACGGTGACGTTCCATGCCTTCGCCCGCCTGTTTCGCGACGCGCTCGGCTGCGACAACGCGCTCTTTCTCGACGGCACGATATCGAGCCTGCTCGCTCCGGCCATCGGCCGCAACGACGACTACTGGAATCTGGGGCCGATGATCGGCGTCTTCAGGAAGCGCGGCTGATGCAAGGCGCCTTCAATCGCGAGACGCACTCCCTGCATTGCGCCTGCCACGCAGTCTGACGACAAGCACGGCGACGATGATCGCCACCACCATGGCCGCGATCACCGCCAGGCCGAACAGGCTGGTCGCGTCGAGTTCGGGCAGATTGTCGGCTCCTTTCGCCACCAGCCATCCAGGCGACAGCACGACCGGCGCCCAGATGATCGCCGACAGGATATTGGCGACCTGGAAGCGCCGCCTGTTCAAGCCCATCATGCCGGCGACCAGCGGCACGGTGGCACGCACCGGACCGAAGAAGCGGCCGACGAAAACGGCGGCGACACCGTAGGGATGGAAGAACAGGCGCGCCCTGGCGATCTCGCGGCGATAACGGTTGAGCGGCCATTTGTGGACGACGCCGCGCCCCAGCCATTTGCCGAGAAAATAGGAGATGGTGTCGCCAAGCGCCGCGCCGAGCGTCGCGGCGAGGAGAACGGGCAGGGGCTGGACGATACCGGCGCCCACCAGCCCGCCGACGATGATCAGTACCGTGGTGCCAGGCAACAGGATGCCGACCAGCACCAGCGACTCGCCGAAGGCCAGCAATCCGACCACGAGACCCGCCCAGGCCTGATGGTTCTCGATGAAACACACGCTCTGGTCGATGAACGACTGCACGCAAGCTCCCTGTTGAAAGTGTTCCTCAGCTGCCCTGTCGAGCAAGATCCTGAGTTCGTCGAGCTTGCCGTCGACGAGCCAGCCGTAATAGTTCTCGACCGGCAGCTTGCGGCCCTTGGTGCTGGCAAGGCGGCCGCGCTGCACCCCGTTCTCAACAGCCACATGATGCCCTGTCAAGGCTTGGCCGGGCCGCTGCCGACGACTGTCTGAAAGCGGCCACATGTATGGTAAAAAACTTGATTCAAACTTTATTGGTAATTTCTCGTTCATAACTCGTCTGGTTGTCCGTCGGCCGTCGCCTTCGGTCTGTTGTGTTCGAGTACAGGTCCAGATGCGGTTACCAGGCGTCGTGAGTTTCGTGATCGCATCGCTCTGCCTTGCCGGCTGTTCGTCGACATCGGGCATGGATGCGCTCGACATGCAGAAGCCGTCCAATGAAGTCACCAGTTCGGTGGTGCGTCCAAGCGCGCCGATCGCGTCCGTTCCGGTGGCCAGGGCAAACGCGGCGCGCAAGCGGATTGAGGCTGCGGCAGAGGATACCACCGCTCGGCCTTATGGCCTTGCCGAGGAAGAGACGGTGGCGTTTCCCGCACCCGAACTGCCCGACAGCGTCGAGCCGCCGATCGAGGAGGCAGCCCTGGTGTCGCCGCCGAAGCTGTTGTCGCGGGCGGCACCGCCCATGCTGGCCGGCCCGGTCACGCGTTATGGCTTCCGCGATGCCAAGCCGATCAATTTCGGCCGCTCGTCGCCCCGTCACCTTGCCGTGCACGGGGTGGACGTGTCGCGCTGGCAAGGCAACGTCAACTGGGAGAAGCTGCGCGCCCAGGGCGCCAACTTCGCCTACATCAAGGCGACCGACGGCGGCGACCACCTCGACCCCCTGTTTATGAAGAACTGGCGTGATGCCGACGCGGCGGGCCTGAAGCGCGGTGCCTATCATTTCTTCTACTGGTGCCGCACCGCCGGCGAGCAGGCCGACTGGTTCATCCGCAACGTGCCGAAGGTCGACGGCGCGCTGCCGCCGGTGATCGACGTCGAGTGGAACGGCGACTCCAGCTGCCAGCGGCGCCCGTCGCGCGAAAAGGTCCTGGAGAAGATGCAGGTGTTCATGGACAAGCTGGAGCGCCATTACGGCCAGCGGCCGATCATCTACACGGCGCCCGATTTCTATCGCGACAACCTTCAGGGCGCATTCCCGGATTACCCGTTCTGGCTGCGCGCCGTGGCCCGGCATCCGTCAAAGGTCTATCCCGATCGCAAATGGCTGTTCTGGCAGTATTCCGGCTCTGGCCTGTCGCATGGCGTGACAGGCCGCATCGATCTCAACGTCTTCCATGGCGATGAGCGGCAATGGCGCGCCTGGGCCGGCGGCGGAGGTCGGGCCATGATGGCCGACGCGGATTAGAACCGATGCTTTCGCGTCGGCGCTCGTCCCGTCCACCTATTGGAACTGGTTGCTCCCGCCGTTCTTTTCCTCGCTCAACCGCAGCCGCGCCCTCAAGCCCATGATCTCGGCGATCGCGGCATCGATCATGGCGAGAAGGGTCAACGTGTCGTGCTGGGTCGGATCGGCCCTGACATAGGCGAGCTGGTTCAGTATATCGGTGTCATCTTCGGTTTGTTCGCTCATGCGCATCGTCCCGGCTGTCGTCTCCTGGATATTTCATCCGATCGGATCGATCGTCCTTTTATCACGTCATCGTGCGGATGGCCCGCCGCGTTGGCCACCAGTTCCTTGCGCGGTTCCCACCGTGCTTCGGATACGTCCTCGGAGGCAAGATGGAGAACATCGGTGTGAGGCTTCGGCTCGGTGGGGCACTGGTCTGCCTGCTGACATTGCTGTTGCCCGCGAGCCCGATGGCCGCGGGTCTGAAAGACGCCACCGCCGATACGCTCGACCGCTGCCTGGATGAGCCAGCCAATGGCTCTACGGCAGGCCAAACCGACTGCGAGGCGACGGCATCAAGCGACTACGATCGCCGCATGAATGCCGCTTATGCGACACTCCTGCGCAAATTACCGCGCCAGGCAGCGCAAAATCTTCGTCTGTCACAACGCGCCTGGCTGGCCTTCCGCGACAGCGAGGCGAAGACACGGGGCGCTCTCTATGAAACAAGGCAAGGCACGATGTACGTGCCCATGCAGGCTGCCGACGCCACCAGCATCATCCGGGATCGCGCCCTTCAGCTGGAGGGCTATGTTCGTGTCATGGCAATAGAGGATGCCGAATAGCGGCTGGTCGCCGCTCCCATGGCCACGCGACAGCATTGAACCTTGCCGGCGGTCATTCCTGATCTTGCGAATAGACGAGACATTGCCCTCGCCATGCTGTCTATATGCGTGCTGCTGTACTCTAGTCGTCGGGGGGACGAGTTGGAGCTCAAGTTTCTGTTGGTCGGCTTTGCCTGCGCGGTCGCTGGCATGCTGTCGATCGTCACCTTCCTGAAATGGCTCGAGGTCAAGGCGGCCAGCCGCTGGTTGCCGACGCCTGGAAAGATCGTCTCGTCGCGCGTCGAGGCGCGCGAGGTGACAAGCTCGGGTACCGGCTCGGAGAGCAGCACCTCGACCGAAATCCGCAACTTTCCGGCCATCACCTATGAGTACAAGGTGGGCGGCAAGACATTTCAAAGTTCGCACTACAGCGTGCAGGAGAACCTCGGAAATTTCGAAGTCGCGGAAACCCTTGCGCGGTTTCCGCGTGGCGCGGCGGTAACCGTGTTCTATGACCCGTCCAGCCCGGGCAAGGCCGTGATCGAGCGCACCATGCCGGACGGCGCCTTCAAGTTCATGGTCCAGCTTTCGGCGGGGCTCGTGGTTGGCGCGCTGGTGTTGGTGTTTTCGGTCGGTGGCGTGCTGGAGGCTCTCGGGCCGCATCTGCCCAAGCCGCGGAACCTCGGTGCGGCGGCATTCCTGCTGTTCATGGGGCTTTTCGTGCTGCGCATGGGCTTTGCCCAAAGATCAATGGCCGGGCAGGCGGCAACATGGCCGACCGCCGCCGGCCGTATCGATGCGTCCGGCCTGCAGGCGATCAAGACCCGCGACCGGTTTGAGGGCGGTGGGTACCGGCCTTGGCGCACGGTGTTCAAATCCCGCATCGTCTACAGCTATGGTGTCGCCGGACAGCGCTACAGCGCCGATCGCGTCGCTTTCGGTGCCAGCGTGACGGCCTCGCTGCCCGGCCTCGTCGGCGGTCAGGCGCGGCGCTATGTCGAGGGCAGCAAGGTCGACGTTCGCTATGACCCCGCCAACCCCGCCTCGGCGGTGCTCGAATGCCGGGTGCGTGGGCTATGGCTGCTGTGGGTCTGCTCGGCAGGCTTTCTCGGCGGCGCGGCCTTGCTGGTCGGGTTGGTCTGAGTGTCACCGCCTTGAGCAGCGCACGAGAGGTCCGCTGTCGAATCCGCGCCAGCTCAACCGCACCGTCGCGCCGTCAATTTTGATATGGATGGTGCGAGAAAATGGCTCGTCGAGCGATGGGTCCGCGCCGTAGCACTGGCTGGCACGAACCACCCAGCCGATGGCGGTTTTGCGAAAGATCGCGTGCTCGCAGCCGAGGTTGGGAAACGACAGGGCCGACTGATCCACAGTGAAGACAGTCTGGCGCTGGACGTCGGCGGTCGCATGGCAGTTCAACCTATCGCTGGACCACGTCCCGACATAGGGCGCTGCCGCTACGGCCGGCACAATCGCAGTTGCGGAGATCGCTATGATCAGTGCCAAAAGCTGCATCTTTTGTCTCCTGGGCCGCTGCGTTCGATCATACAGATTGCGGGTTTGTGTGGCGCAAGTTTTCGATCGAGGCACGATAAACGCAGCGGTTCCGGATTTCGCTTATGGTTTTGTACGGATGATGCGACTGTGCGGCCCGGCACGCAGCCGGCCTTGCTTCACAACAGATTGCCCGAGATTTCGATGATCGTTCGCAAACTGGCCTTCGTTGCCCTGGGTTCGCTCGGGCTCATGCAAGCGGCGGGCGCCAAGGAATGCCTTCTGAGCCACGCCACCTACCAGGAGCCACGCTCGGGCGCGGTCATGCAATTCCGGCCGCTGGGCAACGAACCGGCGGCACTGACGACGCAGGTGTTCTCGCTGGCCGTGCCTCATACCGGCATAAGCCTGCCGGCCGATATTACCTGGACCAACGGCAAGAACTCGTTTCCGCTCGGTACCATCCGCCACCCCTGCACCGACGACGACCGCGAAGCGGGTCTGCAAGACGACAGCGGGCTTTGCCGGATATGGGACGGGCAGGTCTATGCCCTGACCGGAGGCGGCGCCGAGCAACTGAATTCGCACGAAGCGACACCGGCGCCGAAAGGGCTATTGCTGCCGCAGTTCGGTGCGATGTTCAGCGAATGGTCCGACTTCGCCAATGCCAACCCCGCCGGCTCAGCCTGGGATGCCTTCACTTTGACAGGATGCAGCGATGAATAGCGCCATGAGATCGATCGTCTGGACCTGCGCCCTGTTCGCGTCCGTGACGGTATCTGCCGGGGCGCGTGCGGAGGAGCCGGTACCATCGCGGCAGCCGATCGACAAATGCGTTTGGGAAAAACTGACGGACAAGACGATCGGCCTGGTCGCATGGGCGCAGCGCTGCGATTCCGGCTTTCGCCAGATCCATTTCGAGTTTGTCGGCAATGCGCTTGCCATCAAATACAGCGATGGCGGTGCGCCAGATCCGCTTGTCGAGGTGCTCGACATCCAGCCTGGCGAAACCGCGGAGGCTGCCATGCGGCGTCTGTTCCTGGAAAAGACCGACAAGGCCGTCAGCGCCCGCTGCGTGCTCGCGCCTTACACGGAGGGCACCGTGCCCGCCGGCGTCAAACGCTACACATTCAGCCCCGACGCCGCTTATGCGAAAGAGCTGAAGGCGCAGGCCGACCCTGACGAGGTCCCCGAACCGCCCTGCGGCGACTGGGGCGAAATGCCTGATGGCATCCAGTATTTCGAGGTGCCGGCAGGTGAGGGACACAAGCTGCTGTTCGTCCGCGTGGGCCAGGATGAGCCGTTGTTTGATGAGCAGACGCTGCGGGTGTTGCCCTAGGGTGAGGAGCCGCGGTCAAGCCAGATCCTAGCCACACAGATCGTGGCTGCAACTGGCAGGCTATATTCGCGGAAGATTAGTGATGATCTGCCTCTAGGCAGTGAGTTCATAAACGCCGAACGGCCCAAGATGAAATTGAAAGCAGACGATGAGCTTGCTATTCTCCAAACATGAAGCATGACCGCCTTTGCGCAATCGCTCACAACTTCGCTGACTCAATGGCAAGTGGGCTGGGTTTTGTTGTCGGCTTCTGCCAAACCGAGGTGTTCGAAGAGGCTGCGATCAGCCCAGGTGGAGTAATCGAGATCGACTTCCTGCGTGGACGTGTTGTTAGAGGTCGCGCTTCGCAACGGTTGGAAAGCGCCGCGATCACATTCGGGCAAGCCTTCCCCGACTTCTGCAAGAAAAACGGCGCCGAAGCGACTGATTTTCAGAGCTTCCTAGCCGCGTTTGATGCCAGAGGAGAATGGCGCCGTGCGATGCTGACCGTTGTAGACAGCAAGGGCCGCCGTTCACTTACAGAGTATGGCGGCGTCCCGTTGAAGCGGTTGAGAGTTCTGGACACTCTGGGCCGTATACGTCGAAAAACAAGGCAGATCGAAAAGGCGGGCCAATAGCAAACGTCGTAAACGGGATCGATTTCCCGATTGGGGCTTTCAAGTTGTCCCGTATGCCGCTTTCAACGACGCCGAAATCCAGAGTTGTCGGCGTCGTTGCATTTACGACCTTTGGGCTCGAACAAACCCCTCAGCTGCACCCGCTCGTGGCACCGCAAGTATCGCACTTCTCGCAAGTCCCGTTCCTTACCATCGTAAAGTTCTGGCATTCGGAGCAGGAATTGCCGGTGTAGCCCTGCAGCAGCGACTTGGCGCGGCGGTCGGCGGCGAGTTTCTTCGCTTCGGCCGCTTCATGGGCCGCCGTATCGGTGAACAGCGCCGCAGTGGTATCGGTCGAGGCATCGGAGGCCGCTTCCTCGAAGGCGATGTCTTCCGCCAATTCCCTAGCCCGCTCCTCATAGTCGCGCTTGTAGGCGACCGCCTCGTCGGTTGCGGGCTTCAGCGCCAGCACGTTGGAGCCGGAGAAAGCTGTCGGCGCCGAGCGGGCAGGGGTGCCGGAGCCGGCAAAGCCCTTCGGCTCGCCTGCCCTCGAGACCAGCTTCACCGGCGAACCGCGGGTCAGACCCTTGGAGACGGCGTCGGTCTTGCCTTCGCTGATGCCACGGCCGAGTGCGGTGTTGGAGAAATCCGACTGGTCGACATGGGCGAGATCGTTGCGGCCGAGATACGAAATGGCCAGCTCACGGAACACATAGTCGAGGATCGACGTCGCGCTCTTGATGGCATCGTTGCCGATGACCATGCCGGCCGGCTCGAACTTGGTGAAGGTGAAGGCGTGCACATATTCGTCGAGCGGCACGCCATACTGCAGGCCAAGCGAGATCGCGATGGCGAAGTTGTTGAGAAGGCCACGCAGGGTGGCACCCTCCTTGTTCATGTCGATGAAGATCTCGCCGAGACGCCCATCGTCATATTCGCCGGTGCGCAGGAAGATGGTGTTGCCGCCGATCTTGGCCTTCTGCGTATAACCCTTGCGGCGGCCGGGCAGCTTTTCCTGCTCGCGCGACACGCGTTCGATGATGCGTTCGACGATGCGCTCGGTGATCTGCGCCGCGCGCGCCGCAGCCGGTGCCTGGATCAGCTGTTCGATCGCCTCGTCCTCGTCTTCCTCGCCATCGGCGAGCAGCGAGGCATTGAGCGGCTGCGACAGCTTCGAGCCGTCGCGGTAGAGCGCGTTGGCCTTCAGCGCGAGCTTCCACGACAGCATGTAGGCGCTCTTGGCATCCTCCACCGTCGCGTCGTTCGGCATGTTGATGGTCTTGGAGATGGCGCCGGAAATGAAGGGCTGTGCCGCCGCCATCATCTGGATGTGGCTGTTGATCGACAGCGAGCGCTTGCCGATCTTGCCGCAGGGGCTGGCGCAGTCGAACACGGGGAGGTGTTCGGCCTTGAGGAAGGGCGCGCCCTCCAGCGTCATCGCACCGCAGACATGGATGTTGGCGGCCTCGATGTCCTTCCTGGAGAACCCCAGCGCCGGCAGCATTTCGAACGAGAAGTCGTTGAGCTGCTCGTCGGTGAAACCGAAGGTCTCCTTCACCCAGTCGGCGCCGAGCGTCCACTGGTTGAAGACGAACTTGATGTCGAAGGCCGACTTCAGCGCCGCGTTGAGCGCCGCGATCTTGTCGTCGGTGAAGCCCTTGGCCTTGAGCGAGCCGGGGTTGACGGCCGGCGCCTGGTTGAGATTGCCGTGGCCGACGGCATAGGCCTCGATCTCGGCGATCTGGCTCTCGGAATAGCCCAGCGTGCGAAGCGCTTCCGGCACGGCGCGGTTGATGATCTTGAAATAGCCGCCGCCGGCGAGCTTCTTGAACTTCACCAGGGCGAAGTCGGGCTCGATACCGGTGGTGTCGCAATCCATGACCAGGCCTATCGTGCCGGTCGGCGCGATCACGGTTGCCTGTGCGTTGCGGTAGCCATGCTCCTCGCCGAGTTCGATGGCGCGGTCCCAGGCGGCCTTGGCATGGATGGCCAGATCCTGCTGCTTCAGGTCCGATGCAACGAGAGGCACAGGATTGACGGCCAGCTTCTCGTAGCCGTCCTTGTCGCCATAGGCGGCGCGGCGATGATTGCGCATGACGCGCAGCATGTTCTGGGCGTTGCGGTCATAGTCCGGGAAGGCGCCGAGCTCGGAGGCCATCTCGGCCGAGGTGGAGTAGGCGACGCCGGTCATGATGGCGGTCAGCGCGGCACAGATGGCGCGGCCCTCGTCGGAATCGTAGGGAATGCCCGAGGTCATCAGCAGGCCGCCAATATTGGCGTAGCCGAGGCCCAGCGTGCGGTAGTCGTAGGAGAGCTTGGCGATCTCCTTCGACGGGAACTGCGCCATCATGACGGAGATTTCCAGCACCATGGTCCACAGCCGCACGGTGTGCTCGTAGGCTGCGATATCGATGGTGCCGTCGGTGTTGCGGTAGGGCAGCAGGTTGATCGAGGCGAGATTGCAGGCCGTGTCGTCGAGGAACATGTATTCCGAGCACGGGTTGGAGGCCCGGATCGCACCGGCCGAAGCGCAGGTGTGCCAGTCGTTCATCGTGGTGTTGAAGTGCAGGCCGGGATCAGCCGACGCCCAGGCGGCGTAGCCGATCTTTTCCCAGAGGTCCCGCGCCTTCAGTGTCTTCAAGACCTTGCCGTCCTTGCGGGCGGTCAGGTGCCAGTCTGCGTCCTCTTCAACGGCGCGCAGGAAATTGTCCTTCAGCGACACCGAATTGTTGGAGTTCTGGCCCGAAACGGTGAGATAAGCGTCAGAATCCCAGTCGGTGTCGTAGGTCTTGAACGACATCGAGGTGTAGCCCTGCTTGGCGAACTGGATGACGCGGTAGATGTAGTTTTCCGGCACAGCCGATTTCTTGGCCAACTTGATTTCGCGCTTCAGCGCCGTGTTGATGGCCGGATCGAAGCAGTCGTTGTCATGGCCTTCGCAGTTCACGCAGGCCTTCATGATCGCTTCGAGATGCTTCTTGACGATCTTGGAGCCGGTCACCAGCGAGGCGACCTTCTGCTCTTCATTGACCTTCCAGTCGATAAATTCCTCGATATCGGGGTGGTCGGCGTCGACGATGACCATTTTCGCCGCTCGGCGCGTCGTGCCGCCCGACTTGATGGCGCCAGCGGCGCGGTCGCCGATCTTGAGGAAGCTCATCAGGCCGGACGAGCGGCCGCCGCCGGACAGCTTTTCGCCTTCGCCGCGCAGCAGCGAGAAGTTCGAGCCGGTGCCGGAGCCATATTTGAACAGGCGCGCCTCGCGCACCCACAGATCCATGATGCCGCCCTCGTTGACGAGGTCGTCCTGCACGCCCTGGATGAAGCAGGCATGCGGCTGCGGATGCTCGTAGGAGGATTTCGACTTGGTCAGCTTGCCGGTGAACGGGTCGACATAGAAGTGACCCTGGCTCGGACCGTCTATGCCATAGGCCCAGTGCAGGCCGGTGTTGAACCATTGCGGCGAGTTCGGCGCGACGCGCTGGGTCGCCAGCATATAGGCAAGCTCGTCACGGAAGGCGCGCGCGTCTTCCTCCGACGCCTTGAAGTAGCCGCCCTTCCAGCCCCAATAGGTCCAGGTGCCGGCCAGCCGGTCGAAGACCTGGCGGGCGTCGATCTCGGAGCCGTAGCGCTCGGCCTCGGGAAGCTTGGCGAGTTCGGCTTCGTCGGCGACGGAACGCCACAGGAAAGAGGGGACGTCGTTCTCCTCGACCTTCTTCAGGCGCGCGGGAACGCCGGCCTTGCGGAAATATTTCTGAGCCAGGATGTCGGCGGCGACCTGGGAAAACTGCGCAGGCACATCGATGTTGTCCAGGCGGAACACCACCGAGCCATCCGGATTCTTGATCTCGGAAAGCGCCTTGCGGAATTCGATCTCCGCATAAGCGGCCCCTTCTTGGCCTGCATGTCCTGGCTTGGTGAAACGACGCTCGATGCGCATTGGTCCGGTCCCTTTTGTCTACATATAGCGCTTTCATCAGGGGATTTCTGCCCCAAAAGACGAAACGCGCAGTCCGCCGTTTGCCGGCATTGCGAACAATGCCGGCATCTCCTCTTCGCAGACTCGGCCACGCTCACGACAATACGCCTTGCCAGGCATCTGCCGAGGCTGCCAACCGGCCCGCGGGCCCCTCAAAACTGAATTTTTCGATTCCCTCACTCGAGGGAATTTCACACTATCTAGCGTCGAACTTAGCTGCAAACACTAAATATAGTATTAACAGACAATTTATTCCAGTCCGACAATTCTCCCTTTCGTCGCCCACCCAACCCACGATCCCAACGCTTCCGCCGGCCTCGTAAACAGGCGGAAATGCGGGCAAAACGCACATAATCCGGGAAAAAGACCGGGCTCAGAACTTTCCGGTCGCGCTCTCAACAGGAGCGCATGGCCTATAAAAGGCGACTCGTTTCGAGCCGTCAAGGATTCGTTTGCGTAGCTTTTGTGACCCCAACATCTTGTGTGTCACACATGTGGATAACGGGGATAGAATCGACCCGCCGTCGGCCATCTGCCCGGCGGTAAGCCGGTGCGATCGTTGGCCAGTGGCACGGGCGCTGCGAAACATTTGCTGGGATGCCCCGAAAAGCCCGCCAAGCCGGTGCGCGGGCTTCGCCGTGCCGGTGCGCCGGGCCTCAGCCGTAGTGTAGCTTCGGCTTGGGTTCGGTCCCGTTGAACTGTACGCCGATCCGGTCGCTGCGGCGCCAGCGGACCTCGCAGCGATAGGCGACGCCGTCGAGCGGTATGTAGAGAAGGAAATGATCGGGAACCCTGGCTTCGGCCGGTAATTTCAGTTCGGCGCCGCCCGCATGCTGGTTGCGCACCATACAGGCGACTTCGGAATTCTGGATCCCTGTGATGACTGTTCCACCTTTGAGCACGCGCGGGCGATGCTCGCGCTGCGGCTCGCCGGGGTCGTGCTGAAGTGGGTCTGCGGGATTCGCCATCGATCAAACGCCAGGACTGATCGATCCTAACCAAGAAAAATTAGCAAACCCTTGCGGCACAAGGTTGTGCGTCCGCCGCGATACACGCGAAAGGCGCCGATCAGGAGAACCTGCGTGGGTCGGCACAGAAATAGGCGATGATCTGGCAAAGGTCGGGTTCATTGACCATGCGCACGGCTTCGCTGGAACTGACCCATTTGCGGGTGCGGGAGTGCTTTTCCTTCCAGCGGTCCGCGATCTTGTCGACGTGCAGTGGGAACACCAGAACCTCGCAAGGCACTTCTTCGCCCGAAGCCAGCACCTTGGCATAGAAATAGCGGCCGGCTTCAAGATGAGAGATGTTTCCGCGCAAACCGGCTTCCTCGGCGGCCTCGCGGGCGGCCGCTTCGCAGAGCGGCTCCCTGGCTTCCGGCCAGCCCTTTGGAAGCACCCAGCGGCCAGTATCACGGCTGGTGATCAACATGACCTCGACGCCATTCCCGACATCGCGCCAAGGCAGGGCGGCAACCTGCAGACGGCACGGCGCCGTGCCGAAGAGTCGCCTGACCCTTTCAGCAAGGTGGTTGTGCGTCGTTGGCCGTGTCAACATCGGAGAAGCTAGCCCCAGCCTCCAGAATCGTTTGCCGTCTCATGAATCTTACGGCTAATTGTGACCAATAAAAGTAAAAACTTCGGTCACGCTGGCTGATTGCCGCCAACAAGGGTCGATTTCACAGGATATCTTGGCGGCGGATGCCTTCGCGCAAGCAAATATTGCCGTCGGCGCTGGCTTGATTGGAAAAAAGCAGCTTGCCGCGAATCAACCGGCGTGATCGTCGGCGATCGGCTTCTGATAGGTGAAACCCATGTCCCAAGGGAAATAGATCCAGGTATCCTGGCTGACCTCGGTGACGAACGTATCGACCAGCGGCCGGCCTTTCGGCTTGGCGTAGACTGTCGCGAAATGGGCCTTCGGCATCATTGCCCGCACGATGCCGGCGGTCTTGCCGGTGTCGGTTAGGTCGTCGACGATCAGCACGCCGGCGCCATCGTCGGCCAGCAAGGCCGGCGTGATCTCCTTCAGCACCTGCAACTGCCCTTGGCTGGTGTAGTCGTGATAAGAGGCGACACAGACCGTCTCGATCACGCGGATGCCGAGTTCGCGCGAAATGATCGCCGCCGGGACCAGGCCACCACGTGTGATGCACACGATAGCCTTCCACTGACCTTTGCTAGTGCCGGCAAGCCGCCAGGCAAGTGCGCGCGCGTCGCGATGGAACTGGTCCCAGGAAACCGGGAAGGCTTTTTCGGGAAGGGACATGTCTCGCGCACTCCACGGCACGCGGCGGCCGCGTGCAAGAAACAGGGGAATGCGCGCGGAATTAACTGGAAACCCCCGGACTTGGCAAGGGTGGCCGGCAGCAATCGCTGTGGACTTATCGCGACAGGAAGGCCGCGACCTGCGACGAGCGCAGCACCGTGCGTGTTACCCCGCCGAACAGCAGCTGGCGCAGCCAGGAGTGGCTGTAGGCGCCAAGCACCAGCAGATCGGCGCCGGTCTCGGTGATCCTGTTCTGGATTATGTCGTCGACCGAGGTACCGCCCGATTTCTGCACCGAGACGCTAACGGTGGCGCCGTGGCGCGACAGGGCCGACGCGATTTCGGCGCCCGCGGCCTCCGGGCGCTCGTCGAGCGTATCGGGCGGATCGATGACCAGTATGTCGGTTTTCTCGGCCTCGATGATGAAAGGCAAGGCATCGAAGGCGGCGCGCGCGGCCTCCTTGCTGCCGTTCCAGGCAAGCAGCACGCGTTTGAAGGTGGTGACCAGCGGACCCCCACTCGGCACCACCAGCACCGGCCGGCCGGCGTCGTAGACAAGCGTATCGACGTCGGCGCTCGGATCGCCGCCGGTCTCGCGTTGGGCGGCGATGATGAGATCGGCGGCGCGCACGCTTGAAATGCCGGTCAGTGCGCTGTCGCCGGAGAAGCTCTCCAGGCTGCGCCATTCGAAGGAAAGGCCGGAATCCTCGATCCGCTTCAGGAAGACAGCCTGGAGTTTGTCGGCCCGCTCCCGGTTCATGTCGGCGGAAACCTGCAGGAACTCCGTATCGGGAAAGCCCGTCGCCGACGTGTAGGGCACCGGGAGCGCCTCGGCATGGATGCCGATCAGATGGCTCTCGAAGCGGCTGGCAAGCGGAATGGCGCAGTCGAGCACCCGCTCGGCGTCCTGCTCGTTCTGCAGAATGGCAACGATGGTCTTGAAACGCATGATGACCCCTCGATCGTGCGAGCGACGAGCCTCGCGCCAGGGAAACGTCGTAGCGTCGTTCTTGGTTCCGGTTTGCAGCGGATCAGATCGCCTTATCCGCGAAGCCTGCCACCATGGCCTCGACGTCGGCGCGCGCGGCTTCGAGCGCCTCCGCGCTGCGGGCACGAACGACCAGTTCGGTCCAGAACTTGCCGTCGCCATACTTCGGGTAGGAGCCGATGATCGTATCCGGATGGGCTTTCTGGATCTCGCCCAATGGCCCGCCGACAAGGCCCTCGCCGAACGGACAGTGCACCGTGGCCGACAGCATTTTGGTGCCGGCTCTCAAGGTCGGCACGACATTGTCGAGCATGGCCTGGAAGATCGAGGGCACGCCGGCCATGACATGGACGTTGCCAATGCGGAATCCGGGCGCCACGGAGACGGGGTTGTCGATATGGTCGGCGCCGCGCGGCATCCGCGCCATGCGCTTGCGTGCCTCCGTGTATTCGATGCCGCGCGCGGCATAGCTCGCCTCCAGCAGGGCATAGGCCTTGGCATCGTATTCGCAAGGCACGCCGAACGCCTTGGCGATCGAATCGGCTGTGATGTCGTCATGCGTCGGGCCGATGCCGCCGGTGGTGAAGACATAGGTGTAGCGTGCGCGCACGGCATTCACCGCCGCGACGATCTCGTCTTCCTCGTCGGGAACAATGCGCACCTCCTTCAGGTCGATGCCGATCGCCGTCATGATATCGGCGAGATGGCCGATGTTCTTGTCCTTGGTGCGGCCGGACAGAATCTCATCGCCGATGACGAGCATGGCGGCAGTGACGATTTCAGGCATGGAAGGCTCCGGCAGGACGGGTCGCCTGAAATAGCGCGGCGGATGGGCGGCGGCAATGCCGTCCAAAGGCGAACGATCCGACACGTCCACCAGATATCACCTGCATTGCAGTACCAAGCGCGGCTTGACCAGGATGGGAACAAGCCCTTCCGGATTGTCCTCGGTCGCGGAGGGCGACCAGGGCCGAGGTGGTGCCGCAATCCGTCGCCCGAACAGGTCACAGCCTTCGAGCGCATGGCGGCACGCGCTTTTGTCACCCGACATCACCGCCACTTCACGAGAATTTCAGGGAACCATTCGGCTGACGGTCAGGTTTACCCCGTGTCGCATCCCAAGGCGGCCAAGATCAAGATACGGAGTAAAATCAATGTACAGGAAACTTTTCGCAGCATCCGTCCTGACGATCGGTCTCGCCACATCGGCGATGGCCCAATCGTCGGACGCTACCTATTCCAACCATCACAATTGGTGGCTGTTCGGCAATGAGGATTCCTCGGCCATCGACCAGAGCACCACTGGCAGCATCAACGCCGACGGCTCTGGGTTGAGCACCCTTGGCAACCCCGGCCCGGCCGGGCCTTGTGCCTCAAGCACGCCAGGCCCCGATGCGAACGCTCAGGGCAACGTCAACGATCAGTATTGCGGCAAGTAAATAGGCAGCCGCGTATTGCCTGCCGCGGGACGCCGTCTCTCCTGGCGTCCGCGGCTGGCGCAGGGCTGGATCAATCCGAGATTTCAGTCTGGGGCCGATCGCGGCCGTCGGCCAGTTCCTCGTGCCATTTGCCCTCGGCGTCCTCATACTGGATACCATCGGTGGAACCCGCCACCTGCTGTTCGGCCGAAGCGATCTCGGCGGCACGCAATGCATCCTGATGGGTGGGAAATGTCTCCGAGAAGGTCGCACCGACCTTGTAGGCCCAGCCACCGTCATGCTCGACGATCTTGTAAGTCAGCTTCGCCATCAAAACCTCCAGTTAAAAGGTCCGCCTGCTCAATGCAGCCGGTCGTCGGGCAGCTTGTCGTCGGGCACCAGCACTTCCGATTCCCTGGCCGCCTCGATCAGTGCCCGGCGCGCTTCCGCTGTCGAACGATAACCTTCCAGCACTTTGAGGCAAGTGTCGAGGGCATCACGATGACGAGGCCCGCGATTGAGCGGCCACACCGTCATCAAGCACTCGGCCGCCTCCTGGGTCGAGCGGATATGGCGATATTTGCCGACATGGCCAAGCTCGACCACGACCGGCGTTTCAAAGGGTTTGTTGTCCATCATCATGGCCGCAACGCAAAGCAGCCAATTTGGTTGCAAAAGTGGCCTTCGGCCTGCGCCCAAAGGTCGCGACGGGAGAAAGGGGGATCAGCCGGTGGCCTTCATCCAATGTTCCATCGTCGTCACCGAGCGGGCGAGCTGCGGCGCCGGATGAATTTTTTCGCTGAACGTGGCGGCCGCACGCCATCCCCAGCGCGGATCGGCGAGGAAGGCTCGCGCCAGCGCCACCATGTCGGCGCGACCCTCGGCGATAACAGCCTCGGCCTGTTTCGGGTCATCGATCAGGCCGACCGCCCGGGTCGGGATGCCCGCGCCCTTGCGCAGGGCTTCGGCCAGATGCACCTGATAGCCGGGGCCGGTGGGTAATTTCTGCAATGGCGAATTGCCGCCGCTCGAGCAGCAGAGATAGGCGACGCCTTCGGCCTTCAGCGCTTTCGCCACCTCGACCGCGTCCGCGACGTCAAAGCCGCCATCGACCCAGTCCTTCACCGACAGCCGTGCGCCGAGCATCAGTTTCGGCGCGGCTTTCTTCACCGCCCTGGCGATCTCGACGGCGAGACGCATCCGGTTTTCCAGTGAGCCGCCCCAGCGATCCGTGCGCTGGTTGGACAGCGGCGACAGGAACTGGAAGATGAGGTAGCCATGCGCCGCATGCAGTTCAATGAAGTCGAAGCCGGCACGGTCGGCCCGCCTTGCGGCGTCCGCGAACCGCTCGACGAGCTGCAGGATTTCCTCGTCGTCCAGGGCGCGCGGCACGTTCCAGCCGGCGTCGTAGGCGATGGCCGAGGCCGAGACGGTCTGCCAGGGATCCTCGTTTGGCTGCAACGGGCCGCCGCCTTCCCAAGGCTTGCGGTTCGAGGCCTTGCGGCCGGCATGCGCCAGCTGCGTGCCGAACTTAGTGCCGGGTGCGGCCACGCGCTTGGCCGCATCCAGCGCGCGCCGCGCGGCGGCTTCATTGTCTTCGGAATAGAGGCCGAGACAGCCATGGCTGATGCGCCCGCGCCGCTCGACGTCGGTCATCTCCACCGTGACCATGCCGGCACCGGACATGGCAAGGTTCATCCAGTGGTAAAGATGCCAGTCGCTGGCCGAGCCGTCCTCGGCGGAATACTGGCACATCGGCGCCACGGCGATGCGGTTGGGGAAGGTGAGCCCATCGAGGGTGATCGGCTGGAAAAGCGATGTCGTCATGGAAAAACTCCGGGAAGGGGAATGCGCTATCTAGGCGACGGCACCCGTCCATACCACACACGAGACGGTGAAGCGCGCGCTGGACCAATCGCCGGATTGCGCCTGTTCCGCTTCGCGGCTACGCCTGCGTCCGCCAGCCAGCATCGAGGTGTCATATGGAAGACCGCGTTCGTATCCGCTCGGAAGAGGTTCTCTCCGACGACTGGGCGGTCCTGAAAAAGACCGTGCTCGACTATCGCCGGCGTGACGGTCAATGGGAGACGCAGGTCCGCCAGACCTATGATCGCGGCGACGGCGCGGTGATCCTGCCCTATGACCCCCAGCGTTCGACTGTGCTTCTGGTGCGCCAGTTCCGTTATCCCGCCTATGTCACCGGCCACCGCGAGCCGCTGATCGAGGCCTGCGCCGGCTTGCTGGACGAAAACGATCCGGAAACCGCCATCCGCAAGGAAGCCGAGGAAGAACTGGGTTACCGGTTGAAGGACATCGAGCGGCTGTTTTCGCCTTATATGAGCCCGGGCAGCGTCACCGAGCGGCTCTGGTTCTTCGTCGCGCGCTACTCGCCCGCCGACCGCATCTCGGCCGGCGGCGGCGCTCCGGAGGAGGGCGAGGACATCGAGGTCCTGGAAATGCCGCTCGACGAAGCGCTGGCCGGCATCGCCGGTGGCCGCATTGTCGATGCCAAGACCATCATCCTGATCCAGCACCTGAAGCTGAATCCGGTGACGGCTTGATCAGAGACCGAGCGATCTCAATTCAGCCCGCGTGACCCAACAGTCGGGTGGTGGCCGCGTCACGATGATGTTCGGAATTAACGCGATCGACGCCTTCGACGGTTATGGCGAACGTGCCGTTTTCCGTCCTGGCTATCCAGCCCTTTGCTTTCAGATACCAGAGGTGAAACTCGAGGTGCTCTTGCGGACAGCCTGACATTCGTTCGAGTTCTTCATCGCCTATCCCGGGATGATTGACGTCCTGCCGGCGTTTTACATACAGCAGTGACAGCACTTTGGCTTGAATGACGGAATCTCGATCGAAGCCCTTTGTGTTGCTCGCCTCATCGGTCAGCTCGGCCCGGTGGTTCAAATGCGCCTTGTACTGAATGTCGTACTGCGCACGCTTGACCGGATCCTTGAGCGTGTTGTGAGCCTCAAGAATATCGCTGAAGCGTGACTCGTTCCCAGTGACTTGGTTGTCGGGGTGGTAGCGCATGGCAAAATGCCGAAAAATGCGTTCTATCGTTTCCGAATTGGCATTCGGACTGATTTCCAGCATTTCGTAGAAGTCGATGAACATACCTGGCTTCCCCATGCCATTTTCGCCGTCTGTGTCTCAGCGTCAGGTGACAATTTTGGCGACGACCATAGAGTATATATTTCACGATTTACTAATGTGCCGAGCGTACAAAGGGTCAGATACACGAATTAAGCGAAAACGTCAGACCTTTGCGTCCTGAGCTGCAGACCTTGGTCTGGTAGCATTTCGCTCGTCGGAGGCGGCTTGCCATGACCGATAAACCTTCTGAACCTCCAGTAGAGCGTCGAACGCACTTACGCGAGGTGGTTTTGAAGGAGGCGTTCATAATCGCGCAGGATGGCGAAATAGGCTGCGCCGTCAGAAACCAGCATGAGCATGGCGCCGAGTTGCGTGTCGCTGTGGGGGTTGAAGTGCCAAATACCTTCCGGCTGCGCGTGCCGTTGGACGGTGCGACTTATCGAGCGGAAGTGCGCTGGAGAAAGGGCGAGCGACTGGGCATCCAGATCCACGGCAATTTCTCGCTGAAGGTCACCTAAAGGCGGTAAGCCGGTTGATATGAGGGCACCCAGCACTGCGTTGCCGGTGGCTTTCGTCGTCTCGCATCCCGCCGCCATCTCATCAATTCTGACGTTGTCGCCGATCGCTTGCTATATATTAGAGCAAGCGCATATTATGCCTTGGGGACCAGGGCGGGGAATTGAGAATGTGCTACACCTGTGATGGCAAAGCGGTCGACCGGAGGGACTTCCTCAAAGCCGGCGCGGGGCTCGTTGCATTCGGCGTTGGTGGGGCCACATGGTCGGCGCGCGCGGCCCAAGGTGCGGTGACCGCGCTGAGCCTCGATGACGCGCTCGCCGCACTGAAATCCGGCAACGAACGCTACGTCGGTCACCCGGAACTCTGCTCGATAGACCTTGCCGCGCAGCGGAATGCTGTTGCCGCACACCAGGCGCCCTGGGCCACGATCATCAGTTGCGCCGACAGTCGCGTTCCGCCTGAACTGATCTTCGGCGGTCACGGCGTTGGAGAGCTGTTCGTCGCCCGGAATGCTGGCAACCTCGTCGACACTGCCACGCTCGGCACGGTCGAATACGGGGCAGCGGTGCTCGGCTCGCCCTTGATCGTTGTTCTCGCGCACACAAACTGCGGCGCCGTCAAGGCGGCGTGCGACGTGGTGACCAAGAACGCGACCTATCCTGGCGCGATCGGTCCGATGATCGAACCGATCCTGCCCGCGGCGATAGCAGCGCGGAGCGAAGCGGGTGATTTCGTCAACAACACCGCCAAGGAAAGCGCACGGAGGACCGCGAGGCGACTGGCCGCCTCGAGCAAGGTGCTGGCCGGCCTCATCAAGGCGGGGAAGCTGAAGATAGTCGCGGCAATCTATGACTTGCAAACGGGTGCGGTGACTTACATCGAATGACACACCCGTCATCGAGATCGAAGGCTCTGGGGGCCTCGATGCGTCGGCGTCTGGTTTGGCTTGCCTTCCGTGGGGCGGTGACGGCCACCTATCTCGGCTACAAGGGGCGCGGCAGGCGTTCGGCAGGGCGCAAGGACGCGCCGGAATAGTGATGGCGGTCATCAACTGACGCCTTGCCATTGCCAATCGGAATGAGCGGCATGCGCGAAGCTTTCATCGCAATGGTAATCTTCCTATGCCTGACGGTGGCCGCGCTCGCCAGCACGGCGATATGGCCAAAATTGCCAGCCAAACATCGTGATGACGACACGAACACCGTGGTTCGGCACGCCGCGAACCTGTTCGGGGTCATGACCTCGCTGATGCTCGGCCTGATGATCAACTCGGCCAGGAACACCTTCGAATCGATCGACCGCAACGTGCACGCCTATGCGACCGAATTGATCCTTCTCGACAGGACCTTGCGCCAGTATGGCCCGCAAACCGACACGGTACGCCAGCCGCTGGTCGTCTATGTGCAGCGCGTGGCGGGTGATTCTTCGCCCACCAGCGAGACGCTGGTCGCCGCCAACCGGCTCTCTGAGCAGTTGCTGGCGGAAATCGGCACCCGGCTGAGTGCGCTGGCGCCGACCGACGATGCGCATGGCTTCATTGTGCAGGACGCCCGCCAGCATTTGCAGAAGGTGCTGGAGTTGCGCTGGGTGCTCATCGAGCAGTCGGAGGGCACGATCCCGGTGCCTCTGATCACGCTCCTGGTTACCTGGCTGGTGCTGATCTTCGCCAGCTTCGGCTTCAGGGCGCCACGCAATACGATCACCGTTTCGACCTACGCGGCATCGGCGGCTTTGGTTGCCGGGGCGATCTACCTGATCTTCGACATGGACGTGGCTTTTTCCGGCCCGATCCAGATTTCAATGGCCCCGATGCAGAGGGCGCTGTCCGAGTTACAGCAGTGATCCGCAGCAGTGGCACGCCGGCTAAATGATGCTGCGGCGGTTCAACAGAGAAAAAATCCAAACAAATCTGAAGACTTTTTTCTGGTGCGGACGACGGGAATCGAACCCGTACGATCAGAGATCGAGGGATTTTAAGTCCCTTGCGTCTACCAATTCCGCCACGTCCGCAGGCACGTCCTTTTCAGATGCCAGACACAGCCCGTCAAGTCGTGTTCTGCGGTGGCCGAACGCGCACCCAGAGGAGGTGGCATAACGATACTGGCGCGATCGCGGAATTATGCGCGCCGCGGGCATCGGTAAATATCTGCGTGGCGGATTTGATCCGCCTAGGCCGGCGCCTCTCAGGCCAACCCATCCCCCCGCCCACTTGGGGGCGCCGGCCGCCCCCTTTCCAGCAAGTAGCCGCCGCCGTTGTAAACCTGGGCCGTAAACGTCACGCGTGGAACTGCGTTCAGAATTTGTAGCTGAGATTGATGCCGACCGTGTTCAGTTTCACGCTCTGATCGCGGTCGTTGAAGGGGGCTGGCGCCTCGTGGTTCTCTGAGCCGAAGTCGTAGTAGCGATATTGCGCGCCGACGACGAACTTGTCTGTCAGCGCGTAGTCGACGCCTGCGCCCACGGTCCAGCCGACATTTGTGCCCGTGTTGTCGAACCCTGGCCCCGAGGTCTGCGACGTCTCGATGCCGGCAAAGGCAATGCCGCCGATGCCATAGACCAGCAGGCGGTCCATGGCGAAGCCGGCCTTGGCGTTGACCGACCCGAACCACTTGATGTCGGTGCCGAACGTGTCTCCCAGGCCCGATTGCGCCGTGCCGTCGACCGAGGAATAGTTGAGGTCCGCCTCGGCGCCCAGCACTGCCTGATCAAACTGCCAGAGGCCGGCGACATGGCCGCCGACGAACCCGCCGCCGACGTCCGGCGTGATGGAAAACGGCGCGCCTTCCGTCGTGGTGATCTCGGAGCGGCCCCAGCCATATCCTGCCTGCAGGCCCGCATAGTAGCCGGTCCAGTCGAAGCCAGGCGCGGTCATCGGCACATCGACTGTCGCGTCGGCAGCAAATGCCGGCAAGGACAGGGCAAGAAGACCGGCACTTGCGACCATCAGGCGATGCATCGAACTCCCCGAGAAGAGTCATAGATCCCAGGTCGGAGCCTAACCTGATTTTCGGCAAAACGGAATCGGATTTCTGCAAACGCGGTTAGCGTCCTCGCGGGTCTCAAGGAGTCGGCGGGTAGCGCCCTGCCGCGATTGCGGTGGCGCGCGCCTCGTGCGAAACACCGCCATCGTGAGAGGATCCTTCATGCGCATCTTGTTCCGCTTGGTCGCGGCCGTCGCGGCGGTGGTGCTGGTCGGTCAGGCCGCAGTGGCCGAACCACTGACGCTCATCATTGCCAAGGCCGTCGCCGTTCCCGATTCAGTTTCGGGGCAGGCCAAGCTCAGCCTGAAGCTCACTCCCGACAGCGGCAAAGCCTTTGCCAGGTTTACGGGGGCAAATGTCGGCAAGATTGTCGATCTCAGCATCGACGGCGCCGTGGTGACGTCGCCGCGCATCGTGGAGCCGATACGCGGCGGCGAAATCATGGTCAGCGGCACGTTCAAGGGCGGCGAGGTCGAGCGTATCGCCGAGCGGATTTCAGCCGGCGACGCCAAGGTCAAGTTGACGTGAAACCGGAGTAATCCGGCAATCTCCAGGCAAATCCATTCTTCCTCGCTGGCCAAAACGCCGTCGGCTTGGCACAGTCGGACAAACAGGAGTCTTTGATGATCAGGAAGCCGCCCGTCCGCGCGACAAAACCCAAACCGTGGACCGAAATGGCGACCGATCTGGTCGATGTCGCGATGGGCCGCAAACCCGCCGATCTGGTCATCCGCAACGGGCGCTGGGTGAACGTCCATTCGGGCGAGATCATCGCCGGCACCGACATCGCCATATCGGGCGGCCGCTTCGCCTATTGCGGGCCGAATGCCAGCCACACGATCGGGCAGGGCACCAAGGTGGCCGACGCCGGCGGCCGCTACCTCGTGCCCGGCCTTTGTGATGCCCACATGCATGTCGAGAGCAGCATGGTCACAGTCACCGAATTCTGCCGCGCCGTCATCCCGCACGGCACCACCTCGATGTTCATCGATCCGCATGAGATCGCCAATGTGCTGGGCCTGCCAGGCGTGCGGCTGATGCATGACGAGGCGGTGGCGATGCCCATCAACGTGCATGTGCAGATGCCGTCCTGCGTGCCGTCGGCACCGGGGCTGGAGCATGCCGGCGCCGAGCTGACGGTCGCCGATGTCGCGGAAGCAATGACCTGGGAAAACATCATCGGGCTCGGCGAAGTGATGAATTTCCCCGGCGTCGCCGCCAACGATCCCGTCATGTCGGGCGAGATCGCCGCCACGGTTCAGGCTGGCAAGACGGTTGGCGGCCACTATGCCTCGCGTGACCTTGGCTTGCCGTTCCATGGCTACGTCGCCGGTGGCCCAGAGGACGACCACGAAGGCACGCGGGCCGAGGATGCCATCGCGCGCGTGCGCCAGGGCATGAAGGCGATGCTGCGGCTGGGCTCGGCATGGTACGACGTTGCCTCTCAGATCAAGGCGGTGACGGAGAGCGGCATTGATCCGCGCAATTTCATCCTCTGCACCGACGACAGCCACTCCGGCACTCTTGTCCAGGACGGCCACATGGACCGGGTGGTGCGCCACGCCATCCAGCAGGGGCTGAAGCCGGTGACCGCGATCCAGATGGCAACGCTCAACACCGCTCAGCATTTCAAACTGGAACGCGAGATCGGTTCGATCGCGCCGGGGCGGTTGGCCGACCTGCTGGTCGTCTCCGATCTCGCCGCAATGAGCATCGACGAGGTCTATGCGCGCGGCGTCAGGCTGGCCAAGGGCGGCAAGCTGGACATCGATATCCCGGCCTATGATTATCCGAAGACGGCGAAGAACACCGTCAAGTTGGGCAAGAAACTGAAGGCCGGCGATTTCGATATCGCGGCACCCAAGGGCGCCAACGAGGTGCGGGTGCGGGTGATCGGCGTCATCGAGAACCAGGCACCGACGCGGGCCCTGGAGGCCGATCTGCCGGTCGAGGACGGGCTGGTCGCGATGGACCGCCGCAACGACGTCTGTCAGATCGCGTTGGTCGAACGGCACAGGGGCACGGGTGGCGTCACCAATGCCTTCGTCTCCGGTTTCGGTTACATGGCCGACTGCGCCATGGCCTCCAGCGTCGCCCATGACGCCCATCACATCATCTGCGTTGGCACCAACAAGCAGGACATGGCGCTGGCCGTGAACCGACTGGGCGAAGTCGGCGGCGGGGTCGTGCTGTTCTCCAGGGGCAAGGAACTGGCGCTGGTCGAAATGCCGATCGCCGGACTGATGTCGGACGAGCGGGCCGAGATCGTCGCCGCCAAGGCCGAGAAACTGACCGAGGCGATGCGCAAGATGGGTTGTTCCCTGAACAATGCCTACATGCAGCACTCGCTGCTGGCGCTGGTGGTCATTCCCGAGCTCAGGATTTCCGACGTCGGCCTGATCGACGTGACGACGTTCCAGAAGGTCGATCTGTTCGTCTGAGACCAGCCGTCCGCTCGTGGCTGCTCACCCGCCGGTGGCGATGGTCAGCACCTTGAACGGCGTCGTGATGATGACTTCTGCGGCGGAGCCGACGACCTTTCCCAGGCCCTGACCGATATTGGCGAGCTGTGCCGGGTTCTCGTCCGCGGCGAGCCCGGCCGGCGTGCGCAGCCGGTCGCCCAGCAATTGCACCAGGAACGGGTTGTCGGCGAATTTCGCGTGGTTGAGGCCGCCGTCACCGCCTTTCGTTTTGGTCAGATCGACCACCGACACGCCATAGGAGGCGAGATCGGCGGCATCGCCATAGTCGCCGACGCGCGGTTTGTCGCCGGAGATGAACGAGGACAATTTGAGCGCCCGGTCGTCGCCCGAAAGCAGCACGGCGAACGGCTTGTTGGGTTTGCCATAACGGATCATCTGCTTCTTGAACACGTCGACATCGATGTCCGGTGAGGCAAGGATGACATAACCCAGTTTGCCGCCGAGATCGCGGTCGCCGGTGATGGCAAGTTGGCGCAGCGCCTCCATCGTCAGCCAGGTTCCCATCGAATGGGCGATGATGTCGATGCTCTTGACGCGCGTCTTGGCGAGCATCCTGAGCGTTGCCTCGAGATCGTCACGGGCGGCGGTGGAACTGTCCTTGTCGTAGATGTAGCCCGTCGTCTTGGCGCTCGATGCCCATGAGAACAGCACCGGAGTGCCCGGATATTTGGTGTCGTGGGCGATCTGCGTCAGCCGGTAGATGCCATCGTCGAAACCATTGTTGAAGCCATGCACGAAAACCAGCGCCCGGTCGCCGCGCATGGCGATGTCGGAGCCGACCGCCTTGGCGAATTGCGGCGCGCCTTCGTAGAAGGTGACGTCCGTGGCCGCAAAATCCTTGGCCGGATTGCTGTTGGCGGAACCCTTGGCGCGCTCGATGTTGCCGACCTGATGGCTCTTCGGAACCGTGACATCGACCCGCGCGAAACTGGTGGTCAGGGAACGGTCGCCGTCGAAGACCTGTCGCGTGTCCTTCACCGCTTTCTGGCGGGTGGTGGCGACAAATATCTCATGGGTGGCCGCAATATCGGATGCTGGTACGGTGACCGTCGTCTTGTTGAGCAGATCATGCGTATTTCCGGCGCAGCCAGCGACCAGCAGCGCGAACGCGACGACACCGAAACTCTTCAAGCCCAAGGCCACGCGTCGGCTCCCGCACAGGGGGACGTCAAACGCATGACGTCGCTCGATACTCCGATAAGGCCAGAGGCGGGCGCGGTCCAGTTCAAAGTGAGCCGATCGTTCGGCGATGCTGAACAGGCACGGCGAAATCCGCTGCGCCGCATCTACCGCCCAAGCAGGCTGATGCGGTCGGTCACGTCCCGGTCGCTGGCGAAACCATCGTCCTCGCGCAGCCGCTGGCCGATCATCTTCACCAGTGCCGGATTGTCGGCGAATTTCGTGTGGTTGAAGCTGTCGCTGCCCTTGACCTTGGAGAGATCGACGACCGTCACGCCATAGGAGGCAAGGTCCGCGGCATCCTTGTAGTCGCCGACGCGTGGGCGCGAGCCGGCGATCAGGCCGGACAATCTCAGCGCGCGATCGTCATCAGACAACAGCAGGATGAACGGCTTGTCGGGCTTGCCATAGCGGCGCATCTGGCTCTTGAACACATCGACGTCGATGTCGGGAGAGGCGAGCACCACGTCGCCGAGCTTGCCGCCGAGGTCGCGGTCACCGGTGATGGCGAGCTGGCGCAGTGTCTCCATCGTCACCCAGGTTCCCATCGAATGGGCGACGATGTCGATGCGCCGCGCGCCGCTCTGCGCCAGCATGCGCAACGTCACTTCGAGCTGGTCGCGGGCGGCACTGGCACTTTCCTTGTCATAGACATAGTCGGTGGTCTTGGCTCCCGAGGCCCACGAGAACAGCACCGGCGTTCCCGGATAGCCGGAATCGTGGACGATCTGGGTCAAGCGGTAGACGGCGTCGTCGAAGCCGGTGTTGTAGCCGTGGACGAAGACCATGACGCGGCCGCCGCGTGCCGCTATGTCGGCGCTGAGCGCGCTGGCGAATTTCGGCTGCGTGTCGTAGCCGACGACTTCGGAAGCCATGAAATACTTGGCGGGATCGTTCGATTTGCCGCGCGAGCGCCGCTCGATCTGCCCGGTCTGGTGGAGACCGGGAACGGTGACGTTGACGCGGGCGTAGTTCAGCGTCGCCGAGCGTTCGCCGTCGAAAACCTTGTTTGGATCGTCGGAGGCCTTGCGGGTCGTGGCAATGAAGATCGAGTGGTTGCCCGCGATTTCCGTCACCGGCGCGGACATGACCGCGCTGCCGAGCAGTTCCTCGGTTTTGCGGCCGCCGCAGCCCGCCACCAGCAGCGCAAGCGCAAGAATGCAAATCGTCTTCAAATGCACGTCAAAAAATCCACTCGAGCCCAAAAAGGGCCAATCCACCCTCCGCGATATCTCCCCAGCAGGCGAAGTGCGGCGGAAGTAAGTCGTGTCCAGCCAAAATGCGGTCGGCGCCGCGCGACCGCCGGCGCAGTGTTGCGCGAAAGCCAAAGCGGGCAGCAAGGCCGCAAGGTCGCACAAGACAAGCACCTGCAACTGGCCGGATGTCGAACTTCCGCGTCCACCAATGCGCGGCTCAGCGCGACGAAGAGGCATGAACAAACGTCCCCAAGTGCTTGCTAGCATTTCGGGAAGGCGCCGTTGCGGGCACGGGCTCGACCGGGCAATGGTCTTGCGGGGCCGGATGTGTAATAGGGTTCTCCTCTAACTCGCCCGCAGGCGATCCCGGGATGATCTTGCCATGACCAGCTTTTCCTCGCGCGTCGCCACCGCCGCCTCCGCGATCCGCCAGATCTTCCCGGAAACGCCGCTGCAGGAAAATGACTATCTGTCGAAGAAGACCGGCGCGCGGGTGCTGCTGAAGCGCGAGGATTTGAGCCCCGTGCGCTCCTACAAGATCCGTGGCGCCTTCAACTTCTTCCGCAGGGCGCTTGGCGAAGGCAACCAGGCCGAGCTGTTTGTCTGTGCGTCCGCCGGCAACCACGCGCAGGGCTTCGCCTTCGTCTGCCGCCATTTCGGCAAGAAGGGCGTGGTGTTCATGCCGGTGACGACGCCGCAGCAGAAGATCGACAAGACCAGGCTGTTTGGCGGCGATTTCGTCGAGATCAGGCTGGTCGGCGATTTCTTCGACGACTGCTACCGCGCCGCCTTCGAATTCACCGAAAGATCCGGTGCCCACATGGTGCCGCCCTTCGATCACAAGGATATCATCGAGGGCCAGGCGACGGTCGCCTACGAGATCGCGGACCAGATGCCGGGCGGGCGCATGCCCGACATCGTCATGCTGCCGGTGGGTGGCGGCGGGCTCGCCGCCGGGGTGACGCACTATTTCGCCGATCAGGGCCGCGAGGCGCGTTTCGTCTTCTGCGAGCCGGCCGGCGCGCCGAGCCTGCGTGAGAGCCTCGCCGCGGGAAAACGGCTGAAGCTCGCCAAGGTCGACAACTTCGTCGACGGCGCGGCGGTTGCCGAGATCGGCCGCGAACCTTTGCGCTATCTCAAGGAGTTTGCCGCCGACAGCGTGCGGCTCATCCCGGAAAACCGGCTCTGCGCGACCATGATCGAGATGCTCAACATCGAAGGTGTGGTCCTGGAGCCCGCCGGCGCGCTGGCGATCGACGCGCTGAAGGATTTTTCCAGGAAGGAGATCAGGGGCAAGACCATCGTCGCCGTGGTGTCTGGGGGCAATTTCGATTTCGAGCGGCTGCCGGACGTCAAGGAAAGGGCGCTGCGCTTCGAGGGCCTGAAGAAATATTTCATCATCCGTTTTCCGCAGCGGCCGGGCGCGCTGCGCGACTTCCTCGACATGCTGGGTCCCGACGACGACATCGCCCGCTTCGAATATCTGAAGAAGTCGGCGCGCAATTTCGGCTCGGTGCTGATCGGCATCGAAACCAAGGATCGGCGCAATTTCGATCTCCTTGAGGCAAATTTCGAGGCCGAGGGCGTCCAGTATCAGGACATCACCGAAAACGAGACATTGGCCGGGTTCATCATATGAGCGGAAAGATCTTCATCGCCCTGTTTTCCGGCATCAATGTCGGCGGCAACCGCATCGTCAAGATGGCGGAGTTGCGGGCCTTCTTCGAGGATCTCGGCTTTTCCGATGTCGCCACCTATGTGCAGAGCGGCAATGTCGTGTTCCGGGCCGACAAGGGTGATGCGGCCGCGCTGACCAAACGGATCGAGGCGGCCTTCGAGACAAAATGGGGTTTCCATTCGCGCATCATGGTGCGCGATTTCGAATGGTTCGAAAGGCTGGTGCGCGAAAATCCATATCCGGAAGCGGCCGCCGACCACACAAAGCTCCACGCCTATGCGCTGGAGCGAGAGCCGACCGCCGACGAGGTGGCGCGGTTGGCGGAAAAGTGCACTGGTCCCGAGCGTTTCGAGGTCAAGGGCGACGTGCTCTACCTCAGCGCGCCGGACGGGCTCGGCAAATCGGTGTTCGCCAACCTCATTCCGCGCACGTTGAAAGTGCCGGGCACGGCACGCAATTGGCGTTCGGTGCTGGCGCTGCTGGAGATGGCGGGCAAGTCCGGCAGCGATTGATCCATGCGTCTCGCCGGAAATGCGCGGCGGCGACACGCATGAACGAACTATGCCGCGTCGGCGCGTTTCCAGTCGAAGGCCAGTTCTTCGCGGAACGCAAAGCGCTTGATGTGGTCGGCAACGACGCTTTCGAGGCGCTCGATCGAAGCGGGCTCGTCGGTCGATACCGTGATGTGCAGCGCTGCCCCGTCGGCGTCCATGACCGTACGGCCGAGTGAAAGGTCGATGATGCCGTGGTTGGGGTCGAACTCGACGGGAAACTTGTGCGCCCAATGCTTGCACAGCTGTTGCAGATAGCGGCTTGCATGGGCCGTGGCGACATTGGCATGGCTTGTCGGCATGAAGGTTCTCCGAAGCTCAATCTCATACGAGGCGCCGCTCTTCCGGGCAGGCGCCATGGCTGCATAGATAGGCACAACCTCGCCAAACACCATCGAGTGGCCGCCGGCCACTCGAAAAGGTGATCGATTACCAGCTTCCGGTATTCGCCATCGATGCCCACGGCTCGGCCTTGGCCTTCGCTGGGCCTTTTTGCAGAAGCTCGATGGAGATGCCGTCAGGCGACTTGATGAAAGCCATGTTGCCGTCGCGCGGCGGCCGGTTGATGGTGACGCCATTGTCCATCAGATGCTGGCAAGTGGCGTAGATATCGTCGACCTCATAGGCGAGGTGACCGAAGTTGCGCCCGCCCTTGTAGTCTTCCGGATCCCAATTGTAGGTGAGTTCGACCAGCGGCGCCTTCTCGTTGATGCCGCTCTGCTCGTCTTCCGAAGCGGCCAGGAAGATCAGCGTGAAGCGGCCCTGCTCGTTTTCATAGCGGCGAACTTCCTTCAGGCCGAGCTTGTTGCAGTAGAAATCGAGTGAGGCATCGACATCGGCGACGCGGACCATGGTGTGCAGATAGCGCATGTGTTTTCCTCGATCTGTTGGGTTGCGGCGCAACATAGGGTCGGCCCGGTCAAAGGGCAATCGTGAGGCGGCAAGCGGTGCCGGCAAAGAACAAATCCGGTATTCCCGCAATGAACCGTGAAAAAAGGCACGTCAGGTCTTGCACACACCGGAAGCCGCGGTGTTAATCTGGTGTCAAGAATCAGTTGCGGTGTTCTTGAATAAAGGGGGCATTCTTATGGGGGAAAAGGCCTCTTTGACGGGGCGGGCCAATACCCTTGGCGACGCTTTGTCTCACGACGAAGGCGGCGATGCCGACCTGGCCGAGATTGCCGGCGCCATCAAATGGTTCGATGTGGCCAAGGGCTATGGCTTTATCCTTCCCGATGACGGTGTTTCGGGCGATATCCTCCTCCATGTGACTTGCCTTCGACGGGACGGCTTCCAGACTGCCCTGGAAGGCGCGCGCGTGGTCTGCCTTGTCAAGCAGGGTGAGCGCGGGCTGCAGGCGTTCCGTGTGCTTTCCATGGATGTCACCACCGCCGTCCATCCCGCGGAAATGCAGGAACAGCGCACCCACGTCTCGGTGACTCCGGAGAGCGGGCTCGAACGCGCTTTGGTCAAATGGTTCAACCGCACCAAGGGGTTTGGTTTTCTGACGCGCGGCGAGGGCACCGAGGACATTTTCGTCCATATGGAAACCTTGCGGCGCTACGGCATCACCGAGCTTCGGCCAGGGCAGGTCGTGCTTGTCCGTTTCGGCCGCGGTGACAAAGGCCTTATGGCCGCCGAAATTCACCCCGATATGGGCACCTTGCCGGTCTCGCATTAGGGCGATCCGGCCGAGGATTTCATATGACACACAGGAACGGGCTGACGGCGGGCGTGATGTGCGCTGTGGCTGCCGTCATGGTCGCCGCCGCCGCATTCTTCTATTTCCAGGTACCCAGCGCGGCCGATGGCCGGGCCATGATCCTTCCCGTCGATCCCGCGCCGCTGGTTGTGGCGACGAAAAGCGGAGATCGCTCGTTTTCCATTGAAGTCGCCGACACCGACGCGGAGCGGGAGGCCGGGCTGATGTATCGCCAGGAGATGGCGGACGACCATGGCATGCTGTTCGTTTTTCCGATCCAGCAACAGGTCGGCTTCTGGATGAAGAACACGCCGATGCCGCTTGACCTGATCTTTATTGGTCAGGACGGCAAGATCCGGGCTGTCAAACAGGGCGTACCGCAGTCCGAGGCCGTCATTTCACCTGGCGTACCCGTGCGTTTCGTACTTGAACTCAAGGCCGGCACGGCCGCCAGGAACGGCATCGAATATGGCAATCTGTTGAGCCATCCGGCCATCGGCACGGTCTCCGGTCCGAGCTCGCCGCCGGCGGACAAGGGCGATGCGCCAAGTGGCGGCGGCTGAATGCCGATGGTGGTGTAGCCGATGCAGTTTTTCTCTCATGACGGGTTCGATCTAGCCTTCCTCGACCGCCAGCCGGCATCTGGCGAGGGCGATCCGGTGCTCATGATCCACGGCTTTGCATCGAGCCATTATGTCAACTGGGTGTCGCCCGGCTGGTTCAAGACGCTCAACGATGCCGGCTACCGCGCCATTGCCTTCGACAATCGCGGCCACGGCTCGTCATCCAAGAGCTATGAGGAGGCCGACTATACACCGGCGAAAATGGCTTCGGACGCGGCAGCCCTGCTCGGTCATCTCGGCATCGAGCGCGCCCATGTCATGGGTTATTCGATGGGCGCGCGCATCGCGGCCTTCCTGGCACTGTCCGACCCGGACAAGGTGGCGACGCTGGTTTTTGGTGGCCTCGGCATCGGCATGATCGATGGAGTAGGCGATTGGGATCCGATCGCGGCCGCCCTTCTGGCCGAGGATCCGGCCGCGACCACCCATCCGCGCGGTCGCTCTTTTCGCGCCTTCGCCGACCAGACCCGCAGCGACCGCCGGGCGCTTGCCGCCTGCATCGTCACCTCACGGGAACTGCTTGATGAGCAGGATATTGCCCGCGTCGCCCAGCCGACGCTGATCGCGGTCGGTACCACCGACGACATTGGCGGATCGCCGGACGAGCTTGCGGCGCTGATGCCGAACGCCAGGGCCTTCCACATCGAGGGCAGGGACCATATGCTGGCCGTCGGGGACAAGACCTTCAAGCAGCGCGTGCTGGAGTTTTACGCCGAAAATCCGCTCTGAGGCTCCGGCGTTTGGGGGACGAGCGTCTCGGGTCGCGAAAATGATCTAAATCAGGTCAAGGCCTGCAGCGACCGTGCCATGTTCCGCCTTGCCTGCGGCTCGAAGCGCTGCCGGAACTCCTGCGTGTGAAAAATATGCGGGCGGGCAAGGAAGCCTTTCAGCACCGCACCGCGCCCGGCACGCCACATAGGCTCTTCCACCCAGCCATATTCGCGGCGAACCGCGCGTTCATAGGCGTCGAATGCATCCGGTGCGGCACCCAGGATCGAAAGATCCATGTCGAGGAACAAGCTGGCGTCGCGCGTCGCCGCAACGTCGTCGAACAGCGGCACCTGGTGCGTGGCGGTGGCGAGGATCATTGCGCTGACGTGGCTCAGCCGCCCGGCATCGATGCGGCCGGCGAGCTTTTGCTCGGCAAGGGCGGCACTTTGCGCCTCATTGTCCTTGGCCCTGCTGTCGTAAACGGCGTCGTGGAACCAGATCGCCGCTTCGACGGCCTCCGGGTCGTCCAGAAGCGTTCGATAGTCGCCGGCCAGACCCAGCATCGCTTCGATATGGGCGAGGTTGTGATAGGGGCGATCGCCGGCCTTGTAGAGGACCGAAAGCTCGGTTTTAAGGGCATCGTCGATCAAGGGTTCGTTTTCCATGGCTGCTTGAATTCCCGCGAACCAAATCCATTTGACACAGCACTAAGGAAAATTGAGTTCAATCATGCTATGAACTGGCTTATATGTGCGGCCAGATGGCAGGCAGACTAGCAGGACGCAGGACGAGACGTCGATGAACAGCATCAGCATTTCCCGCCAAAGCGCATTGCAGCCGGTCGACCCGATCTGGCGTTCGATCCGCGACGAAGCGATGGAAGCGGTCAACCGCGATCCCTTGCTGGCCGCGTTCCTCTATTCCACGATCCTCAACCAGGAGAGTCTGGAAGAGGCTGTCATCCATAGGATCGCGGAGCGGCTTGCCCATCAGGATATCGGCTCCGATCTCATCCGCCAGACCTTCAAGTCGATGCTCGCCGACGACAAGGACTGGCCGACCACGGTGCGCGTCGACATACAGGCTTACTATGACCGCGACCCGGCTTGCGACCGGTTCATCATGCCGGTGCTCTATTTCAAGGGCTTTCATGCCATCCAGACCCACCGGCTGGCGCATTGGCTGTGGAACCACGGCCGCAAGGATTTCGCGCTTTACCTGCAGAGCCGTTCGTCCGCGGTCTTCCAGACCGACATCAATCCGGCCGCGCGCATCGGCAAGGGCATCTTCATCGATCACGCCACCGGCCTCGTCGTCGGCGAGACGGCGGTTATCGAGGACGACGTGTCGATCCTGCATGGCGTGACGCTGGGCGGCACCGGCAAGGCCGGTGGCGACCGCCATCCCAAGATCCGCCACGGCGTGCTGATTGGCGCCGGCGCCAAGATTCTCGGTAACATCGAGATCGGCCATTGCTCCAAGATTGCCGCCGGATCGGTGGTGCTGTCGCCTGTGCCGCACAACAAGACGGTAGCCGGCGTACCGGCCCGCGTGGTTGGCGAGACCGGCTGCGACCAGCCTTCGCGCCAGATGGACCAGCTTCTGCCGTCGCAGAAGATGGACCATGTCATCAGTTTCGATATCTGATTTGCCGGCAGTTGCCCCGGATGAATGCCCGGCAGCGCTGCCGCTTCCGGTGCAATAAGGCCGGCTTGCCTTTACATCGCCATTGTCGACGTGCCAGAAGCGCCGTTCAAACGAGCAAGCCGATGATCGGAGAAGACTGTTGAAGCCGGACGAAATCAGAAAGCTGGACGCCTATTTCAAGCGCGTCTTCCAGAACCCCAAGCTTGAGGTCAAGGCACGGCCGCGCAAGGAAGATTCGGCCGAGGTCTATGTCGGTGACGAATTCCTCGGCATCGTCTTCAAGGACGAGGACGACGGCGACTACAATTTCTCGATGGCGATCCTGGACATCGACCTGGCCTGAGCCCGCAATGCCACGGCAGGCCGCATCGAGCGCGGCCGGCCTCTTTAGCCTGTCAATGTCCGGTCTTGAGGATTCGCCTCGCCTTGGCCGTGATTGCCAGGTCGAGCGTCTGCCAATCGCCAAGGAATTCCCTTGGGAAGCGATAGGTAAGGCTGAGATCGTCCCCGACATGGATGTCCCGCTCGCAGGGCGCCAGCGATTCGCCGGCGCTCGGCCCGCTGAGGCAGCGGGCCACGAAAGGGTCGGTGCCCGCGCGCTTGCCGACGACCAGCACCTCGTTCAGGTAGCCTGATTTCTCATTGAACCCGTAGACCGTCGTGCCGCCGGGGCCTGGTATGCCGGGCTGGATGATGAGCGCGCTGTAGATCGGCCCGAACCGGCCGCTCATGTCGCGCGACATCATCTGCTGCTCGAAGGACAGGAAAATGATGTTCCTGTTGGCTCCGGCGTGATTGAAATCATCGCGCGACGCCTCGCTGTAGCCGTCCATCTGGGGATAGCGCATATAAAGGTCGAGGCGCGTGGCGACGCCGTCGCGCCGGGCCTGCTCGAACCGGATGAAATTGGCCGGCACGGTTATGACGTTGTTGCCGATCACCACTTCGCGCACGGTCGCGTCGTCGGTGTAGCCGGCCATGGCAATGGAACGGCCGAACCATTTGCCGCCAAGGCTGATGGCTATCGACAGCAAGGCCAGAGCCGCGAACGCGTAGAACACCCGCTTCATCAGCATGGAATCGACCACGGTCAGTTTCGGGCCGTCGGCGATCGCTGCCTGCTTCATCTCGGTCCTCGTTCCACCGCCAAACGGCCATCCGGGTGTCCGCGGTCCAAGTGTCCCTTGACGGCACACTTCGCACGGCACGGCCCTTGCAGACTTCCTGAAACGACTGTGCGATTTCATGGTAAATGGAGGGTTAATGTGGCCCAGATGGAACTCTTGCTGTTCGCCTTTATCGTCGGCTTGACGGTTTGCGGTCTGGCGGGCTCGACAATGGAGCTGGTATCGGGTCGCAAGGTCGCCTTCACCGAACCCTATGTATCGCCTGCCCATGTGCTGCGCTCGCTGGCTGTGACCGCGGGCGCCGGGCCGTTCATGCTGGTCAACGATGCGCTTGACGCGAGGCGCGCGAACCGCATCTCGACAGTGGCGCTCCTGTCATGCGGCTGCACCGCTATTGCCTGGTCGCTGGCGCTGGGCATCGTCGTGCTGGCCATTGCTTCCTGGGCTGTCGGTCTCCTAGGGTTTCCAGGCTGAGGCGAATCGGAGACCGACAATGCCGCTTTATGCGATCGATGGAACGGAGCCGAGCTTCGCCGACGCGGACTCGAACTGGATCGCGCCCGATGCGACGCTGATCGGCGACATCAGGATCGGCCGCAATGCCGGCTTCTGGTTCGGCGCCGTCATCAGGGGTGACAACGAGCCCATCGTCATCGGCGCCGACACCAATGTGCAGGAACATACCGTCATGCACACCGATCCCGGCTTTCCGCTGACCGTCGGCGAGGGCTGTACGATCGGCCATCGCGCCATGCTGCATGGCTGCACGATTGGTGACAACAGCCTGATCGGCATGGGCGCCATCGTGCTCAACGGCGCCAGGATCGGCAAGAATTCACTCGTCGGCGCCGGCGCTCTGGTCACCGAAGGCAAGGAATTTCCGGACAATTCGCTGATCGTCGGCTCGCCCGCCAAGGCGATCCGGGTGCTGGACGACGCGGCGGTCGAGCGGCTGCGGGCCTCGGCCGCGCACTACGTCGCCAACGCCAGGCGCTTCAAGCTCGGGTTGAAGAAGGTCTGAGGTCTCGGCCGGCATGCCGTCGGCCACCGGCGCCTATTAATCCCGGCTGCCGGTTGAGCGCTCCGCAAGGGCTGCCCGCAGCAGCGACGCGCCCACCTCGAACCCTGCAATCTCTGCTTCTTCCAGCGCTGTCGTGCAGTGGTCGATGCGAGTCCTCAAAGAGGGATCCGCGCCGGCGGCAAGAAGCAGGCGGATCGCCTCGGCGTCTCGCATGGCCACGGCGTGATGGAGCGGCGTCCAGTCGTTGACACCTCGCATGTCCGCATCGGCGCCGTGATCGATGAGGATGCGGATGATGTCGAGCTTGTCCGCGCGCTCGGTGGACAGCGCCGCGATGATCGATGGAAATCCGGCATGATCGTCGTAGTTTGGGCTCGACCCGGCGTCGAGCAGCGCCACGACGAAGGCAAGCGGGCTCCAGTAGATCGCGTATTCGAGCGGATGGCCAAGGCCGAGCTCAAACGGCATGCGCTCGTCAAACCAGCGGGGCGAACGACCCAGGGCGGTGCCGAGGGCCACGAAGTCGCCAGCCTTGAAGGCATCGTCGATCGCCCTGAACAGACGATGGCGTTCGCATCGATCTTCCGGAATTTCCTGCATCGGCTGCGGTCCAGAAGGCGGAGTTGCCGACTGATAATATCTCGATCTTCCGCCTGTGGAAATTTATACCACAATGTACTGATGTCTTCCCAGAAATGGCGGAGCCGGCCCGGGGACGGGGCCGGCTCCTTTGACCCGGTCGTTGGGGACGGGGAGGGTGGGGACTCGACCGGGTTTCTCGTTAAGCGCGTCGTGCAACGCGCCTGATCTCATTGGCGTCCTCAGCGGACGCTGGCGACCGCGTCGGAACGGCCGTCGTTGATCGTCACCCAAACGCCGGAATTCTCCGTCGATTGACGCTTGAGATAGGTGTAGTCGGTATCCGTCCAGGACAGCACCTTGGTTTCAAGATTGTCGAGGACGAACTCGCCGAGGCTGGTGCGCACGGTCAGCACCGCGTGGCCGTCGCCATTCGGCTGGCGCGCAACCGTCATCAAGAGGTCGCCGGCCGGCACGCCCGCATCCATCAACTCGCGGCGCTTTTCCAGCGCGTAGTCCTCGCAATCGCCATAGCCATTGTCCGGGTAGGCCCAGTATTCCTCGGCACCGTAGTTTTCCATGTCGGTGCGCGGCTTGATGCGGGTGTTGACCGAATTGTTGATGCTCACGATCGTCGCCCAGAGCTTGCGGCTCAGGTCGACAGGCGCCCCCTTGGCGGTCTTCTCGTTGCATTCGCCGGGGATGCGTTGGCAGAATTCATAGTGGCCAACAGGCTGCGTCGTGCGTCCGCCGGTATGCATATAGGCCGGTCCCGCGGCATATGCTGATCCCCAGGCGGAAAGCTGCATCGCCATTGCCATCAGCAATAGCTTGCCCCTCGTTTTTTTCATTGTTCAGTCTCCCCGTTCGAAGGAGACAGTGCCACATCTGGATTTATTCGACGCAAAGGTCCGAAGTAGATTTTAAGTAAAACGTCTATAGAATAAACATAAAATTTGAATCATTTTAGTATTGAGTTGGTTGGATTGCTGCGCTGGGGTTTCGGCAAGTTCGGCCTCCGGCGGACCATTTTCCGACTATGGCGACCTGCCATCCAAGACCTATCGATCGCCGCACCCCGAAATCGAAAAAGCCGGCCGCGAGGCCGGCTTGACGGGCATGCTTTGCGGCCCGATCAGGCGCGCGGCGTGTTGAATTCGGAATCGAGCGTTTCGGGGCGCTGGATGACGGCGAATTCGATGGCGACGCCATCTTCGAAATGCCGGACGATCTGACCCCGCATCGTGCCGAGCATGACCTGGACGCCGATCGCCGGTTTCACGTCGATCTCGATCGCGGCGCCCGACAGCGACAGATCGATGATCCGGCACTGATACTGGCGGCCGTCGGTGAGCTGCAGCACGCTCGTCGGGTTGCGGGGCGAGACGCGCTCGTGGCGGCGGTCTTCCGGCAGGTCGAGTTCGTGCTTGTTGGCAAGCCATGTCAACTGCGCGGCGAGTTTGTCCTTCTTGCGGTCGGACGCGATCACCGTCATTGCGAAGCCATCCGGCAGCGTGCGTGTCAGCACACCCTCGATGCGGCCGATATGGTCGATATAGGCGATGACTTTCTCGCCGGGCATGCCGATGCGGTCGGTGCGAAGCGCCACGTTGCCGGGCGACATGTCCACGACCTGGCATGGGTGCTCGGTGCGGTCCTCCAGCATGAATCGTCCGTAGATCTTGACCCGGACGCGCTGAAAGTTACGCCTTTCAGCTTGGGACGGCGCGTAGTCGACCGCCGCTGACCTCATGACTGCCTACACCCCGTTTGGCATTCCCGCGCGTGGATGCGAGGAACTTCAGCAGAGAACTACAACAAATCGGGTTAACAAAGGGGAAAAACGAGCCTGCAAGACCATGCGATCGTCAACTATTCGTCCCGCCCGCCGTCGAAAACGACGAGATGGCGGATGCGGCGGGCACGGCCGAGCGCGGAGATCGTTTCAGGCGCCTCGATCTCGTCGGGAACGAGCGAGGGAACGTTGATCGCCGGACGGCTGTTCAGCAGTTCCTTCTCCGGGTCGATGACGCGGATGGAATCGATCAAGGCGTCGGTGATCGGATCCGCGCCCAGCCAGAACGGCTTCTCCACGGCGCTGATCACGCCGAGGCAGCGTGGATTTTCGATGCCGCCGTCGAGCGGCAAGGCGAGCAATTCGAACTTGTTGGAGCGGCCGTTGCGGCTGAAGCCCTCGAAAATGATCAGCACGACCGATTTCTGCTCGAAAACCCCGTGAATGAGCCGCGAAACCAGCCTCTGATCCTTCTCCCGCCACAGCGACGGGAAGGAGAATCCCTTGAGTTCGCGGCCGTAGGAGGCGCAGAGCCTGGTGCCGGCCAAGCGAAATACAGGCTGCCCACGCGTGTCCTTTTCGAGGATGAACGTGTCGGCCAGCAGCGACTTGATATCGGCCGGCTCGACTTCCGATCGCTTCGGAGCGGGGCGTCCGTCACGCAGGCGGTTCCAATAGTGGAACAGCGTGATCGATCCGTTTTGGTTCATACTACAAAGCTCCGCGCATTCTGTCGTCTGATGTCCCATCGGTGAACAGAAGGGCGCCCTCCGATGACCTACATGCGTTGGGGAGCAGGAAGCGTGCCAGCGTCGTTAACACTTGTTCACGGGTCGGGGCTGTTAAGGTTAACAACTGGTTTACGTTGCGCCCTGGGCCGCCGCGTGGCACACCAAAACCACTCCAGAAGCGGTCGTTTCGCGACGATCGGCAGCACTTCAGTCAAGAGTTTTAGGGGAGCAGGGGCTCGACCGGCCGTTCAGGGGAAACCTTGGACGGCTTCTTTTTTGATTCGCCCCTTTTGATTCGGAGCGGGACGATTCGCCGTTTGCGGTTCCATCGGCGGTGATCTAGATGCTCGCCAGACCGAACCAGCCCAGTCGAACCAGCCCAGTCGAACCAGCCCAGTCGAACCAGCCCAGTCGAACCAGCATCGAGTGCGATTGCAGATGAGCGAACAGCAAAATCCGTCCGAGCCCGAACCGGCCGAGACCATGCCGCCACCGGTGCGTGAGCCGGTGTTCAATCTGCCGCCGATCGTGCTGGCGGTGATCGGCATCTGCGCGGTCGTCTACCTGCTGCAGCAATATGCGCTGAACGACGCCCAGCAGATGACGCTGCTCTATGACGGAGCTTTCATTCCCGTCCTCTATACCGGCCGGTACGGGTTCGACTGGTTTCTCTTCACGCGGCCTTTCACCTATGCCTTCATGCATGGCGGCTTTGCCCATATCGCCATCAACATGGTCTGGCTTGCCGCCTTCGGCTCGCCGCTGGCCAATCGGCTCGGCGCGCTTCGGTTCGCGTTGTTCTTTGCCGCCACGGGATTGGCTTCGGTGGCACTCTTCTGGGCGATGCATCCGTATGGAGAAGCGCCGCTGGTCGGCGCATCGGGCGCCATATCGGGCATGATGGGGGCTGCGGCGCGCTTTGGCTTCCGCACCGACCGCTCGGCCGGCAAGGCTGCTTTTGCCGGCCCGGTGCTGCCGGTCGGGGTCGTGCTGCGCTCGCGCGGCGTCGTCATCTTCCTGGCCATGTGGATGATCATCAATCTGGCCACCGGCCTTCTCGGCTTCGCGCCCGGCGTGGATGGCCAGGTCGCCTGGGAGGCCCATATCGGCGGCTTTGTCGCGGGCTTCTTCGGCCTGCGCTGGTTCGACTGGATATGGCAAGCGCCCGAATGGGAGACCTCCGACCGGGCTTGAAATGCAACCGATCACGGCGCACGATGTTCACTCTTATGTGAAAGCCGGTCAGGGCAGGAACCGGTTGGCAAAGTAGAGGAGGACGCCATGACGGTTAAGGCCATTCTCGAGCAAAAAGGCCATGACGTGTTGACGCTCGGGCCGAACGAAAAACTGAGCGAAGCCATCCGCATCCTTGCCGAGCACAGGATCGGCGCGCTGGTCATCACCAATGGCGATCGCAAGATCGTCGGCATCCTTTCGGAGCGCGATATCGTGCGCGTGGTAGCCAGGGAAGGCGGTGCCGCCCTCGATATAGCGGTGCGTTCGGCGATGACGCCGAAGGTGAAGATCTGCAACGAAAACCACACCGTCAACGAGGTGATGGAAATCATGACCAGGGGCCGCTTCCGCCATCTCCCGGTGGAAAAGGACGGCCTGCTCGATGGCATCGTATCCATCGGCGACGTGGTCAAGCGCCGCATCGAGGACGTCGAGCGCGAGGCCGAGGAAATCCGGGCCTACATCGCCACCGCCTGAGCGGTCGGCAACTACCGGCCGGGTGCCGGCCGGCGGCACCAAGGCTACCTGTTGTCGAGTTCGGAGCGAACGAGTTCGAGCCCGCGCTTCGTGATGCGGTAGGGCCCGCCGCCGGACGACGAAACCGCCTTCTTGCGTTTCAATTTTCGAAACAGGTCGGGATCGACGCCGGGGTAATGCCAGCCGTCGCGGGTCAGGCATTTGACCGAGGCGATCCGTTTCTTGTCGTTCCTTTCGATTTCAATGCGTCCGCCCTGCGCGAGCAGGTGCAGGATGCGCTGTTCAATGCGCGAAATATCCATGTGAAGAGTTCCCGGAAAACGAAAAATACCGCCGCCGCGAAGCTTCGCGGCACGGGGTTTCAGGTTTTCTGCCCTGCCTCGCTACGAGGTCAGGGCCTCACCGGGACTGAGCGTAAGTGGACATCCACTCTCCATTGAGACGAACGGATACAGGCGAAAGCGGTCGAAGAGGCCAGCCCACGGCTTTGCGCCCCCGGCTTTGCGCTTGTCTCTTTTGGCGGTTTGCACTAGCGAAGTTGCATTAATGCACTTCAGTCCGTAGGCCACAATGAGCATCATCGACACTCGCACCCCTGACGCAAAACGCCTGATATCCGGCGCCACCGGCGACTGGGAGATCATCATCGGCCTCGAGGTGCACGCACAGGTCATCTCGGAAGCAAAGCTGTTCTCCGGCGCTTCGACCGCGTTCGGTGCCGCGCCCAATGCCAATGTCAGCCTTGTCGATGCGGCGATGCCAGGCATGCTGCCCGTCATCAACGAGGAATGCGTCAAGCAGGCGATCCGCACCGGCCTGGGGTTGAAGGCGCAGATCAACCACAAGTCGGTCTTCGACCGGAAGAATTATTTCTATCCGGACCTGCCGCAGGGCTACCAGATCTCGCAGTTCAAGCAGCCGATCGTCGGCGAGGGCACGGTCATCGTCTCGGTCGGCCCCGACCGCCAGGGCGAGTTCGAGGACATCGAGGTTGGCATCGAGCGCCTGCACCTGGAGCAGGATGCCGGCAAGTCGATCCACGACCAGCACCCGACCATGTCCTATGTCGACCTCAACCGCTCCGGCGTGGCGCTGATGGAGATCGTGTCGAAACCCGACATGCGCTCCGGCGATGAGGCCAAGGCCTATGTGACCAAGCTGCGGACCATCATGCGCTATCTCGGCACCTGCGACGGCAACATGGACGAAGGCTCGTTGCGCGCCGACGTCAATGTCTCGGTACGCCGGCCAGGTGGCGAATTCGGCACCCGCTGCGAGATCAAGAACATGAACTCGATCCGCTTCATCGGCCAGGCCATCGACTACGAGGCGCGCCGGCAGATCGCCATCATCGAGGATGGCGGCAGGATCGACCAGGAAACGCGGCTGTTCGACGCCGTAAAGGGCGAGACGCGCTCGATGCGCTCCAAGGAAGAGGCGCACGACTATCGCTACTTCCCCGATCCCGACCTTCTGCCGCTGGAATTCGACCAGGCCTATGTCGATACGCTGGCCAAGGAATTGCCGGAACTGCCCGACGACAAGAAGCTGCGGCTGATCTCCTCGCTCGGCCTCTCGACCTACGACGCCGCGATCCTGGTGTCGGAAAAGCCGATCGCCGATTATTTCGAGAAGGTGGCGGCCCGTCGCGACGGCAAGCTCGCCGCCAACTGGGTCATCAACGATCTGCTGGGTGCTCTCAACAAGGCCGGCAAGGACATTGAATCCGCTCCGGTTTCGCCAGACCAGCTTGGCGCTGTCATCGATCTGATCAAGGAAGGCACCATCTCCGGCAAGATCGCCAAGGACCTGTTCGAGATCGTTTGGAACGAGGGTGGGGATCCGCGCCAGCTGGTGGAAAGCCGTGGCATGAAGCAGGTCACCGATACCGGGGCCATCGAGAAGGCGGTTGACGAGGTGATCGCGGCCAATCCCGACAAGGTCGAGCAGGCTCGCGCCAAGCCCACCATGGCCGGCTGGTTCGTCGGCCAGGTGATGAAGGCGACTGGCGGCAAGGCCAATCCGCAGGCCGTCAACGACCTCGTCAAGGGCAAGCTCGGTATCGAGTAAAAGCATGTTCGTTCGCACCGCCGGGGATCGCGACCTCGCAGCCGTCCGGGCGTTGCTGGTCGAGACCTGGCATGCGACGTATGACGCCATCTATGGCGCGGAGCGGGTCACCGAAATCACCAATGAATGGCACTCCATCGCCTCGTTGAAGGCCAGGCTGGCAAAGCCGAGCAGCGAGTTCCTCGTTGCCGATGACGGCAAGCGCATTGGCGGCATGGCGTTTGCCGAAGCCGTCGATGGCGGCGGCGTGGTCATGCTCAGGCAGCTCTATGTGCTTCCCTCGCTGCAGGGCCGCGGTATCGGCGGCATGCTCCTCGACGAGATCATCGAGAGTTTTCCGGAAGCTCACCGCATTCGGCTCGAAGTGGAAGAGAAGAACACCCGCGCCGTTGCCTTTTATCAGGCCAACGGCTTCGTCCAGATCGGCCGCACCGAGAATTGCGGCTCCGCCAGTTCTGCCATCCCGGCGCTGATCTATGAACGGGTACTTGCCGCCTGAGCACCGTGGCAGCGTGATCACCTTCGCGCGAGCGCGCGTCACGGGATCTGTTTTCGTTTGACGGCCCTGGTGTCCGGCACCAAAGCTGCCTAGGCCGACCCGTGTGAAGCCGGAATAAACCGACACAACGATGGCTTTGGGGGGAACCATGCCAAGTCTGCCGGAACTGATGCCGACCGAGGTGTCGGATGAAACCTTTGGTGGCGTCACCTATCACATAGCGGGCGAACTGGTGCCCGTGCTTTCCGTCGATGTGACGCGGATGCCTGTCTATTTCGAGCACCACATCCTGCTGTGGAAGAATTCCACAATCACCATCGGCCTGAAATCGCTGAAGGGCGCGCTGAAGCGCATGATGGCCGGCATGCAAATCTTCGTCACCGAGGCGTCGGGGGCGGGCATCATCGCCTTCAGCCGTGATGGGCCGGGTCACATCGTACCGATTCACCTGCGGCGAGGCGAGGAGATACAGGTCCGCGAGCACCAGTTTCTGGCCGCCACCGGCAATGTCGACTACACGTTCGAGCGTGTACGCGGCCTGGCGACGATGCTGTTCGGCCAGAGCGGCTTCTTCATCGACCGGTTTCGCGGCGATACCGGTGACGGCATCGTCTGGCTGCACGGCTATGGCAACGTTTTTGAAAAGACGCTCGCTCCGGGCGAGATCATAGACATCGAGCCCGGCGGCTGGCTGTTCAAGGATGCCTCTGTCAGGATGGAGACCAAGATCGACCGGCTGTCGAGCGGCTTCTTCGGTGCCAACTTGAATTTCATCGTCAATCGGTTCACCGGGCCGGGCAGGGTCGGCATACAGTCGATGTACCTGCATATGCCGACCGAGGAGTAGGCTGGGAGCCAGAAGCCAGACGGATGAAAGCCTGGCCAGCGCGAACGCGGCGGTGACTTGTCAGCGGATCGCCTCCCCGTGCCCTGGCATCGGCAGCGGCGGGCCTTCGACCTTGATTGAGAATGCTAACGCCGATCAGGCGGCGGGAACTTCCACATTGTCGATCAGCCTGGTTTTTCCCAGCCAGCCGGCGGCGAGAACGCGGCCCGCGCGGTCGCGCCGCCATGGCGTGAGTGTCAGGCTTTCGCGGGCTTCGACATAATCCACCTTCTGGAAGCCGGTCGCGACCAAGACGCGGCCTGCTTCGGCGATCGTTTCCTCCTGTCCTGCGCCCGCCGCCAGCGCAGCAGCTGCCTTGCGCAGAATGACGTTGAATTGGCGAGCGATCTGGAGGTCGGCTTCATCGAGATAGGCGTTGCGTGACGACATGGCGAGGCCATGCGCGTCGCGTATGGTCGGCGCGCCGATGATCTCGACGGGCAGGTCGAGGTCGCGGCAAAGCTGCCTGACGACGCAAAGCTGCTGGTAATCCTTTTCGCCAAAGATGGCGAAGTCGGGTGCAGCCTGCAGGAGAAGCTTGGCCACCACCGTGGCGACGCCGTCGAAAAAGGTGGGGCGAAAGTCCGTTTCGAGCCCGGCTGACGGGCCGCCTACCGAGATCTTCGTGGCAAAGCCTGCGCGATACATCTCGCTGACACCGGGCGTGAAGGCAAGGTCGGCTTTGACCGCGGCCAGCATGTCGAGGTCGCGGGCCAACTGGCGCGGGTACTTGTCGAGATCCTCGGTCGGTGCGAACTGCGTCGGGTTGACGAAGATCGACACCACGCAACGATCAGCCCTTTCGAGAGCGATCTTGACCAGAGAAAGATGCCCGTCATGCAAGGCGCCCATGGTCGGCACCATGGCGATGCGTTGTCCGTCGCGACGCCAGTCGCGGATTCGCGCGCGAAGCGCGGCAACGCTGTCGACGACATGGGGCTGGCTCACGCGTCATCCCCGCCGTTGGTTTTTGAAAAGACGTGGGCGGGCCCGGGGAAAACGCGATCCCGCACCTCCGATGCGTAGCGCTCCGCGGCATGCGTGATCACGCTGCGCAGGTCGGCGTATTGCTTGACGAATTTCGGCACGCGGTCGACCGTCAGCCCGACCATGTCGTCGACGACCAGGATCTGGCCGTCGCAATCGTCGCTGGCGCCGATGCCGATGGTTGGAATGGCTATGCGGCGGGTGATGTCGGCGGCGACCGTCTCGATCGTGCCTTCGATGACCACCGAGAACGCGCCGGCCTTCTCGACCGCCAGCGCGTCGGCGATCAGGGCGGCTACAGTCTCGTCCGTGCGGCCCTTGATCTTGTAGCCGCCATCCTTTTTCACCGATTGAGGCTGCAGGCCGATATGGCCCATGACCGGGATATCGGCGGCCACGATCGCGGCAATCTGACGAGCCATGTCGACGCCGCCTTCGAGCTTCACCGCCTGGCAGCCGGTCTCGCCGACGATGCGCCGTGCCGAGGCCAGGGCTTGCACGGCGGACCCCTCATAGCTGCCGGCCGGCATGTCGACGACCACGCAGGCCCGGGCCGAGCCCCTCATCACGGCTTGGCCGTGCGCGATCATCATCTCCAGCGAGGCGCCCAGCGTCGTCTCGTGGCCATGCACGACCATGGCGACGCTGTCGCCGACCAGGAGCAGGTCGACATGGGGATCGAGCAGGCGGGCGATCGGATAGGTGTAGGCGGTGAGGCAGACGATCGGTGTGCCGCCCTTGCGGCGGCGAATCAGGTCGGCGCCGACGCGAATATCGGTGGTCGGCAATTGCGTGGCCAATCGTCGCCTCCTTCGGCCCCAGCGGGACAGGATTTTCGCATGGGCGCGCAGAGCTTTAGAAAGAGCGGCAAGGCTTGGCAAGCGCGCATCCGGTCACCCCCGGGGGATCACAGGCTGGTGTCGGGTCCCTGGCGCGCCATTTGCGCGCTCCTCGTGGCAAAACCCTTGCCTTCCCGAAGGCCTGACGCCATAAGCAGGAAACGGGCGCCGCCAGCGCGAGGGTTCTGAGATGAAGACTTTCCTGACGCAGTTTTTCACCTGGTGGAACAGCCAGACGCTGGGAACGCGCCTGCACACATGGCGCTACGGCAAGAGGGTCGGCCAGGACGAGGCCGGCAATGTCTATTACGAAGGCGGTATCGATTCGGAAGGCCGCACGCGTCGCTGGGTCATCTACCGCAACTATTCGGAAGCTTCGGCCATTCCGCCGGGCTGGCACGGCTGGATTCACCATCGTGTCGATATCGCTCCCCCCAGCGATGACTACCGGCCGCGCGACTGGCAAAAGCCGCATTTACCCAATCTGACCGGCACGCCATCGGCCTATCGTCCGAAGGGCTCGGTGCTGACCAATCAACACCGCCCGCAGGTCACCGGCGACTACGACGCCTGGACGCCGGGCTCGTAACGGCGCGAGTTGCAAAGGTAAGGTGCAGGCCGGTCCTTTATCGCCACAATTGGTGTTTAGCTGCTTGCTGATCAGAAAACGGCGACTAGCCTTGGCGATCGACGGAATCACCTGGGCGCGAACCACCGGTACCCCTGCATGAGCTTTTTCAACCCGATATCGACGGGCGGCCTGACGTTAGCAGCCAGCCTCGCCGTCAGCACCATCGCCTTTGCGGCTTCACCCGCGCCCGCCGCCCCGGCGCCGGCGGCGCCCGCGGGATCGGATCGCATCACCAACCCGGTCGCCGAGTTCGCCGGCATCGACAAGATCACCGGCCGCATCATCACCTTCGATGTCTATATCGACGAGACGGTGCAGTTCGGCGCCCTGCAGGTAACGCCGCGCGTCTGCTATTCCCGGCCGCAGAACGAACAGCCGAAAACCGATTCTTTCGTCGAGGTCGACGAGATCACGCTCGACCGCAAGATCCGCCGTATCTTCACCGGTTGGATGTTTGCGGAAAGTCCGGGGCTCAACGCCGTCGAACATGCCGTCTATGACGTCTGGCTGAAGGAATGCAAGCAGAAGTCGGATGTGCCGGCGCCCGATGCTGGCAAGAGTGGCTCGACCAAGGCCGATGGGGCGAAAGCCGACGCGTCGAAGCCAGCCGCGACCAAGCCAAAGCCCCCGGTCGCTCCCGACGCGGCACAGCCCGACGACGCCGTGGAACCGGCTACGACGGACACCAACTGATCTCTTGGAACCGCCATGGCTGGCGCGCGTTGGACCACCACCACGCGCGTTGAGGATACGCCAATGTCGGACAGCAAGCGGATCATGGCCAACAAGGCCGAGTTGCTGGAGCTCGAAAAGGGGTTCTGGACGGGCGACACTGCCTACTATGCTGCCAATGTCGACACCGAATGCCTTGTGGCGTTTCCACAGATGGCACAGGCCATGGACAATGCCGATCTGGCCAAGACCGCAGCCAAACCCAACCGCTGGCGCGACCTCGACATCGAACTCAAGGGAATAATCGAACCCGGCAGCGATATCGTCATGCTGACCTATGAAGCGCATGCGACGCGCGAAAATGGCGAGCCCTATGCGGCGCTGGTCAGCACCGGCTACGTCCATCGCGTCAATGGCTGGAAGATGATGTTCCATGCGCAGACGCCGATCGAGGCGTCGCCCAAGTAGGGCCTGATCCTACGGAAAAAAGACCGCTTCGCCTTTTAGCGCGTCTGCCAGCATCTTTTCGTATTTGCCGCGCGGCACGTCGACCGCGCCGAAACGCTTGAGGTGCTCTGTCGTGAACTGCGTATCGAGCAGCGCGAAGCCGCGTGCCTTCAGGCGCTCGACGAGATGCACTAGGCAGGTCTTCGACGCGTCCGTCTCTTTGGAAAACATGCTTTCGCCGAAGAACACCCGCCCGAGCGAGACGCCATAGAGGCCGCCGACCATACGCCCCTCGCGCCAGGCCTCGACCGAGTGGCAATGACCCATGCGGTGCAGTTGCACATAGGCTTCGCGGATCGGCGCATTGATCCAGGTAGAGCGGCGCTCCTCACGCTTTTCGGCGCAGCCATCGATCGTCGCCTCGAAATCGAAATCGAAACGGATTTCGAACAGGTGCCTGCGGATCGTCTTCTTCAGGCTTTTGGGGGTGTGAAAATCATCGAGCGGGATGATGCCGCGCGTCTCCGGCCGCACCCAGAAGACTTCTGGGTCACCAGCACTTTCGGCCATGGGGAAGACGCCCGAGGCGTATGCCTTGAGCAGAAGGTCGGTTGGGATGCGATAGCCTGGCGCGTAGGGACGGGTCATCGCGTCATTATAGCGGCAAGTTGAGGCTATTCGCCCTTGGCCAGATATTTTTCCAGCCAGTGGATGTCGTAGTCGCCATTGGCGATGTCGGCATTGCCGACGAGATCGCGAAACAGTGGCAACGTCGTCTTGATCCCGTCGACGACGAATTCGTCGAGTGCCCGCCGCAGCCGCATCATGCATTCGACGCGGTTGCGACCATGCACGATCAGCTTGCCGATCAGGCTGTCATAGTAGGGTGGGATCTTGTAGCCCGAATAGACGCCGGAATCGACGCGGATGCCGAGGCCGCCCGGCGTGTGAAAATGCGTGATCGTGCCGGGCGAGGGGGTGAAAGTGCGGGGATCCTCGGCGTTGATACGGCATTCGATGGCGTGGCCGTTGAACTTGATGTCTTCCTGCTTGACCGAAAGGCCGCCGCCGGACGCGACGCGGATCTGCTCGTGGACCAGATCGATGCCGGTGATCGCTTCCGTCACCGGATGCTCGACCTGCAGGCGCGTGTTCATCTCGATGAAATAGAACTCGCCGTTCTCGTACAGGAACTCGATGGTGCCGGCGCCCGAATAGCCGAGATCGGCGATCGCCTTGGCGCAGATACCGCCGATGCGGGACCGCTCCTCGGCGTTGAGCGCCGGCGAATTGGCCTCTTCCCAGACTTTCTGGTGGCGCCGCTGCAGCGAGCAGTCGCGCTCGCCGAAATGCACGCCGCCGCCGAAGCCGTCGCCAAACACCTGCACCTCGATGTGGCGCGGTTTCTCCAGGTATTTCTCGATGTAGACCGCGTCGTCGCCGAAGGCCGCGCCCGCTTCCGAGCGTGCCGTCTGCAGTGCGATTTCGAGGTCTGCCTCCGTATGCGCTACTTTCATGCCGCGTCCGCCGCCGCCGGCCGACGCCTTGATGATGACGGGATAGCCAATCTCGGCGGCGATGCGCCTGGCTTCTTTTTCCTCGGTCACCGCACCGTCGGAACCGGGCACAACCGGAATGCCGAGGCGTTTTGCCGTGCGCTTGGCCTCGATCTTGTCGCCCATGATGCGGATGTGGTCGCCGGACGGGCCGATGAAGGTGATGTTGTGCGCCGCCAAAATGTCGGCGAACTTGGCGTTCTCCGACAGGAAGCCATAGCCCGGATGCACGGCGTCGGCGCCGGTGATCTCACAGGCCGCGACGATCTGGTGGATGTTGAGATAGCTGTCGCGCGACGGCGGCGGACCGATGCACACGCTTTCGTCGGCGAGCCTGACATGCATGGCGTCAGCGTCGGCGGTCGAATGCACCACCACCGTCTGGATGCCAAGTTCCTTGCAGGCGCGCAGCACCCGGAGCGCGATTTCGCCGCGATTGGCGATGAGGATCTTCTGGAACATCAGGTCCGCTCTACTCGATCACGACGAGCGGCATGCCGTATTCCACCGGCGTCGCGTCCTCGAACAGGATCGCCGTCACCGTGCCCGCGCGCGGCGAGGGGATCTGGTTCATCGTCTTCATCGCCTCGATGATCAGCAGCGTCTGGCCTTCCTTGATCTTCTGGCCGACCTCGATGAACGGCTTTGCGTCCGGCGACGGCGCCAGATAGGCGGTGCCGACCATGGGCGAGGTCACCGCGTTTTTCGACACGTCGACCGCCGCCGGGGCGGCCGCGGGCTGGGTTGCCGTTGGTGCATAGGTGGGCTGCGGGGCCGCAATCGCGTGAACGGCGGGCGCCTGCCGCGACACCCGTACCTTCAGGTCGCCGAGTTCCACCTCGATCTCTGTCAGGTTGGTGTCGTTCAGTATGCCCGCCAGATCGCGGATCAGTTGCTGGTCAACACCGGTCTTCTTTATCGACATTTTCGAGCCTTCTGTTTGTTGGCCGGTCATAGGCGTGCGGCCAGCGCTTGCAGCGCCAGCGTGTAGCCGAGCGGCCCAAAGCCACAGATCATGCCGACAGCGACCGGCGCGACCATGGAGACGTGGCGGAACGGTTCCCGCGCGTGGATGTTGGAAAGGTGAACTTCGGCGACCGGCAATGGCGCGACCGAACGGATGGCGTCGTGGATCGCGATCGAGGTATGGCTGTAGGCGCCTGGGTTGATGACGATGCCGGCGGCTTTGTCGCCGGCCTCCTGGATCCAGTCCACAAGATCGCCCTCATGGTTCGACTGACGGAAATCGATCTCGATCCCAAGCGACGCACCTGCCTGCTTGCAGTCGTCGGCGATCGCGGCAAGCGTCTTGCCGCCATAGATGCCCGGCTCGCGCTTGCCGAGCGCGTTGAGATTGGGACCGTTCAGGACAAAAACCGTTTTCAAAAAAACCGACCTTTTCCGGCGCCGGCGTCAAGCCGGCGCGCTGGGCCTCTATACCGGGCATAGTCGCCCGCGGAAAGAGCGCAAGTGCGTTCTTTCACTGTCCACAACAGGCCGAAATGCGCCAGTGAAGAAAACCGCTTGCCGCTCAAAGCGCGGCTTTCGCCGCCTCGATCTTTTCGGCAAGCACTTCCTGCCCGAGCGCCCCGAACACGACCTCGTTGCCGACGACGTAGGACGGGGTTCCGGTGATCTGCAGTTTGTTGGCAAGATCGTAAGTTTTGGTGAAGGCCTCGGTGATCGATGGGTCCTTCATCTTCTCGTGCAGCGTCGCCTCGTCGGCGCCGAGCGAAAGCGCGATCTTGATCGCGGTTGCCTCGGTGGCGCGCCCCTGGCCGCCGAGCAGCGCATTGTGGAACTCGCCGTATTTCTCCGGCATCATCAGGTGAAACGCCATCGAGACGACGCTCGCCTTCTGCGAATCCGGGCCGAGGATCGGGAATTCCTTGAGCACGAAACGCAGATCCGGATCGGACTTGGTAAGCGCCCGCATGTCCTCGATGGCGCGTTTGCAGAAGCCGCAATTGTAGTCGTAGAATTCGACGATCGTGACCTTGCCATTCGGGTTGCCGACAACGCCGTCGAAGGTGGAATTGAAGATCTGGTCCTTGGCGTTCTTGATGACGCCCAGTGCCGCGAGCCGCTGTTCCTCCTTCTGCTTGGCCTCGAGCGCGTCCTGCACTTCCAGCAGCACTTCCGGATTCTTCAGGAGATAGTCGCGGATGATTCCCTCGACCTCGGTGCGGTCGATTTTGGTATCGGCCGCCGTCTGGACGGGCTGAGCCGTCTGGACAGGCTGCGCCGTCTGGACAGCCTGTGCCGTTCCGGCCTTCGCAACCTGCGGACTGCCGGCCACGAAACCGAAAGCCAGCATGGCAAGGGCGACCGCAACCCCCGTGGTGCCCAGCAGCAGTGCCTTTTTCATCGTTGTCGTTCCTTCTGCCTGTTTTCCGGTCTCGCTGTGTCGCAGCACGCGGCCGGAAGGTTCATGAGATTACTGGCTCTTGCCTGACGATTTGTAGTTTATGATGTCCTGGGCGCGTATCCAGCGCGGCTCGCCGCGCTTCATCTGCTGTTGCGCCCGCATGGCGAAGATCTTGGCATCCTTGTAGTTGCCGGAATAGAAATGGCCTTCGGCGGTGGCAAGCTCCGCGCCCGGTATGTCTCCCAGCTCCCCATAAGCCTGCGCCAGATAGCGATATCCGGTGGAGTTTTCCTTGTCGCGGCCCAGGCCATTGTTGATCTGCACGACAGCTTTCTTGAGCGAGTCGGGCGTGCCGACCGCCATCAGCGCCTGGCCAAGCGAGACAGGCAGCAGGCCGGACCGTGCCGGGTCGAGGCTGACCGCTTTGGAATAAGCGTCGGCAGCATCCGCGGGCTTGTTGGCTTTCATCAGAATATCGCCGCGCAGCTCCTGGAAGTAGGCATTCTTGGGCTGCGCCTTGATCAGGGCGTTGGTCTTGGTGAGCGCCGCGGCGATGTTGCCGTAGAGATAGGTGGACTGGGCATCGCCATACAGCGCCGCCATGCTGCCCCGCATCTTTTGCATCAGCCGCGTCGCGGCGGCCTGGCCTTCCATGTAGACGGCAATCTTCACCCGCATCATGTCGTGGCGCTGCTGCAGTGCCGGCGCGTCGATCTTGTCGACGTTGGGGCTCTGTTTGACCAGCACCTCGAGGTTGGCGATGCGGTCCTGCGGCATCGGGTGGCTGATCCGGTAGGGATCGACCTGCGCGCCCGACAGCGACAGCGCGGTCTGGAAGCGGTGGAAGGTCTTCAGCATGCCCATGCCGGACTGGCCGGTGGAATTGAGATAGGTGATGGCCGAGCGGTCGGCCGTGATTTCCTCGGTGCGCTGATACGCGAGGATGCTGCGCTGCGCCATCTCGCCGCCGCCGGCCGCCACGCCCATGCCGGCGCCGGCAAGGCCGCGGCTGTTCGTGGTCGCACCGGCAACGATCGCGCCGGCACCGAGCAAGGTGGCGATGATGGCCATGGTCTTGGCGCGTTCGAGCTGGTCGCGCAGTTTCTGCTGGTGGCCGCCGGCGATATGCCCGGCTTCGTGTGCGATGACGCCGATGATTTCGTTCGGCGTCTCAGCCGTCATCAACGCGCCGGTGTTGATGAACAGCCGGCGCCCGGTGACGAAGGCGTTGAAGCTGGAATCATTGACCAGCACGATGTCGATGCCGTCATTCGCCAGCCCGGCGGCCCTGAAGATCGGCCGTGCATAATCGCGCACCAGGGCTTCGATCTCGGCGTCGCGGACCACTGGCACGCCTTGGGCGAAGGCGGTCTGCGAACCGGCAACCGCAACCGCGGCGGCAAGCGAAACCGTCGCGAAGACACGCGCTGCCCGGGCAATCGTCGATCTGGGTCGGCTCAACATAATGTGTCCACTGGTAGACGAGCGGGCGAAAGATGAAAAGTCGGCGCCTGAAAAACTTCCTCAACTTGTGATCCTCACATCAATCGGGCATTTGTGCGGCGCATGCGTCAGGACCTGGCGCGCTCAATCCTCGGGACAGGGGTAAAAATGGTCGTTTCGCTCTCCCATCGCGGCAATGTCGAGCCGTTCCACGCCATGGATGTGCTGGCCGAAGCGAACCGGCTGAAGGTCCTGGGCATACCGGTGATTTCCATGGCGGTCGGCCAGCCATCCGATCCAGCGCCCGTACGGGTTCGCGCCGCCGCCGCCAAGGCGCTGGAGGTTGGACGCATAGGCTATACCGACACCTTGGGTCTGGCCCCGCTGCGCAAGGCGATCGCCGGGCATTACGCGGTTCATTATGGCCTCGATGTCGACCCCGGCCGGATCGCGGTAACCACCGGATCGTCGGCGGCCTTCAATCTCGCCTTCCTGGCGATGTTCGACCCGGGCGACCGGGTCGCCATCGCCGCGCCCGGCTACCCCGCCTATCGCAACATCATGGCAGCCCTTGGCATCGACGTGGTTGAAATCGAACTCGGCGACGCGGCTTATCTGCATGCTGGCCATCTGGAAGCCGCGCATCGCGAGGCGCCGCTGAAGGGTGTGCTGTTTGCAAGTCCGGCCAATCCGACGGGCGCCGTCATCCCAGCCGACGAGCTGGCGACGCTGATCACCACGGCGGAATCGCTCGGCATCGCCGTCATTTCCGATGAGATCTACCATCGGTTGGCCTATGGCGCCCCCGACACCACGGCACTCGCCTTCAGCGGCAGCGTGACGGTTGTCAACTCCTTCTCGAAATACTACTGCATGACCGGCTGGCGCATCGGCTGGATGGTTTTGCCGGAAGAACTCGTGCGGCCGGTCGAGCGCATCGCCCAGAGCCTCTACATCTCGCCGCCGGAGCTGTCGCAGATTGCGGCGATCGAGGCTTTTGCCGCAACCGAGGAACTGGAGGCGGTGAAGGGACGCTATGCCTGGAATCGCGAGCTCTTGATTAAGCGTTTGCCGGAGCTGGGTTTTCCCCTGGCGGCGCCCATGGATGGCGCCTTCTATGCCTTTTGCGATGTCACCCGGCACAGCAATGACAGCATGGTCTTCGCCCGCAGGATGCTGGCCGAGGCGCATGTTGCAGCGACACCCGGCCGCGATTTCGACACCAGGGCGGGGCATCGCACGATGCGGTTTTCCTATGCTGGCAGCCACGACGACATGGTCGAGGCGATGGCGCGTATCGAACGCTGGTTGAGGTAGCGTCATGCCGGAAGTCGAACAGGCCCCCAACCTTGATCAAGCATTGGCGGAAGTCGCGGCGGAAATGGCGGAACGCACCGATCGCGGCGATGTCGCGACCTATATTCCCCAACTGGGCAAGGTCGACCCGAAGAAATTCGGCATCGCGGCCGTTACCAATGATGGCCGCACGCTCGTGGCCGGCGATGCCGACCAGGCGTTTTCGATCCAGAGCATCTCGAAGGTGTTCACGCTGACGCTGGCGCTCGGCAATGTCGGCGATGCGCTGTGGAAGCGGGTGGGGCGCGAGCCCTCCGGCAACCCGTTCAACTCGATTGTCCAGCTCGAGCATGAGAACGGCATTCCGCGCAATCCGTTCATCAATGCCGGTGCCATCGTCATTTCCGACATCCTGCTTGCCGGTCACCAGCCGCGCGAGGCGATCGGCGAGATACTGCGCTTCATCCAGTTCCTCGCCGACGACGAGACGATCATCATCGATCGCGAGGTCGCGGCTTCCGAACGTGCCACTGGTTACCGCAATTTCGCGCTCGCCAACTACATGAAATCCTTCGGCAATCTCCATCATGCGCCGGAACTGGCGCTGGGCGTCTACTTCCACCACTGCGCCATTGCCATGAGCTGCCGGCAATTGGCAATGGCCGGCCGCTTCCTCGCCAATGGCGGCAAGAACCCGGCGACCGGGCATTCCGTGGTGTCGGCGGAGCGGGCGCGGCGCATCGGCGCCATGATGCTGACCTGCGGCCACTATGACGGCTCTGGCGATTTTGCTTTCCGCGTCGGCATCCCCGGCAAGAGCGGCGTCGGCGGCGGCATATTGGGCATCGTGCCGGGTGTCGCCTCGCTCGCCGTCTGGTCGCCCGGCCTCAACGCCAACGGCAATTCCAAGCTGGGGTCGATCGCGCTGGAAAAGCTCGCCAGGATGATGAACTGGTCGATCTTCGCGCCGTAGAAACGTGACCTGCCGATAAGAAAAATCCCGCGCCGTTCATTTCGATCGGCGCGGGATTTTTTGTCAAAGATTCAATTCAACGATTTGAAAAGCTTAGAAAAAGCCTTTCCGCTGCCACCAGCCGGCACGCTTCGGCTTTTCTTCGGTCTTGACTTCGGGCTCATCGGCGACGGTCGAGGAAACCACCGGTACGACAGGCGTATCAGCGGCTGCCGCCTTGCGGCGCGATGGCCGGGCCTTCGGCGTCTCCTCGGCGGCCGCTGCCTCGTCCGATGCCGTGGCTGGCGTTTCGGCGGATGCCTGCACGGCCAGTTCCGCGGTCGGCTCCTCGGCGACGGCTTCGGCGGCCGCCTTCTTCGGCTTGGCTGCGCGACGCGGCTTCTTGGGCTTCTCGGTGCTTGGCACCTCGTCGCTCACGGTAGCCGCGGGTTGTTCGACGGCGGTGGCAGCCACCGGCTCGATCGACGCAGGCTCGCTTAGCGAAGCATCAGCTTCGGCGGGCTCGGTCGTTTCGCCGGCTTCCGCCTCGGTCTCGCCTTCACCGTCTTCGCGACGGTTGCGCTTGCCGCCGCGCTTGCCGCGCCGACGCTTCTTGCCCTGGCCATCGTCGGGCGCTTCCGCCGTTTCGACGGTCCCGGTTGCGGCGACCGCAGCCTCGTCGTCTACCTCGGCATCCCCATGGTCCGCAGCGCCTTCCGACGCGGAGAAACCGTCATCGGACGTGGCGAGGGAAGCGCCGTCGGTTGGGGCGCCATGCTCGCGGTCGCGGTCCTTGCCGCCACGCCGCCTGCGGCGCTTGCGGCGTTTGCGATCGCGGCCTTCGCCGTCCTCGCCGGATTTGGGCTGCTGATGCTGTGGCTGCTGGGCGTGGCGCGGCTGTTCGGCCTGGGCCGGCGCCTCGTCCTCCTCCTCGGCGACGACGATCTCGTCCTCGGGCTCTTCCGGCTCGACATAGGCCGGCAGGCTGCGCACCTCGACGAAACCTTCCGGCTTTTCGGCCAGCGCGCCGCGGAAGATCGCGTAGTGCTGGGCACCGACCGCATCGTCTGCCTCGATGGTGATCGTCAGGCCGAAGCGGCTTTCCAGTTCCACCAGCGTGCCGCGCTTGTGGTTGAGCACGTAGAGCGCGGTCGCGGCCGGCGTGCGCACCGTGATGTGGCTTCGCGAATCCTTGAGCAGGAACTCCTCGATCGCCCGTACCACCATCAGCGCCACCGACGAATCGGACCTGACATGGCCGGTGCCGCCGCAATGCGGGCACGGCTTCATGGTCGATTCCAGCACGCTGGCGCGGATGCGCTGACGCGACATCTCCATCAGGCCGAAATGCGAGATGCGGCCGACCTGGATGCGAGCACGATCGTTCTTGAGGTGATCCTTCAGCCGCTTCTCGACGGAGCGGTTGTTGCGGTTCTCCTCCATGTCGATGAAGTCGATGACGATCAGGCCGGCAAGGTCGCGCAGCCTGAGCTGGCGGGCGACCTCCTCGGCTGCTTCCAGATTGGTGTGGAGCGCGGTGTCCTCGATCGAGTGCTCCTTGGTGGAACGGCCCGAATTGACGTCGATGGCGACCAGCGCTTCGGTCTGGTTGATGATGATGTAGCCGCCGCTCTTCAGCGTCACTTGCGGTTGCAGCATGCGGTCGAGCTGCGCCTCGATGCCGTTGCGCACGAAGATCGGCGTCGTGTCGCGGAACGGCTGAACCACCTTGGCGTGGCTCGGCATCAGCATGCGCATGAAATCCTTGGCCTCGCGATAGCCCTCTTCGCCGGAGACGAGAATCTCGTCGATGTCCTTGTTGTAGAGGTCGCGCACCGAGCGCTTGATCAGGCTGCCTTCCTCATAGACGAGGGCAGGGGCCGTGGACTGGAGCGTGAGGTTGCGCACGTTCTCCCACAGCCGCATCAGATATTCGTAGTCGCGCTTGATCTCGGCTTTGGTGCGACTCTCGCCTGCGGTGCGCAGGATGACGCCCATGCCTTGCGGCACTTCGAGATCGGCGACGACCTCCTTGAGGCGCTTGCGGTCGACCGCGCTGGTGATCTTGCGCGAAATACCGCCGCCGCGCGCCGTGTTCGGCATCAGAACGGAATAGCGGCCGGCGAGCGACAGATAGGTGGTGAGCGCCGCGCCCTTGTTGCCGCGCTCTTCCTTGACGACCTGCACCAGCAGGATCTGCCGGCGCTTGATCACTTCCTGGATCTTGTACTGGCGGCGCACCGGCTTGCGGCGATTGCGCACTTCCTCGAGCGCGTCCTCGGCGCCGACCGATTCGATCTCATGATCGTCCGGATGGGAAGAGGATACTTCCTCCAGCATGCCGCGATCATTGTCGGTGGAGGTGGCTTCGCTGCCCTGTTCGGCATGCGGGATGGGCTCGGAAATCACGTCGCCTTCGACGGACGCGGCGATCGACTTGGGGGGGCCGTCGTTGGTCTCGCCTTTATCCTGTTCGGAAGAAACCTCGTCCTGTTCGGATGCGTCGGCGTATTCCGAGGCGTCGGATGCGTGTTCCGTGGTCCCGGAAACGTCAGCCATGTTCTCGGCGACAACGTCCGGGCCATTGTCATCTGGCCCATTGTCGTTGTTTTCGTCTGCCTCGCCGGCGGCTTCGCTTGCCTCGCCGGATTCGGCCGCGCCGGCATCGCGCCTGTTTTCACCACGGTCGCGGGGCTTGCCGCCGCGCCGGCGACCGCGCCGTCCACGATCCCGGCTCTGGCGATCATCGCCTTCGCCGTCCTCGTTCTCTTCGTCCTCGGCCTCCTGCGCTTCCGCGCGCAGCAGTGCCTGACGGTCGGCGACCGGAATCTGATAGTAATCGGGGTGTATTTCACTGAAGGCGAGAAAACCGTGACGGTTGCCGCCATATTCGACAAAGGCTGCCTGAAGGGAGGGTTCGACGCGCGTTACACGGGCGAGATAGATATTTCCTTTGAGCTGCTTCTTGTCCTGGGATTCAAAGTCGAATTCTTCGATACGGTTACCGCGTACGACGACTACGCGTGTTTCCTCCGGGTGGGAGGCGTCTATCAGCATTTTGTTGGGCATTATTTCGTTTCCTCCCGGCAGCCGTCAGCCGCAGCTTGCAAGGCAAAGCCCGCTGCTGCGTTTCTGGTGTGTGGGTGCCGGATGTCTGAATGTCCGCCGGACGCTGCCTGCGTGTCATGGCGGTGCCGCCCGCAGCCATATTGGCGCGGTTTGATGCGGACCTTTCCATGATTGCGCTTGAAGCCATCGTCACCAGCAGAACCTTTTGAACCAAAGCCCGGAAACCGGACCAGCTTGTTTGCTCATACAGAGCCGGCGCGGGAACAAACCCGGCCGTTTTCCTCACGCAGGCGATTCCCCCGCCACGGGAGCACACCTGCGAAATTCGTCGCAATCACCTGAAGCCTTTTCGCGTGAAGCGAAAGGAGCCGCCTTTCATCTGACCCTGTAGCAGGAAGCTGCGGAGGAGGGCGGTTCCAGGATTGCAGTGATCCACCATCGCTTTTATGATTTGGCGGGTTGGAAGGCAACCCCGATTTCCGATGCCGGCAAAAAGCAGTTCCGTAGCGTAAGCCTGGCCCCGTCCTTGCGTGAAAAGGCTTGGTTAACCTTCTCTGGATACCAATCGTTAATCGAGCTCGCGGCCTAACCGGCATGTTGACGAAACGAACCGGCGCCTGGCGCCAAACCGGGAGCGACTGGAAGAAAGATGGGACTGGCGGACTTCACAGACAAGGGATGTCGTGTTGGCGGCCAGGTTCTCCGTGCCTTCTGTCTCCTGCTGCTGGTGGCGATTTCCCAAGTCTTTTCCCCTGTAGCCTTTTCCATGGTTGCCAATGCCGCCGACACTCCGCTCATGGCCAAGGGTTACAAAATGGCCGGCGATGCCACCAAGATGCGCATCGTCATGGATTTCGATCGCGAGCCTGACATCAAATGGTTCCTGCTGCGCGGACCCAATCGCCTTGTCATCGATCTTGCGAACACCCGATTTGCCATCGATGCCAAGGATCTGAAGCCGCGTGGCCTGGTCAAGGGCGTGCGGCTCGGCGAGCTCGGCGAGGGCGTCTCGCGACTGATCCTCACCGGCAAGGGGCCGTTCGCCGTCGACAAGCTCGATGTGCTCAAGGACGAGGACGGAACCGGCTACCGCCTTGCCGTCGACATGTCGGCGGCCTCCGAACGTGAGTTCGACGCCGCTCTTGCCAATCAGGCGCTGACCACCGGTTCCACGGTTTCGACCGACAAGGGCGGCCGGGTCGGAACCGGACCTGTCTCCAATCCGGGCCACCGATTCACCATCGTCATCGACCCCGGCCACGGCGGCATAGACGGCGGTGCCGAAGGTTTGAACGGCACCATCGAGAAGAACGTCACGCTGGCCTTTGCCACGGAGCTGCGCGACAAACTCGCGGCCGCCGGCAGATACGATGTCTTCATGACCCGAGATACCGACGAATATCTGCGCCTCGACGACCGCGTCCGCATCGCCCGCCAGCATGAAGCCGATCTGCTGATTTCGATTCATGCCGACACGATCAGCGTCAAGGGAATCCGCGGCGCCACCGTCTATACCGTTTCCGACAAGGCCTCCGATCCGGAAGCGCAGGCGCTGGCCGACCGTGAAAACCTGTCCGACCAGTTCGCCGGCATGGTCATCAAGAACGACAGCAAGGAAGTGACCGACATCCTGATCGACCTGATCCGGCGCGAGACGCACACCTTCTCGATGAGTTTTGCCCACACATTGGTCGGTCAGCTGTCGACCAGCGTCGGTCTTATCAACAATCCGCAGCGTTCGGCCGGGTTCAAGGTGCTGAAGGCCCCCGACGTGCCGTCCGTGCTGGTCGAGCTCGGCTATCTCTCCAATGCCAAGGACGAGGCGCAACTGCTTGACGCCGAGTGGCGCGGCAAGGCAGCGCAAAGCATCACCAATGCCGTGGCATTGTTCGCTTCCGCGCGTGCCGGGGCTGGAACCGGAGGTTGACAATGCCCGGCGGCGCCTGCAACCAGAGGCGGCGTTGCGCGATGACAACACCCTGCGCTTTTATTTCGGGCTTGCGGCTGCGAAATCAGGCCTTGCCGTATTTTGTCCACATGGTGGCGACATGGGTTTTCGATTACGGGTTGGGACCGGCTCGAAAGCTTGCGTGAAAGGCGGCTTCGTTTAGGAAATTCCCGAACCAAGGACTGGAGCGGGTATGATTCGTCTCATTGGCTATTTCTTCGGCATAGGCACGACGCTGGCCCTCCTGGCCGCGGCGGGCGTTGCCCTCTACATCGGCCATGTAGCGAAGGATCTGCCTGACTACGAAGTGCTTGCAAAGTACGAGCCTCCGGTGACCACCCGCATCCATGCCTCGGATGGCGCGCTGATGGCCGAGTACGCGCGGGAACGGCGCCTGTATTTGCCGATCCAGGCTATCCCGGATCGCGTCAAGGCTGCCTTCCTGTCGGCTGAGGACAAGAACTTCTACAGCCACCCCGGTGTCGATATAACGGGATTGGGCAGAGCGGTTATCACTTACGTTTCGGGTGGCCCCATGCAGGGCGGCTCGACGATCACCCAGCAGGTTGCCAAGAACTTCCTGCTCACCAACGAGCGTTCCCTGGAACGCAAGGTCAAGGAGGCCATCCTCTCGTTCCGCATCGAACAGGCCTATTCCAAGGATCGTATCCTCGAGCTCTATCTCAACGAGATTTTCTTTGGCTTCAACGCCTATGGCGTTGCCGGTGCGGCACTGACCTACTTCGATAAATCGGTGAACGAGCTGACCGTGGCCGAGGCCGCCTATCTGGCATCGCTCCCGAAAGGTCCGGCCAACTACAATCCCTTCAAGCACGCCGACCGCGCAATTGAACGGCGAAACTGGGTCATCGGCCAGATGGTCGAGAACGGTTACGTGACGCCTGAAGAGGGCGCAAAGGCGAAGGCCGAGCCGCTTGGCGTTGCTCCGCGCCGCAGCGGCTCCTACCTTTTCGCCGGCGAGTATTTCACGGAAGAGGTTCGTCGGCAGATCATTGCCCGCTATGGCGAGAACGCGCTCTATGAGGGCGGGCTGTCGATTCGCACCACCCTTGACCCGAAGGTCCAGCTCATCGCCCGCAAGGCGATGCAGAATGGATTGATGAAATACGATACTTTGCGTGGCTATCGCGGGCCGTTGAAGACGATCGATGTCTCCGGCGATTGGGGTGTGCCGCTGGGCGCCGTCAAGGGACTGGAAGACGTTCCCGAGTGGTCGCTGGCCGTCGTGCTCGACAGTTCGGCGTCCGGGCTGTCGATCGGCCTGCAGCCCGCACGCCAGGCGTCGGGCGATATCGTGAAGGAACGCGTCGAAGGCACCGTCAGCAAGGAAGACATGGGCTTTGCCATGCGCCATGTGGTCGAGGGCAAGACAGTCAAGGCCAAGTCGCCGGCCGACGTGCTGAAGCCGGGCGATGTCATCTTCGTCCAGAAGAACGACGGCTCCGACAATACCTACAGCTTGCGCCAGGTTCCCGAGGTGGAAGGCGGACTGATCGCCATGGATCCGCACACCGGCCGCGTGCTGGCCATGGTCGGCGGCTTCTCCTATTCGCAGTCCGAATTCAACCGCGCCACCCAGGCGATGCGCCAGCCGGGTTCGTCATTCAAGCCCATCGTCTATTCGGCCGCACTCGACAATGGCTATACTCCGGCCTCGGTGATCATGGACGGACCGATCACCATCCAGAGCGGCAACACCACCTGGACGCCGAAGAACTATGACGGCACCGTCGCCGGGCCGGCAACGCTCCGCTCCGGCATCGAGAAGTCGCGCAACCTGATGACGGTGCGGCTTGCCAACGACATGGGCATGAAGCTGGTGGTCGAATATGCCGAGCGCTTCGGCGTCTATGATCATCTGGCGCCATATTTGCCGATGGCGCTGGGTTCGGGCGAGACGACCGTCATGCGCATGGTTTCGGCCTATTCGATCATGGCCAATGGCGGCAAGTCGATCAAGCCGTCGCTGATCGATCGTATCCAGGACCGCTACGGCAAGACCGTGTTCAAGCAGGACGAGCGTGGCTGCGAAGGCTGCAACGCTCCTGAATGGAAAAACCAGCCCGAGCCGGAACTGGTCGACAATTCCGAGCAGGTGCTCGATCCGATGACCGCCTACCAGATCACCTCGATGATGGAAGGCGTCGTCCAGCGCGGCACCGGCGCCACAATCGGGGAACTTGGCCGCCACATCGCCGGCAAGACCGGCACCACCAACGACGAGAAGGACGCCTGGTTCATCGGTTATACGCCGAACCTCGTGGTTGGTCTCTACATGGGCTACGACACGCCGCGCGGCCTCGGCCACGGCGCCACCGGCGGCGGTCTTGCCGCCCCGATCTTCAAGGACTTCATGCGTGTGGCGCTGGACGGCACGCCCAATGTCGACTTCAAGGTGCCTGACGGCATGAACCTGATCGCCATCAACCGCAAGACCGGCATGCGCTCCTCCTCGGGCGATGCGGGCACCATCATCGAGGCTTTCAAGCCGGGGACCGGCCCCGCCGACAGCTACTGGGTGATCGGCATGGGTGCCGATGGCTCCAACGCCTCGGGCGGCGCGCTGTCACCGCAGGCCAACCAGGCCATCCAGGACGGCGGCGGCGGCCTTTACTGACGAATTCACGCGTCCAGTTGGGCCTGCCTCCGGCTGGCCCATTTCGCTTTACACATGGCGGCACCGTCCCTATGTATCGCGCCGACCGAAGCGTCATTTCAGCAACAGGACAAAACATCAGGCCATGCGCGCGGAAACGCAGAATATCGTCGACGAGATCAGGCAGGCGATAACCCTGCTGAGGAGGCATCTTTGACTGGGATCAGGCCATAAAGCGGCTTGAATACCTGAACGTGCGGGCCGAGGACGCCAGTCTCTGGAACGAACCGCTGGAAGCGCAGAAGCTGATGCGCGAGCGCCAGGGCCTCGAGGAAGGCATCGCGGCGGTCAAGGGCCTGACCCAGGCGCTGGAAGACAATATCGGTCTCATCGAGCTCGGCGAGGAAGAGGGCGACGAAGGCGTCGTCGCCGAAGCCGAAGCCGCGATCCGTTCGATGCAGGGCGAGGCCAAGGCCCGACAGGTGGAAACGCTGCTCTCGGGCGAAGCGGACGCCAACGACACCTATCTCGAAATCCATGCCGGCGCCGGCGGCACCGAGAGCCAGGATTGGGCCTCGATGCTGTTGCGCATGTACACGCGCTGGGCCGAGCGCCGCCGCTTCAAGGTCGAGGTGCTGGAAGTGCATGACGGCGAAGAGGCCGGCATCAAGTCCGCGACCTTGCTGATCAAGGGCCACAATGCCTATGGCTGGATGAAGACCGAATCCGGCGTCCACCGCCTGGTGCGCATCTCACCCTATGACAGCAATGCGCGCCGTCATACGTCCTTCTCCAGCGTCTGGGTCTATCCTGTGGTCGACGACAGGATAGAGATCGACGTCTCTGAATCCGATGTGCGCATCGATACCTATCGTTCATCGGGTTCGGGCGGCCAGCACGTCAACACCACAGATTCGGCCGTGCGCATCACCCACATCGCCACCGGCATCGCGGTCGCCTGTCAGGCCGAACGCTCGCAGCACAAGAACAAGGCCAAGGCCTGGGAAATGCTGCGCTCGCGCCTCTACGAGGAAGAGCTGAAGAAACGCGAAGCGGTGGCCAATGCCACCGAGGCATCGAAGAGCGACATCGGCTGGGGTCACCAGATACGTTCCTACGTGTTGCAGCCCTATCAGCTGGTCAAGGATCTGCGCACCGGTGTCGAAAGCACCAGCCCCTCGAGCGTGCTCGACGGCGACCTCGACGACTTCATGGAAGCTTCGCTATCGCAACGCATCGAGGGTGGCGCGGGCGAAGCTGTGGCGGACCTGGATTAGGCTGCTTGCGCGGGCAATGATCGCGAGCCGTCGCAAAAGCGGAGGTATTGTCGTGCGGCCCCCGATGTTGGCCTCAAGTGTTCGCCGGTGCGGCGCGACAAGTTCGTGGTGATTGGTCCCGACTCGGCACATCGCTCTGGTGCGGGAAGGGGCTTTTCTTGCTCCCAAAGCGAGCGCGGCGCATGTTCGCCGTTCGGCCGGCTGCTTATACCTTCTTCGGCTGCAGGGTGGCTGATTTTCCTTTGCGGACGATCGTCGGCACTGTCACCGGCAATCAAGAGCATGTGATTGGATTTGAGCGGCTGGAACCACTCCGGGCCAATCCCGTTGTTTGCATGCGCCGCCTGCCGGGAACTTACCTGGCTTGAATCTCGTCAGCGGTAGCAGTGTGTTATGGCGTGCGCCCATATCTGGCGCAGCGGCTTCTTGCGCCGACCAAGGAATCAGCCCAGCATCCGAATGCTGGGAGACAAAAAGCATTTATGGCCGGACGCGGCATATCTGCGACTGATGATCCGGCCACTGGGAAGACACGTTCCGGGAACGGGCAGGCGAAATGCTTGACGCTCGAAAGGAACGTCCCATGTCTGCTGCCACGCCCAGATCGGCCCGAGCCGTTCAACCGGTCGGCCGACTTATGTTTTCTCTGTTTGCCGTCGCGATGTTCGCGCCTGCGGCCTTTGCTCATGATGCCAAGCCCACGGCAGCAAAGCCGCAGGGTTGGAGCTATCCGTTCGCCTGCTGCGCCAACTATGACTGTCGTGCCACGCACACCGGCGAAGTGCTGGAAAAGCCCGAAGGCTACGTGATTGCCGGTACCGGCGAAGTCGTTCCGATGACGGACAAGCGCGTCAAGGACAGCCCTGACGGCGAATTTCACTGGTGCGCGCATCAGGCCGGTCTCGATGCCGGCAAGACGATATGCCTGTTCGTGCCGCCGCGCTCATTTTGAGACGCGCCGACAGTTGAAGTGCATTGGCGCAGAGGCTGCTGACGGCCAGTTGTCAGGATCGCTTCTTTATGGTGCCTTGCCGCTTGGGCGGCGGACAATGGAGAGGTGATATTCATGGCCATCAAGGGAAGCTGCCACTGCAAGGCGACGATGTTCGAGGTGTCGGAAGCGCCGCAGACGGTGACGCAATGCACCTGTTCGTTCTGCTCGAAACGCGGCTCGCTTTGGGCCTACTATACCCCATCGCAGTTCAAGCTCGTCACGCCGCTGAAGAATGTTTCCTTTTATCAGTGGGGCTCAAAAACCGTAAAGCATGGTTATTGCGCAACCTGCGGCTGCGGCACCTTCACCGAAACGCCGGACTGGTCGACCGGCGAGCCAGATTTCGACAATCCGAAGATCAGCGTCAACGCGCGGCTGTTCGATGATTTCGATCTCGATAAAGTCGAAGTGGTGGTCATTGACGGCAAGAATCTCTGGTAGCCACACCGGGCGGCCAACTGGATAATCGGCAGGCGCTTTTCCCGTTCCGTTTTTCGCCGCATTTCATGCTACAAGTCGCGGCAAGGGCTGATTTGGCGCCATCGTAAGGCGTGACTTGGAGAGGGACCATCCTATGAAGAAGACCGTGCTCGTCGTTATGGCGACGGCTCTGCTCGTGACCGCGTGCACCACCACCGATCCGTATACGGGCGACCAGAAGATTTCGAACACGGCGGCGGGCGCGGGCCTTGGCGCTCTGGCCGGTGCCAGCCTTGGTCTGCTTGCCGGCGGCAATGACCGCCGCAATGCCTTGATCGGCGCCGGCATCGGCGCGCTGGCCGGCGGCGCCATTGGCGCCACTATGGACCAGAACGAGGCGGAACTGCGCCGGCAGCTCGAGGGCACCGGCGTCAGCGTCACCCGCAGCGGCGACCAGATCATCCTCAACATGCCGTCTGACATCACCTTCAACACCGACCAGGACGCGGTGAAGCCCGGCTTCTACCAGGTGCTGAATTCGGTGGCGCTGGTGCTGAAGAAGTTCAAGCAGACCACGGTCGACGTTTTCGGCCACACCGATTCGACCGGTGGCGACCAGCACAATTTCGACCTGTCGCAGCGCCGTGCCCTGGCGGTCGCCAATTATCTGTCCGGCCAGGGCGTCGACCAGCGCCGCTTTGCCGTCACCGGATTTGGCAAGACGAGGCCCGTTGCCTCCAACGCCACGGCCGAGGGCCGGGCCCAGAACCGACGCGTCGAGATCCAGCTTTCGCCACTCACCTGAGCAGGACCGTGTTTGTCACGCTAAACGGCCCCCAATGGGGGCCGTTTTCATCCAGGCGTATACTGGCGCTGCCAGCTTCGTGACAGCAGTCAAATAAAATTAGCAATATCTAATAATTTCTTTTCCGCAGCCGTGGAAAGGATTAGCATCGCCGCTGTTCCAAAGGGGATGGGGCGGTTTAATCGGCCGCGCAATCAACGTCTTTGCCGCCGCCTCGGTCTTGCACGGCCAGATCATGAAATCTGGGAGGAATGCATGACAAGAACAGCCAGCCTTGGGCGCTGCGGCGTCCTCGCTTTGACAGGTATTGTAGGTGCATGGTTGGGCCTCGCCACGGCTCATGCCGAGGACGCCAACAAGGCCGACATGGACGCGTTGAAAAAATCGCTCGTCAAATATCAGGACTACACCGCCGCCGTCCGCGATCTCTATCTCTCGACGGTCGGCTGCGTCTACTACAGCGGAGAAAAGATACCCGGCTCCATGGACTATCCGAAAGGCGCCATGGGCATCCATTTCGTCAATGTTCCAAGCGTCGGCCAGAAACTCGACCCGATGAAGCCAAACGTTCTGATCTACGAGCCGACTAAGAAAGGCCTGAAGTTGGTCGGCGTGGAATGGCTGGTGCCGCTAACCCCGGACATCAAGGCGCCGCCGAAGCTGTTCGGTCAAACCTTCATGGGCCCGATGGAGGGACACTATCCGCTCATCCCGAAGGAGTTCGTCCACTACGATCTTCACGCCTGGCTCGATGACAATCCGAACGGCATGTTCAGTCCGACGAACCCAAGGGTGAAATGCAACAAGGCCGAGTTTCCGATGCTGGAAAAACCGACCAAGATGATGCCCGGGCCGATGTGAACTGGAGCGGACCAGCGTTCGCCTTAATCGCGCCACCTGTTTGTTTCCACGCAATTCGCGACGGAAGAGCGCTACGCGGCTTTTCCTCGAATTGCTGTCGGCTGCAGGGCAAAAAAGAAGGCAAGCCGGCCCTAGGCGGCTTGCTCGCTGGAATCAGACCTTGGCGACGATGCGCATGAAGGCCGGCATGTCGTCGCCGAAGCCGACTGTGGCGTCGTTGTCTTCCTGATGGTGGCGGGCAGGGCGGTTGTTGCTGCGCTGCGGCCTGGTGTCGCCGCGCTCAGGGGCGCGCGGCTCATTGCGGTCGGACGATTTGCGCTCGGTGTTTTCCGAGCGGATTGCATCCTTGCGGGCGCGCCGTTCGACAATATCGGCCGTCTCGGCCACATCGGGCTGCTCCTGCGGCTGAGCAACCACGGCCGAGGCATCTTCATCGCTGTGTCTGCCGCGACGCTCGCCGCCCTTCTTGCGCCCGCCCCTGTCGTTGCGGTCCTCGTCCTTGCGGCCGGCGCGGCGCGGAGCGCCTTTGCCGCGGCGCGGAGCATCGTCCTCGCCTTCGCTGGCAACCACCGTTGACAGGTCGCCGTCATGCCACTCGATCTTGGTCCCGATCAGCCGTTCGATGGCGTCGATATATTTGGTGTCGGACTTGGTCGCGATGGTGAAGGACTTGCCGGAGCGTCCGGCACGGCCGGTGCGGCCGATGCGGTGGACATAGTCCTCGGCATGGATCGGCACGTCGTAGTTGAAGACATGGCTGACATCGGGAATGTCGAGGCCGCGCGCGGCGACATCCGAGGCGACGAGATAGCGCAGCTTGCCGTCACGGAAATTGGCCAGCATCTGCATGCGCGCGCGCTGGTCCATGTCGCCATGCAGCGCACCGGCATCGAAATCATATTTCAGCAGCGAGCGGAACAGCTCCGAAACCTCGATCTTGCGGTTGCAGAAGATGATCGCGTTCTTCAGCTCCGCATCCTCGGCCTTGATCAGGTTGCGCAGCGTTTCACGCTTGTCCCAAGGCTTCGAGCCCGATTTGACCAACCGCTGAATGATGTTGGTGGCCGCCGAAGCAGCCTTGGAGACCTCGACACGCACCGGCGCATGCAGGAATTTTTCCGTCAGCTTGGTGATCTCTGGCGGCATGGTCGCCGAGAAGAACAGCGTCTGCCGAGTGAACGGGATCATCTCGCAGATACGCTCGATATCGGGAATGAAACCCATGTCGAGCATGCGGTCCGCCTCGTCGATGACGAGGATCTCGACGCCGTTGAGCAGCAGCTTGCCGCGCTCGCGGTGGTCGAGCAGACGGCCAGGCGTAGCGATCAGCACATCGGCGCCGCGCTCCAGCTTTTTGTCCTGTTCGTCGAACGACACCCCGCCGATCAGCAGCGCGATGTTGAGCTTGTGGTTCTTGCCGTATTTGACGAAGTTTTCCTCGACCTGCGCGGCAAGCTCACGCGTCGGCTCCAGGATCAGCGTGCGCGGCATGCGGGCGCGGGCACGGCCCTTTTCCAGCCGGGTCAGCATCGGCAGCACGAAGGACGCGGTCTTGCCGGTGCCGGTCTGGGCAATGCCCAGCACGTCCTTGCCGAGCAAGGCGTGCGGGATCGCACCAGCCTGGATCGGTGTCGGCTGGAGATAGCCGGCATCGGTGACTGCGGAAAGCACCTTCGGCGACAGGCCGAGGTCTGAAAAGGTCAACGCTTCTTGAGCGATCGTCGTGTCTGAGGACAAGTGTTGCTGTCTTTGGCTGGTTCGGGGAAGCGCAACGTCATTCGTCGCGGCAAGCGCCACGCGCCTGCAAGATTGGTATTGCGATTAGGCGCAAGCCCGCGATTTGTCAACAGAAACGGGTAGGAATGGCGCGATTGTGAAGTTGTAACCTTAATCGCGATGCTTAATCCGGCCTCCTGTCACTGTGCCGGCTCAGTAACGGAACTGTTCGGCCAGGATGCGTTCGTTCCAGGAGTGGTTGGGATCGAACAGCAAAGTCGCGGTGGCCGTTGGCGATTCCCGCACCGTGACCGAGGTCACCGCCTTGACCTCCGTGTGGTCGGCGGCCGCGTTCACCGGCCGCTTTTCCGACTCCAGAATGTCGAAGCGCACGGTCGCCTTGTTGGAAAGCAATGCGCCGCGCCAGCGTCGCGGACGAAACGGGCTGACCGGCGTGAGCGCCAAAAGCGGCGCGTCGAGAGGCAGGATCGGGCCGTGCGCGGAAAGATTATACGCGGTCGATCCGGCCGGCGTCGCGATCATGACGCCGTCGCAGTTCAGTTCCTCGAGCCGTATTTGGTCATCGATGCTGATGCGGATCTTGGCCGTCTGGTAGGATTGGCGCCACAGCGCCACTTCGTTGATCGCCAGTGCCGTGACGTGTTCGCCATCCGAGGTGGTTGCCAGCATCTCCAGCGGGCGGATCGTTTCGGCGACCGCCGCCGCGATGCGCTCGGTGAGCCCCCCGGACCGGTATTCGTTCATCAGGAAGCCGATGGTGCCACGGTTCATGCCGTAGACCTTTTTTCCCGTACCCATCGTGTCGCGCAATGTTTGCAGCAGAAAGCCGTCGCCGCCCAGCGCCACCACGACGGTCGCCTCGGCGACCGAAGATTGGCCATAGCGCGCCGACAGGCTATCCAGCGCCGCCTTGGCGTCTGCTGTGTCGGACGAGACGAAGGCGATGCTGTTGGTGGCTGTGCTCATGGCTCCCCGATCGCGACCGATTGGCGCCGGCAGGTTCTGGCGCGCCAGCGCCGAGGTAGCATGGGGCATGCAGGTCTGCAAAGAGAGCCTCTGTCAGCCCATGAGACGAGGGTGCGGCAGTGCCGCCGCACCAGCCGGTCGCGGTTGATGTCACGGCGCGAGCGAATGTGATGGTTAAGGCAGGGCTTAAGCTCTCGTAAAGCCGGGTCGATCATGTTAGCCGGCATGGGGTGGCGTGGGGCGCCCGCAGCACTACCTTGCCACTTCGGGACGCAAAGGACGCTGCGGCAGTTCAGATATGCGTGCATGAACCCGCGGTTCTCGATGCCAGGGGATATGCGCCAGCCAGACGAGGCCGACATATTGCCGGTAGCACGCCTGATCATCGTCTTTCTCATGTTGGGAAGTTTCGCGCTTGTCTTCGCAGAACTGGTGCGCCAGTCGGAAGAAACGAGCGCTAGGCCGATCCCCACGGCGTCGCGTTGCGGCGATGCCGCCGGCATGCCTTGCCCGCAAAGGGCGCTATAGGTCAAACACCGCATCGATCCGCACCAGGGGATCCGGCGTACTTTCGAATGGTTCAGGAAGCGGATAGCCGCCGATGGCAAATCGGCGGCGACGACCTGAAAACCGGAGATTTGCGGCTTCAGAACCCGGCCCGTCATGTCGAACGCGAGACGGAATCGAGCCGACCGGCGAAATAGGGCTCGAGCACGGTTTCGAAGACCTTAAGGGCGGCGCCGATCGCCTGATGCATATCGAGATAGCGGTAGGTTCCCAACCGTCCCCCGAGGTGCAGGTTTTTCTCCGCACCCGCCCGGTCGAGATAGCGGCGATAGACCGCCTGATCCTTGCGCGTGTCGATCGGATAATAAGGCTCGTCGGCGCGGCCTGCGAAACGGGAATACTCACGGCCGATGAGCGTCTTGGCGCTCCCGTGCTGGCGCTCCGGGTTGAAATGCCGGAATTCGACCACGCGGGTATAAGGCACGGCCTCGTCCGCGTAGTTCATGATCGCCGTGCCCTGATGGTCCGGCGTGTCCATGACCTCCAGATCGATATCAATGGTTCGCCAGCCGAGTTCGCCTTCGCTATAGTCGAAGTAGCGGTCGATCGGCCCGGTGTAGACGACCGGCAGGTCCTTCGGCAGCAAGGACTTGATGTCGAAGAAGTCGATGCCAAGCCGTGTTTCGATAAGCTCCTGCGCCAGCATCTTTTCGAAGATCGCCGTGTAGCCGTCCACAGGCTGGCCCTGGAACCGGTCGTTGAAATAGCCGTCCTCGAATGTGTAGCGAACCGGCAGGCGCGCGATGATCTGCGCCGGCAGTTCGCGCGGATCCGTCTGCCATTGCTTGGCGGTGTAACCCTTGATCAAGGCCTCGTAGAGAGGGCGGCCGACCAGGGAGATCGCCTTCTCCTCAAGATTGGCCGGCGGACGGTCGCCAACTTCCGTCGCCTGCTCGGCAATCATGTCGCGTGCCTCGTCCGGACTTAGCCGCCTGCCGAAGAACTGGGACATCGTGGCAAGGTTGATCGGCAGCGGATAGACCTTGTCGCGATATGTCGAGAATGCACGATGGCGATAGGCGGTAAAACCGGTGAAGGCACGCAGGTAATTCCAGACCTCCTCGTTGGATGTATGGAACAGATGCGGCCCGTAGCGATGGATCTCCACACCGGTGACAGGATCTTGTTCGGTGTAGGCATTGCCGCCGATGTGCCGGCGCCGGTCGATTACCAGCACGCGTCGCCCGAGTTGCGTGGCGATGCGCTCGGCAAGCGTTGCACCGTAAAAACCAGCGCCGACAATGAGGATTTCGGCCTTGCCCAGCAGGGTCCTGTCCATTCGCGTATCCGAACCTTAGGGCTTGAGAATTATTTGGGACAGATCGACGGACTTGGAATACTGCCTGCGCAGAAGGCGCCATAACAATTCCCTCAATCGATTCGCCTGGCGAAAGGCTTTCCTGTCCAAGAGATAGTCGGCCACCATACGCAGGCCGATCATCGATTTCGACCGCCAGCGCCGGCCTTTTCGATCGACGGCCTCATAGGACAATGGAAAAAGCTCGCCAAATCCATATTGCGACGCCAATTGGCGATATTCCTTGTCGGGCGTTCTTCCTGACTCGAGCATCGCTGTTTTCAGGTGAGCTCCCACCGGCCGGGTGTGGCGGACCGGCAAGGCGTCGAACACGGCAGATGTTCCACGGTTTTCTTCGGCAAGCCTGGTCCACAACAAGTCCAGACCAAAACCGCTCATGGAGTGTTTGAACAGAGGCAGCATCTTGGCCGCTACATCGGCTCTCAGGCAGGGGGCCATGATCTCGATCGTGTCTACCAGGCGAAACTCGAAGCTCTTGCAGCGGAGGAACGGGAGGTGGGAATAATAGCTGTCCAGCGTCAGTGACGGCTGGCCGATATGGAGGCCAAGCCGGCGCATGTTGGCGAACATCGCCTCGATGGTCGCCCGGTCTGCTTCCAGATCGTCGTCCGGCAGCCAGACATACTGGTAGCGGTCAAGAAGTTCGGGCTGTTGGCTCAGCAGAGCATGGATGCCATCCCATTTGCCGCCCTTGTAGTCGACTCGGTTTTCAAGCGGCAGCCGAAACGCAGATGGATCACTTCCGAAGTAGCTGACGATCAAATCAAATTCACAATTGGGATCGTCCGCCCCCCATCCACGATGGAGAGATTTGTCGCCTGCCCTGACTATCACGAGATTGCGGTGTGTGGTGTTCGTCAAAGTCCTGCTTCCGACACTCATACCCTCAATCCGGGTCCTCGGCGAGCCCTACACGAAAGCAAGTTGAATGCGAAGGGCATGAGGAAGATCTCCTGGCGTTACCTGAGCACGATGTCTTGCCGGCATAACGGGTGTATTTAAACGTCATGACGATTCGTCGTGTTTTGAGGCGAATCCAATGGGGCAGGGGCCTGTCATGTCAACAGCTATTGCCCGAACGAGCGTTCTGATAATCAAGATTCGCTGATGTACGGGACTCTGATTTTACAGGAACCAGGAATTCTATGAAACTGATCGTTGTCACCCCGGCCGGTCGTGAGAAATATCTGCGTCTGCTTGGCCATCATGTTTTGAAAAACCTCGATGTGCATGAGTGGCACCTCTGGGACAACTGTCGCAACGAGGCTGACCGGGCCTATCTACAAAGATTGGCGGCCTCCGATCCGCGTTGCAAGATCAAGCGGCTTCCACATGCCGATGGCGGGATCAACGTCATCGGCGATTTCTATCGCTTTTGCGACGATACCGGTGCTTTCTACCTACGCCTCGACGACGATGTAGTTTTTGTCGAGGACGGCTTCTTTCGAAAATTCATGGCAAGGGTCATGGCCGAAAGGGGATCGGCCATCTGGTACGCTCCGTTGATCGTCAACAACGCAATCTGCAATTCGCTGATCAAGCAGCTTTCCAGGGTGCGGGTGGATGGCCCGCTTACCTGTCAGGCGTCATGCGAATTCTCCTGGGCGCATGCGACCTTTCCGCAGGCCCTACACCCGGTGTTCATTGAAGCTGTGCGCTCCAATCGGCTCCAGGATTTTCGCGTGCCGGACCGGGAGATCAGGCTGTCACGCTTTTCGATCAACGCAATCGGTTTTTTCGGATCGGACATTGTCGATCTCGGAGAGCACTTTCAACCGCGCGGCGACGAGGAAGAGTGGTTGTCGGCGACGCTTCCGGCCAAGCTGGACCGGCCGGGCAAGATTTTCGGTGACCTGCTCGTCGCGCATTTCAGCTTCTATACACAGGAACGCCAGTTACTGCGCACCAACATTCTCGAAGGTTATTATGAGCTCGCCGGCCTGGCTCCCCCTGTCTACGAAAAACCGCCAGTCGGCTGGAGGGAGCAGCTGAGGCAATGGAGAAGACGCCGCAGGGGATCGGCGCCACCGCGCTATACAATCTCGCTTCCGGCACCCATTCCCGAGTGACGCACTGGCTCCGGCCGTTCGTGTCGCGAGCCGGTCGCCCACTGTGTCACCATCAGCGCACTGCGAGGGGTGGTGACGGGCTCGTGCCGCCCAGGCCTTCCCACGCCATTTCGACTTGATGCCGTAACTCAGCCCTCAAGGGCGCTGCCGCAGATGGCAGCCGGCCTGACGTTTCTGTTCGAGATATTCGTCGATCAACTGGCGGTAGCGCACCTTGCCGAAGCTCGAGAAATGGCCGCCATGGACGACCGAGACGTCGAGATCGCGCATGGCGAGCAGCGTCGCCATGTAATCTGGTATGTCCGAGTGGTAGACATCATCGATCAGCGGGCCATCATAGATGATGTCGCCGGACAAGAGGATGCCGGTCTTCTTCTCGTAGAGCGCAATGCCGCCCGGCGAATGGCCTGGCGTGTGGACGACCTCGAAGGCCCGGTCGCCGAGATCGATGATGTCGCCATGCGCGAGCATACGGTCGGCCGGCGCGGGCTGGATGCGATAGCGCGCCGTGTCCCAGCCCCGCGGCATGCCATCGAACATTTCTTCGGTCGCATAGGTGCCGGCAGCGGTCCATTCGTTGCGCGGATCGGCCAGGATTGCCGCTTCGGCCGAATGCACGGAGCGATCGGAAAACTCATGGTGGCAGCCGATATGGTCGAAATGCGTGTGGCTGGCAACGCAGGTCAGCTTGCGCTCGCTCACCAGGGACACATGGGTGCGCAGGCTGAAATGACCGAGGCCGGTGTCGAACAGGAGATCGCGGTCGCGTCCGCGCACATGCCACATATTGCAGCGGAAGAACGGTTTTATCCATGGCTCGTGAATTAGCGTGATGCCGTCGGCCATGCGGATTGTTTCGTACCAGTCCGGTGCGTCGATGACCGCAAGCGTGCTCATGTTCAATCCGTCAGCAAGATGATCTGGTCGGTATCACAGGAAATCGCGACCCTGTCGCCCGCATGGACGATGGAGGTCGCCGGCAGCTTGGCGATGAACCGCAGGGAAGGCTCTTCGACGGAGGTCGCCAGCACGCGCTTGAAACTGCCCTGGAAAACGACGTCGCTCACAGCAGCCTCGCCGAGCTTCGTGCCAGCCGACGCAGCGCCAAGCACAAGGTGCTCAGGGCGTATCGCCAGTGCGGCAGTAGACCCCAACGGCAAGGCACTGGATAAGGAAACCGGTCCGACCGGTGTCGTGACGGTGCTCGTCCTGTCACTGGACTCGATGACAGTGCCGGCAAGAATCGTGCTCTCGCCCATGAAGGTCGCGGAAAAACGCGTCGCCGGCCTCGCATAGACGCGCTCGGGCGGCCCCTCGTCCTCGATGCGGCCGTCATTCATCACCACGCAATGGTCGGCCAGCGCCATCGCTTCTTCCTGGTCGTGAGTGACATGGATGAAGGCGGTGCCGACCCGCTTCTGGATCGCCTTCAGTTCGTCCTGCATCTGGCGGCGCAGTTTCAGGTCGAGCGCCCCGAGCGGCTCGTCGAGCAGAAGCACCGCCGGCTCGATCACCAGGGCGCGCGCCAGCGCCACGCGTTGGCGCTGGCCCCCGGAAAGCTGGTGCGGCTTCTTGTCGAAGGCGGCGGCGAGGCCCACCAGGGCCAGCGCATCGCGCGCTTTTGCTGCCCGCGTCGCTCCATCGACACCTTGCATGCGCAGCCCGAAACCGACATTGCCGCCGACGCTCATATGCGGGAACAGCGCATAATCCTGGAACACCGTCGTCGTCGGGCGTTTGGCGGGCGGCACCGAGGTGCAGTCCTGGCCGCGGATGAGAACCTTGCCTTCGCTCGGATTGACGAAACCGCCGAGAATGGAGAGCAGCGTCGTCTTGCCGGAACCGGATGGTCCAAGCAGGATCGTATAGCTGCCGGCCGCTATCGTCAGCGAGACATTCTTCAGCACGGGATGCTGGCCGAAGCGGTGCCAGATGTCGCGGATATCGACCAGGGGCGCGTTCATGCCGGTTTCCTTCGCAGCAAGGTCAGTTCGAAGAACACCACCAGCACGATCGAGACGGCAAAGACCAGCGAACCGACCGCATTGGTCTTGGGGTTGAGGCCGGAGCGCAGCAGGTTCCAGATTTCCACCGGCAGCGTGGTATCGAAGCGCGTCAGCAGGAAGGAGATCACGAACTCGTCCCAGGAGAACGTCATCGACAGGAAGAAGCCGGCGAAAATGGCCGGCGCCATGACTGGCACGGTGATCAACAGCAGCACCTTCCATTCCGGCGCGCCGAGGTCGCGCGCGGCGCGCTCGATGTTGATCTGGTGGTCGCCTAACTGGCTGTAGATGATGGCGAAGCACAGCGGCAGGTTGATCACCACATGGCCGATCCCGGCGGCAAGCAGAGATTTCGGCACGCCGGCCCAGTTGAACAGCACCAGCAGCCCCATGCCGATGATGAGATAGCTGACGGTGAGCGGCAAGGTGATCAAACCGCGCAGCAGGCCCGAGCCTGGCAGGACGAAGCGCGCGAACCCCCAGGCCGACAGGAAGCCGAGCATGACGGCTGCGGCCGAGGAAAGAACCGCGACCAGCAGCGAATTGGCCAGCGCCGAAGTCAGCCGGTTATCGGAAAGAACCGCCTCGTACCAGCGCAGCGATGGGCCTGTGAACGGGGGGATGGGGAAGGACGTCGACTGCAGCGAGAACAGCACCAGCACGACGACCGGCAGGAAGATGAAGCCGTAGACGGCAAGCGCGTAAATCCAGGAAGCGATGCGGCCAATGCTGCGCATGATCAGGTCCGCTCGATCTTTAGCCAGCGGGCGCAGGCGAGATAGGCGATGGTCACGACCGCCATCAGGATGATCGACAGCGCCGAGGCCAATGGAAAATCGCCGCGCCGGCCGATCTGCATCATCACCAGCTGCGGCATCAGAAGCTCGTTGTTCCCGCCGAGGATCTGCGGCGTGATGTAGTCGCCGATGCACAGCACGAAAGTGAGAAAAGCGCCGACCATGATGCCGGGCAAGGTCAATGGCAGGATGACATGCAGGAAGGTGCGCACCGGTCCGGCGCCGAGATCGGCGGCGGCCTTGCGGTAACTGGGGCTGAGCTGCTTCAGATTGGCGAAGATGGTCAGCGTCAAAAGCATGACGAAGAAATGCACGAAGCCTGTGACGGTGGCCAGGCGCGTATTGGCGAGCTGCAGCGGTTCGGAGACCACGCCAATGCCAGTCAGTGCCCGGTTGATGACGCCGTTCTGCGCCAGCACCAGCAGCCAGGAGTAGGAGCGCACGACATAGGAGGTCCAGAACGGCAGCACGGCCAGCATCAGCGCCAGCCGCTGCCAGCGTTCAGGAACCTGTTCGGCCAGAATCCAGGCGAAGGGATAGGCAAGCAGCACGGAAACCACGGTGACGATGGCGGTGACCTGCAGCGAGTTCACCATCGCCTGCCAGTAGGCGGGGTTGGTGAAGAATTGGCTGTAGTTGGACAGGGTGCCCCCGCCGCCCTCCTGCGCGGTGAAGCTCGAAAGCCCCATGGCGACGAAGGGCAGCACGAAGAAGAGAAGCGTCCAGCCAAGTGCCGGTGTGACCAGCGCCCAGGGAAGGGCACGGCCTGTCCGCGCGCCCTCACTGTTTCCCGCGGCGCTCATCAGCGTATCGGCTCACTTGGCCTGCAGCATTTCGGTCCACATATCCTGCATCTTCTTGTCGAGGTCGGCGCTCGGCGCCGGATAGGCCTGCGCACGGGCGAGGAAGCCGGGCTGCTCGTCGAAGCGCAGGACCTTTTTCTGGTCGTCGGTCAATGCGGCCTTGGTGTTGGACGGCATGCCCCAGTAACAGGACGAGGTGGCGAGCCGTGCCTGGCCCTCGGGGCTCAGTATGTACTGGATGAATTTCAGCGCCATGTCCTTGTTCCTGGAATCCTTGAACATGGCGAGCGACTGCGACCACAGCACCGCACCTTCTTTTGGAATGGAAAAGTCCAGCGCCGGGTTTTCCTTGGCCAGCCCTGCCGTCACCCATTCGCCGCCGCCGACCAATATGTCGACCTCGCCGGTCGCCAGCGCCGTCTGGCTGGCGGTGACTTCACCGACCAGCTTGGCATTGGCCTTCATCTTGAGCAGCTCTTCCTTGAGCGCGGGCAGGTCGGCTTCCGTGAGATCGGCCGTCTTCTTGCCGATGGCCAATGCCGCCATGCCGATGACGGGGAGAGAATAATCGTAGATGGCGACCTTGCCCTTGTACTTGTCTGATGTCAGCGACGCCAAGGATTGCATGTCCGCCGGATCGACCTTTGTCTTGTTGAAGCCGATCGTGTTGTAACCGAACTTTTCGGTGATGCCGTAGCGCTTGCCGCCGACAATGGTCGAGCCGTCCATCTTCACCTGCGGGAAGAGATCGGCGAACGGCAGCTTGTCTTCCGGCAGCGGCTCGAACAGGCCTTTCTCGACGCCGCGCGGCACGTCGATGCTATCGATCACCATCACATCCCAGTCGCCGGGCTGCGACTGCTCGACGATGGCCAGCCCAGCCCCGGTGCCTTCGAATTCCTTGACGTTGACCTTGACGTTGTTGGCCTCCTCGAAAGGCTGCAGCAGCGCCGGATCGGAATGGTCGCACCAGATCAGCGCGTTGAGATCGGCGGCTTCGGCGAGGCTGCCCGCCGCAAGCAGCAATGCCGTGGCGGCACATGCAGCGTGCATCTGGCGCTTCAGGACGGAAAGCGGATTGCCGGATTTGACGGACATCGAGTGTTCTCCCTTGCCTTTGTGGCTTCTTGCAAAAAACTGAACCAATTCTAAAATTGAGTCAATTCTGTTTTTGTGACAAGAGGCTGATATGAGCGGATTGCGGGCAAGGCAAAAGGCGGATCGCCACCGGCGTATCATCGAGGCGGCGGCGACGCTTTTCCGCGAGGCCGGGTATGAGGGCGCCAAGATCGAGACGATCGCCGCGCAAGCCGAAGTCTCGATCGGCACCATCTACAATTACTACCAGAACAAAGGCGATATTCTCGGCGCCATCGTCTCGATGGAAGTCGACGAGGTGCTCAATGCCGGGCGCGGCGTGGTCGCCCGGCCGCCCGCCAATGTCGGCGACGCCCTGGACACGCTGATCGGCATCTATATCGAGCACTCGCTGCACTATCTCAGCAAGGAGATGTGGCGGCAGGCGATGGCGATCTCGACGCAACTGCCCGACAGCCCGTTCGGCCAGGCTTATACTGGCCTCGACCGCTCGCTCACCGAACAGATCCGCGCGCTGATCGCCCGCCTTCAGGAGATCGGCCTGGTGCGGCAGGATATCGACGGCACGGCACTCGGCGAATTGATCTTCAACAACATGAACATGATGTTCATCGAATTCGTGAAGCGGGATGAAGCCAGGATACCGGAGTTGAGGGCCGCGATACGGCGGCAGAACCGGATATTGGTGGCGGCGATCGGAGTGTGAGGGCGTCAGGAGCAGGCAGGAGAAGTTGTCGCTTCGGCATCGGACGGCGTCTTACGCGATGATTGGCTCTTGAGTTGAGTTTGAAATCTGCTACAACTTATAGGGGTATAAAAAGGGGGAAGGGTAAATGGGGACGTTTTCCATCTGGCATTGGGCGATCGTGCTGCTGCTGATCGGCGTGCCTGTTTTCTTTGCTGTCCGGTCAGCCGCGAAGCCGTCGCAGAATCCTGAGTCACTTGTGGGCTTCGGTGGCTGGCTGATGCTGCTGGCTATCGGTCAGACATTGTCACCGCTGCGCACGCTCGCCGATTTCGGCAATTCCGCCGACGGCTACCAGCAACTCATGACCCTCCCAAACGGCTCTCTGGCTGTGTATGGCGAGGTTGCCCTCAATCTGGCATTTCTGGCGCTTCAGCTGGTGGTGCTGGTTTCAATGCTGCGGCGAAGCCGTCGATTCCCGCAATTGTTTCTCTGCCAATGGTTTGCGATTCCTGTTGTGTTTATCCTGGATACGATCTGGATTTCGTCAATCCTGGGCGTTCCGGTAAACAAGGTGCTCGCAGGCGACGCGCTGGCGGCACCCATGGCTTCGTTTGTGGTGACCAGCATCTGGGCCGCTTATGTCTACAAGTCTGTGAGGGTGAGGAATACGTTCACCAGGACGAACGTGTCGGCCCAAATCGCGAGCGCTTCGTAAATGGTGGTGGCGACGTAATCGCCCTACAAGGGGGTCGGAGGACACTCCTGCGTCTACGGGCTTGGGGTGGCCTGCCACCCGGAGCTCAAAGAGCGTAGGGTGGTGCCCCCGGACGGAATCGAACCGCCGACCTTCGGTTTACAAAACCGCTGCTCTACCAGCTGAGCTACAAGGGCACGGCGCTCCGGTTAGCATATTTGTTGCGCCAGTAAAGACAAAAGTCCATTTTTGGGCATCAGCCGTGGTGGAGGATGCCCGCGCGTCCGCATGCTGAAATCCGCGAACGCGCTTCCTACATCAGGGTAAGTGCAATGCGCTGAACGGAGTGTCGCATGATCAGGCTTGTCATCATTCTCCCTATCGTCGTCGTGGCGTGGATGCTGCTGGTGAAGCTCATCAGCGATGTGAAGAAGGCCAATGTCGACTGGACAGGCGTCACCACCTTCATCGGCTTTATCGCGCTCGCCTTCTGGCTTCGGCATATCACCGGCATGGGCTGAGTGGGGAGTGGGGAGTGGGGAGTGGTGAGTAGTGAGCAATTGCTGCCGGTCATGGCGCGAGCCGGTGCTGCCTACTCAGTTTCGCCAACAGTGCGCCAAAAAAATCTCCAGATCTGTCGAACCTTTCGCCGCGGCGCGCCGACTGATCCTCAGAGGCGAATGGTCGCCTCGATCAGAGATCCAGGAGATCATCATGTTCAAGCGCAGTTTCGTTTCCAGCATCGTCGCCATCGTCGTTGCAACCGGCGCGCTCGCCGGCACCGTTCAGTCTTCGTCGGCTCACGGCATGCATCATCATCATCGTCATTTCGACGACTACCTCTACTACCAGGATTACCCGGACTATCCGGATTACTGGTGGGTCTATGGCCATCACCATCATCGTCATCACCACCACCGCCACATCATCCTCTACTGAGCGCAGCCTGGCGGCTTGATTGAAACCTCCAGCAAAGGGCGGCTTCGGCCGCCCTTTTCTCATCGAACGCGGCGCTTCCAGTCGCCGTCACGGACGATGACCGATCGGCGCAAGGTGCCTGAAGTGCCGGAATGGATGATCAACGCCGGCGAGCGTCGCCACGCCTTTTCAGCCAGCGAATTCCTGCTCTTCGAAAAAATCAAAACCCCGTCGAACCTTTTTCCTTGCCGCAACGACAGATCATCAAGAGGCGGATGGCTCGCCTCTCCAAACGAAGCAAGGAGATCATCATGTTCAAGCGCACACTCGTTTCCGGCCTCATCGCCACCACCGTCGCCGCCACCGCTTTGGTCGGCACCGTCCAGCCCTCTGCTGCCCACTCGCATCACCACGGCCTCGGTATCGGCATCGCCGCCGGCGTCGGCGGTTTCGTTCTCGGCAGCCTGCTTGCCCAGCAGCAGCCGCGCACCGTCTATGTCGAGGAAGATGGCGGTTCCTGGCACGTCCGCCGCTGCTTCGATCGCTACTCCAGCTACGACCCGGACTCCGACACCTATATCGGCCGTGACGGCTACAGCCATTACTGCCGGCTCTGAGCGGCGGCGGGCGACTGGAAAGAGGGGTTGCGAGGCAGCCCCTCTTCGTCGTTTGAAGACCGTCTTTCTAGAGGTGCATCTTCGGGTCGAGGATCGGCAGACCGGCCGCGCGGCAGATGCCGCCAATCTGAAGCCGGGCAACCTCGGTCTCGTCGCCCATCGCGACCAGTTCGAAGCGGCTTGCGGCGTCCGGGTAGACCTTGGCGATGAATGGCTTGTCGCCGACGCCGGATGAGGTTTTGGCATTGACGGTGCCGCAAACCACGATCTCCTCGCGGCCATCAAGCTTTCGCTCGCCTGCGAGCATGGTTCCGAACCTGGCGGAGGCCGAATCCGGCAGCCGCTGGCGGATACCGGCCGTGATGATCTCCTCCAGCGCGAGCGAGATCGGGATGGGATTGACCCGCTGGTCGCCGGTATCGGGTCGTGGTGCCGCCGCCACGCATCCGCACAGCGAAACGGCAAGCAGAAGCTGAACCACTTTCCTCATGCGCGCCCTTTCGCATGCATTCGAACGCGACGGCAAGACGGTCAAATCCCATGCAGCCGGCGGCATGCAGCGATTTTCGGCGCGTTTAGTCTATCCCTTGATCAGCCTGCCTTCGAGCCGCCGATCATTTTCGTCACTTCGGCCGCCGCGTCGCGCACCAGCGGGCCGATCTCGGCCAGCCGCTCGGGCGTGACCCGCACCGTCGGCCCGGACACGGAAACGCCGCCGATCGGCTCGCCATACTCGTTGAAGATGGCGGCGGCCACGCATCGCATGCCGGGATGGCGCTCCTCGTCGTCGACCGACCAGCCGCGATGCTTGATGACGGCCAGATCGTGCGCGAGGGCGGAGATGTCGGAAAGGGTCTTGTCCGTATAGCGCTGCAGGCCCGCCTTGCGCAGGATGGTTCCGACGCGCTCCGGTTCGAGATGTGCCAGCACCGCCTTGCCGATTCCCGAGGCATGGAAAGGGCTGCGCGTACCCGGCCGGAAGAAGGCGCGGATCGCCTGGTGCGTCTCGACCTGGTTGACGAAGACCACGCAATCGTCTTCCGCGACGCCGAGATTGGCGGTCTCGCCGGTCTTCTCCATCAGTTCCTGCATGACGATACGGGCGCGGTCGACCAGCTTGCGGCGGCGCAGGAACGCCGCGCCCATGCGGTAGGTCTCGACGCCGATCGACCAGAGCTGGTCCGATGTATCGAACTCGACCATGCCGTGATTTTCGAGTGTCGTCAGCATGCGGTAGGCGGTGGAGGCGGCAAGCCCGCTCTGCGCAGATATCTCGCTCAGCGACAGGCCGCTGCCTTCCGCGACAATGGCCAGGATACGCAAGGCCCGGTCGAGCGACTGCACCGAGGCAGCTTCGGCCGGACCATTGAAGGCGCGCGGGCGGCCACGCTGACGTTTTTCGCTCGTTTCCATGGCTGGCATTCTCGACCGTTTCTCCCAAGATGCAATGAAAAAGTTTTTCATGAAATTCTCGGTGCAAATCCTGGAAAAGGGAAAAGGAAACAAAATCAGTTGGTAAGAGCCGTTTATTAGAAATGAAAAAATATTCTGAAAAAATTGAAAAAGCGCCCGCCCGGTGACATCCTTAGCCATCCAACAATCATCTCGTGGAGGCTGGAAATGGCCAGGATGCGCGCTGTCGATGCCGCTGTTCTCGTTCTCGAAAAGGAAGGCATGTCCTGTGCTTTCGGCGTGCCGGGTGCGGCGATCAATCCGCTGTACTCGGCATTGAAGGCGAGGGGCACGATCCGCCATGTCCTTGCCCGCCACGTCGAGGGCGCCTCGCATATGGCCGAAGGCTATACCCGCGCCAAGGCGGGCAATATCGGCCTCTGCATCGGCACGTCGGGGCCGGCCGGCACCGATATGATAACCGGGCTCTATTCGGCCGCGGCCGATTCCATTCCGATCCTGTGCATCACCGGCCAGGCGCCGCGCGCGCGGCTGAACAAGGAGGATTTCCAGGCTGTCGACATCGCCGCGATCGCTGCGCCCGTCGCCAAATGGGCGGTGACGGTGATGGAGCCCTATCTGGTGCCGATGGCGCTGCAAAAAGCGTTCCATTTGATGCGCTCGTCGCGGCCGGGTCCGGTGCTGATCGACCTGCCGGTCGACGTCCAACTGGCCGAGATCGAGTTCGACATCGATGCGTATGAGCCGCTGACGCCATTCAAGCCGGCGATGACGCGCGCCCAGGCTGAAAAGGCGCTGGCGATGCTCAACGCGGCCGAGAAGCCGCTGATCGTTGCCGGCGGCGGCATCATCAATGCCGACGCATCCGACCTGTTGATCGAGTTTGCCGAGATCACGGGCGTTCCGGTCATTCCGACGCTGATGGGCTGGGGCGCGATTCCTGACGATCACCGGCTGATGGCCGGCATGTGCGGGCTGCAGACCTCGCACCGCTACGGCAACGCCACCATGCTGGAAGCCGATTTCGTCTTCGGCATCGGCAACCGCTGGGCCAACCGTCACACCGGTTCGGTGGACGTCTACACCAAGGGCAAGAAATTCATCCATGTCGACATCGAGCCCACACAGATCGGCCGTGTCTTCGCCCCCGATCTCGGCGTCGTTTCGGATGCCGGCGCTGCACTGAAGATGCTGCTCGACGTCGCCACCGAGTGGAGGACGGCGGGCAGGCTGCGCGATTGGTCGGGCTGGGCCAGGGAATGCCAGGGCCGCAAGAAGACGATGAAGCGCAAAACCCACTTCGAACAGGTGCCGCTGAAGCCGCAGCGTGTCTACGAGGAGATGAACAAGGCGTTCGGCCGTGACGTCACCTATGTCACCACCATCGGCCTGTCGCAAATCGCCGGCGCGCAGTTCCTGCATGTCTACAAGCCGCGCAACTGGATCAATTGCGGCCAGGCCGGCCCGCTCGGCTGGACCTTGCCGGCCGCACTCGGCGTGCGCGCCGCCGATCCCGAGCGCACCATCGTGGCGCTGTCGGGCGACTACGACTTCCAGTTCATGATCGAGGAACTGGCGGTCGGCGCGCAGCACAAGCTGCCCTATATCCACGTCGTCGTGAACAATGCCTATCTCGGCCTCATCCGCCAGGCGCAGCGCGGCTTTTCGATGGACTATGAGGTCAGCCTTGCTTTCGAGAACATCAACCGGGCCGACGATCCGGAGGCGGGCTATGGCGTCGACCATGTCGCCGTCGCCGAGGCAATGGGCTGCAAGGCGGTCAGGGTGCGCAAGCCGGAGGAATTCGCCGGCGCCTTCAAGCAAGCGCAGCGGTTGCTGAAGGAACACCAGGTTCCGGTCGTGCTCGAATTCATTCTCGAACGGGTCACCAACATCTCGATGGGGACCGAGATCGACAAGATCACCGAATTCGAAGACCTTGCCGAACATCAGGAAGACGCGCCCACCGCGATCGTGATGCTGGACTAAGCCATGCTGATATTCAGGTGAGGCCGGCCTGCAAACGGCGGCTTCCTGCGCTTCCGGTGCTCACGTACGAAAAGTACGCTCCGCTCCGGTTCTCGGAAACCACCATTTTCGACTCGGCCTGACCTGAATCTCAACACGGCTTTGGTTCCAGGCAAGAAAAGGAGAAAAAGAATGCCGCGTTTTTCAGCCAATCTGTCGATGCTCTTTGGCGAGCATGATTTCCTCGACCGTTTCGATGCCGCCGCCCGCGCCGGCTTCAAGGGGGTCGAATATATCGGCCCTTACGATCATGCGCCCGAGGTGGTCGCCGCCCGACTGAAGAAGAATGGCCTGACGCAGGTGCTGTTCAACCTGCCGGCGGGCGACTGGGCCAAGGGCGAGCGTGGCATCGCCGTGCTGCCGGACCGCGTGCCGGAATTCCGCCAGGGCATTGCCAGGGCGATCGCCTACGCGCAGGCACTTGGCTGCGGGCAGGTCAACTGCCTGGCCGGCATCGCGCCAGCCAATGTCGACCGCAAGGTGCTGGAGGATGTCTTTGCCGAAAACCTGGCTTTCGCGGCGGAGAAACTCGATCAAGCCGGCATCAAGCTGCTGATCGAGCCGATCAACACCCGCGATATCCCGGGCTTCTTCCTCAACTACTCCGACCAGGCGCTGACGCTGATCGACCGCGTCGGCTCGAAGAACCTGTTCCTGCAATATGACATCTACCACATGCAGATCATGGAGGGGGATCTCGCCCGTAAGATCGAGGCAAACCTCGGCCGCATCGCGCATATCCAGCTTGCGGACAATCCCGGCCGTCACGAGCCGGGGACGGGCGAGATCAACTATCCCTTCCTCTACGAACATATCGACCGGATTGGTTATGCCGGCTGGATTGGCGCGGAGTACAAGCCGAAGGCAGGGACGGAGGCCGGTCTGGGGTGGTTCAGGGAACTGACCGGGCAGGGAAGTGCTGCCGCTTAGCTGTCAAGAATCTTGCAATTCAGGTCGCGTTCTGTTGCGCCCCCTCTGGGCGTGAAGGAACGCGATCTGACAAAAAACGGAGAGAAGCAATGGAAACCATCGGCTTCATCGGGCTGGGCATCATGGGCGCGCCGATGGCGGGGCATCTGCTGGCGGCCGGCTACAGCGTCATCGCCAGCGACCACCGCTCAAAACCGCCGGCCGATCTCGTCGCCAAGGGTCTGAAGTCGGTCGCCGGCCATGCCGCCGTCGCGAGGGCCGCCGAGATCATCATCCTGATGGTTCCCGACACACCGCAGGTGGCCGATGTGCTGTTCGGCGACAACGGAGTCGCGTCCGGCCTGGCCAAGGGCAAGCTGGTGATCGACATGAGTTCGATCTCGCCGATCGAGACAAAGGAATTCGCAAAAAAGATCAACGATCTCGGTTGCGACTATCTCGACGCGCCGGTTTCCGGCGGCGAGGTCGGCGCCAGGGCGGCTTCGCTCACCATCATGGTCGGTGGTGAGGAACCGGCCTTCGAGCGCGCAAAACCCGTGTTCGAGAAAATGGGCAAGAACATCACTTTGGTCGGACCCAATGGTGTCGGCCAGACCACCAAGGTCGCCAACCAGATCGTCGTCGCGCTGACCATTGAAGCGGTCGCCGAAGCGCTTGTTTTTGCATCAAAAGCTGGGGCCGACCCAGCCAAGGTCAGGCAGGCGCTGATGGGCGGGCTGGCCGCCTCGCGCATTCTCGAAGTGCATGGCGAGCGCATGGTCAAGCGCACCTTCGCGCCGGGCTTCCGCATCGAACTGCACCAGAAGGATCTCAACCTGGCGCTGGAGGGTGCGAAGGCGCTTGGTGTGTCGCTGCCCAACACTTCGACCGCCCAGCAACTGTTCAATTCCTGCGCCGCCAATGGCGGCGCGAAGGAAGATCATTCCGCGCTGGTGAGGGCGCTGGAGCGGATGGCGAATTTCGAAATCGGCAAGGAGGCAAGAGAAATCAAAGCGGCATAGGGTCGGAAGAGGCGGCGTAACGTTCCCAGGCCGTCAACTTCCGTCTTAACCCAGCAACGGGTTCCGGCAAGCATCGCCGGGACCCGTTTTGATTTCTGGCGGGAGGCTTGCCGCTTCCAGTCAGCCGCGCTTCAGAAATGCCCGCGCCGCATAAAGGCTCACCGCCGCTGCGTTCGAGACATTGAGCGAGCGGATGGCGCCGGGCATGTCGAGCCTGGCCAGCGTCGTTACCGTCTCGCGCGTCTTCTGCCGCAGGCCCTTGCCCTCGGCGCCGAGCACCAAAGCGATCCTGTCGCCGGCAAAGCTGGTTTCGAGCTCAGCCGGCCCGTCCGAATCGAGCCCGATGGTCTGGAAGCCCACTTCGTGCAACTGGCCGAGCGCATCGGCGAGGTTCTTCACCTCGACCTGATCGATATGCTCAAGCGCACCGGAGGCGGATTTTGCCAGCACGCCTGATTCCTGCGGGCTGTGGCGCGCCGTGGTGATCAGCGCGCCAGCGCCGAAAGCGACCGCCGAACGCAGGATGGCGCCGACATTGTGCGGGTCGGTGACCTGGTCGAGCACCAGCACCAGCCTTGTGTCGCCAAGTGCGTCGAGGCGCTTGGGCTTCAGCGGCTCGGCCTCGATCAGCACCCCCTGGTGCACAGCGTCCGATCCGGTAATCTTGTCGATGTCCCTGGGTTCGACCAGTTCAGCCTTGAAGGGCAGGGCGGCGAGATCGGTGATCTCGAGCCGTTCGGCCGCATTGCGCGTCACCAGCATTTTCTTGATCCGGCGGCGCGGATTGTCGAGTGCCGCGCGCACCGTATGCAGGCCATAGAGCCGCACCAGCCCGTCGGCTGCGTTTTCGCCTGGTGGCACTGGTTGCCGTGGCTTGAACGCCGGCGCGCCGCCGCTCTTCTCGTCGCGAAAGGCGCGGCGCAGCTTGGCGTAATGGGTGTCTTTGGGGGTGTTGGAATTGTTGCTCATGGCCGGCTTCTATAGCCGTCTCCTCCGGCCAAGGATATGCCCTGTCGCCGCAGCCGGCGAACAACATCGAAAAACCGTGGCCGCGCGGTTGACACCCAATGGCCTTGCCGCCATAAGGCGCTTCGCTGGTTTCGGAGAAGACATCTATCTCGGGTCCGGATCGGCAAGAATGCCTCGTTGCATGGCTCCGGCGGCAGACTGGAGAGGTGCCCGAGTGGTTAAAGGGGACGGACTGTAAATCCGTTGGCTTAGCCTACGTTGGTTCGAATCCAACCCTCTCCACCACTGCCGGCCCGGAAGCCTGAAACGCGTAAAGCATCGGACCGAAAAGGGCATGGCGCTTTTCGGGGAAATCCGGTACTTCAGTGCAAGGTGCGGGTATAGCTCAGTGGTAGAGCAGCAGCCTTCCAAGCTGAATATGCGGGTTCGATTCCCGCTACCCGCTCCAGAAGCAGGTTCGTTTTGGACAACTATCGAAGCGACCGCCGCTAGGTGATGAGAGCGCCTACACACCTTGAGGGCCGTGAAGGACATCCGGAGAAAGCCACAATGGCGGATTCCCACCTATATTAGTCATTTCTGACGCAGCCCATCCGGTTCGGCAACCATGAGCTGGCGCCTATTGCCGAGAATGGCCGATCTCTTGGCCCGGGTTAATCGATCGAGCGTCAATGTTCTCAAAGGTCTAAGCCAGCGTGGGGGAGCGATGAGGCCATACTATTCGATGAACACAGACGGCTCATGCAGCACCAACCTCCAGCTTTATGCGCTGCTACAAGCAAAGCGCTATTGGAACGTACTCGCTGCAGATTATCTACGCGACAAGCAGGATACCAACGACCTAGTTGAGCGATGCGTTTTCATCGTCGCGACTTTGGGTCTGAGCGTGTCTCAGCTACTTGGCCAGAATGATCCGGCCCCAACAATTGGAAAGATTGCTAGCCCCAGGTCGATCTGGAAACGGTTCGTGGCCAAGCACGGCGTGACAGACGTCAGCACAGACGAATTTGAAAAGTTCATGGAAATCTATGACGCCTGTCGACACTTCGGTGTATCGCCAGACGGCCTAGGCCACTCCAGGCTAGAGCAACTGGATTTCGAGACCACCCGGAGATGGTATAATGTGGCCCACCTCATATGGTTGGCAGTTATCAAAGCTCTGCGTGCGGATCCGCAGAATGTCATTGATGTCATCGAGGTTGACGGATTCGAGGTGTAACGGAGCCGATGGATTCGGCCCCGTTTCGGCACGGATGATGTTTGCGGTGAAACGGCCCGTTGATTTCATTGGATTTCTAGGAACCTTCCAAGCTGAATATGCGGGTTCGATTCCCGCTACCCGCTCCAGATTTTCAGCGAAACAACCGGCAAGCCGAAACACTGCGCGGCAGGCGCGCAGCGCTTCAGGCATTGGTGGGCGCCGCGTCAGCTGTTGAAGGCGGAGGCGACCTGGTGCTGTTGCGGTACCTGGCCGTTCGGGGTCAGCTTGTCGACGATGCCGGGCAAGGCGGCCGATAGCTGCTTGAGCAGCTCCTGCTCGTCGAGCCCCGTCCTTTGGGCGATCTCGCGAATGACCTGCGGTCCGATCGCGTTGCCCAACTCATTGGCCCCGATTGACTGGTTCTGCCCGGTGCCGACCCAGGAGTCGGCGACATTGCCATGGCCGGCGTTCTTGAGCTTGTCGAGCAGCCCGCCCAGTCCGCCGAGCAGCCCACCGTCACCGGACGCGGTTCCGACAGGCGTGGGATCGGCGGGCGCCGGCGCCTGAGCCTGGTCCGGCTGTTCGGCGCTTCTGCCGCTCAGCATCTTCCCAACCAGCAGCGCACCGAGCGCGATCATCAGCGGTTTGGTGATATTGCCGCCGGGAACGGCGTTGTCAAAAAGTCCCATAGTGGATCCTCCATTTCAACCAAGCCCGGCCCATCTTCAACAATGGCGCATTCGGGGGGAATTTCAAGCTGGCTTGAGCTTTTGACAATCATATGAAAATGTCCGGTTGGCGGAGGAATGGAGAGGAAAAAAATGGGTATCATCAGCTGGATCATTCTCGGCGTCATTGCCGGGTTCATTGGTAGTAAGATCGTCAACAAGACCGGTCAGGGCATGATCATGGATATCGTGCTCGGCATTGTCGGCGCCATAGTCGGCGGGCTGATCTTCAGCGCCTTCGGTGCTTCGGGTGTGACCGGCCTCAACATCTATAGCCTGATCGTCGCCGTCGTGGGTGCCGTCGTGGTGTTGTGGGCCTATCATCAGTTCGCGGGCAAGCGGACCATCTAGACGCGATCGGCGGATTATCGGCTGCCGAATCCTGAATTGCGCTAACCCGCCGTCGGTGCTGACCGCGCTCACGGTATCGGAAACTATTATGCCGGTGCGCCGCCGCGGATCAGGCGACCACGGCCAGCCGACGCTTGCGCTGGTCCAGCGACACGATGGTCAGCCCGCTGGCGACAACCAGCAGGATGCCGCAGACCGCCAGTGCATTGGGGAATTGCCCGAACACCAGCAGCCCCGAAATGACGGCCCAGACCGTGAAGCAGTAATAGAACGGCGCCACCGCGCCGGTCGGCCCGACGCGATAGGCCATGAAGATGAAGAAGTGGCCGAAGATCAGGAAGAAACCGGCTCCCGCCATCAGCATCAGGTGGTGCGCCTCCGGCGCCACCCAGCGCTCGGAAACCAGATGCGCGGCGCCTGCGCCGATCAGGACCACGACGACCGCCGAGATCGCCACGATCATTCCTGGCACTTCGGCGGCGATCTTGCGGCCGGCCAGATCGCGCGCGGCGGCGAACGTCGCGTTGCCGAGCGCCAGCAAGGCATAGACCGAAATGCCTTGCATGGTCGGCTGCGCCACCATCAGCGCGCCGATGAAGCCCAGCCCGATCAGCGCCATGCGTTGGCCGCCGATACGCTCGCCAAACAGGATCGAGGAGCCGACCAGCATCAGCAGCGGCGTGATCTGCCCCAACGCGGTGGAATCGGCGATCTGCATGTTGGCGAGCGCGACGACGTAACAGAGGATCGCCGCCAGTTCGAGGAGGTTCCTGCGCAGCACCCGCCTGTCGAAGATCAGCGGGATCTGCTTGCCGTAGCCGAGCGCAAACAACAGCGGAACGCCCCACAGCGTTGCCGCGGCACCACGCAGGAAGAGCACTTCGTAGGAGGGCAACCCCGACGTGGCGAGCTTCATCATCGTGTCGTTGACCAGATACGACCCGGTCGAGACGATCATGAACAGCGGGCCGCGAACGGCAGTCGGGATGAAATGCATCGGCGCAGGAGATCAGACGCGGATCGCTGCCGCAATGGGCCATGAACCGCCGATAAATCCGACAGCGACTGACGTGGAGACCCGAGCAATCCTCGCTTTGCTCCCTCGGTTTTCGCCCATTCCATTTTCAACGACGGATCCCCATATCAGCGCCACATCCCCGCAATCGGATCATGGGTTCTGGCCGAGTGAGATGGCGCCCGGGCAAAAGACGCTTGTGTTTTTTGGCCTTTATCGCTAATCGCCCCGCATTCGACTGAACTGAAGGTCCAGGCCGTCCAAGGAAAGAGACTATGGCAAAAGGTAAATTCGAGCGCACCAAGCCTCATGTGAACATCGGCACGATTGGTCACGTCGACCATGGCAAGACGTCGCTGACGGCGGCGATCACCAAGTATTTTGGCGAATACAAGCGCTACGACCAGATCGATGCGGCGCCTGAAGAGAAGGCGCGCGGCATCACGATCTCGACGGCTCACGTCGAATACGAGACCGCCAACCGCCACTATGCCCACGTCGACTGCCCCGGCCACGCCGACTATGTGAAGAACATGATCACCGGTGCCGCGCAGATGGACGGCGCGATCCTGGTCGTGTCGGCCGCCGACGGCCCGATGCCGCAGACCCGCGAGCATATCCTGCTTGCCCGTCAGGTCGGCGTGCCGTCGATCGTTGTGTTCCTGAACAAGGTCGACCAGGTCGACGACGCCGAGCTGCTCGAACTGGTCGAGCTCGAGGTTCGCGAACTGCTGTCGAAGAACGAATTCCCCGGCGACGACATTCCGATCGTCAAGGGTTCGGCGCTGGCCGCTCTGGAAGATTCGGACAAGAAGATCGGCGAGGACGCGATCCGCGAGCTGATGGCTGCGGTCGACGCCTACATCCCGACGCCGGTTCGTCCGCTCGACAAGCCGTTCCTGATGCCGATCGAGGACGTGTTCTCGATCTCGGGCCGCGGCACGGTCGTCACCGGCCGCGTCGAGCGCGGCGTGGTCAAGGTCGGCGAGGAACTGGAGATCATCGGCATCCGTCCGACGACCAAGACGACCTGCACGGGCGTCGAAATGTTCCGCAAGCTGCTCGACCAGGGCCAGGCTGGCGACAACATCGGCGCGCTGCTGCGCGGCGTTGATCGTGAGGGTGTCGAGCGCGGCCAGGTTCTGGCCAAGCCGGGCACGGTGAAGCCGCACAAGAAGTTCGTGGCCGAAGCCTACATCCTGACCAAGGACGAAGGTGGCCGTCACACGCCGTTCTTCACCAACTACCGTCCGCAGTTCTACTTCCGCACGACCGACGTGACCGGCATCGTGTCGCTGCCGGAAGGCACCGAGATGGTGATGCCCGGCGACAACATCACGGTCGATGTCGAGCTGATCGTGCCGATCGCCATGGAAGAGAAGCTGCGCTTCGCCATCCGTGAAGGCGGCCGCACCGTCGGTGCCGGCATCGTCGTCACCATCAAAGAGTAATCGATCCGGCTGCTGCCGGTCTCGAAAACGAAAGGGCGGTCTTCGGGCCGCCCTTTTTCGTTTCAGACGCCTCGCAACGCAAGCATTGCGCGTTTGTTTCAAAGCTGTTGCAAGCGCCATGGCTGCAACTAGTATAGGTTGCACTGAGGGAGCTTTGCCGACAGTGGTTCCAAGGCACCGTTTCGATGGGAAGGCATGGCGGTTATGGGCACTGGTTTGCCTCGCCGTCGCCATGGCTCTGCCCGTTTTGACAGCGCGAGCGGAGGATGGGCCTCTCGACATCCCGCCCATGCGCTTCGTCGTCGTGCGCAGCAACGCTCCGGGATGCGAACCCAATTGTCCTGAATGGATATCGGCGGACGGCACCATCGACGCGGGCACGCCGTCTCTCTTCAAGCGCACGCTCAAGGCGCTCAAGGGAAGGCAATTGCCGGTCGTCGTCAATTCGCCCGGCGGTAACGTCGAGGCCGCGTTGGCACTCGGCCGTATGATCCGCAAGAACAAGCTCGATATCGCCGTCGGCGTGACTGTTTTTTCCGATTGCCGACCGGAAACAAACTGCGGGGACAACAAGGGCAAGAGTGCCGATTATTTCGGTACGGCCTATGACGACGGAGCCATGTGCAATTCGGCCTGTCCGCTAATGTTTTCCGGCGGTGTCCGCCGCTTCGTTGGAGATTTCGGCTATCTCGGCGTCCACCAGATCACCACCACATACCAGCGGGAGAAGCTGCTCTACCGGACCACGTATCGGATCGTGAACGGCAGGAAGAAGATCATCAGCACCAAGGTGGTCAGCCGCAAAAACGCTGGCAGCTACAAAACCTACGAGATGAGCAGGACCGTCGAGAAGACGCTTTCGGCCTACCTTGAGGAAATGGGGATAGCAGACGGCGTACTGGAAGTCATGAAGGCCACGCCGGCCAGTGAGATTCGTCAGATTCCCCTCGACGACATGGTGAGGATGAAGCTGGTCACCAGCCGGGACGCAGTGGATCTGTTGACCGCCGCCAGCCTCTGCGGCCTGGCCCAGCCGGCCACGAACTGCCGGCAAATAGCTGGACCCGCAAGCAAGACGACGCCATCGGCCGCAGCCAGGCCCATGGCTGCCGTTCAACCGGATACCGCGAGGGCCGGCGGGGACATGCGGTTTGTCGTCGTTCGCGGCAGCAATCCGCTGTGCGATCCCGATTGTCCGGAATGGATATCGGCCGAAGGCGCGATCACGAACCAGGCGCCGCGGAAGCTGCGGCAGTTGCTGGCCACGCTTGGCGATCGGCGGCTGCCTGTCGTCATCAGCTCACGCGGAGGCGACCTGCCCAGCGCTCTCGCAATGGGGCGGCTTATCCATGAAAGAAAGCTCGACATCGCCGTTGCCCGCACCGATTTCGTCGACTGTGACCCCGACGCGTGGAACTGCCTGGCTACGGAAGGAGCCTATGCCGGATTGAGCATCGATGCGGGGGTGGAGTGTGATTCCGCCTGTGCGTTAGTGGTCGCCGGCGGTGCCAGACGGCTTGTCGGTCCCCGGGCGCGGCTCAGCCTGTATCCGATGGGACAGAAGCTGGTGGTCAAGGCCTACCTCGACGAGATGGCGATCAGTCCCGCTCTGTTCGCAACAATCGAACGACGCTCGACCGAGGGGCAACTTGACCCAGACACCATGCTCAAGCTTGGACTGACAACGGGACCGCAATCGGTCGACGCGCTGACCGGCTCCACGATTTGCAAGGCTGTTGCCAAGCCCGACAATTGCCTGGGCCTGCCAGCCGCCAATGCACAGGCCGACGCGCCCGCCAGGCTGTAGAGCACGGTGATGTCAGGGGAACTGCCCATCGAGGCAGGTTGAGCCATATCCGATTTCCGCTATCGTCGCGGCGGCGGGGCCGGCGAAGGATCGAGAATGAGCCAGGACGTTCCGACACTCTACGAATGGGCCGGAGGCAGCGAGGCGCTGAACCGGCTGACGCAAACCTTCTACGACAAGGTGGCACGAGATCCGGTCGTTGGCCCGGTGTTCAAGCACATGTCGCCGGACCACCCCGCCCATGTCGCGGCCTTCATCGGCGAGGTCTTCGGCGGACCGAAAACCTACAGCGAAACCTTTGGCGGCCACCGCGAAATGGTCATGCATCATCTGGGCAAGCATTTGAGCGAGGAGCAGCGCCGCCGCTGGATCAATCTTCTCGCCGACGCGGCGGATGAGGTCGGTCTGCCGGACGATCCGGAATTCCGTTCAGCCTTCATGGGCTACGTCGAATGGGGATCGCGGCTGGCCAAGATGAATTCCAATCTCGGCGAGACCTGCAATCCCGAGACCGAACCGATGCCGGCCTGGGGCTGGGGCGTGCCTGGCGGTCCGTATCGGGTGCCGGACGCAAAATAGCTTCGGCTGCCGGCGATACCTCTATGAATCGCGCGCCAGCCACTTCAGGCGGGAGCTGGAGATCGATGCCGAGGGGCTGGTCGCCGACCATCTCGATTTCTGGCGCAGGGGTTAAGCACGTTTGCCTGCAAACCGCTCTTTACAGAGCGCGCGGAAGCTTTTAGGAAGCGCCTGCGCCGAAGCGCGCGTGTACGGGCATAGCTCAGTTGGTAGAGCGGCGGTCTCCAAAACCGCAGGTCGTAGGTTCGAGCCCTGCTGCCCGTGCCATTTCCTAAGACTGGCATCAAAACGATGTTTCGCGGGCCAGCCTTTGAAAATCGGCGAGCCGCTTGCCATATTAGCCCGATTGGGGCATAAGGGTGCCATAGCCGGGACGGAACGACTGGATGGTTCCGAGGCGGTGTTTGGTCATAAAGCGGGCACTTGCCACTTGCGTGGATCAAGAATCGGTTTTATGTAGACGAAACAGACACGCGACGCGTGGAGCTGGGAAGCCGGCTTTACGCGTCTGATTTGCATGGGCGAAATGATTGTGCTGATTCGGCGCAGGATTGGGCTCAGGCGGCACGTCCCGGCCAGCGGGATCATCCAGGGGGCCCGGCCAACGGGTCTTGAAGACAGGCGGCATATGGCTTCGAAAACCACAAATCCTTTCGTCTTTCTCCAGCAGGTGCGCGCGGAGACAGCCAAGGTGACTTGGCCGTCGCGCCGCGAGACGATGATCTCGACGGTCATGGTCCTGGCCTTTGCTGTGATTGCGATGATCTTCTTCTTCACCGCCGATCAGCTCATGGGCCTCGCGGTCGAGCAGATTCTGGGCATTGGACGCTAAGTCCGGCGATTAGGAGAAGTCGAAAAAAATGGCTACGCGCTGGTACATCGTCCACGCCTATTCGAACTTCGAGAAGAAGGTCGCCGAGGACATCGAGAACAAGGCCAAGCAGAAGGGCCTGTCCGCCGATATCGAGCAGATCGTGGTGCCGACCGAGAAGGTCGTCGAAGTTCGTCGCGGCCGGAAGGTCGACGCCGAGCGCAAGTTCTTCCCAGGCTACGTGCTCTTGAAGGCCAACCTGACCGACGCCGTGTTCTCGCTGGTCAAGAACACGCCGAAAGTTACTGGTTTTCTCGGCGACTCCAAGCCGGTGCCGATCACCGAGGCCGAAGCCCAGCGCATCCTGAACCAGGTGCAGGAAGGCGTCGAGCGGCCGAAGCCCTCGGTCACCTTCGAGATCGGCGAGGCGATCCGCGTTTCGGATGGTCCCTTCGCGTCGTTCAACGGTTTCGTCCAGGAAGTGGACGAGGAGCGGGCGCGGCTCAAGGTGGAAGTTTCGATCTTCGGGCGCGCCGTGCCCGTCGATCTGGAATTCGGACAGGTCGAAAAGGGCTGATCCGAAATCCCTGATGCCGGTCCGGCGATCAGGGGAGGCGGCGCGGCAACGCGCGGCTTGAGAACGGTGGGAGGCGAAGGCGGCTTTAGCCGGCCGCAAGAACCGCACCACCAGACTGCAACCGCCGGTGTTTCCCAGATCGTGGGGCCGGCATAGACAAAGGCAGGAAAAGAGATGGCTAAGAAAATTGCAGGCCAGCTCAAGCTCCAGGTCTCCGCGGGATCGGCCACGCCGTCTCCCCCGATCGGCCCGGCACTTGGTCAGCGTGGCATCAACATCATGGAGTTCTGCAAGGCGTTCAACGCGCAGACCCAGGAAATGGAAAAGGGATCGCCGGTTCCGGTCGTCATCACCTATTACCAGGACAAGTCGTTCACCTTCGTCATGAAGACGCCCCCGGTGAGCTACTTCCTGAAGAAGGCCGCGAACCTGAAGTCGGGCTCGAAGGAGCCGGGCAAGGTCAAGGCTGGCACGGTTTCGCGCGACAAGGTTCGCGAAATCGCGACCGCCAAGATGAAGGATCTGAACGCGAACGACGTCGAAGCGGCCATGCGCATGGTCGAGGGCTCCGCCCGCTCGATGGGTCTGGAAGTGGTGGGCTAAGATCATGGCAAAGATTGCAAAGCGTGTATCGAAGACCCGTGAAGGCATCGATCCCAACAAGGCTTACGCGCTCGGTGATGCGCTGAAGCTGCTCAAGGATCGTTCCTCGGTCAAGTTCGACGAGACCATCGAAGTGGCCATGAACCTCGGCGTAGACCCGCGTCATGCCGACCAGATGGTTCGCGGCGTGGTCAACCTGCCGAACGGCACCGGCCGCTCGGTCCGTGTCGCCGTGTTCGCCCGTGGCGACAAGGCCGAAGAGGCCAAGGCCGCCGGTGCCGACATCGTCGGTGCCGAGGATCTGGTCGACATCGTCCAGAAGGGCACGATCGATTTCGATCGCTGCATCGCCACGCCGGACATGATGCCGCTCGTCGGCCGTCTCGGTAAGGTGCTCGGCCCGCGCGGCATGATGCCGAACCCGAAGGTCGGCACCGTCACCACCGATGTCGCCGCGGCCGTCAAGGCTTCGAAGGGCGGCGCGGTCGAGTTCCGTGTCGAGAAGGCCGGCATCGTTCATGCCGGTGTCGGCAAGGTCTCTTTCGACGTCAAGGCGCTGGAAGAGAACGTCCGTGCCTTCGCCGATGCGGTGACCAAGGCAAAGCCGGCTGGCGCCAAGGGCAACTACGTCAAGAAGGTGTCCGTCACCTCGACGATGGGCCCGGGCCTCAAGCTCGACGTCTCGACGCTCGCCGCGTCCTGATTGGATTTGGGTTGGCCTTTCGAAGGCTGATCCGTGACTGAATTCCGGGCCTTGGATTTATCCTGGGCCCGGTACCGGAAGCCGGAAGGCTTCCGGACATCCTGTCCGAGATTGCGGGCGGCCCGAACCTTGATTCAAGAGGAGGGCCTTAATTCATGTGGGCCTGCATGAGACGGGTGAAAACCGGACAACGGAGCAACAAGCTCCAATGAAAGGTTCGAACCGTGTTTGCCTTTTGTCTGCGCATCGCCGGCTTTGCCGTCGATGTGGCGAAAGGGGGCAGGATCCTCGAGCGTCGTTCGGGAGATCCGTTACTGGATGGCCCGGCCGGCAAAAGGCAACCCGACGCCTGTCCTCGAAATGGGAATGTTCCCATTGGCAGGACTGGGGTCAACTGGAGATAGGCAGTGGACAGAGCGGAAAAACGCGAACTCGTCACGGGCCTGAATGATGCGTTTTCGGGCGCGGGTTCAGTCGTCGTGGCCCACTATGCCGGTATCACCGTCGCGCAAATGAACGACCTTCGGTCGAAGATGCGCGCTGCCGGTGGCACCGTTAAAGTCGCGAAGAACCGTCTCGCCAAAATCGCTCTTCAGGGCACGGACTCCGCATCGATCATCGAGCTGTTCAAGGGACAGACGCTGATCGCCTATTCGGAGGATCCGATTGCGGCGCCGAAGGTCGCGTCCGATTTCGCCAAGGGGAATGACAAGCTCGTCATTCTCGGCGGCGCAATGGGCACCACCTCGCTCAACGCCGACGGTGTGAAGGCACTCGCCACACTTCCGTCGCTCGATGAGCTGCGCGCCAGGCTGGTTGGCATGATCGCCACGCCGGCAACCCGGATCGCCCAGATCGTCAATGCGCCAGCGGCCTCGGTCGCGCGCGTCATCGGCGCTTACGCCCGGAAGGACGAGGCGGCATGAGGCCGTTCCTCGCTATCAAAAACACACGTTCGAACCTAACGAAGGAACACAACAATGGCTGATCTGGCAAAGATCGTAGACGACCTTTCGAAGCTGACCGTCCTCGAGGCGGCTGAGCTGTCGAAGCTTCTGGAAGAAAAGTGGGGCGTTTCGGCTGCTGCTCCGGTGGCGGTTGCCGCTGCTGGCGGTGCTGCCGCTGCTGCTGCCCCGGTCGAGGAAAAGACGGAATTCGACGTCGTTCTCACCGAGGCCGGCGCTCAGAAGATCAACGTCATCAAGGAAGTCCGCGCCATCACCGGTCTTGGCCTCAAGGAAGCCAAGGACCTGGTCGAAGCGGCTCCGAAGCCGGTCAAGGAAGGCGTTTCCAAGGCCGATGCTGACAAGTTCAAGGCGCAGCTGGAAGCAGCCGGCGCCAAGGTCGACCTGAAGTAAGCGTAAAAAGCGGCGGGCGGCCTCGCGCCGTCCGCCACTCCCTTGGGTGACCAGGGGAGGCTGCGTGACGCGAGATGTACGAAAACCTCTTTCCTGAGGGCCGTAAACCGGCCTTCAGGAAACGGGTTTTCTCCCGTTTTAGCCGGTAACCGCCAAGCAATTGGAGAGGCGGCCGGAGAACAGACAGAGAGCCGCCGCCCAGGTGGCTCAGTATGCAAGACGAACCGCGGCGAGGTTCGTCCCGAGTTTAGAGCTAAGGAGCGACGATGGCCCAGACCCAGACTTTCAATGGCCGCAGACGCGTACGCAAGTTCTTCGGGAAGATCCCGGAAGTTGCGGAGATGCCGAACCTTATCGAGGTTCAGAAGGCATCCTATGACCAGTTCCTGATGGTGGACGAGCCCAAGGGCGGGCGTCCCGACGAAGGACTGCAGGCTGTTTTCAAGTCGGTCTTCCCGATCTCCGATTTTTCCGGCTCCTCCATGCTGGAGTTCGTGAAGTACGAGTTCGAAGGACCGAAATTCGACGTTGACGAATGCCGTCAGCGCGACCTGACCTATGCCGCGCCGCTGAAGGTGACGCTGCGCCTCATCGTGTTCGATATCGACGAGGATACCGGTGCCAAGTCGATCAAGGACATCAAGGAGCAGGACGTCTACATGGGCGACATGCCGCTCATGACCTTGAACGGCACCTTTATCGTCAACGGCACCGAGCGCGTCATCGTCTCGCAGATGCACCGCTCGCCGGGCGTCTTCTTCGACCACGACAAGGGCAAGTCGCACTCGTCGGGCAAGCTTCTGTTTGCCGCCCGTGTGATCCCCTATCGTGGCTCGTGGCTCGACATCGAGTTCGATTCCAAGGACGTCGTGCACGCCCGCATCGACCGTCGCCGCAAGATTCCGGTGACGTCGCTGCTGATGGCGCTTGGCATGGACGGCGAGGAGATCCTGTCGACCTTCTACAATAAGATCACCTACAAGCGCGCCGGCGACCATTGGCGCATTCCCTTCAACGTCGAGCGTTTCCGCGGCCTCAAGGCCGTCGGCGACCTGGTCGATGCCGACACCGGCGAGATCGTCGTCGAGGCGGGCAAGAAGATCACCGCTCGCCAGGCACGCCAGCTCGGCGAAAAGGGTCTCAAGGCGATTAAGGCGACCGACGAGGATCTGCTCGGCAACTACCTGGCCGAGGACATCGTCAACTACGCCACCGGCGAAATTTTCCTCGAGGCCGGGGACGAGATCGACGACAAGACGCTCAAGGTGCTGCTCGGCACCGGCGAGCAGGAGATCCAGGTCCTCGACATCGACCATGTCAATGTCGGCGCCTATATCCGCAACACGCTCGCCGTCGACAAGAACGAGAGCCGCCAGGACGCGCTGTTCGACATCTACCGTGTCATGCGCCCGGGCGAGCCGCCGACGCTCGAGACCGCCGAAGCCATGTTCAACTCGCTGTTCTTCGACAGCGAGCGCTACGACCTGTCCGCCGTCGGCCGCGTCAAGATGAACATGCGCCTCGAGCTCAAGGCCGAGGACACCGTGCGCGTGCTGCGCAAGGACGACATCCTGGCCGTGGTCAGGACGCTGGTCGAACTGCGTGACGGCAAGGGCGAGATCGACGACATCGACAATCTCGGCAACCGCCGTGTGCGTTCGGTCGGCGAGCTGATGGAGAACCAGTACCGCGTCGGCCTGCTGCGCATGGAGCGCGCGATCAAGGAACGCATGTCCTCGATCGAGATCGACACGGTCATGCCGCAGGACCTGATCAACGCCAAGCCGGCGGCCGCCGCCGTGCGCGAGTTCTTCGGTTCCTCACAGCTGTCGCAGTTCATGGACCAGACCAACCCGCTGTCGGAGATCACCCACAAGCGTCGTCTCTCGGCGCTTGGGCCGGGCGGTCTGACCCGCGAGCGTGCCGGCTTCGAAGTGCGCGACGTGCACCCGACGCATTACGGCCGTATCTGCCCGATCGAGACGCCGGAAGGCCCGAATATCGGTCTGATCAACTCGCTGGCGACCTTCGCGCGCGTCAACAAGTACGGCTTCATCGAAAGCCCGTACCGCAAGATCGTTGACGGCAAGCTGACCAATGACGTCGTCTATCTCTCGGCGATGGAAGAGGCCAAGCACCATGTCGCGCAGGCCAACGCCGAGCTCGACAAGAATGGCGGCTTCGTCGACGAGTTCGTCATTTGCCGCAGCGCCGGCGAAGTGATGATGGCGCCGCGCGAAAACGTCGACCTGATGGACGTGTCGCCCAAGCAGATGGTGTCTGTTGCCGCGGCGCTCATCCCGTTCCTCGAGAACGACGACGCCAACCGCGCTCTAATGGGCTCGAACATGCAGCGCCAGGCCGTGCCGCTGGTGCGCGCCGAGGCGCCGTTCGTCGGCACCGGCATGGAGCCGATCGTCGCCCGTGACTCGGGCGCCGCCATCGGCGCGCGTCGTGGCGGCATCGTCGACCAGGTGGACGCGACGCGTATCGTTATCCGCGCCACCGAGGATCTCGATCCGGGCAAGTCCGGCGTCGACATCTACCGGCTGATGAAGTTCCAGCGCTCGAACCAGAACACCTGCATCAACCAGCGTCCGCTGGTGCGCATGGGTGACCGGGTCAACAAGGGCGACATCATCGCCGACGGTCCGTCGACCGAGCTTGGTGATCTGGCGCTCGGCCGCAACGTGCTGGTCGCGTTCATGCCGTGGAACGGCTACAACTACGAGGACTCGATCCTGCTCTCCGAGCGTATCGTGGCCGACGACGTCTTCACCTCGATCCACATCGAGGAGTTCGAGGTCATGGCGCGCGATACCAAGCTCGGTCCGGAGGAAATCACGCGCGATATTCCAAACGTCTCGGAAGAAGCGCTGAAGAACCTCGACGAAGCCGGCATCGTCTATATCGGTGCGGAAGTGCAGCCGGGCGACATCCTGGTCGGCAAGATCACGCCGAAGGGCGAGAGCCCGATGACGCCGGAAGAGAAGCTTCTGCGCGCCATCTTCGGCGAAAAGGCTTCCGACGTGCGCGACACTTCGATGCGCATGCCTCCGGGCACTTTCGGCACCGTCGTCGAGGTGCGCGTGTTCAATCGCCACGGTGTGGAGAAGGACGAGCGCGCCATGGCGATCGAGCGCGAGGAGATCGAACGCCTCGCCAAGGATCGCGACGACGAGCAGGCCATTCTGGACCGTAACGTCTATGCGCGTCTTTCCGACGTTCTCGTCGGCAAGGAAGCGATCGCTGGACCGAAGGGCTTCAAGAAGGGCTCGACGCTGTCCAAGGACACGCTCGACGAGTATCCGCGTTCGCAGTGGTGGCAGTTTGCGGTGGAGAACGAAAAGCTCCAGAGCGAACTGGAAGCCCTGCGTGGCCAGTACGACGATTCCAAGAAGGCGCTCGAACAGCGCTTCATGGACAAGGTCGAGAAGGTGCAGCGCGGCGACGAAATGCCTCCGGGCGTCATGAAGATGGTCAAGGTCTTCGTGGCGGTGAAGCGCAAGATGCAGCCCGGCGACAAGATGGCCGGCCGTCACGGCAACAAGGGTGTCGTGTCGCGTATCGTTCCGGTCGAGGACATGCCTTTCCTCGAGGACGGCACGCATGCCGATATCGTGCTCAACCCGCTGGGTGTGCCGAGCCGCATGAATGTCGGCCAGATCCTGGAAACGCATCTGGGCTGGGCCTGCGCTGGCATGGGCAGGAAGATCGGCGAGCTTATCGATGCGTACAAGACAGCCGGCGACATCAAGCCGCTGCGCAAGACGCTCGAGAGCTTCATGCCGGCCAACGACCGCAACGAGCCGGTTCGCGAATATGACGACGAGAGCATCGTTCGCCTGAGCGAGCAGATGCGCCGCGGCGTCTCCATCGCGACCCCGGTGTTCGACGGCGCGCATGAGGCTGACATCAACATCATGCTGGAGCAGGCGGGCCTGCACACCAGCGGTCAGTCGCAGCTCTATGACGGACGCACCGGCGAGCCGTTCGATCGCAAGGTGACGATGGGCTATATCTACATGCTCAAGCTTCACCACCTCGTGGACGACAAGATCCACGCGCGTTCGATCGGTCCGTACTCGCTCGTCACCCAGCAGCCGCTGGGCGGCAAGGCGCAGTTCGGCGGCCAGCGCTTCGGCGAGATGGAGGTCTGGGCACTGGAAGCCTACGGCGCCGCTTACACGCTGCAGGAAATGCTGACGGTGAAGTCGGACGACGTCGCCGGCCGCACCAAGGTCTACGAGGCGATCGTGCGTGGCGACGACACGTTCGAGGCAGGCATTCCCGAGAGCTTCAACGTGCTCGTCAAGGAAATGCGGTCTCTCGGCCTCAATGTCGAGCTCGAGAACACCAAGCTCGACGACAACCCGATCCGGCTGCCCGATGCTGCCGAATAGGGGCGCGGCCGAGTAAACAAGACATCCGGGCGCGGGAGAGGGCTCTCGCGACCGGATGCACCAATTCTTCGGCCGGTGGGCCGACCACTCAGCGGGCATTCGGCCCGCGTTAGATGCAAGGGGTTTTCGAGGACCCCGAAAAGGAGAACGGCATGAACCAAGAGGTCATGAATCTCTTCAATCCGCAGGCGCCTGCGCAGGTGTTCGATTCCATCCGGATTTCGCTTGCCAGCCCTGAGAAGATTCTGTCCTGGTCGTTCGGCGAGATCAAGAAGCCGGAGACCATCAACTACCGCACCTTCAAGCCGGAGCGTGACGGTCTGTTCTGCGCGCGCATTTTTGGCCCGATCAAGGACTATGAATGCCTGTGCGGCAAGTACAAGCGCATGAAGTACAAGGGCGTGATCTGCGAGAAGTGCGGCGTCGAAGTCACGCTGTCGCGCGTCCGCCGCGAGCGCATGGGCCATATCGAGCTGGCGGCTCCCGTCGCTCACATCTGGTTCCTGAAGTCGCTGCCCTCGCGCATCGGCACCCTGCTCGACATGACGCTGAAGGATATCGAGCGCGTCCTCTACTTCGAGAACTACATCGTCACCGAGCCTGGCCTCACCGCGCTGAAGGAGCACCAGCTGCTCAGCGAGGAAGAGTACATGATCGCCGTCGACGAATATGGCGAGGACAGTTTCACCGCCATGATCGGCGCCGAGGCCATTCATGACCTTCTGGCCGGCATGGACCTGGAGAAGATCGCCGGCGACCTGCGTTCGGAACTGGCGTCGACCACGTCCGAGCTGAAGCAGAAGAAGTATCTGAAGCGGCTCAAGGTCGTCGAGAACTTCATGGAATCCGGCAACCGTCCGGAATGGATGATCATGAAGGTGGTTCCGGTGATCCCGCCGGACCTGCGCCCGCTCGTCCCGCTGGACGGCGGTCGTTTCGCGACGTCCGATCTGAACGATCTCTACCGCCGCGTCATCAACCGCAACAACCGCCTGAAGCGGCTGATCGAGCTGCGGGCGCCGGGCATCATCGTGCGCAATGAAAAGCGCATGCTGCAGGAAGCCGTCGATGCGCTGTTCGACAACGGCCGTCGCGGCCGCGTCATCACCGGCGCCAACAAGCGTCCGCTGAAGTCGCTGTCCGACATGCTCAAGGGCAAGCAGGGCCGGTTCCGTCAGAACCTGCTCGGCAAGCGCGTCGACTATTCCGGACGCTCGGTCATCGTCACCGGTCCGGAGCTCAAGCTGCACCAGTGCGGCCTGCCGAAGAAGATGGCGCTCGAACTGTTCAAGCCCTTCATCTACGCCCGTCTCGACGCCAAGGGTTACTCCTCGACCGTCAAGCAGGCCAAGAAGCTGGTCGAGAAGGAGCGTCCGGAAGTCTGGGATATCCTCGATGAGGTCATCCGCGAGCATCCGGTTCTCTTGAATCGCGCTCCGACGCTGCACCGCCTCGGCATCCAGGCGTTCGAGCCGATCCTGATCGAAGGCAAGGCGATCCAGCTTCACCCGCTGGTCTGCACGGCCTTCAACGCCGACTTCGACGGCGACCAGATGGCCGTTCACGTGCCGCTGTCGCTGGAAGCGCAGTTGGAAGCCCGCGTGCTGATGATGTCGACCAACAACATCCTGCACCCGGCTTCCGGCGCGCCGATCATCGTGCCGTCGCAGGACATGGTCCTGGGTCTCTACTACCTCTCGATCGTCAACCAGAACGAGCCGGGCGAGGGCATGGTGTTTGCCGACATGGGCGAACTCCAGCACGCGCTCGAGACCAAGGCTGTGACCCTCCACGCCAAGATCAAGGGCCGCTTCCGCACGGTCGACGCCGAAGGAAAGGTCGTGTCGAAAATCCATGACACCACGCCTGGCCGCATGATCATTGGCGAGCTTCTGCCGAAGAACGTCAACGTGCCCTATGAGACCGCCAACCAGGAGATGACCAAGAAGAACATCTCCAAGATGATCGACACCGTCTACCGCCATTGCGGTCAGAAGGAGACGGTCATTTTCTGCGACCGCATCATGGCGCTCGGCTTTGCCCATGCCTGCCGTGCCGGCATTTCGTTCGGCAAGGACGACATGCTGATCCCGGACACCAAGATCAAGCTGGTGTCGGACACCGAGGCTTTGGCCAAGGAGTACGAGCAGCAGTACAATGACGGCCTGATCACGCAGGGCGAGAAGTACAATAAGGTCGTCGACGCCTGGGCCAAGTGCTCGGAAAAGGTCGCCGACGAAATGATGGCCCGCATCAAGGCGGTCGAGTTCGAGGACAACGGCCGTCAGAAGCCGATGAACTCGATCTACATGATGTCGCACTCCGGTGCGCGCGGCTCGCCCACCCAGATGCGCCAGCTCGCCGGCATGCGCGGCCTGATGGCCAAGCCGTCGGGTGAAATCATCGAGACGCCGATCATCTCGAACTTCAAGGAAGGCCTGACCGTGCTCGAGTATTTCAACTCGACCCACGGCGCCCGCAAGGGTCTGGCCGATACCGCCTTGAAGACGGCGAACTCGGGTTACCTCACCCGTCGTCTGGTCGACGTGGCGCAGGACTGCATCGTCAACTCCGTGGATTGCGGCACCGACAAGGGCCTCACCATGCAGCCGATCGTCGATGCCGGTCAGGTCGTCGCTTCGGTCGGCCAGCGCGTGCTGGGCCGTACATCGCTCGACGACATCACCCATCCGGTGTCGGGCGAGGTTCTGGTCAAGGCCGGAACGCTGATGGACGAGCGTGACGTCGAGCAGATCGAAAAGGCCGGCGTGCAGTCGGTCCGCATTCGCTCGGCCCTGACCTGCGAAGTCAGGATCGGCGTCTGCGCGGTCTGCTACGGACGCGATCTGGCCCGCGGCACCCCGGTCAACCAGGGCGAAGCCGTCGGCGTCATCGCGGCGCAGTCGATCGGCGAGCCGGGCACGCAGCTCACCATGCGTACCTTCCACATGGGCGGTACGGCGCAGGTGGTGGATAGCTCGTTCCTTGAAGCCTCCTATGAGGGCAAGGTCGAGATCCGCAACCGCAACGTGGTGCGCAACTCGGACGGCCAGCAGATGGTCATGGGCCGCAACATGGCGGTTCTGATCCTCGACGAAGCCGGCAAGGAGCGCGCCACGCACCGTGTCACCTATGGTTCGCGCATCTTCGTGGACGATGGCGACAAGGTGAAGCGCGGTCAGCGTATCGCCGAGTGGGATCCCTATACCCGTCCTGTCCTCACTGAAATCGAGGGCAAGGTGTCGTATGAGGATCTGGTCGACGGCATTTCCGTTCAGGAAACGGCCGACGAGTCGACCGGCATCACCAAGCGTGAGGTCATCGACTGGCGTTCGACGCCGCGTGGCAACGACCTCAAGCCCGCGATTGCCATCCTGGACACCAAGGGCAAGGTCGGCAAGCTGTCGAAGGGTGGCGACGCCCGCTTCCTGCTCTCGGTCGAGGCCATTCTCTCGGTCGAGCCGGGTGCTCAGGTTCGCCCCGGCGACGTGCTGGCGCGTATCCCGATGGAAAGCGCCAAGACCAAGGACATCACCGGCGGTCTGCCGCGTGTTGCCGAACTGTTCGAGGCACGTCGTCCGAAGGATCACGCCATCATCGCCGAGATCGATGGCACGATCCGCTTCGGCCGCGACTACAAGAACAAGCGCCGCATCATCATCGAGCCGCACGACTCGACGCTCGAGCCGGTCGAGTACCTGATCCCGAAGGGCAAGCCGTTCCATCTCCAGGACGGCGACGTCATCGAGAAGGGCGACTACATCCTCGACGGCAATCCGGCGCCGCACGACATCCTGGCAATCAAGGGCGTGGAGGCACTTGCTTCCTACCTAGTCAACGAGATCCAGGAAGTCTACCGCCTGCAGGGCGTCTCGATCAACGACAAGCACATCGAGGTGATCGTTCGCCAGATGCTGCAGAAGGTCGAGATCACGGTGCAGGGCGACTCGACCTATATCCCGGGCGACCACGTCGATGTGATCGAACTGGAAGAGGTCAACGAGCGCCTGGTCGAGGACGGCAAGAAGCCGGCCGAAGGCCAGCCGGTGCTCTTGGGCATCACCAAGGCATCGCTGCAGACGCCGTCCTTCATCTCGGCCGCCTCCTTCCAGGAGACGACCAGGGTGCTGACGGAAGCCGCGGTTGCCGGCAAGACCGACATGCTGCAGGGCTTGAAGGAAAACGTCATCGTCGGCCGGCTGATCCCCGCCGGTACCGGCGGCACGATGAGCCAGATCCGGCGCATCGCCACCTCGCGCGACGAACTGATCATCGACGAGCGCCGCAAGGCCTCCGGTGTGGAAGTCGCCGAGCCGATGCTGGCGGACATGACAACCGCCGCGCAGTAGGCGCGGCGGCAAAAATCTCAGGCAACAGAAGCCGTCGGGGCAACCCGGCGGCTTTTTCATTTTTGCGATCGGAGGAAAGCGGATGAACACGAAGACCTGGACGGCTGTCGATGACTACATCGTTTCTTCTCTCTTCGAGGCGGATCCCGTTCTCGACGCGGTTCTGGCGGCCAACCGCCGCCAGGGCCTGCCGGCGATCGACGTCTCGGCGGCGCAAGGAAAGCTGCTCTCGCTGCTGGTGCGCATCAGCGGCGCGAAGAAGGTGCTCGAGATCGGCACGCTGGGTGGCTATTCGACCATCTGGATGGCGCGGGGATTGCCTGCTGACGGCAAGGTCGTGACACTCGAACTCGATCCGCACCATGCCAAGGTCGCGCGTTCGAATTTCGAGCGGGCAGGGGTTGCGGACCGTGTGGAACTGCGTGTCGGTTCGGCGCTCCAGTCGCTCACAGAACTGGGCGGCGAGAATGCCGGCCCGTTCGATCTCATCTTCATCGACGCGGACAAGCCGAACAACCCGAACTATCTGGCCTGGGCCTTGCGGCTGTCGCGGTCAGGAACGGTTATCGTCTGCGACAACGTCATCCGCGATGGTGCCGTTCTGGATGAAGATGGACGCGATGCCAATGTCGAGGGCGCCCGCGCGGCATTTTCATTCATCGGTGGCGACAAACGGCTGGACGGCACCGCCATCCAGACGGTGGGCGCCAAGGGCTATGACGGGTTTGCGATTGCGATTGTCGATTGATGCCGAGGCGGTCCGGCGACCTCAGTCGAAAAACGCCTCGACCACGTTGCGCTTGCCGAGCATGAAGGCGTCGGCGACGTGCTGGAGCGGCGCAAGGTCCACATCCGACGTCCCGGCGTGCACGATTTCGGCAAAGCGCCGATAGAGCATCGGATATTCCGCTTCCGGCTCCTCGTGTACGATATTGCCCTCGACGGCGAGCTTCGAGCCACCACCCGAGAGCACCATCTGTCCGGCATCCGTATCGGCCAGGATGTCCCAGCTCTGCGGTCCGGTCTGCAACCAGTCGAGATCCATCGTCACATCCGATCCGTTCGCTGCCCGGAACGCGACCTGGGCCGCGATCGGCGCGTCACGGTTCACCGGAAAGTCGAGCACGGCCGAAGTGATGTACATTGCCGGCAGTATGTAGGTTGCGATCGACAGCGCGTTGATGCCGGGATCGAAGACGCCGAAGCCGCCAGGCTGCCAGATCCAGTCCTGGTTTGGGTGCCAGCGGCGCACATCTTCCTTCCAGACGATCGCCGCCGATTTGATTTTGGTCGAAGCGAGGAATGTCCGCGCCGCTTCGACCGCCGGCGCGTAGCGCGAATGCCAGCTTGCGAACAGTGAGACGCCTTGTTTTGCCGCGAGCGCCTTCAGGTCCTCGACCTCGCTGACCGTGGCACCGGGCGGCTTTTCCAGGAAAACGTGCTTCCCAGCCTCGAGCGCCTTGCGCGCGGCGTCATAGCGGAACTGCGGCGGCATGCACAGCGACACTGCATCGAGTTCGGGGACCGCGCCAAGCATCGTCTCGATGTCGGGGAAATTCACAATGCCGTCGACCTTGCCGTGCCGGCTGGCCGCCGCGATCAGCTGGTAATCCCGATCCTTGGCCAGGGCGGGAAGGTGTTGGTCGCGGACGATCTTGCCGACGCCGACAATGCTGATTCTGATGGGCGAGATGGATGAGGACATGAGGCTCCGCCGGGTTTGGACGACTGCGCGTCTCTTAGCAGATCGGCCATGACGGGCAAGCGTCGGCCGTGCCGGCTATCCGAACGAATCGCGTCACGGCAAGGAGGGCAAGGAAGGACACCGCGCCCATGACACGCCATGATCAGATCGGCGCGTCGAAGGTGACGATCGACACTTCGCCTTCGAGAGCGCCCTGGTAGGCCGACAGATGCGGCTCGTCGTCGGGCACCCCGTCCATATCGCCGATCTGGTCGAGCTCGGCTTCGGCATAGCCTTCCGCCGCCAGCGATTCGAGGGCGCGTCGCACCGCCGAATCGTCATCAGGAGCGACCAGCATGACATGCACGCCTTCCACCTTGCCGCCTTTGCGCTTCCACACCCGGCCGGTGATGATGGTGACCGGGCGTTCTTCATTGTCGTTCACGGCTGATTCCTCCTGGCAAGCGCGGGCGAGGGGATGTTGATGCTCAGGCCGCCTTTTCGCATGAAGCATGGGCGCGCAAAAGCCAAAAGCCGGTCACTTTCTTCCTCGGCATTGCAAAATCGCGAAAGAAAATTACATGCGGTTTTCGCATGGCTGCCAAGTCCCGGCTTCGATGCAATATTTGCCACTGCGGGCTTGACGGTTCGCGGGCTTACGAGTAGAAGCCGCCCAGTCAGAACCGATGTGAGGCTCTCCCTTCCGAAGCGACACGCTTTGGAGTTTGCCTCAAACAGGGTTCGTTTTACGAGCGAAAAGACATTTCCGGCGTGCACGAAGCGGTTTCCGCTTCCTCTGCGATTTGTTCGGGCAAGACCGCGAGGCGCGGTTTGTGGCCCGAATTTGCGTATGGAAATGACGCTTTGAGCGAGCCTTGACCGGCACGAGACACGGAATTGAGAGACAAGAGGGTTTAATGCCTACCGTCAACCAGCTGATCCGCAAGCCGCGCATTGCGCCGGTGAAGCGCAACAAGGTCCCGGCCATGCAGCAGAACCCGCAGAAGCGGGGCGTCTGCACGCGCGTCTATACAACGACGCCGAAGAAGCCGAACTCGGCGCTGCGCAAGGTGGCCAAGATCCGCCTGACCAATGGTTTTGAAGTGATCGGTTACATCCCCGGCGAAGGTCACAACCTTCAGGAGCACTCCGTGGTCATGATCCGCGGCGGCCGCGTCAAGGATCTTCCGGGCGTGCGCTACCACATCATCCGCGGCGTGCTCGATACGCAGGGTGTGAAGAACCGCAAGCAGCGCCGTTCGAAGTACGGCGCCAAGCGTCCGAAGTAAGGCGTCCGAAGTAAGATTTTCGGCCTTGGTGCTGCTTGAATGCGCCGGGCTACGAGATTGAGAGACAAAAGCCATGTCGCGTCGTCACAGTGCAGAAAAGCGTGAGATCAACCCGGATCCCAAGTTCGGCGATCTGATCGTCACCAAGTTCATGAATGCCGTCATGTATGACGGCAAGAAGTCGGTTGCCGAGACCATCGTCTACGGCGCGCTGGACCAGGTCCAGTCGAAGACCAAGCAGGAGCCGGTCACCGTCTTCCATCAGGCGCTCGACAATGTCGCGCCGCATGTGGAAGTGCGTTCGCGTCGCGTCGGCGGCGCCACCTACCAGGTTCCGGTCGACGTGCGCCCCGAGCGCCGCCAGGCGCTGGCGATCCGTTGGCTGATCGCCGCGGCCCGCAACCGCAACGAGACCACCATGGTCGACCGCCTCTCCGGCGAGCTGATGGACGCGGCCAACAACCGCGGCACCGCCGTGAAGAAGCGTGAAGACACCCACAAGATGGCAGAAGCCAACCGCGCTTTCGCGCACTACCGCTGGTAAAGCGCGAACGAGACTGAGAGGCAGCTACGATGGCCCGCGAATACAAAATCGAAGACTACCGCAATTTCGGTATCATGGCGCATATTGACGCCGGCAAGACGACGACCACCGAGCGCGTCCTCTATTACACGGGCAAGTCGCACAAGATCGGCGAAGTGCACGACGGCGCTGCCACCATGGATTGGATGGAGCAGGAGCAGGAGCGCGGCATCACCATCACGTCCGCCGCGACCACGACCTTCTGGAAGGCTCGTGACGGCAAGATGCACCGCTTCAACATCATCGACACCCCCGGACACGTCGACTTCACCATCGAAGTCGAGCGTTCGCTGCGCGTGCTCGACGGCGCCATTGCGCTGCTCGATGCCAATGCCGGTGTCGAGCCGCAGACGGAAACCGTCTGGCGCCAGGCGGACAAGTACCGCGTTCCGCGCATGATCTTCTGCAACAAGATGGACAAGATTGGCGCCGACTTCTATCGCTCGGTCGAAATGATCGGTTCGCGCCTCGGCGCACATGCCGTCGTCATGCAGCTGCCGATCGGCGCCGAGACCGAATTCAAGGGCGTCGTCGACCTGGTCGAGATGAACGCGCTGGTCTGGCGCGACGAGACGCTGGGCGCTGCCTGGGACGTCGTCGAGATCCCGGCCGACCTTCAGGCTCGTGCGGAAGAATATCGCGAGAAGATGATCGAAGCCGCCGTCGAAATGGACGAGACGGCGCTTGAGAATTACCTCGAAGGCAAGATGCCGTCGAATGACGAGATCCGCGCGCTGATCCGCAAGGGCACCATCGCGGTGAAGTTCTACCCGATGTTTTGCGGCTCGGCCTTCAAGAACAAGGGCGTGCAGCCGCTGCTCGACGCCGTCGTCGAATACCTGCCGTCGCCGGCCGATGTTCCGGCCATCAAGGGCGTCGATGCCAAGACCGATGCCGAGATCGAGCGTCACGCCGACGACAACGAGCCGCTTTCGATGCTCGCCTTCAAGATCATGAACGACCCGTTCGTTGGTTCGTTGACCTTTGCCCGCATCTACTCGGGCAAGCTCACCAAGGGCATCTCGGTTGACAACACCGTGAAGGGCAAGAAGGAGCGCATTGGCCGCATGCTTCAGATGCATGCGAACTCGCGCGCCGACGTCGAAGAGGCTTTTGCCGGCGACATCGTCGCCCTGGCCGGCCTCAAGGACACCACCACCGGCGATACGCTGAGCGATCCGCTGCACCCGGTCATCCTCGAGCGCATGGAATTCCCCGATCCGGTCATCCAGATCGCCATCGAGCCGAAGACCAAGAACGACCAGGAAAAGATGGGCCTGGCCCTTCATCGCCTGGCCGCCGAGGACCCCTCCTTCCGCGTCAAGACCGACGAGGAATCAGGCCAGACCATCATTTCCGGCATGGGCGAGCTTCACCTCGACATCATCGTCGACCGCATGCGGCGCGAGTTCAAGGTTGAAGCCAACGTCGGTGCGCCGCAGGTGGCTTACCGTGAAACGATCACTCGCAAGCACGAGCAGGACTACACGCATAAGAAGCAGACCGGCGGTACCGGTCAGTTCGCCCGCGTCAAGATCCTGTTCGAGCCGAACCCGGAAAGCCCCGAGTTCGAATTCGATACCAAGATCGTTGGCGGTGCTGTTCCGAAGGAATACATCCCGGGTGTCGAAAAGGGCATCAACAGCGTCATGTCGTCGGGTCCGTTCGCGGGCTTCCCGATGATCGGTGTCAAGGCGACGCTCATCGACGGCGCATACCACGACGTCGACTCCTCGGTGCTCGCCTTCGAAATCGCCGGCCGTGCCTGCTTCCGTGAAGCCGCGCCCAAGCTCGGCGTGCAGCTGCTCGAGCCGATCATGAAGGTCGAGGTCGTCACGCCGGAAGATTACGTCGGCAGCGTCATCGGTGACCTGAATGGCCGTCGCGGCCAGATCCAGGGCCAGGAAGCACGTGGCGTCGCGGTGGTTATCAACGCGATGGTGCCACTCGCCAACATGTTCAAGTATGTCGACAACCTGCGCTCGATGAGCCAGGGCCGCGCGGCCTACACGATGCAGTTCGATCACTACGAGCCTGTGCCGACCGCGGTCGCCCAGGAAGTCCAGAAGAAATACGCGTAACCCGACGGGTTGCAGCAGTAACTTAAATCAAGGCCCGCACGGGCGAGCAGGATTGGAGACATCACATGGCAAAAGGTAAATTCGAGCGCACCAAGCCTCATGTGAACATCGGCACGATTGGTCACGTCGACCATGGCAAGACGTCGCTGACGGCGGCGATCACCAAGTATTTTGGCGAATACAAGCGCTATGACCAGATCGACGCGGCGCCTGAAGAGAAGGCGCGCGGCATCACGATCTCGACGGCTCACGTCGAATACGAGACCGCCAACCGCCACTATGCCCACGTCGACTGCCCCGGCCACGCCGACTATGTGAAGAACATGATCACCGGTGCCGCGCAGATGGACGGCGCGATCCTGGTCGTGTCGGCCGCCGACGGCCCGATGCCGCAGACCCGCGAGCATATCCTGCTTGCCCGTCAGGTCGGCGTGCCGTCGATCGTGGTGTTCCTGAACAAGGTCGACCAGGTCGACGATGCCGAGCTGCTCGAACTGGTCGAGCTCGAGGTTCGCGAACTGCTGTCGAAGAACGAATTCCCCGGCGACGACATTCCGATCGTCAAGGGTTCGGCGCTGGCTGCACTCGAAGATTCGGACAAGAAGATCGGCGAGGACGCGATCCGCGAGCTGATGGCTGCGGTCGACGCCTACATCCCGACGCCGGTTCGTCCGCTGGACAAGCCGTTCCTGATGCCGATCGAGGACGTGTTCTCGATCTCGGGCCGCGGCACGGTCGTCACCGGCCGCGTCGAGCGCGGCGTGGTCAAGGTCGGCGAGGAACTGGAGATCATCGGCATCCGTCCGACGACCAAGACGACCTGCACGGGCGTCGAAATGTTCCGCAAGCTGCTCGACCAGGGCCAGGCTGGCGACAACATCGGCGCGCTGCTGCGCGGCGTTGATCGTGAAGGTGTCGAGCGCGGCCAGGTTCTGGCCAAGCCGGGCACGGTGAAGCCGCACAAGAAGTTCGTGGCCGAAGCCTACATCCTGACCAAGGACGAAGGTGGCCGTCACACGCCGTTCTTCACCAACTACCGTCCGCAGTTCTACTTCCGCACGACCGACGTGACCGGCATCGTGTCGCTGCCGGAAGGCACCGAGATGGTGATGCCCGGCGACAACATCACGGTCGATGTCGAGCTGATCGTGCCGATCGCCATGGAAGAGAAGCTGCGCTTCGCCATCCGTGAAGGCGGCCGCACCGTCGGTGCCGGCATCGTCGTCACCATCAAAGAGTAATTTGGACTTAAACCGATCTGTCGCGGGCGCCGGAGTTGCCCGCGCCGCGCCAGAACAAGGAAGTGACGCATGAACGGACAGAATATCCGCATCCGCCTGAAGGCGTTTGATCACCGCGTGCTTGACGCCTCGACGAAGGAAATCGTGTCGACGGCCAAGCGCACCGGGGCAAACGTCCGCGGCCCCATTCCGCTGCCGACGCGGATCGAAAAGTTCACGGTCAACCGGTCGCCCCACGTCGACAAGAAGAGCCGCGAGCAGTTCGAGATGCGCACGCACAAGCGTCTGCTCGACATCGTCGATCCGACCCCGCAGACGGTCGATGCTTTGATGAAGCTCGATCTGGCCGCCGGCGTCGACGTCGAGATCAAGCTCTAAGGGAATGAGAGCGCGGTAAGGGGCGGTGCCCCTGGCCCGGAACTCTAAAGGAATTGAACCGATGCGTTCAGGTGTGATTGCAAAGAAGGTGGGAATGACCCGCATCTATAATGATGCCGGGGAACATGTTCCCGTCACCGTTCTCCAGATGGAGAACTGCCAGGTCGTGGCACAGCGCACGCAGGAGAAGAATGGCTACACCGCCGTTCAGCTCGGCGTTGGCCTCGCCAAGGTGAAGAACACGTCGAAGGCGATGCGCGGCCATTTCGCGACCGCCTCCGTCGAGCCGAAGGCGAAGGTCGCCGAGTTCCGCGTCTCCGCCGACAATATGATCGACGTCGGCGCCGAGATCACCGTCGACCATTTTGTCGCCGGCCAGAAGGTCGATGTGACGGGCACGACGATCGGCAAGGGTTTCCAGGGCGTCATCAAGCGCCACCACATGGGTGGTGGCCGCGCGACCCACGGTAACTCGGTCTCGCACCGTACACACGGCTCGACCGGTCAGCGCCAGGACCCGGGCAAGGTGTTCAAGGGCAAGCATATGGCTGGTCACATGGGCGACACCCGCGTGACGACACAGAATGTCGAGGTCGTTTCGACCGATGCCGACCGCGGCCTGATCCTGATCCGCGGTGCGGTTCCCGGATCGAAGGGCGCCTGGATCCTGGTCCGCGACGCGGCCAAGGTGGCACTGCCGGCCAATGCGCCGAAGCCCGCCGCGATCCGCGCCGTTGCGGCAGCTGCTAAGAACGAGGCTCCGGCCACAGAGGGAGCGGAATAATGGATCTCAAGATCACAACGCTCGGCGGCAAAGACGCCGGCAAGGTGGAACTTTCCGACGGAATTTTCGGCCTTGATCCGCGCGAGGACATCCTGCAGCGCGTCGTGCGCTGGCAGCTTGCCAAGAAGCAGCAGGGCACGCACAAGGCCAAGGGCCGCGCCGAAATCGCGCGCACCGGTGCCAAGATGTACAAGCAGAAGGGTACGGGCCGCGCCCGTCACCACTCCGCACGCGCTCCGCAGTTCCGCGGCGGCGGCAAGGCCCACGGCCCGGTCGTTCGCAGCCATGAGCATGAACTGCCCAAGAAGGTTCGTGCGCTCGGCCTCAAGCATGCCCTTTCGGCCAAGGCCAAGAGCGCGTCGATCATCATCATCGACGAGCTGAAGCTGACCGAGGCCAAGACCAAGGCGCTGATCGCGAATTTCGCGACGCTGGGCCTGACCAACGCCCTGGTGATTGGCGGCGCCGAGCTTGACAAGAACTTCAAGCTGGCAGCCACCAACATCCCCAACATCGACGTGCTGCCCATCCAGGGCATCAACGTCTACGACATTCTGCGCCGCGGCACGCTGGTCCTTTCGAAGGCCGCCGTCGAGGCTCTCGAGGAGCGCTTTAAATGACCGACCTTCGTCACTACGACGTGATCGTCTCGCCGGCGATCACTGAAAAGTCGACCATGGCCTCCGAGCAGAACCAGGTCGTCTTCAACGTCGCCAAGAAGGCGTCGAAGCCCGAAATCAAGGCCGCCGTCGAAGCGCTGTTCGGCGTCAAGGTGATGGCCGTGAACACGCTTGTCCGCAAGGGCAAGATCAAGCGCTTCCGCGGCACGATCGGCCGCCAGAGCGACGTCAAGAAGGCGATCGTGACGCTGGCCGACGGCCAGTCGATCGACGTCGCGACGGGTCTCTGAGCAAGGCCGCGAGGACAACAACAATGGCACTGAAAAAATTCAACCCGGTAACGCCGAGCACCCGCCAGCTGGTCATCGTCGACCGCTCGGGCCTCTACAAGGGCAAGCCCGTGAAGGGCCTGACCGAGGGTCTGACCAAGTCGGGCGGCCGCAACAACCACGGCCGTATCACCGCCCGCTTCATCGGTGGTGGCCACAAGCGTTCGTACCGCATCATCGACTTCAAGCGTCGCAAGTTCGACGTTGTCGGCACGGTCGAGCGCATTGAATACGATCCGAACCGCACGGCCTTCATCGCACTGATCAAGTATGATGATGGTGAGCTGTCCTACATCATCGCTCCGCAGCGTCTGGCTCCCGGCGACAAGATCGTGGCTGGCGAAGCGGTCGACGTTAAGCCGGGCAATGCGATGCCGCTGGCCTCGATGCCGGTCGGCACCATCGTCCACAACATCGAGCTGAAGCCGGGCAAGGGCGCCCAGGTCGCCCGGTCGGCAGGTGGTTACGGCCAGTTGGTCGGCCGTGACCAGGGCATGGCGATCCTGCGCCTCAACTCGGGCGAGCAGCGTGTCGTTCACGGCTCCTGCATGGCCACCGTCGGTGCCGTGTCCAATCCGGACCACGGCAACATCAACGACGGCAAGGCCGGCCGCACGGTTTGGCGTGGCAAGCGTCCGCACAATCGCGGCGTGACCATGAACCCGGTCGACCACCCGCATGGCGGTGGTGAAGGCCGCACCTCCGGTGGCCGTCATCCGGTCAGCCCGTGGGGCAAGCCGACCAAGGGCAAGAAGACGCGGTCCAACAAGGCGACCGACAAGTTCATCCTGCGCTCGCGCCATCAGCGCAAGAGCTAAGAAGAGGTAACGCCAAGTGACTCGTTCTATTTGGAAAGGCCCCTTCATCGACGGCTACCTTCTCAAGAAGGTGGACAAGGTTCGTGAAGGCGGTCGCAATGAGGTGATCAAGATGTGGAGCCGTCGCTCCACCATCCTGCCGCAGTTCGTCGGCCTCACCTTCGGTGTCTACAACGGCCAGAAGCATGTTCCCGTTTCGGTGAACGAGGACATGGTCGGTCACAAGTTCGGTGAATTCGCTCCGACCCGGACCTATTACGGTCACGGCGCGGATAAGAAGGCGAAGAGGAAATAATCATGGGCAAGGCCAAAGCTCCGCGCAGGCTTGCTGACAACGAAGCGCGCGCCGTGTTGCGCACGATCCGTATCAGCCCGCAGAAGCTGAACCTGGTTGCCGCGCTGATCCGCGGCAAGAAGGTCGCGACAGCGCTTTCCGATCTCGAATTCTCGGCCAAGCGGATTTCCGGCACGGTCAAGAAGACGCTGGAATCGGCAATCGCCAACGCGGAAAACAACCACGACCTCGATGTCGATGCGCTGGTGGTGGCGGAAGCCTATGTCGGCAAGTCGATCGTCATGAAGCGGTTCCACGCTCGTGGCCGTGGTCGCGCCAGCCGTATCGAGAAGCCGTTCTCGCACCTCACGATCGTCGTTCGTGAAGTCGAAGAAAAAGGGGAGGCCGCATAATGGGCCAGAAAGTCAATCCGATCGGTCTTCGCCTCGGCATCAACCGCACCTGGGATTCGCGCTGGTTCGCGAACACCGGCGAGTACGGCAAGCTGCTGCATGAGGACATCAAGATCCGCAAGTATCTTGAGAAGGAACTCAAGCAGGCCGCGATCTCGAAGGTCGTGATCGAGCGTCCGCACAAGAAGTGCCGCGTCACCATCCATGCCGCGCGCCCGGGTCTGATCATCGGCAAGAAGGGCGCCGACATCGAGAAGCTTCGCAAGAAGCTGATGGAGATGACGAAGTCCGAGACGCACCTCAACATCGTTGAAGTGCGCAAGCCGGAAATCGACGCGACCCTGGTCGCCCAGTCGATCGCCCAGCAGCTCGAGCGCCGTATCGCGTTCCGCCGCGCCATGAAGCGTGCCGTGCAGTCGGCCATGCGCCTCGGTGCCGAAGGCATCCGCATCAACTGCGCCGGCCGTCTTGGCGGCGCCGAGATCGCGCGCATGGAATGGTACCGTGAAGGTCGCGTGCCGCTGCATACGCTGCGCGCCGATGTCGATTACGGTACGGCCGAGGCGAACACGGCGTATGGCATCTGCGGCGTCAAGGTCTGGGTATTCAAGGGCGAGATCCTCGAGCACGATCCGATGGCTTCGGAACGCCGCGCGACCGAGGGTGATGCCGCGCATGGCGGTGGTGGTGATCGCGAACGCGGTCGTCGTCGCGAAAACGCCTGAGACATTTAGGAATTTGGAGTTAGAACGATGCTGCAGCCAAAGCGCACAAAGTTCCGCAAGCAGTTCAAGGGCCGTATCCATGGTACCGCAAAGGGCGGCACCAACCTGGATTTCGGTGGTTTCGGGCTGAAGGCGCTTGAGCCGAACCGCGTCACCGCGCGTGAGATCGAGGCGGCCCGCCGCGCGATCACTCGCGAAATGAAGCGTGCCGGCCGCGTCTGGATCCGCATTTTCCCGGACGTGCCGGTCACTTCGAAGCCGACCGAAGTCCGCATGGGCAAGGGCAAGGGCGCGGTCGATTACTGGGCGGCGCGCGTCAAGCCGGGCCGCATCATGTTCGAGATCGACGGCGTCAATGAAGAAACCGCCCGTGAGGCGCTGCGTCTCGGCGCGGCCAAGCTCTCGGTCAGGACGCGCTTCGTACAGCGCATCGCAGAATAAGGACGGGCTGATCATGAAAGCCGAAGACATCCGGACCAAGACCCAGGACCAGCTGACCGACGACCTGGCCAGCCTGAAGAAGGAGCAGTTCAACCTGCGCTTCCAGAAGGCCACCGGCCAGCTCGAGAAGACCGCGCGCGTGAGGCAGGTTCGCAAGGACATTGCGCGTATCAAGACCATCGCTGCGGAAAAGTCCGCGGCCAAGAAGGCTTAAGGACGAAAACCATGCCAAAGCGCATTCTGCAGGGCACCGTCGTCAGCGACAAGAACGAGAAGACGGTTGTCGTCAAGGTCGAACGGCGCTTCACGCATCCCGTGATGAAGAAGACCGTGCGCATGACCAAGAAGTACAAGGCGCACGACGAGAACAACGCCCACAAGGTCGGCGATCAGGTGTTCATCCAGGAATCGAAGCCGATTTCCAAGGATAAGCGCTGGATCGTCGTATCCTCGGATCAGGCGTAAACAAACGAATTTTGGACAGACCGGGGAGGGGCTTCGAGCCCATCCCGTTAGAAAAGAAGAAGGCGGCCAGTCATGATTCAGATGCAAACAAACCTCGACGTGGCGGATAATTCCGGCGCGCGTCGTGTCATGTGCATCAAGGTGCTGGGCGGCTCGAAGCGGAAATACGCTTCCGTGGGCGACATCATCGTGGTGTCGATCAAGGAAGCCATTCCGCGCGGCCGCGTTAAGAAGGGCGATGTGATGAAGGCGGTCGTGGTTCGCACGGCCAAGGACATCCGCCGCCCGGACGGCAGCGTGATCCGTTTCGACAAGAACGCGGCCGTTCTCGTCGACAACAAGAAAGAGCCGATCGGCACGCGTATCTTCGGACCGGTTCCGCGCGAACTTCGCGCCAAGAACCACATGAAGATCATCTCGCTCGCGCCTGAAGTGCTGTAAGGAGCCGGACCAATGCAAAAGATTAGAAAAGGCGACAAGGTCGTCGTGCTGGCTGGCAAGGACAAGGGCCGTTCGGGCGAAGTCCTCTCGGTTCAGCCGAAGGATGACACCGCGCTGGTGCGCGGCGTCAACATGATCCGTCGTCACCAGAAGCAGTCCCAGTCCCAAGAGGGCGGGATCATCACCAAGGAAGCGCCGATCCAGCTGTCGAACATCGCGCTGGCCGACCCGAAGGATGGCAAGCCGACCCGCGTCGGTTTCGTCTTCCAGAAGGACGGCAAGAAGGTGCGCGTCGCCAAGCGCTCGGGAGAAGTCATCAATGGCTAAGGCTCAAACCAAGCAGGCGACTGCCAACAACACGCCGCGCCTCAAGCAGGTCTACAACGAGACCATCCGCAAGGCGCTGCAGGAGCAGTTCGGCTACGACAACGAGATGCAGGTTCCGCGCCTCGACAAGATCGTGCTGAACATGGGTGTGGGCGAAGCGACCGCCGATTCGAAGAAGCCTTCGGTCGCGGCCGAGGACCTGGCGATGATCGCCGGCCAGAAGGCCGTCGTCACCCGCGCCCGCAATTCGATCGCGGGCTTCAAGGTTCGCGAGAAGATGCCGATCGGCGCCAAGGTCACGCTGCGCAAGGAACGCATGTACGAGTTCCTCGACCGCCTCGTGAACATCGCGCTGCCGCGCGTCCGCGACTTCCGCGGACTGAACCCCAAGAGCTTCGATGGCCGTGGCAACTACGCCATGGGCATCAAGGAGCACATCGTGTTCCCGGAGATCAACTACGACAAGGTTGATCAGATCTGGGGCATGGACGTCATCGTTTGTACGACTGCGAAGACGGACGACGAAGCCAGGGCTTTGCTCAAGGCTTTCAACTTCCCCTTCCGCCAGTAACGGCAGCGAGAAAAGGAAAAATCTGAAATGGCAAAGACCAGCTCAGTCGAGAAGAACAACAGGCGCCGCAAGCTTGCCGACCAGTACGGTCCCAAGCGCGCTGCGCTCAAGGCGATCATCATGGATCAATCCAAGCCGATGGAAGAGCGCTTCCGCGCTCAGCTCAAGCTTGCCGCCATGCCGCGCAACTCGGCCAAAATCCGCATCCGCAACCGCTGCGAAGTCACCGGCCGCCCGCGTGCCTACTATCGCAAGCTCAAAGTATCGCGCATCGCGCTTCGGGACCTCGGCAATAACGGCCAGATCCCGGGCCTGGTCAAGTCGAGCTGGTAAGGAGGACATAACATGTCATTGAGCGATCCTCTCGGCGATATGCTGACCCGCATCCGCAACGCCTATGGCCGCAAGAAGTCGAGTGTCTCGACGCCGGCCTCGCGTCTGCGCACCCGCGTCCTCGACGTGCTGAAGGCTGAAGGCTATATCCGCGATTACAGCCAGACCGATTTCGACAACGGCAAGTCCGAGATCGAAATCGAGCTGAAGTATTTCGACGGTGCCCCGGTCGTGCGCGAAATCGCCCGCGTTTCGAAGCCCGGCCGCCGCGTTTACGTCTCGGCCAAGTCGATCCCGCACGTTGCCAACGGCCTCGGCATTGCCATCCTTTCGACACCGAAGGGCGTGATGGCCGACCATGAAGCACGCGAACAGAACGTCGGCGGCGAGATCCTCTGCCAGATCTTCTGATCCGGCAGCTTACCGCACGTGGAATTCGGTCTTCGGATCGTTCCCGAAGACAGAGACCTGAAACAAGAGAAGTGACGAGGACAACCTGATGTCTCGTATTGGAAAGAAACCCGTTTCGCTGCCGCAGGGCGTGACCGCGACCGTCAATGGCCAGACCGTGACGGCGAAGGGCCCCAAGGGCGAGCTGAAGTTCGTGGTGAACGACGAAGTCCTGGTCAAGATGGAAGGCAGCGAAATCGCTGTCCAGCCGCGCGACCAGACCAAGACCGCCCGCTCCAAGTGGGGCATGTCGCGCACGCAGATCGTCAACATCCTGCAGGGCGTGAAGGACGGTTTCGAGAAGAAGCTCGAGATCACCGGCGTCGGCTATCGCGCCGCCTTGCAGGGCAAGAACCTGCAACTGGCCCTTGGCTTCAGCCATGATGTCGTCTACGAGACGCCGGCCGGCATCACGATCACCGTGCCGAAGCCGACCGAAATCACCGTGGCCGGCATCGACAAGCAGCAGGTCGGCCAGGTCGCAGCGGAGATCCGCGAATACCGCGGTCCCGAGCCCTACAAGGGCAAGGGCGTCCGCTACGCTGGCGAGAAGATCGTCCGCAAGGAAGGCAAGAAGAAGTAATCGGCTTGGCCCTGAAAAGTTGCAGACTTTTCGCACAGGGACCAAGCCACGGAAGTTAACGCCGCGGGGAGCGGTCGCGGGAGGCGCTTCGCCTACCGCATGTGGCGGCCCCCGTTTTTTGAAGGCAAGGAACTATCATGGCTATCAAGGAATCCATCCAGCGCCGCGCGCAGCGCGTGCGCCGTCAGATCAAGAAAGTCGCCGGCGAGCGTCCGCGTCTGTCGGTTCATCGCACGTCGAAGAACATCTACGTTCAGGTCATCGACGACGCCAAGGGCCACACCATTGCCGCCGCCTCGACGCTCGAGAAGGACCTCAAGGGTTCGCTCAAGACCGGCGCTGACACCGCTGCCGCCGCTGCGATCGGCAAGCTGATCGCCGAGCGCGCCACCAAGGCCGGCGTCAAGGAAGTCGTCTTCGATCGCGGCGCCTACATCTATCACGGCCGCGTCAAGGCGCTGGCTGAAGCGGCCCGCGAAGGCGGTCTCAGCTTCTAAGCATGACCCCGAAAAGTTGCAGACTTTTCGGATAAGATCATGCAAAGGAAGAAATAGTTTTCACCGTCGGGGACCCAAAGCGGCGCCGGCAATCAGCAACCCGTGCTTCCGGAAAAGAACAAGGAACAGGATATGGCACAGGAACGTAGGGATGGCGGCCGCGGCCGCGATCGTGAAGAACGCGATGACGGCATGGTGGACAAGCTTGTCCACATCAACCGCGTCGCCAAGGTCGTCAAGGGCGGCCGTCGCTTTGGTTTTGCCGCGCTCGTCGTCGTCGGCGACCAGAAGGGCCGCGTTGGCTTTGGTCACGGCAAGGCGCGTGAAGTGCCGGAAGCTATCCGCAAGGCAACCGAATCCGCAAAGCGCGACATGATCTTCGTGCCGTTGCGCTCGGGCCGCACGCTGCACCATGACGTCGAGGGACGTTGGGGCGCTGGCCGTGTTCTGCTGCGCGCTGCCAAGCAGGGTACTGGCATCATCGCCGGCGGCCCGATGCGCGCCGTCTTCGAGACGCTCGGCATGCACGACGTGGTTGCCAAGTCGATGGGTTCGTCGAACCCGTACAACATGGTTCGCGCCACCTTCGACGCGCTGAAGAGCCAGATGCATCCCAAGGATGTGGCTGCCGCGCGTGGCATCAAGTATTCGACCCTTCAGGCCCGCCGCGGCACCGCCGTTGCGGCTGAAGAATAGTCGATCTGACCAGGGATTTTGACCATGGCCAAGAAAGCAACCAAGACCATCACCGTTGAGCAGATCGGTTCGCCGATCCGCCGCCCGAAGGAACAGCGCGCAACGCTGGTCGGCCTCGGCCTCAACAAGATGCACAAGCAGCGCACGCTGGAAGATACGCCTTCCGTGCGCGGCATGATCGCTGCCGTCCAGCATCTCGTCCGCGTCGTGGACGAGGGCTGAGCAAGAGCGCAGGAGAACCCAGATGAAACTCAATGATCTGCGTGACAAGGACGGCGCGACGCACTCCAAGAAGCGCCTCGGCCGCGGCATCGGCTCCGGCTCGGGCAAGACCGCCGGTCGCGGCGTCAAGGGCCAGAAGGCGCGCTCCGGCGTCGCCGTCAACGGCTTCGAGGGTGGCCAGATGCCGCTCTACAGGCGTCTGCCGAAGCGTGGCTTCAACAACATCTTCGCCAAGAGCTTCACCGTCGTGTCGCTGGCCCGTATCCAGGAAGCCGTCGATGCCAAGAAGCTTGACGTCAAGGCGACCGTGACGGCCGAGGCGCTTGTCGTCGCCGGCGTCATCCGTCGCGTCAAGGATGGCGTGCGCGTGCTGTCCGATGGCGAACTCAAGGCCAAGCTCGCCTTCGACGTCGCCGGCGCCTCCAAGGCCGCGATCGAGAAGATCGAAAAGGCCGGCGGTTCGGTCAAGCTGCCGGAAAAGGCAGCCGCCGAGTAACGGCAATTTGAAGAGCGGTCGGCAAGAGTGGTATCCGTTTTTGCTTCCGATCGCGCTTTGACCTGCTCAATTTAGCGGCCCCGGCGACGCGGGCCCGTGG